>CAZXYZ010000053.1:0-72555 GCA_964645045.1 uncultured Pirellulaceae bacterium | reverse complement strand
CTCCAACAGGGCTGTCCGGACAGCCTGAAGGCTGGACTCCAACAGGGCTGTCCGGGCAGCCTGAAGGCTGGACTCCAACAGGCTTGCGTCACTCGCTCGCTACAGCACTGCGCCTTGACGTCGGCCGGTTACAGCTTGGCCAAGTCTTCCAGCCGCTTTTTGGCTTGAGCAGCTAACTCGTCTTGCGGGTGTTTGTCGACCACGTACTGGTAGGCCTGCTGAGCTTGTTTCAGCAGTGCGGCGCGAGCCGGTCCTTGCGCGTCCTTGATCTGCACCTCCACACAGCGCCCCGTCTCAAAGCCGGCCTTAGCTTGCCATTTCTTCGTCTCCGGCGTGGCCGACTCGCCGCCGTAGCCGAACATCACCCGCTGGAAGTGGCGAACCGCGGCGGCGAAATCCTTCCGGCCGAAGGCCAATTCGCCGACCATAAACCGGGCTCGCGCACCGATATCGCTCCGGGACAGTTCAGCGGCCTTCTCATAGTCTGGCAGAGATTCGGCCTCTTTACCAGAGTTTTGCTTCGCGCGCCCCAATTCAAAATACGCCTCCGGCACATAGGGCGAATCCTGGTGCTTTTCTGGGATTTGGCTCAGCAGACTAATGGCTTCGTCCCACTTTTCCTCTTCCAAGGCGCTTTGACCGCCGTGCAGTAACGCGAGGACCTGGGACACCGGCGAGGCCAATTTGACCTTCTGAGTGGCCAGATAAACGGGCAACGCTTCGTCGTGTTTTTCCAGTCGGAACAAGCATTCAGCCTTCATGAACAGGGCATCAGCGGCCAAGTCGCCTTGGGGTTGGTCGGTGGCCTGCTCGGCGAATTCCGCCAGGGCCTCCGGGTATTTTTTGTCTTGGAACAGGGACCAACCCAATTTGTACGTGGCCTTTTCATGCAATTCGCCGGGCTGGCTCTTCTGTTTGGCGGTCGCGTAGGCTTTTGCTGCTTCGGCGTACTCCGCGTTCTCGTAGCGGGATTCGCCGACGTGGAAGTTCGCCTCTGCGGCCAGCGGGCTGTCGGGGTATTTCGAGACCAGTTCGGCAAAGGCGGCGACGGCTTCCGCCTTTTTCGCCCCGTCCGGCATGGACTTGTACGCCCAGGCCAGTTCGTAGGAGACTTTGTCCGCTGCGGCGTACTGCGGGCTGGCCTTCAACAGCTGCTGGAAGGTCTCCGCCGCCTTGCCAAAGTCCTTCCTCGCCACTTCCGCCAGACCGCGTTCGTACAGGGCATCGGACTTGGCCGGTTCCGCGGGCTGACCGGCCAGGTACAGGTCGATCTCCTTGACGGCTTCGTCCAGTTTTCCCGCCTGCCGCAAACTCATGCCCAAGGCCAGATGCGTATCGGCCACCAGCGCATGCTCCGGGTGGCTCGTGATCAGTCCGTTGAACGACTCGATCGCTTCGGGATAAGCTTTGTTCTTCAACTGCGCCCAGCCCTTGCCGTACAGCGCATAGGGAGCAAAGGTGGATTTCGCATCGGCGGCAACCACGGCGTCGTACTGGGCAATCGCCGTCTTGTAGTCCCCGGCCGCGTAACTGAATTCGCCGTACCGGTAGTGGGCCTGGTCCAGCAGGCGGCTGCTGGGAAAGTCGGCGATCAACTGCGAAAGCGTGCTGATTGCCTCGGGGGTCTTGTCCTGCTTGCGCTGCGCTCGCGCCAGGAACAACAGCGCTTCGTCCGCTTGCTTCCATTTCGGATTCGCCTTCAGGGCGGCTTGCAACGACTGGACAGCCCCGTCGAATTGGTCCAAGTAAAATCGGCTGACGCCCAGCACGAACTGGGCTTGGGCCTGGTTATCGGCGCTCTTTAATTGCGCGACCGTCGGCTCCAACGCCGCGACTGCATCGCCGTATTTCTTCTGCAGATAGATCGCCAGACCGCGGCGCACTTGCCACGTCTCGCGGTCCGGATGCTCCGTCGCGGATTCTGCCAATTCGGCATACAGCTTTTCGGCTTCCGGATGTTCGCCGCGCTGCAGGTGGCATTCGGCCGCCACGTAGCGCACGTCCGGAGCGAGCCGGTGCTCGGGGTACGCTTTGAGGAACGCGGCCGTGTGTTTCAGGGCCTGGTCGTACTGGCCCAGTTCCAAGGTACCAAAGGCGGCGTTGTACAGTGCCTGAGCCGCCAGTTCATGCTGCGGATGGTCGGTGGCGATTTTCAGGTACAACGCGACGGCTTCCGGCCGGGAAGCCGCGGTCTCGTACAACGCATCGGCCTGATCCATCTGCAGGTTGACTGCGAACGGGGCGTCCCCGGCCTTGGGCAGGACTTGCTTGGCCAGCTCGATCGCCTGGTGGGGCTTCTTGTCTCGCAGGTAGATGCGGCACAGCCAATGGGCGGCCTCGACGCGGCCGTTCGACTGGCCGTCGACGGCTTTTTGGAACCATTGCGCGGCCTCGGGGAACTGCTCGGTCCGGTAATAGCAGCGTCCCGCCGACATGGCAGCGTCGGCCACGTAGGGGGATTGAGTGAATTCCGCGGGAATGCGGGCGTACAGCGCGGCCGCCTCGGCGAACTTGTCCAGCTTCGACAGGCAAAACGCCTGACGGTACAGGGCATGATCGACCGACGCAAAACCGGCCAGTTTGGCGATGTCACCGAACATCTTCTCAGCGGCCGCGAAATCGCCGGCTTGCAGAACGGTTTCGGCTTTCCGCATCTGCACTTCATTTGCCAATTCATGGCTGGCAAACTCCTTCAGGAACAGATCATACGCCTGGCCCGCGTCGGCATGCTGGCCCAGTTCTTCGTGCGTCACGCCCAGGGCGTACAGCGCGTCGGACCGCAGGGCCGATTGCGGGTACTTCTTGATCAACCGGTCGTAGGCGGCGACGGCTTCTTTCTTCTTGCCCAGGTTGTATTCCGCCTCGCCCGTGTAAAACAACGCCTGCTCCGTGTGTTTGCCATCCGGAAATTTTTTCACCATTTCCGAAAATGTCGCGGCGGCTTGGGCGTAGGCTCCTTCGACCTTCTGGCCGCCCAACGAGTATTGGCACCACCCCAGATTCAAGTAGGCATCCTGGATTAGGTCGAAGTTCGGGTGGTTTTTGACGACAGCGGCGAAGGCAGCCGCGGCCTTGTCGAGCTGTTTCAACTGCAAATGGCAGACGCCCAAATAGTGCTGAGCTTTGGCGGCCAGCGGATCTTGGGAAAATTTTTTCAGAAATTTTTCCCACTCCTCGGCCGCCAGATCGAACGCGCCGTTGTTCTGAAAGTTGGCTGCGTCCGAGTACACGGCAAGCGCTTCCTGAGGCGAATTGGCGGATTTCGCCGCCTTGGCCTCCTTGGTTCCTTGAGCGAAAACCATCGGCCACGGGCCGGCCCACGCCGCCAGCAGGCTCCAGGAGACAAGAAATGTCCAGCGATGCACTTGCCTGTGTAACATGCCTTCTTCCTCTCTTCCGTTCGCCAAACGGAACGATCCCGTATTGGCAAAGCACCCTCCGGGCCGTTTCGGCAGAAGGAGACAATCCCCTTTTACGCAAAACAGCGTTCAACTGCGTCAAGTTTAACGGCCGCCAGACAGTCCGAAAAGATAGCGGCGAGGGCGGACAAGGGGTTGGGCGGGGTGTGTGGCCAGGAATTCCTGCAACTTTTGTGTAGCCGCATTCGCCAGAATGCGGGCATTCCCGCGTTCCCGCATTCTGGCGAATGCGGCTACCTGCCAGAAATCGCGGGCCCACTCTGGCCGGGATAATCGTTGTGCGTTTGCCGTGAAGATGCTAAGTTATTTGGGGGGCGAATTCACGCCGTTGCAAGCAAACCCTGTCACGCGTTCGATCGTAATAATCACCATGCACGATCACGCTAGTTGGAGCGTCGGTTTTGGCCGCTGGGGCGGAGTACATGTGCGAGTCCACATGTTCTTCTTCCTTTTTGCAGCCTTGACGTGCTATCTCAGCTGGTGGGAAGGAAACGCCGCTGGTTCCCCGCAGGTGGACCGGTTGGCCATCTACGCGCTGTTCATCCTGTCGGCCAGCGTTTTGCTGCACGAGTTGGGCCATGCGTGGGCGGCACGGCGCCTTGGCGGCCGATTGAATCCGCTCCTCCTCGCTCCTTGGGGCGGTCTGACATCGCCTCGCGGAATCCGGGACCCGGGCGCCGAATTGTTGGTGCATTTGGCGGGTCCGGCGGCGCAAGTGGCCGTGTGCTTGTTGTTGGCGCCGCTGTTGGTGAGTGCCTCCGGGAATCTTCCGGGGCTGCTGCATCCGCTGGCCCCCGAGGCCTTGACCGTCGGCACGACCGCGGTGGTGCTAGCCAAGCTGACGTTCTGGCTGAATTGGACGTTGTTGCTGGTGAACCTGTTGCCCGTCTTTCCCTTCGACGGCGGGGCCGCCTTGCGAGCTGCGATTCTATTGAAATGGCCCGAATTGGGACGCCGAGGCGCATCGTGGCTGGTCGCCAGTCTGGCCAAGGCCGCCGTCCTGGGGTTAGCCTTGCTGGCGTTCTTTGTGCCGTTCGATGATTCGCATGGTTTGGTGCCTCTGCGATTCGCCCTGATTCTGCTGTGCATCTTCTTGTACTTCAGTGCCCAGCACGAGGACCGGCGGAGTGCTGCCGAAGAGGCCGACAGGGAGGATCCGTTCTCCGACCCCGAGTTTGCCGGCGATTTGTCCACGCTGGAGGGCGCCGTCGAACGCCGCACCGATGCCCCCGGCCCGCTGCAACGCTGGTTGGAACGGCGTCAAGAGTTGCAGCGTTATCACGAGCTGCAGCAGGAAGCCGAAGAGGAACGCAGCTTGGACGAAATCCTCGAACGCTTGCATCGGCATGGCCGCGAATCCCTGTCGCCCGAAGACCGCGCTTTGCTCGAACGCGTCAGCGCCCGCTATCGCAGCCGGCTCAGTCATTAGGCACCGTTCTGGAAACAACTGCCAGATGATCGGTCAGCGGCACGGCGCTAGCCCGATGCCACTTACTTGGGGACCATGGGGGCGTTCTTGTTAGCGGAGCGGCGCAAGCCGCCCGGTTTTTCGACGGCAATACCGGACGGCTCGCGCCGTGCCGCTACGAAGAAACCACGATGCCTTGATAAGCCGCACGGAGAATGGCAAGATCGGAATCAATGGCCAGGTGGGTGAAACCGAGTTCTTGGAACTTGCCGACCTCTGCCGTGTTGCGAATCAGGATGCCGCACTGCTTGCCTGCGGTTGCAGCAGCGGTTGCGACTTCTTCCAGGCAAGCCGGATAGTCACGCGTCGCCTTGTCCCGCCGGGCGCTCAGGTCGAAAGTCAAGTCCGCGGGGCCCACGAACAGCACGTCGATGCCGTCCACCCGGGCAATCTCGCGGGCCAGTTCCACGCCTTCGAGGGTTTCGATTTGCGCGATGACCAACGGCGGCGCAAGGCTCTCGACAGCCGCGGGGGGCCGCAGGCCGTAGCCATAGGTGCGGGCGGAGCGCGAGAAGCCGCGACGGCCACGGGGCGGATAGTGTGCGGCCTGGACACAGGCTTCGGCTTCGGCAGCCGACGAGACGTGCGGCACCATGATCCCCTCGGCGCCCCAGTCGAGGACGCGCAGGATGATGTCTGGATGAGGCGCGCCAACGCGGACGATCGCCGCGGCGGGAGTGCCGCGGATCGCCTGCAACTGGGCGAACAGAGCGGCCTCGGACGAACAGCCGTGCTCCAAATCGAACAACAACCAATCGAAGCCGCTCTGGGCCGCGAGTTCCGCGATCACGGGCGAGCCGATGGACAGCCAGGTGCCAAGATGGGACCTCGATTCACGGAGTCCGGCGAGCAGGGTCGTGTTCACAGGTCGTAGATCTCCTTGTCTTCCCTGAGCCCGTGCAGCGCCGCGGCGAGACGCGCACGGGTAAAGTGTTTCAAATCGGAGCCGCTGCCGCCGGCGCCGATCAGGAAAAAGCGATCGTCGCGGTCAAAGTAGCCGGCGCCCACGCGAATGACGGACTTGACAATCATATTGCGCAGCAGGTGGAGCCAAAAGCGGCGGCGGTGATCGGGCGGCAAGGGGCGCAGCGTAGCATAGCCTTCCAACGCGCGGGCCAGGACCGAGCCGTCGTGAAAGCAGGCCAGCAGCGACAGATCGTCCAGCGGGTCGCCGCAGATGGCATCGTCCCAGTCGATGAACGCGGCAAGCTCTGTCGGCGTGCCGAGGATGTTCCACAGCGCAAGATCCTTGTGGACGAGGCAGCCCTGTTCCAGATCGAGCAGCGCCTGGTGCCGCTGAATCTCCGCGTGCATCGCCTGCGCTTCGTTCGCCGGCAGGAAAGCCCGCTCGACGAGAAACTGCAGGTGCCGTTCGAGGTTCAGGCAAAAGTAATCGGCGTAGCGGACGTGGAATCCAACCAACTGGTCCTCGTTCCGCAGCACGCGGGGATCAAAGGGGCCGAAGCCGCGGGGCTGTAGCGTCTGCCAGCGGGCGACGGCGGCGCCGATCTTGACGGCGGTGGCGGGGAGGTCGAGTTGGCCCTGCTTGTGGTGCTGATTGAGATCGGGGGCGCCGATGACTTCCAGCACCTGCCACGCAAACGGTACACGCTGGCGGCTGGCGTCCACGGCGTAGACTTGAGGTGCGGGCACGCCGAGCTTTCGGACATCGGCCAGCACGCGCGACTCGACCTCCAGGTAGTCGTCGAGTTCGGGGCCGTCTTCGATCCGGACGAAGGTCTCCCAATCGTCGAGCGCGGCAAAGTATGTGATGTGATTGCCTTGCCCGCCTGCGGGCCGCAGGGTGACGTGCCGCCCGGGAAAACGCTCCTGCAACACTTGGCGCAGCGGGCTTTCCACCCCGCCGCCGGGCCGAACGTGCATGGTGCCATGAAAGGCAGCGGGGCGGTCGCATTTCCAGTAGTAAATGTTGCCGCGGGGATGCGGAGCGGGAGAGGACATTGTCGAGATCCGAAGTTGATCACGCGGACAGAAACAGGAAATCGGGCCCCTCGCGACGAGGGTCCGGCGCCCAATGCCACTTACTTTGGGAACATTTGGGGGAGTTTTTGTTAGCGGAGCGGCGCAAGCCGCCCGGCTTCATGAGTGTAATACCGGACGGCTCGCGCCGTGCCGCTACAAAGTAAGCGGCATTGGTCCGGGGCCACGGGGACGCATGAGACGAATTTGGTTGCCAGCCCCGGCAGCAACTGCCATAGCGGGGACGCTTGGGCTACACGGATCAGCGAGCCGATTCCCGGTATTGATCGCAGCGGGCGCGGAGGCCGGCCAGCTTGTCGGCCTTGCTGGGGTCGCCGGCCAAGTCCCGCTCCTCATGCGGATCGTTCGCCAGATCGAACACCTGCTCGACGGGCGGAGCGAAGTCGAGATAACGCACATACTTCCACTGCTTCGTCCGGACGCCGACGGTCTTGGGGATGCGATGTTGGGGCGGATTGGCATACAGATGCTCGTAGTACCAATCCTCACGCCACTCGACCGTCTGGCCGCAAACCAGCGGCGTGAGGTCGCGGCCCTGCATCCGCTCCGGGATCGGCGCTCCGCCGAGCGTCAGCATGGTCGGAGCCAAGTCGATGCTCAGTGTCATCTCCTCGCATTGCCGACCACGCAACTCGGCCGGCAGCCGTGGGTCGCAAATGATCAACGGCACGCGGATCGACTCTTCGTACATCAGCCATTTTCCTACCATTCCGTGAGCGCCTTGCATCTCGCCGTTGTCGGACGTGAAAATCACCACGGTGTTGTCGTCCAACCCGCATTCGCGTAGTGCCGCCACGATTTCACCGACGGCTTGGTCGGCACGAGTGATCAGCCGGTAGTAATTCCTGATCCACGGCAGCCGAGTTTCAGGAGCTTCGAGCCACCGCCGAGCCGTACCGCCCCCGAGCGATTCGCGGAGGAATTGTGGTTGGGCGTCGTACGCGGCCTGCGTGAACGTGGCGGGCGGCGGAATGTCGGCGTCGGCGTATGGATCCGGCACGTCGGGATCGAAGTAGTTCCACGGCCCGTGGGGTTCTTTGATTGCGACGGTCAGGCAGAACGGCTTACCCGGCGGGTTCGTGCGGAGAAATTCGATGGCTTTTTCGGTCATCAGCGTGGTCAAGTAACGCGGCCGGCCATCCACTTCCTGCCGGAAGTTGATCGTTTGCGGGAAGCCGTACCAGTAGTCGAACTTACCGGCCGGCAGCGACAGATGCTTGATCTCCGGATTCGCCCAGCCGACGGCGAATTTACCGAGATATCCGGTGCGGTAGCCCGCGCGGCGCAGCAACTGGGGATACGTCTGGTCGAAAGCTCCCGCCGAAAGCGGCTTGTGGAAGTCCTCGATCCCGTGCCGCCGCATGTACTGGCCGGTCAGGATACAGGCCCGATTCGAACAGCAGATCGCCGTCGGCACAAACGAATTGGTGAACAGCATCCCTTGAGCGGCAAGCTGATCGATGTTCGGCGTCTGGATGTACCGATTGCCCGCACACCCCATCGCGTTGGCGGGCTGGTCGTCGGTGAGGAAGAACAAGATGTTCGGGCGTCCGCGGGGCGTGGCGGCGTGAGCGACCGTCAAATGCCAGGCGCCCAGGACAAAGACAACCAAACAGAACGTGCGGATCGACTTGGAACCGATTTTCATGATGTCCGCTCCCAGGATGTGGGAATGATTGGTGGTGGCTTCAAAGTCGCTGGAGTCCTTCCTCAATCCCAGTTCGCCAAAGCGTCAAACGAGGGATAAGGGACAGGAAATCTGATTCCTGGCCCCAAACCGGACCATAGCCGGGAAAGCCTGGTGAAACAAGGGGGCGAAGAGGAAGGGCGAGGCGGGACACCACAAGCCACGGTGCCGCAGGATCTTCTCGATCACCGCGCCCTGCGGCGGCTTGAGGCCACGATGAACCACCGGCTCCGGCGTTTCTCTCCGGTCGGGCAACGTGGGTCGTCGCCGCTGGGAAATCGCGTCCAGCGCCGTCTGCCCCGCTGGCGTCGGAAGCGTCAACGGATAGAATCCGCTCAGGTTTCCGCATGACAGACCAGTCGCCAAGTACGCCGAATGGACTTTCCGCCCCGCCGTCCCGGTTTCGGTACGGCCGAGCGTTGAACATTGCGCTGCGCACGGCGCACATCGGCGTCACTGGTGTCCTGTGCGGAGGCCACGTCTTTGACCGTCCGCCCGAACAGCTCAAGATCTGGCTGCTGTGGACCATCCTGACCGGCGGACTGCTGGCGGCGGTCGAGGCGTTCCCTCATATCCACTGGTTCTACCAGGGCCGCGGCCTGTTCGTCCTGATCAAGCTGGGGCTGTTGTGCCTGATCCCCTGGTTCTGGCCGTACCGCGTGGCGATCCTGGCCGCGGTCATCATCCTGGCCGGCGTCGGCTCGCACATGCCCGCGCGCTTCCGCTATTATTCAATCCTGCACAGACGAATGCTCGACGGCCACAAGCCGCCACCGTCGTCGGCGTAGAACAAATGGTTTCTAACTCCGATGATACTCGACACCCAATTTGCGCAGCAGCAGTTCGATCCTGGCGTGAACCCGTTCCGTCTGCCGAACGATCAACCGGCCGGGAATCGCTTTGATGTAGACTCGGCTCCAAGCGGATCGGCCGGCGCCGGTGTGGGCTGTTCGTGCTGAGCCGGATGCCGGCGGTGCTTGGTTAGTAACCGGGTGGGACGGATCGATGCCGATGTCATCCAGTGCCCTGACGTCCAGGACAACCGGAATTTTGAAAGTCTTCTGGAAGTACGCGGCGACCTCCTTCAAGGCCGTATTCTCGACCTCAGATTACATTGCCGATCTTTACCGCCGCGAGCGGTCGATGGTTTCCAGCAGCGGATTCCGCATGCTGGGATCGGTGACTTTATCGGCGGAGGCTTCGGCTTGCTTGAGGGCCGTCTGCGATTCCGGCCGCCGGCCCGCGGCTTTTAGCTGGTCGCTCAGGTGCAGCCAGGCGTACGCGCGACTCATCGGATCCGGGATCTCGCCCGTCAACTTTTCGGCTTCTTGAAAGGTGGCTTGCGCCTGGTCGGCTTGGTTCATCTTGCTGAGGGTCGCAGCGGTGTTGGCCACGGCATCGGCCCGTTTGCGGACGTCGTCCAGGCCCCGCGCCGCCGCCAGCGACTTGTCCGACAGCTCTTTCGCTTTGTCCGTCAGTGCCAACTGGTGACAGGTCAGGGCAACTTCCAACAGGGCGTCGATCTTGCCTTCCGGCCTGGGAATGCTGTCCGCGATCTGTTCGCAATTCTGCAAGTAGCTGGTGGCGATGTCCAGGCTGTTCAAGTGTTTGCCGTAGGTGTACGCCATCTTCGCCAGGACCGTGACCTTGATCTCGGCTTCGCTGATCTGGTCGGCCGCCTTGCTGACTTCGCGGAGCAGACCCTTGGCTTCCGCCGTCCGTTCCACGCGGCCGAAGGCCTCGGCGACGCGGTTCAAGGCCAACGCTTTGCCCTTGGCGTCATCCATCCTTTTGGCGGCATCGGCGGCGGAATTCAACGACTGCTCCATCCCCAGCAGATCGCCTGCCTTGGTCTGCTTGTCCGCAATTGTCAGCAATTGGCTCGCCCGCGCGGCCAGGTCCGGCTCGGCCATGGCCTTGCGGTACTGGTCTTCCAACGATTGGCCGGACGACTTTTTCTTGGTGCCGCCGCATCCGAGCACGGCCGTGCCAATCAAGAACAATGCGACGACTGCGATCCGGGACCGAAACATGGCAGTTCCTCACTCTTGCATCTAAAACACCATCCGAATCCCCGTCAGGCGTCTCACCGTTTCAGCCATCAGGGCGTCTTCGGCGGCCTCGTCCGCCGCTTCGTAGGTGACGGAAAACCGGAGAAACGGCCCGGCGTCGTCCCACGGCACCGTCACGATCGAATGCTGGGTGATCAGGTATTGGCTGGCCGCTTCGGCCGTCGCGAACGACGAACCATCCTCCAGACCTCGCGGAGAGCGGGTGTACAAGAAGTACGAACCGCCGGGCATCCGGCAGACGAACCCGCAACGGGTCAACGCCTGGACGAGTTTCGTCATCCGGCGGCGGTACTTTTCGCGGATCTGCACGGGAATCGAATCGTCATCCAGGGCCGTGACCGCTGCCTTTTGAATCGCGATGAACTGGCCCGAATCGGAATTGTCCTTAACGTCGGCCAACGCCTGGACGATCCGTTCGTTGCCGCAGACCCAACCCAGCCGCCAGCCGATCATGTTGAAGCCCTTGGACAGCGAATGGACTTCGACGCCCACTTCCTTGGCGCCGGGGACCGACAGGAAGCTGAACGGCGGGCCGGAGAAGGTCAGCAGGATATGGGCCGCGTCCTGTACGACCACGATCTGGTTCGTCCGGGCAAACTCGATCACCTGCTCGTAGAATTCCCGGGTCGCCACTTTGCCGGTCGGGCTGTTCGGATAGTTCAGCACCAGCAGTTTGGCCCGCTGCCGCACGTCGGCGGGAATGGCCTGAAAGTCGGGCAGGAAGTCGTTTTCCGCCAACAGCGGCAATTTGTAGACGGCGCCGCCGAAGTACCGGGTGTGCGTTCCCGCGACGGGATAGCCCGGGACCGTCATCAACGTGATGTCGCCGGGATTGATGAAGCACGCCGGCAGCATCGCCAGGGCGGTCTTGGACCCGATACAGTGATTGACTTCCTTGACCGGATCGAGTTGCACCGCAAAGTTGCGCTGCATGAACCGCGCGACGGCCTCTTTGAACGCGGCAATGCCGTTGTCCGCGTAGCCGCGGTTCTCCGGCCGGCTGATCTCCTCCACCATCCGCTGCCGGACGTTCGGCGGAGCCATCTCGTCGTTTTCACCGATGCCGAAATCCAGCAACTGACGTTCCGGATGGTCGGCCAACGCCTTTCGTTTGGCGCGTTTGATCTTCTCAAACTTGTAGATCTCGGTGCCTTTGCCGTAATTGACACCGCCGATTCGGTCGGCGAACAACTGCTGAAAATAGGGGTCGCTCATGGTTGCTTGCTTTAAGGCTGCGAAATTTCACGTTGGGCTTGGCTCTGGTGACATTGAATCCCCGGGCCAATGACATGTCAAGCGTACCATCGGCTTATCCTGTCGGGCGGCTTATCCGTCCGCGAGGATCGAAGTCGGGAAGCGATGCGTCATCCGGGCTAGCGGAGTATCCGCCGGTGCTGCAATAGTTCCCAAATCCGCTCCACGCATTGCTCGACGCTCCATTCGTGCGTCGGCAAAACCAAGTCCGCGGCGGACGGCGGTTCGTAAGGGGACGAGACGCCGGGAAAATTGGCGATCGAGCCGTTGTCCGCCCGGGCGTATTGGCCGCCTTGATCGCGCTGGCGGCAGGTTTCGACCGGAGCGTTCAGATGCACGACCAGGAAGCGTTCGGGGCCGACGACCTGAGCCGCCCGCTGCCGCACGGCCTCGCTGGGCGCCACGAACGCGCCGATGCAGATCAAGCCGGCCTCGTTCATCAGCTTGGCCACTTCGGCGCTCCGCCGCAGGTTCTCGGAGCGGTCCTCGGCCGTGAACCCCAGGTCGCGGCTGATCCCCAATCGCATGTTCTCGCCGTCGAGCACGACGCTGGCGTGTCCGGCGTCAAACAAGCGGCGCTCCAACGCGTACGCGAGGCTCGTCTTGCCGGCTCCTGTCAGGCCGGTCAGCAGGATCGTCACGGCCTGCTGACCGTATCGCGACGTCCGCTCGTCCGGCGTCACGTGGCTGTGCTGGCCGTGCAGCGTCTTGGCCAACGGCGCGTCGTCCCAGTGGTCGTGCCGCTGGTCCGCCGTCACCCGCGACAGGATCATGCCCGCGCCGAGCGTCCCATTGGTGATCCGGTCGATGACGATAAACGCCCCCGTGACCCGGTTGCGGCGATAATCGTCAAACGCGATGGGCTCCGTCAGCGTCACGGCACAGCGGCCGATCTCGTTCAACTTCAAGGCCGGCGCGTCTTGCCGGTGCAGCGTGTTCACATCGACGCGGTAACGGAGCATGTCGATGGTCCCCGTGACCATCTTGGTCGTGTGCTTGAACAGGTACTGCTTGCCCTGGACCAGCGGCTGCTCGGCCATCCACACCAGCATGGCGTCAAATCGCTGTTCCAGTTTCGGCACGTTGCCGGGCCGGACGATCATGTCGCCGCGGCTGATGTCGATCTCGTCTGCCAGGGTCAGCGTCACGGCTTGCGGCGCGAAAGCTTCCTCGAGTTCGCCATCCAGCGTGACAATCGATTTGACGCGACTTGTCTTGCGCGACGGCAACGCCATGACTTCGTCGCCGCGGCGGACGATTCCCGACGCGAGCGTGCCGCAAAAGCCGCGGAAGTCCAGGTGCGGCCGGTTGACGTACTGGATGGGAAAACGCAGATCTTCCAGGTTGCGGTCCGACCCGATGTAGACCGTATCCAGAAAGTGCATCAGGGTGCTGCCCCGGTACCAGGGCATGTTCGGACTGGGATCGACGACGTTGTCGCCCTGCAGGGCCGCGATCGGAATGAAGTGCAGGTCGGGAATATCCAGCCGGGCCGCGAACTCGCGGTAGTCTGCCCGGATGTGCTCGTAGACTTCCTGGCTGAAGCTCACCAGATCCATCTTGTTGATGGCCACCAGGACATGCTTGATTCCGAGCAGCGACACGATGAAACTGTGCCGCCGCGTCTGCGTCACCACGCCGTTGCGGGCGTCCACAAGGATCACGGCCAGATCGCAGGTCGACGCACCGGTCGCCATGTTGCGCGTATACTGCTCGTGGCCCGGTGTGTCCGCGATGATGAACTTGCGTTTGGCCGTCGAGAAGTAACGATACGCGACGTCGATGGTGATCCCCTGCTCGCGTTCGGCCTTCAGACCGTCGGTGAACAGAGCCGGATCGAACCCGCCGCCGGTGGTACCGTGGATCGCCGAATCCCGCTCCAACGTGCGCAGCGTGTCCTCGTAGATCATCTTCGAGTCGTAGAACAACCGGCCGATCAGCGTGCTCTTGCCGTCGTCCACGCTGCCGCACGTCAGGAACCGCAGCAGCTCCTTGCGTTCGTGCTCGGCCAGATAGGCGTCAATGTCCGTGGCGATCAAGTCCGAATGGTGCGACATAGATCAAAAATACCCTTCCCGCTTCTTGTCCTCCATCGAGCCTTCCTCATCGTTGTCGATGACGCGTCCCTGACGTTCCGACGTCTTGCACAGCAGCATCTCTTGAATGATCTCCGGCAGCGTCGTGGCCGTCGACCGGACGGCGCCCGTCAAGGGATAACACCCTAAGGTGCGGAAACGCACCATTTTCTGCTGCGGCTTTTCGCCCGGCAGTAACTCCAACCGTTCGTCATCCACCAGGATGAGATTGCCGTCGCGGACCACGACGGGACGCTCGGCCGCGAAATACAGCGGCACGATGGGGATCTGTTCCAGGTGAATGTATTGCCAAACATCGAGCTCGGTCCAATTGGACAGCGGAAACACGCGGATGCTTTCGCCCTTGTTGACCCGGGTGTTATACAGGTTCCATAATTCGGGCCGCTGGTTCTTCGGATCCCAGCGGTGGAAGCGGTCCCGGAACGAAAAGACTCGTTCCTTGGCACGCGACTTCTCTTCGTCCCGCCGAGCGCCGCCGAACGCCGCGTCGAACTTGTATTTGTCCAATGCCTGCTTGAGGGCCTCGGTCTTCATCACCGTGGTGTGTTTCCCGCTCTGCTCAAACGGATTCAGGCCCAGTTTCTTGCCTTCCTCGTTGACGTAAGTGATGACGGTCAGGCCCAAATCCCGCTTGGCGTACGTCTCGCGAAACTCGTACATTTCGCGGAACTTCCAAGTCGTGTCGATGTGCATCAGCGGGAAAGGCGGCTTGGCGGGATAAAATGCCTTCATCGCCAGCTGCACCATGACCGACGAATCTTTGCCAATAGAGTACAACATCACCGGATTATCGAATTCCGCCGCGACTTCCCGGATGATGTGGATGCTCTCGGCTTCCAACTGCTTCAGATGGGTAAGGTTGTAACCAGACATTCCGGACTTGGTGGTTGAGGGAGTTTCAGTGAATCGAGCGATGCTGAATTAAACGCTATTTCTTGCCAACCAGAAAGGGCACCTAATCCGCAAACTTGGCGTGTTTCATGTTCTCGGCAGTTTCGGCACAGATTTGCAGCCAAAGTTGAAATGCGGGCAGAGTCGGCCGGTTACCGGAAAGTCTAATTCTACCCGTCGCACCAGAAACACCGATCATACGAACTAGAGACAACGCGCTCGTTCGGCATCCGCGCAGAAATCTGCCCAGTTCCCGCACACCTTTGAGGGCTGCTCAACTTCTATGAAGCGGAATCATTCTGCATCCGTGTGGCTGCTTCTGTCGTTGGTGGCCGTCTTGTTCTGCCTCAGCGTCGCGGCGCCCCGGGAATGGAGTTCCTGGGACAGCCGCCCCCTGCGGCCGGCGAGGTCGGCTGGCACGCTGGCATTGCTGGACGCGAGTTGGCAGCGACCTGAACAGCCTGAACCGGCAACCCTGGTGGCCATGACGGCGATTACAGAAACCGATTCCACGGCAGGGAATGCCACGGCAGCGGATTGGTCGCAGAGGGATTTCACCGAAGGGGAGTCCAATTCGCCTCGTCCAGACGAGTTGCGGCCGGCTGCCGAGCCGCTTCCTACGAGCACGGACAGGCGGCCGGAAGATTTTGGTTCCGCGTCCCAGGCGGCAGGTTCGGTCGAGCATGACGAAGGCGCGCCCGTGGACGTCTCGCTCGCCGCGATGGAAGGAACATCCGAGCTGGCAAAGCATCGAGAGCGTTCGAGTTGGGCTGCGCCCGATGCGACCGTCCAGATTCCGGAGCTGGGCGTTTCGCGGCGAGCGTCCACCGTCGATCCCGACTTGCTGCCACGTTGGCCTTGCGCCACCGCCCTGATGGCTGAACTGGATGCACTGTCGGCCCAAGCGTCGTGCCGCGACTGGTGCGCGGCCGTTCGCCGGCGGCTGGATCAATTGAGTTCCGCCGATTCGCTGACGGCTGCGGATGCCCGGCTCCTGCTCAGCGACCTGAATTCGTTGGTCTCCGACGGGCAGCGCCGTGCCCGGGCTGACGCCGATGGCCAGGTCCGATCGTGCTGGTCCCGCGCCGTCTTCGCCTTGAAACGCCGGCTCGATGTCTGGGAACAAGTCGGCGCGATCGCGGCCAGGAGTTCCGCTGTTCCGCTGACCGGCGGCGACGCCCGCTCCCTGCAGCAGGCGCATGAGGCGCTGTCAGCCCAGTTGCGATCCGTGACCAACGGCGACGTGTGGGTGCGTTATCTACTGATGGACGAAGCGCGAAGCCGGTTCTTCGGTGAGTTGGCGAACGATACCGTGGAAGGCCGCAACTTGGCCAAGCGGATTCTGTTGCGTGCCGATTACAGCACACTGTCTCCCAACCAGCAATCGTTCCTCCAGCAACCCGCGTGCGCCGAGTATCTGCGGCAGGTTCGACGGGTGGCGACCGAACCGGTGGACTACCCCCGCCTGATGGCGGAACTGGAGCGTTACGAACAAGAGCGGTCCGCTCCCGCCGCCCTGCACTTGGCCGCCGCCCAACAGGTCCTCCGCTGGTCTGACGACCAGGCGGTTAGCGAGCTCGGCCGGCGACTGGACGCCAATTATCGCAACGCCAACCTGCGGATTTGCATCAGCCGATCGTTGATGGAACGGATGCTCCCGCCGCCGGAACCCGTGGCGGAACGCGTCGACGAGATCATCCAGGGCGCCTACACGACTGGCTGTTGCGAAACGTTGACCCAGTTGGGAGTCCGTCTGATTCCCAGTACCAGTTCCTGGCGGATTGGCCTGGCGGCCAAGGGCCAAGTCGCGACGGAAACGCAGTCCACCAGTGGGCCGGCGATGTTCCGCAGCCGCGGAAACTCGGTGTTTCTGGCCGCCAAAGAGGTCGTGATTCATCCCTACGGCTGCTATCATCGGGCCGCCGTCGCCGATGCGCAAACGTCGAATGAACTGGCCTGCGTGTCCACCACGCTGGATTCCGTGCCGCTGGTCGGGGACCTCGCCCGCGTCATCGCCACCGACCGGTACCTTGCGGATTCCCAGGCGGCGGAACGAGAGGTGCGGCGACGCGTGGCCGCAACGGCTTCGGATCGAATCGACACCGAGGTCGGCGAGCGGTTGAACGATGTGCGCAAGCGGTTCACCGACCACTTCTACGCGCCGCTGCAGCAACTTGCGCTCCATCCGGTCGCGATGGACATGGCCACGACCGACACCGACCTGGTGGCCCGTTTCCGTCTGGCCGGCCATCACCAGCTGGCCGCCCATACACCGCGCCCGGTAGCGCCGGCGGACAGCTTGTTTCATCTGCAGGTCCACGAGTCCGCCGTGAACAATCTGCTGGAGCAGCTGGATTGGGAGGGCCGCCGAGCCAACGTCCGCGAACTCCATCGCCAGATCTCGGAGTTGTTCGCCCTGCCGCCGCGGGAGTTGCCGGAAGACCTGCCGGACGACGTATTCATCAAGTTTGCGGGCGAGACGCCGTTGCGAGTTGCCTTCCAGGAGGGCCGCGTCAGCCTGCAGTTGGCACTGGCGGAATTATCTGAGGGAGACAACCGCTGGAAGGACTTTACCGTGTGGGTTCACTATCGGCACGACCCCGATCAACCGGACGCGGACCTGGTCCGCGACCGATATGTCGAACTGCTCGGCAAGCGGCTGCACCTCCGGGATCAAATCGCCCTCCGCGGGATTTTCAGCCGCGTATTCTCGCAGAGCAAGCCGATCCAGTTGGTCAGCCAGGGGTTGCGGACCGACCCGCGGCTGGCAGGACTCGAGATCGGTCAACTTGACATCGCCTACGGCTGGCTCAGCCTGTCGCTGGGCGAAATCGCCGAGAAACCGCGCACCGCCCGGGGCCAATCGCCACAGCTGGGCGCCGCCGATCCGTCCCGGAGGCCGGCCGGGAGCAATACGGCACAGGCCCAGATGATTCGCCTGCGCTCGCCGTAGAACGGACTTTAGTCCGTTTGGACGGAGAATGAATTCCGTCCTACGAAGTTGTTCTTGGACGTGTGCTTAGGCTTCCGCATTCGACAGCGGCTCGGCCCCCATCCGTCCGGCGACGTAGCGCAAGATACCGCGGACGGACACGATGCCGACCAACTCGTTCGCCTCACTCACAATAGGCAGATGACGAAAGCCGCCTTGGTCCATGTGCCGCACCGCGAAGGCGATCTTGGCATCCGCCGGCAGGGTCCTCGGGTTGGCGGTCATGAACTCCGACACGGGATAATCGCCCAGGCTGGCCGCATCGGTGCCGAGCTTCAGCAGCGCGTCGCGCTCGCTGAAGACGCCGACCAACCGGCCCTCCTTCACAATGCCGACGCAGCCGACCGAGTTCTCGTTCATCAGTTGCAGCACGCGCCGGACGGGCGTGGCCGGCGTGACCGTCAGCGGCGGGCGGCGCGTGAGACTGCTAATCCGGTCGCGGAGCAAATCGCGCTCGACCGGCGTCGCCGGCACCAACAGCTCGACGTCGGCCAGCGAGCATTCGCAATGCTCGCACTCGTCCACGCCTTCGATATTCTCATGTCCGCAGTAAGGGCAAAGCGTCATGTTACGGTCCAGGTATCGCCAGAGGTGAACAATTTATCAAAGTCCCCGTCGCCTCGCTTGGCGCGGGCCAGGTCGATCTGCCGGTTCAATTCCTCGTCGTATCGCGGGGCTTCGACCGCGCGGAACACACCGATCGGTTCCGGAAACCCGTCTTCGTGGCGCAGGCGGCTCAGCAGATAAGCCAAGCTGGGTTCCGGTGCTTTCTCGTCGTGAAACAGCAGATCATCTTCGGAAATGCCCTTGCCCAATTCGACAACTTCGGGATCCATGCCGTTCAGGCGGATGCCCTTATCGCGGTTTTTGCCGAAAATCATGGGCTTGCCATGCTCCAATTCCAGCACCGAGTCGGCCTTGGACTCGCGGTCGGTCGCATAGCCGAAGGCCGCATCGTTGAAGACGACGCAATTCTGGTACACCTCGATGAACGCGGCCCCCTTGTGATTGGCGGCCCGCTCCAGCACCATTCCCAAGTGCTTGATGTTGACGTCGATCGAGCGGGCCACAAAAGTCGCTTCGCAGCCAATCGCAATCGAAATGGGGTGTAAAGGGTTGTCGATGGCCCCCATCGGCGTGCTCTTCGTCACCTGTCCCAAGGGGCTTGTCGGCGAGTATTGACCTTTCGTCAACCCGTAGATGCGGTTGTTGAACAGAACAATGTTCATGTCCATGTTGCGGCGGATGCAGTGCATCAAATGGTTGCCGCCGATGCTCAACCCGTCGCCATCGCCGGTGATGACCCAGACTTGAAGTTCCGGGGCCACGGCAGCCAGTCCCGTGGCTACCGCCGGCGCCCGCCCGTGGATGCTGTGGATGCCGTACGTGTTCATGTAGTACGGAAACCGGCTGGAGCATCCGATCCCGGAAATGAAGACCATCTTTTCGCGGGGGATTCCCAAGCTGGGAAGCATCTTGCGCATCTGGGCCAGAATCGAATAATCCCCGCAGCCAGGACACCAGCGGACGTCTTGATCGCTGGCAAAATCGGCGGCGGTCAGCACGGGAAGCTCTGCAACGGCCATAACACGTTTCCTCGGAAATGATACCGCGTGGCGGATTTCAGTTTCAAGACGCAGAGAATGTCACGCCAGACTCTGCCGGATCGCCGCGACAACTTCCTCGATGCTGAAGGGCTTTCCCTTCACCTTATTCAGGCCCTGAGCATCCACCAGGTACTTGTCGCGAACCAGAGACTTCAATTGTCCCATATTCCATTCAGGGATCAGGATCTTGTCGTAGTTGGCGAGAATCTCGCCCAAATTCGCGGGAAAGGGATTGAGATAACGCAGGTGGGCATGGGCGACCGAAAGTCCCTCGGCCTGACACTGCTGGACGGCCGTCACACAGGCTCCGTAGGTGCCACCCCAGCTGAGGATCAACAAATCACCGGCCGCTGGGCCTTGCACCTCCTGCAACGGAATGTCCATGGCGATGTTTTCCACCTTCTGCGCCCGCAGCTTGACCATGAACTCGTGGTTGTCCGGATCGTAGCTGACATTCCCGGTGATGTGCTGTTTCTCCAGACCGCCAATCCGATGCTCCAACCCGGCCGTTCCCGGCAACGCCCAGGGACGCGACAGCCGTTCGTCACGCTGGTACGGCAAGAAGGGCTCGCCATCGGTTGTCGCCGCAGGATGCTCGACCGGGATCTTGGGCAAATCCTCAAATCGCGGCACGCGCCACGGCTCGGCGCCGTTCGCAATGTAGCCATCCGACAAAATGACCACCGGGGTCATATAGCGGACGGCGATCCGCCAAGCCTCTTGAGCCACATAGAAGCAGTCCGCGGGACTGCGGCAGGCCAGAACCGGCAGCGGCGCTTCACCGTTGCGGCCGAACATCACTTGCAGCAAATCGGCCTGCTCCGTTTTGGTGGGCTGTCCCGTGCTCGGACCGCCGCGCTGCACGTTAATGACGAGCATCGGCAACTCCAGCATCAGGCCCAGCCCCATCGCTTCCGCCTTGAGGGCGATTCCGGGACCGCTGGTCCCCGTCGCCGCCATGGCGCCGGCAAACGCCGCCCCGACCACCGAGCACATCGCCGCGATTTCGTCCTCGGCCTGAAACGTGCGAACGCCAAAATTCTTGTGCCGGCTCAGTTCGTGCAAAATGTCCGTGGCCGGAGTGATGGGATAAGCGCCGTAAAAGAGCTCCTTGCCGCTGAGCTTGGCTGCCGCCATCAGCCCCCAGGCAAGTGCCTGATTTCCCATGACGTTACGGTACAGCCCGGGTTCCAGTTTGGCAGGGCCGACCCGGTAGCTGATCCCAAAAGCTTCCGTCGTCTCGCCGTAGTACCAACCCGCCCGCAATGCCCGCTCGTTCGCCTGGGCAATATCCTGTTTGTCGCCGAATTTTTCCTGGTTGAAACGCAGCGTCACGTCCAATTCGCGGCCGTACAACCAGTAGATCAGACCCATCGCAAAGAAGTTCTTGCACCGCTCGGCGAACTTCGCCCCCAAGCCCAAGTCTTCGACGGCCTTGCGCGTCAACATGGACATGGGAACCTTGATGACCCGGTACTGGGACAGACTGCCGTCTTCCAGCGGGTTCCGATCCAGGTTGGCTAACTTTAGGTCCTTTGGGGCAAAAGCGTCTTCGTTGACGATCAAGACCCCGCCCGGCTCCAGGTCCGCAATGTTGGTGACCAGCGCAGCCGGGTTCATCACGACCAGCGCGTTCAAGCGGTCCCCGGGAGTGAAGATCTCCCTGGACGCAAACTGAACCTGAAAACCGCTCACGCCGGCCCGGGTCCCCTTAGGCGCCCGGATCTCCGCCGGATAGTCGGGAAACGTCGCCACATCGTTGCCGGCCAGGGCCGAGGTGTTGGTCAGTTGCGTTCCCGTCAACTGCATCCCGTCACCCGAGTCGCCGGCCAGGCGCACCGTGGCTGAACGAAGTTCTTGAACCGTTCGAGAGGTCTTGATCGCGGCATCCGCAGAGGTAGACATAGGGCACTTCAGCAGGATTGAACAAGGCGAGCAAAGCGGGCTTAAAACACTGTAGAGACAAAGTCAACGCCGGACAACCGGAAATCTAGGCGCCTTCGCGGTCTCGGGTCGCTTCGTGGGGTGTGGGCGGTAGCGTGTAGATGGCCGTGGGAAAATGCTCCACCAAATAACGCAGGATCTGCCTCACGGACAGCACGCCCGTGGGCACTCCGTCGCGGTTGACAATCGGCAGACGGCGGTAACCGCCCTGAGACATTTTGGTAATGGCGTCTCCGACGGAGTCCTCGGGCGACACCACCACCGGGTTGTGTGTCATCACGTCCTCCACCGGCACATCCAGATTCGCATCCAACGCCATCAGTTTCAGCGCGTCGCGTTCCGTGAAAATCCCGATCAGCAAACCTTCACGGCAGATCAACAGGGTGCTGCGCCGCTGCGCCTGTAACTGCTTGAGGGCGTCACGAACCGTCAGGCCGGGATCGACGCAGACGGAAGGCAGGGCTTCCAAATGGGCCACCGTCTCCGCGTTGAGATTGAGTTGAAAATCCACAGCCAACTTCCTTCGCGCCAGGAATTCCTCGAAACACGCAGAGGATCTTCAGAATAAACTCGAAGAATCAGCCTCGAAATTCGACTCGCCGCCTCGTCGCAAAACAGGCGGCCGCCGCTCAGAAGCAAAACACGGGCTAAATCTACCAACCGGATGTTGCAGGAACAAGCCATCCTGCCACGCGATCCGGGAAATTCCTGCCGACTGCCTCAAGCTGGTTAAGCCCGCCTTAAGGTTTGATTCTCGTCTTCTTTGCCGAGTTGTGCATCGTGGGATCTTGCACAGGGGCCAAAGAGACGATGTAATCTGTTTCCGCAAGCAGGTTGTGCGAAGTACCGGACCAATGTTCTTGACTCTCATTTAGAAGGAAGCCTGTGATGGCCAAGAAGACGATTCAGGATGTTCCCGTCGCCGGAAAGACGGTTTTGATGCGCGTCGATTTCAATGTACCGCTGGATGACCAAAAACGAGTCACCGACGACCGGCGGGTGCGGATGGCGTTGCCGTCCATCCGCTCCGTCATCGATCGCGGAGGCCGGCTGATCCTGATGAGTCACTTGGGACGCCCCAAAGACGCTCCGGAGCCCAAGTACAGCACGAAGCCGGCGGCCGACAAGCTGGCCGAGTTGCTGGGCAAGCCGGTTCTGTTCGCCCACGACGTGATCGGCGACGACGCCCGCGCGAAAGCGGCCGCGCTGGCCGCAGGCGGCGTCCTGGTGCTGGAGAATCTGCGGTTCTATCCGGGCGAGAAGAAGGGCGATGCCGCCTTCGCTCAGTCGCTGGCCGGCATGGCCGACATCTACTGCAATGACGCTTTCGGAACCTGCCACCGCACGGACGCTTCGATGGTCGCCGTACCCAAAGCGATGGGAGGCAAGCCCAAGGTCGTCGGGTTCCTGGTCGAAAAGGAGATCCAGTACCTGAGCGACGCCGTGGCCAACCCGGCCCGGCCCTTTGTGGCCATCCTGGGCGGCGCCAAGGTCTCGGACAAGATCAAGGTGATCAAGAACCTGTTGACAATCTGCGACCAGGTGCTGATCGGCGGCGCGATGGCCTATACGTTCTCGTTGGCCCAGGGCGGGCAGGTCGGCAAGAGCCTGGTCGAGCCGGACAAGGTCGAGTTGGCCAAGGAATTGCTGGCGGCGGGCGGCAACCGTTTGGTCCTGCCCACCGACACGCACTGCGGTGACGCCTTTGACGCAGGCTGCAACAAAGTGATTGTCGCGGCCGGTCAGATCCCCGCCGATTTCCAGGGCCTGGACATCGGTCCGGAAACCGCGAAGCGGTACGCGGAAATCATCCAGTCGGCCAAGACGGTCGTGTGGAACGGACCAATGGGCGTGTTCGAGATGCCGCCCTTTGACGCCGGAACGAAGACCGTCGCTCAAGCCGTCGCCGCAAGCGACGCCACCAGCATCATCGGCGGCGGTGACAGCGCCGCGGCCATCGAGCAACTTGGGTTTGCCGACCAGGTTTCGCACGTCAGCACCGGCGGCGGCGCCAGCCTGGAAATGCTGGAAGGCAACAAGTTCGAGGCCGTCGAGTTGCTGGACGACAAGTAAGCAAAGTTGGAGTACAGCCTTTAGGCTGCCGGAACGAGCGAAGCCCGCCGCCGAAACACGCCAAGGCGGATTCTGGAGTTGTCCACTCTCCGCCTTGTGATCTGCAGACCGCGGGGCGGACACAGGCGTTAACGGCCGCGGAGCGGACACAGACGTTAGCCGGTGGGCGAGCGCAGCGAAGACCACCGGAATGCCGACCATCCATCCGTGCATCCCGGAGGGATGCCAGAGAATCGACTCGCGGCGGGAGCGTAGACCTTATGGCACCGTCGAACCGCCCCGCCGCGCGCGATATCGCGTCCAGATGGCATCCAACGCGGGCGCGGCACGCAGGGGCAGTCGCACATCCACCAGGTGGGAGATCGTGCTTTCGCCGGGGTTGATTTCGATTGCCGGCCGGCCGCGCAACTGAGCCTGCCGTACGGGCTCGACAATGTACGGAAAGACGCTGCCCGTGCCGACGCTGAACACGGCGTCGAACCCGCGGCGGCACTCGGCGAACAGCCGCTGCACTTTGTCCGGCGGCAGGAACTCGCCAAACAGCACGACGTCCGGCCGGGCGATGTGGTGACACTGCGGACAGCGGGGCGGCAATTCGAGGGCGTCGTAGTCATCGACGTGCCGCCGCCACCTGCAGGCGGCACAGTAGATGTCGTGCAAGTCGCCGTGGATTTCGATCAGGTTCTGCGTGCCAGCCGCACGATGAAAGCCGTCCACATTCTGCGTCAACGTCCAAACCCGCTCAAAGTGCCGCTCCATCTCGGCCAGCACTTCGTGGCCCCGATTGGGCCGACGCTCGCAAGCTGCATCGCTTGTCCTCGTAATGAATCGTCTGGGCGACGATGACGAGTGCGATCGGCTTCGCCGGCTTCACGAACATCACGGAGTCTGGCCCCGTCACAACGGCAGTCCGTACCCGCGGGAGCTGAAGTCGCCCAAATCGAAACCGAGACGCAAAGACCGTCCAGAGCGTCGCGTGGTGCAGTAAACTGGAAACAAGGCCAAAGGACCAAAGATACCAAGCATCGGCTCAAGGCGGTCGTCGCCAAGGTATTACACACCAATATGTTACACACCAATACGTGTTGCGACAGAGATAGAATCGGCATCCCGAGTGGATCAAACGCTGCGAGGTTGCGCAAAGGGATGAGGGTTAACGACTTGGCGACGTGCGACCCCAAATCACGGCTTCTACAAGTCAACTTGGTACTTCTTTGCGATCAGCCTGCGCACCTCAGATGTGGCCGCGTCGATTTCAAGCTCGATTTGCTGAGCGGACGAAGCCGACGTCACCCTGGCGAAGGTGCGGACCTGCGTCCGAGCGGCGGCTTCCTCGCGCAGGGTCATGCCGCGACGTCCGTCCGGGCCGAGACGTGGATCGGGGACGCCTTGATTGACGGCACTTATCTGGCC
Source organism: uncultured Pirellulaceae bacterium (assembly GCA_964645045.1). Taxonomy (GTDB): domain Bacteria; phylum Planctomycetota; class Planctomycetia; order Pirellulales; family Pirellulaceae; genus Anammoximicrobium. The sequence continues at coordinate 47,638 of CAZXYZ010000053.1, read as the reverse complement.
GAGGCGTGATTGGGCGCTTCCGGTACGGATGGCATGCGAAGCGTTACGCAGCTGGTAACCCACATACCCGCCATAATCCAGCATTTGGTCGTCGACGTTCATCAGCGGCAGGCGGTCGATCTTACGAGCGTAGTTCTCGTACCACAGACCGATCTGACCGAAAGTCCTCGCCTCGCGCTTACGGCTTCGGAGATCGCGGAGCAAAATGTCCACCTTTTGGAAGTACTGTCGTGTCGGCTCGATAATGGCCTGGCCGGTATTCGGAATGGCCGTTTCTGCCGGTTGGCGCACTGCCGTTTTGCTATCAGTTGCCGGCGGCTGATCCGCAACCTGCGGGGGTTCTTTGGGCGACGGCTCTTCCGTTTGACTCGGCCCACGGCCGGCCGGTCGTCGAGGCAGGCTGTACAACGCCTGGGTCGGTAGGTCGATTAGACTGGAAAGACGCATGAGACCACTGCTCGTCAAATACCCGCCGAAGATAATCCGGTCGCCTTCCACTTTCGCTTTCCATTCGTGAAACTCGTCAATCATCAAACCGCGTTGTTCGAGAATCGACAGGAAAAGCGGCTTGGCGATGTCCGCAAGCATCGAAGCATCGCGACCGAAATCCAGCTTGATCTTTCCAAACGCTTGGCGGTCGAAGGTCATGCCCAGCATCAGGCCCTTGACGCTGGCCAAAAGCTCTGCCAATTCACGCGGGTCGAGATTGGCGTCCTTGAGCACCTGGCTGTCGAACGCTTCGAGCTGTTTCTGCGCGCCGTCGATTGCGACCGAGTCCTTCAAGTCCACCGCGACGATGAACTCGGTTCCCCTGGCGGCATAGCCAATCGCTTCCTGAAGATAAGGTGATAGGCTACCTTCCGACTCGTAAAGCCAACGCGACACCGCCTGCCGATTCCCCGGAGCGTGGGCTCCAAGCAGTGTATCCGAGAATCGAACCAGGTAACTATCGTCAGGTAATCGGACTGCGGGCAAGTCTGCGACTGAATCGGCCGTTCCTTGGAATTTCGCAGCCAATTCCGCTGTCGTCGGTACCTGATCCACCTGGACCATGCCGAGTTCCCAAACGGGCCGCATGAACTCGATGTCGAGTTGCGAAGCAATCAGCACTTGTTTCGAGTCGGAGGGGACGTTCGTTAGTCCGGCCGCAAAACGCTTGACGGGATCCTCCCGCCAATTCTCGGCCACCGCCATTGGGCTGTTGAGCAGTTTTTCGACGTTGATCAAGACGATGGTGTTCGCAGTGTTGGGAACTCGGGCCGTCATGTGGTCGAACTGCGCCAGCGTCGCTGCCTCCGCGAAAAACGATAGCACGGTGAAAACAGCTGCTGGAAAAAAACGAATTGCGGTCATGTTGAACCTCCGGGTCCTTGCTGCTGCGGTTTTTCTTCTGGGTTGCTCTGATCTGTTTGTCCACTGGCCTGAGGCGGGGGCGTGGGAAGCGACTTCGCGTCTTTCTTTGACGGCGGAGGAAGGCCGGGAAATATGTCCCTATCGTCCAAGTCGAAATCGGCATCGCCCTGGGCAGATGTGGTGGGGACGACCGATGCATCCGGCGTTGGTTTCGCTGTATCGCTCTGCGGTTCCGTAACCGGACTCGGCGGGTGCAACGTCGGAGCTTGGTTTGGGATCTCAGGCCAGTTGACCGCTCTTTCCCGACGCTCTGAAATCGCTTCGCGGATGGTCCGGCGCGTACGTTCGCCTTCCGCATGGACGAGCCATACGGTGAGGCCGACGAAAAGCACGAATGCCAAACCGGTGATTGCGTATCGGGCTAAGTCGTCGTCCTTAATTTTCATGAAACAGCTCCAGTTCAATGCGTGTCGCGGGACCGCAGAATGACATGAATGGCCCCAACGAAACAAATCAGCATCGACATCAGCGAGACGCAGCTTGCAAGAACGCCCATCCGCTCCGTGTCAGCAGGGAAGTACTCGTCGGCCATATCTTTCGGTTCCGTTGCAGGGCTGCCGGATGATCGCGCGGGCATGGCCGGAGGCACCCATGTGGGCCGCTCATCCACTTCCAGCAGCAGCAGGCCTTCAAAGGCCCATCGCGATGGCATCACATGGGAAAGCACTTGAATGCTGCCGTTCATCTTGTGAACGGGCTGCATGACGCCCGCAAGGATCACCATCGGCAGGAGAATCAGAGGCAGCAGAGCAATCGCGACCTCGGAAGTTCTGGCCAGGGAGGACACCGTCAGGCCAATGGCCAGTCCGACCAGTGAGACCAGCAGCAACACGAGAAACATGCGAATCCACGGCGCGCTCAGCCCGGCAAAGGAGTGGACGATTCCGAGGAGTACCCCACACTGGACGAAGCACAATCCACCCAGCACCGTGAACTTCGATCCCACGTAGGACGGGATCTTCAGATTGACCATCCGCTCGCGACGATAAATGGCCCATTCGCCGACGATCTCGCGAGCCGAATTCGAGCAGCCGAACCAGAGCGCAGCCAGCGCGAGTAGAAAAACTGTCGTTGAAACAGCACCCGCGACGGACGGCCAGTTCTCCACCGTTACCTCTTGGCTTGCTTGGTTGCCGAACACGAGGGCGATCAACAAGGCGATAATCGGGGCCTGAGCCATCAGGATCGCCGTGTTCGTGGTGTCCTTGATCTTGATACCCAGACACCGCCGCACCAGGGTCCACCACTGCGTGAAGCCGAAGTCACGGTTTGCCGATGGGACTTCCCCGGCTTTCTCCGCCACGGGCTGCTTTTCAGCGCGATCCGTGACGAATTGGCGTTTCACCGGCGAATCATCGTACAACTCGGCCCACTCGGCGGTCTTCTTCCTCGAAAAGCCACGTAACACCTCGTCGGGCGACGGTTCGACGCCGGGTTTCAGTTCGGCAACGCCGCCCGGATTAAAGAAGTCAACCGCCTGCGGGTAAGCCGGCCCGTAGTACACCAGCCGCCCCGGATCTCGGCTCCCCTGATCTTTGGCCACTAGGATCAGGTTGTCCAGCAGCCGGTACGCCTGCAGGCTGGGCTGGTGAATCGTCAAGACAATCGTCTTGCCCTCGTCGGCCAAACGACGCAGCAGACGCATTACGTTCAGCGCGTCTTCCGACGACAACCCAGAGGTCGGTTCGTCCAGGAACAGCACGGCCGGATCGGTCAGCAGTTCCATCGCCAGGTTGACGCGTTTCCGCTGCCCGCCACTGATACCTTTCCTCTGCGGCGAGCCGATCAGCACGTTTTCGGTCCCCTCCAGTCCCAGTTGTGAAATCACCTTCTGCACACGCCCTACAATTTCTTCGTCGCTGGAATCCGCGGGCAGGCGGAGCCTAGCGGTGTAGTACAGCGCCTGCCCCACGGTTAGCTCGCCGTGCATGATGTCGTCCTGAGGCACGTAGCCGATCACGCCCTGGAACTGGCCGTAGTTAGCGTACAAGTCTTGCCCGTTGAATCGCACCGTGCCGCAGCTTGGCCGCGCGTACCCATTGAGTGCGTTCATCAGCGTCGTTTTGCCCGCACCACTCGGCCCCATCAGCGCAACGAATTCCGAGGGGTAGACGGTCAGCGAAAGGTTTTCCAGCAACCGCCGCTCGCCCACGTCCACCGACACGCACTGAGCTTCGATTGCCACATTGCCGCGCCAGTCGCGTTGCTGAAGATTGCCGTCCGCCGTCACCGTGAACGTGTAACTGCCCACGGCAATCACGTCCCCCGATTGGACTCGCATCTGGCCCTTGATCCGTTGGCCATTGACGAACGTGCCGTTCGTCGAGTTCAGGTCCTCCAGAATCATCTCGTCGTGGACACGCTGGAATCGTGCGTGCCGGCGCGAGATCTTGGGATCGTCCAGGACCAGGTCGCATTGCGCGTCGCGTCCCAGAATCATCTCCTGGTGGTCCACCGGCAGGGCAGTGAAAGGCTCGTTGCCCAAAGCAAGATTGCCGGATAACAATCGAGACGCCGGAACACGAAGCGACCCGAAATAGACCGCATCGCCAGGCGACAGGCGGGCGCAAGTAATGCGATTGCGCAACGAGCCGATGGCCGTCCCGTTGGTCGATCCCAAATCTTCCAACCGGTGGCCGTCCGTTCCGGTCAGAATTCGAGCGTGAAAGCCGGAGACCATGGGGTAGTCCAGCACGATGTCGTTCTCCGGCAGACGGCCGATTCGGACGGTCTTGGCGGCAGTCTCGGGTTCGATCGCACCTCGTGCTGCCAAATCCGGCCAGACCATCGGCACGCTGCGCCCCAGCGTGACGGAGTCTCTCTGCGAGACGGAAACGGGCGAATCGATCCGGCGACCGTTGACGAAAGTCCCGTTGCTGGAATTCAGATCCTCCAGGAGAAATCCGTCACCCGTTTCGGTCAGCCTGCAGTGCCGGGCCGACACGACGGGGCGATCCACGACCACATCGCATCGTGCGTCAGCGCCGATCAACCAGGTTCGTTTCCACGGCCCGTCAGTCATGGTACGACTCGTTCGCGCGAGAATCTCAAACCGCCATCACCACAGCGGTGATGTTATCCTGACCGCCGGCGTCGTTAGCCGCCTCGACAAGCCGCCGACACGCCTCGGCGGGCTCGGATTGCCGCTGAAGAATGCCGGTCAGCACCTCGCCGTCCAGCATACCGCTCAACCCGTCGCTGCACAGCAGCAACCGGTCATCGGCAGCCAATTCGACCAGTTGCGACTCGGGCAGCGGCTCGCTTGGCATCCCCACATAGCGGGTCAACTGGCCTCGTGCAGGATGCCGTGCCGCCTCCTGCACGGTAACCTCGCCGGAGTCGATCAGGATCTGCACGAGCGTGTGATCGTGGGTCAGTTGCTGCAACCGGCCGCCGCGAAGCAAATACGCCCGGCTGTCTCCCAGATGCGCCACCAGGGCGCGAGTACCGCGCACGACGGCCAGAACCACCGTCGAACCCAGGCCTCCAGCGCCGAACTGTTCGCGGCTTTCACTCTGCAGCCGATCACTTAGTTCGGCGACCGTCGCGACCAGTTCCTGCTGGCAAGTGGGATCGGCCAAATCGCGAAAAGGCTGCAGCCGAGCCCGCAGCAACGGTGGAAGTACCTCGACGACAATCTGCGCCGCCAGCCCTCCATCCCGCGAACCGCCGATCCCGTCGGCGATCAGATACAACCCCTCTTCGGCATCCGCAAACCAGCGGTCCTGGTTCTCTTGCCGAACACGCCCAACGTCCGTCAGGCCCGCGTGAGTAATCGACACCATCACAGCACCTGCTCCAAAGCCTGTTTGAACTCGTTAGCTGTGCGGAACCCGATCTCCGGCTTATCGCGCAGTGCATGGTCGATCACAGCCGCCAGTTTCTTGGGAATGGCCGCGTTTCGGTCCCGAATCGGGACCGGCTCCGCTTGTAGAACCGTCTGCCAGGCATCCTGTTTTTTGGAAAAGTCCCTGGGCACGTGGCCGGTCAGCATTGCGTAAAGGGTGGCAGCCATGGCCCAGACATCGACTTCGGGTCCGCAATCCCGGAAGTTCAGCACTTGCTGACGAGGCATGTAGTGCGGCGTCCCGGCGACATCACCGGTGTAGGTGTGCCCGCTGAGCCCCGCCAGATCGAACGCCTTCGCCAGCCCGTAGTCTCCCAGCTTCGCCACAGTCGCATCGCCCGAACCACACAGAAACAGGTTCGCTGGTTTGACATCGCGGTGGACCAAGCCGGTCCCTTGCACGATGTTCCCATCCTTCAGCTTGACGTAGGGGATTTTGGCCGAATGGGCATAGGCCAAGCCCTCCAACGCCTGCAGGATGATCCGCCCCGACTTGGCGATCGTCAGCGGGCCGTCGCGATCTTTCATCAGCCGATCGACGCTGCCGCCGTCGCAGTACTCCAGGGTGAAAAAGAACATGCCGTGCGTGCAGCCCGTTTCGTGCAGACGCACCACGTGCTGATGCTGCAGGGCTTGCGTGTTGTAGCTTTCGCGGAGAAACGCCTCCGTTGCCCGTGGGCTGGCCGCCACTTTCGGAAGCATGATCTTCAGGGCGATCTGCTGTCCAGTTTTATCCTGTCGCGCCAGGTAAACGGCCCCCATGCCGCCTTGGCCCAATTCTCGCATCAGCTCGTAGCCTCGGATCGCGACCAGGTCCTTGTCGCCCGCGCTGGCTCGACGCAGTAGCTGCTTCATCAACTCGAAGGGGTCCGAGCGACAGGCGGCGCAGATGTACTCGCCCGAGCGGGCTTTGCTGACCTCGCGAGACACGTCGCGGCCGCAGCGGGCGCACTTGGTGCCGACGGGCACGGGATCAAGCGTGGAGGCAAGGGCCGCCGGATCGACTTGCTCCGGTGGAGGAACCGAATCTGCTTCTGCGGGCTCCATTTGCGTCTGTCGTTCGGGAACAGCCCGAGCCGCGGCCTTCGCGTGGACAGCGGTAGGCGGTGCCAAATTGACCGGCGCGTCCCGCGGCGGGCCGGGCTCAGCCAGGTAATCCTCGCGAATCGTGGGCGCATGAATTCTCACGCGCATGACCGTGCCTCCCATGCGGATCTTGTCGCCGTCCTTCAGGTCATGCTCGCGAAGCTGAGAAAGGTCCACGTCGCCTGGCTCCTGCCCCTTCTCGCGTTGGCCGATTTTCTGCCCGTTCAGAATCGTCCCGTTCATGCTCCCGAAATCGCGGATACGAACGTCCGGCGGGTTGATATCCAGCAGGCAATGGTGCCGGGAAATCGTCTGTTGCCCCTTCGGTGTCGGGACGTACGCATTGCAGTCCGGAGCCCGTCCGACGATGCACGTCGTGCGCTCCTCAAACACGAAGCTCTTGCCGGCAAGCGGTCCGCGAATGACTTTCAACGTGACTCGTGTGCTCATGGCTAGACCTTTCCTCGAATCGCAACACAACTATCCCAAATCCTCACGGTACCAAAGCCGGCCCCCGTGATGATGCTTTTTCCATCGGGAGTAAATGCGACGTATCCAACAGGTTTATCGTGCCGGAGGGTTATGACTTCGTGCCCTGTGGACAGATCCCATACTTTGGCCGTTCGGTCACGGGAGCCCGTCACCAGACGTCGTCCGTTCGGGCTAAACTCAACGGACTTGACTTCTGCGCCGTGTCCGGCAAGAATCAGGTGGGGCTCCCCTTCTCCCATGTGCCAGACTTTGATCACGTTTCCTGTCGTAGCAGCTACCTGTCTCTTGTCCGCGCTGATCGCCACGCAACAAATCTTTTCAGCGGCATTAAGCGTGCAGACATTTTGCAGGCTAACCAAGTCACATACCTCGACTCGATGATTCTCCATCGTCCACGTAAGAAGGAGATTACGCTCGACAGCACTTGATCCGCGAAGACTTTTCCTGAGCGACTGGATTTCTTGCCCATTGAATGCGCGCCACACTCGCAAGGTCTTGTCCCTCGAAACGGTGAAAATTCGGTCTCCTTCCGAGCTAAATGCGACATCCGTCACGGCGGCGGTATGCCCGCGAAGCGTATACATCTCTCGATAGGTACCCGCATCCCAAACCTTGGCTGTCTTGTCGTCGGAACACGTCGCAATCATGTCTCCATTAGGGCTGAAGGCCACGCCGAGAGCAGACCATTGATGACCGCCGAGAGTACCGCGTTCAGCACCATTAGCAGCATCCCGAACTATTGCCACCTTGTTCAGTTTGTCCGCTTCTAGGCCGGGTTTCCAGGGGATTCCGTCAGGGACTCCTGTAAGAAGTGTCAATGGACTGAGACTGACGCTCACGAATCTCTTGCCGTCGGGACTGAAAGCCAAATCAACTATGGCCCCCATATTTCCTGCGAGGGTAAGGCATTCTTGCTCACGGTCAAGGGCCCAGACTCTCGCCGTCTTGTCGTCCGAGGCAGTTGCCAGTCGCGTGCCATCCGGTGAGAACTCCACATCGAATACACCTCCCAAATGCCCCCGGAGAGTGAGACGATTCTTCTTGGACTCGAAGTCCCACAATCGCACGGTGTGGTCTGCAGAGGCGCTGGCAATTTGAGAGCCATCGGGGCTAAACGTCACATCTTGCACACCGTCCTCGTGTCCTTGGAGTGAAAAGCTTTTTTTTCCCGTCGCTGCATCCCAAACCTTTACCTCATTGCCGGAATCAGAAGTCGCAATCCACTTACCATCCGGACTGAAATCAAGGCTGGTCAGCACTTGCTGGTTGCTGGTGAATAACGGTCCAACTTGCTCTCTGACGATATCGCCTTCTAAACAAAAGCTGGTGCAACCCAAGGCTAGATCACGAACTTCGACGGAACCGGCGACGCCCTCTATCGCGAGTTGCCTACCGTCACGGCTGAAACGCGCTCTGTGGAAGAGAGAACATGTCTCGGTTGGCTCAATGCGGTGTTTCACGTCGCCACTATCCGTCTCCCAAATCATCACGGCGGTGTCCGAGACGCTTGCGATGAGCCTTCCATCTGGGCTGAAGGCGACACTCTTCACGGGCTGTTCATGCCTGCGAAACACTTGGGTCACTTCACCGTCTCTTGCATTCCAAACAATGAGCGTCTTGTCGGAACTCGCTGAGGCCAATCGGCTCCCGTCTGGGCTGAACGAAACCCCTTGCACTTTTGCGGTGTGCTTGCACAGCGTGAGCAGCACGGTGCCCGTCTCCGCATCCCACACTTTGACGCTGTCATCGTACGCAGCCGAAGCGATACATTTCCCGTTTGGGCTGAAAGTAACAGTTCGAAGCCCGTCGACTGTTGGAAAAGCCGACGTACACAACCTGTTAAGGTACCACCACTCCCAGTCTCGGAACTGCTTCGGCGCCAGATCCAATAGCCGTATCGTTTCCCCCATTTCTGCGGCAAGCCAGTTGACGTGTGCCAAACCGAGGCTGGCCACGTACAGGTTGTGTTCGGCACTATTCTTTTGCTCTTCCGCACGATCTCTTTCGCGATCAGCTCGCTTCCTTTGCCCTTCGGCGATGTCGCGTTGCTTCTGAGCCGTTTGATTGGCCTCGTCCGCCAGACGAGCCTCCCTTTTCGCGGCCATACCAAAGAGCGACGAAACGACTGTTGCCAGAACCATGACGATCGCAACCGACGCTGCTGAACCAGCGACCAATGGGTTACGCCGGCACCAGTGCATGGCACGCTGCGTCACGTTCAATCGTCTTGCGTGGATTACTTCTCCGTCCAGCCAACGCCGCAAATCGTCGGCCATTGCACCACAACTGTCGTATCGGTCGCGCGGCGCTTTCGACATCGCTTTTCGGCAGATAGCCTCGAGATCCACAGGAATCTCTGGATTGACGCGCCGCGACGACACGGGCTCCTCTCCACTCCTTACCAGGGATAAAACCATTCCCGGCGGGCCGGAAAACGGCTGCTGACCGCAGCACATTTCGTACAACACTGCACCCAGGCTGTATTGATCGGACGCCGGTCCAATCAAGGCTTGCTGGCCTTTAGCCTGTTCAGGTGCCATGTACACAGGCGTTCCCAACACGGTGCCATCTTGCGTCAGTTTCGCGTTTGCTAATTCGCCTGATGGAACGGGCAGCGACTGGGGTTTGACAGCAGCGCCCGCTTCGCTTTCGACATTCTGACTCGTCATCTCATCCAGACGTGCCAAGCCGAAGTCCGTCACCAGCGGAGCGCCCGTCCGATCAAGCATAATGTTGGCCGGTTTGACATCCCGATGAACCACGCCCAAATGATGGGAGTAGTCTAGTGCCCGTGCCAAGTCCATAATGACCTTCGCGACACGGCAGAAGTCGACGTGCGGCGCGTTCGCCGCGTGCGATGTCAGCGAGTTGCCTGCAACCGTCTCGCGCTGCGCTCGTGCATGCCGTACACGCGACTTATTGCTTAAACGCTTCTTATGCCACAATTGCTGAACGCCTCGCCAAAAGCTGCTATGGAACGTCTCGGAACGTCTCATCACCAGCGAACTATCCTGGAACTGGCCCTTGTCCATAGCATCTTCCAGGGTCTGTCCGTCGATGAAAGCAGAGGCGATGTAAAACGTGTCCCCATCTTGGCCTGCCTCGTAGACCGGCACGATATTCGGATGGCGGAGTTGGGCCGCGGCTTTGGCTTCCACTAATACTCGCGATTTGCGTTTCTCCGATAGCGAGGTGCCACGGTGGGGCACCTTTAAAGCGACCTCGCGATTCAACGTCGGGTCATAGCCCCGGTAGACCACGCCGAAAGCACCGCCGCCAATACGCGTACGGACCTCAAACCGGCCGAGCTTTTCGGGAACGCTTGCTCCGTGCATCGTGTTCGCTGCGCCAGGTTCTCCTGTATCGGCACTGGCGGCCGCGGGGGAGATACTGGACCCGCTCAGGGCGAACCGACTGCCGCACGCCTTGCAGACCACGTTGCGGCCCAACTGGCTGTCGGAGACGCTATAGCCTTTTTTGCATTCAGGATTGGGACACTGAATCTTGAGGTTCATCGACTGATTCCCCTGTGAGCGAATGGTCAACTGGTTCAGCCACCTTGGTGGCCCAATTCTGCCGCCTCTCCGCGTTCGCTGATCCAATGGTGATCACAAGTCGCCCGACAACACCTAAACCGTCCACGGTACACTGTTCAATTCCAGCCAACAATCCTCTAACCTCTGTTCTTCTTCACGGGCTTGCCCCTGCTAGCCGCCCCTTCTGTTTTCCGAACTCCGTATTCCTCGGCAGCTTCAATGGTGATCTTCTTGATCGTCGTTTGAACAATCTCTTCGCCTCTCACAAGGTCCCAGACTTCTGCTGAAACTTCATCACCTTTTCTCACGAAGGCAGGGTGACAGAGGCAAATCTTCACTTTCGCCTTCTCCGCAAAGGTACCTTTAACAAGTGTCTTCTGTTTCACGCTGAACAGCTCCTGGTATGTATCCAAGCTAAACGTGCGTCCGTTGAGAACAGCTAGCTTGCCGACAAAGGCATACGTCTTGTTTCCAATCTCTCCGACGGTCTTACCGGCGTGAGGCGAGTATTTTACGAAGACATCAGGTACATTCTGAATTTCATAGACCCGATACGGTGGCTTTCCGTCCGGAAAGAGTGAGCGAAGCTGTTCATACTTAAGCCCATTCTTACCAAGGTCCTCGAAGACTGCTTGAGACACAAAACTGATCTCAAAGTTCTCGTTCTGCACGAAGTCCGCCAGATCAAGAACGGTTGCACGGAAGTTGATGATTGTGTTCTTCGCATATCGCTGAAGATTCGGGCCCAAGAGGCCAAGGGTTTCGTACTCGAATCGCAAGTCTTCAACGCCGCCTTCCTTCTTTGTGACGCGAATGGAGGTGGGCCACCCGATCCGATCGCCGCCTAAACTTTCTATTGTTCCTTCGATAGTCCGAAACTTCTTTGCCATCGGCTGTGGCTGACGCCCGCGCACTGCACTGAAAGCCTCGGGTGGGAGCCTGTTTCGATAAGATTCAGAACTGAACACGGTCATCGACTCCGCCATGATCACCGAGTTATCTGAAAAGCCTTGAGCGAAGACCCGATCCCCAGGACGCGCAAAGCGAAGCATTGGATCGTACACGGCAAACGTAATTCGAGCTTCTTGACCGATCGAGCCAGAAACCTGAACCGCGTGGTATTTCTGCAACTGGTCATCATAATAGCTAGATTGGAAAGAAATAAAGCGGTCGTCAAAGTCGAGGGGACCGCTAATGAACTTGAAACGTTGCCCCGCGTTGCCGACGCGGGTGATCGCATGGTTGTTCAAGTGGAGCCACATTTCATCCACGGAGCCATCTAAATTGCGCCGCGACGCAGTGCGTCTCGAATCTACAAGAATAAGAGTCAGGTCCACGAGGTCGTTAGTGAGTTTACAATCCATGCTGGTGTTGGCAACCTGTTCGAAAGCTGCGTCAGCCTCGAATCTTAGGCGGTATTTTTCACCGTCGTACAGGCTAGGATCGGCTCCCGGTGGACTCTTCATTGCCCTCAGTACAGGGACATCCTGCAAGGAAGCAGGAAGCATGGTTGTCGCGTACCAACCGGGCCCGTCGCGCACCACAAGCCGCTGCTTGTCAGATGCTGCCGTAGAAACGACAGCGTGGCTTCGGCCGCGCGAGTGCGTTATGGACTCAATCACGCCCTCGATAGTCTGCATGGTGGGAGGATTCGGTCCCTGGGCCGTCACAGTCGAATTATTCGACTGGATCAAGCAGATCGTGCAAAAGATAGAAGCAAAGCCGATTGCGTGGTTTACGCGTTTTGTATTCATCTGATACCTCATGGGTTTATACGGACGCGGGATGCATGTCAACGATTCCTTGAATGTCGATCAAGAGCCAGACAGCAGGCCACGAAACAGCTATGCATCCCATCGAGTTACTCCCTGTCCAACTCCCCGCATTTTCGAACCACCGCGTTGGCGAACCTAGCCGAGACGATACGATGACCGTCGGGTCCCCGCATGTCGCGTAGCGATGGCGAGCATCTTTGGACATCCCCTTTAAGCAGATCGTCTCCAAATCCTTGGGAATGTCGGGCCGTTCAAGTCGTGGCGACCTCGGCTCCTGGTTGATGACCAGCGAGATCACCGCCGCTGCCGGCCCCGAGAACGGCCTCTTCCCACACAACAACTCGTACAGCACCACGCCCAGGCTGTACTGATCCGAGGCGGGACCGACTTGACCGAGGTCCCCGCGAGCTTGCTCGGGCGGCATGTAGGCGGGCGTGCCTAGCACCGTGCCGTCGTGCGTGAATTTCTCCTGTGATTCCTCCAACCCAGCCAACCCGAAGTCCATCAGCAGCGGATCGCCATTCGCGTCCAGCATGACGTTGGCTGGCTTCACATCGCGATGCACAATGCCCTTGCGGTGGGCGTAGTCCAGCGCCCGGCCCAGGTCCATCACGAGCTTGGCGGAACGGCGCAAATCGAGCGGCTTGTCCTCGATCGCATCTTCCAGCGTCTGTCCTTGGATGAACGCCGACGCGATAAAGCCGGTGTCGCCGTCCACGCCAGTTTCATAGACCGGGACGATGTTGGGGTGCATCAACTGTGCAGCCGCTTTCGCCTCGCGCTGGAACCGTGCCTTTTGTCGGTCGCTTTGCAACGCCCCTTCGTGCGGTACTTTGAGCGCCACTTCACGATCCAGGGTCGGATCATACGCCCGAAACACCGCGCCGAACGCTCCGGCTCCCAGCCGCGCACGAATCTCAAACCGGCCAAGCTTTTTGGGAATGCCGGTTTCCTTCGTGGTGTCCGTTGCCGCGGGTTCGCCTGTATCGGCACTGGCCTGAGCCGGGGAGATGCTTGATCCACTCAAGGTGAACCGGGTCCCGCAAGCCTTGCAGACCACGTTGCGGCCCAACTGGCTGTCGGAGACGCTATAGCTCTTTTTGCATTCAGGATTGGGACACTGAATCTTGAGATTCATGGACTTGTCTCCCACTTCGCGGTTCACATCGCCGAAATCGCCCGATTTGGCGGCTGCAAGCTGGCCCCTTGCGGCCTTACCGAACGACGGAACTATCGTACCTGGAAATGGTGTGGTCTTAAACTAGCCCCCACGGGCATTTCTCTGGCGAGGGCCAGAAAGCATTCCCCCGCCGTGCTTCTTTCTTCGGGTGAATTCGGCTGGATGGGGAATCCGGCGGCCATCAGCCAAGAAAAAAACGGCGAGAACCTCAAAAGTGCTCTGAGTCGTCATCTTTCCCCCGAAAACGTCTGCCTGCCCGAATAACAGCATGGCGACACGATGATTTCCAGCCCGCAACGCCTTGATGCGAGGAGCAATTCCATGAACCGTTTCATTCCGAAATGGACACCGGCAACGATTCCACTGCTGGTGATGGCGGCGGTCGGCGGTGCCAACGCCCAGGATTCCACGACGAAAACCTCGGACGGGCCCCAGGCGTATCTCGACAGTTCCGGCCGGTTGTGTTCGCCCTTGCGGCTGGAATGCGAAGCGATGGGACACGTGACGGACGCTGGTGTACGAACGGCCGTGGGTGTCCAAGCCTGGATTCTGATCGCCCGCGACGGGACTTGGACCGGTATCGGCGCAGTGGGGCTCGGCGTGTCCAATACCGGCGCCGTGGAGATTGCGCAGCGGAAGAGCGGACAACTGAATCAGGCTGAGCTTGCCGAAATCGCTGGCGTCCTCAGCGAAAACGACTTCACTAAACTGCGGAATTACAGCGGAGGCCGCCGTGACCGGGCCGAGGATGCCGCAGCCATCGGCTACCGGGTGACCATCTTTTTCGGCAGCACGAGACGGTCGTACGTCCTGAAGGAGATCGCTCGTGGCGCTTCGGGCGACGCGGTGACTGGCAGGACCAACCAAAGGCCAGCCAAGGAAATGACCGAACGATATCAAGACATTTGCCTGCGACTGCTCGCCATCCCCGGCCAGCGCTGAATCGACCCACGCGCCGCGACGCTCGGCGCGGGTCTCCGACTCGCGTTCGGCGCGGGTCTCCGACCCCGCCCGAAACCGCCGACCGAAGGTCTCCCTGACGCGATTTGCCGAACGGATTTACGTACGGCCGCAACAGCCGGCCATTTGCTGTGCTGGCGGTCGGGTTCCTGCTCGCGAACATCGGATTCTGTGTACCTGACACTCGGAGTGGACGCATGACCAAAGACGCGAAGATCAAGTACATTGTTGGCGGGTTGTCTGTAGTTCTATTGCTAGGTGGGCTTGTCTGGTTCATCCGCAACGAAGCCGAGCGGACGCGCGAGTCCATCCGCGACGCGGCCAAGCAAGCCGGCAGCGAAGTGCGCAAAGGGGTAGTGGAAGGGGCAGAACGAGCCGTCGACAAAGCCGGCGAACTCCCCGGCAGGATCATTCATGATGTCAGGAATGAGCTGCAGCAAGGTGCGGCAGAAGGGGCGCGTCAAGCCGTCGAGACCGCGGGAGAGCTGACCGGGCAAGTCGCGGACACAATCAAGGACGTGCGGGTCGGCACACCGACGCCGCCCCGGACGGAACGGCCTGCCGACGAACCCGCCACGGACTCGCAGCCGACGACTGCCGAACCCCCACCGCCCATTTCGACGACCGCAAAGCCGGAACCGCCTCGGCCATTGATGTCGAACGCCGATGCCACTTCAGATCGCACCCACCAAAAGGCCGCCTCGGCCGTCGACCAGGAAAAGGAACCGGCGCGCTCGGTCGGCCCGAATCCGCCAGAGCGTACGGAACCCTCGCGAGCAAAACCGCAGGCCAAGCCACGAGGAAGCACAAGACCGACCGAAACGCCGCAACACGCCAACGACCCGTTCGGCCAACTATACGATCTGGGACGGGAAGTCGCCAAGACGGTTGACGCAGCCGGCCAAGAAGTGCTGGGGCTTTCCCTGGAAGAAGAAAAGCAGCTTGGCCCCTTGGTCCACAAGCTGATTTGTCGCGATCAGAAAGTCCTGTCGCCTCCGGCGCTGGTCCAGCGACTGCAGAAGCTGGCCGGCCCCATCCTCGAACTACGGAGCCGCAAGGAACTGTCTTACCATTTCCTCGTTTTGGACAGCCCCGAGGTCAATGCGTTCGCCCATGTCGGCGGGTATGTCTACGTGACCAAAGGCATGTTGGGATTGCTCAAAGCGGACACCGAACTCCAGTTCGTCTTGGCCCACGAGATTGCGCACATCGACCTGCGGCACGCCGCACAACGGATCACGTATGCCGCCCGGGCATCGGAAGTGGCCGGGGAGGCGGCCGGAACGCTGGCCCAGTTCGCGTACCTGGCGATCGCCCTCGGCTACTCCGAGGAAATCGAATTCGAGGCCGACGCTTGGGCCATGCGGGCCATGCTGCAGACCGGGCACAACGCTGCGGAGTCGCTTTCGGCGCTTCGGCATCTGGCGGTCTACGTGGCGGACAAGAATCTCGAACCCAAACGTCCAGCCCCGCGGAACGCGGCGGAGAGAACGCTCTACCAGATCCAAGATCATTTTCGTTCGCACCCGCTCACCGAAGAACGCCTCGAGCAGTTGGAGGTGCTGAACGCAGAGGATGCGCGTAAGCGAGCGTTAACCGGTTAACAAGAAGAAATCGAACAGAACCGCAAAGCACATCAGCGGAAAGTCCTCGCTGGCCGAAGGCCGCGATTGGCGGAGACGCTGTCGGGCGCGAGGCCGTAACGATTAGCGGAACGGATGGTCAGGATGTGATCGCCGAAAGACCCCCCCGTAACTCACGCGGATCCTCGTTCGCAACAGTGTCTTGATCGGGCAAGTCGTCTTGATCACTTGGAACCTTGCGAGAATGAGTCCATTCCTCCGCGTTCCCAAGCACGTCAAACAAGCCTGCATCATTGGGTTTCAGTGTCGCCACCGGCCAGCTTCGGTCCTGCGAGTTGTCCTGATAGAACGCATAATGTACTAATAGCCGCTTCGATCGACCAAAATAGCGGCAGGTACTTGCCCCGGCCCTGCAGGCGTACTCCCATTCCGCGGGGCTCGGCAGCCGATAACCGCTACGCTCCAAGTAGTCCTTCGCAGGCTTCATCCCTTTATAGTATTCTCCCACCTCGTTCTGCTCGTAGCACCATTCGCTACGAGGTAAACCTTCTTGCAGGCTCAACCAATTACAGTAAGCGGCCGCCTCGTACCAGCAGATAGCGAGGTTGGGGCAGGTTGCATCCGGGTAGAATCGCTGTCTGAATCCCTCGAACTCCGTCTTCGCCTGGAATCTCTCCCACTGCTCGACGGTAACCTCCTTGGCGGCAATCGCAAAGCTGCGACCGATCCGGCAACTGTGGAGGGGCTCGTCGGGTTCCCGATTTGTTTCGGTCTCAGGCGATCCCATCTGGAACTCGATCGGCCCGCGAAAGACAACCATGGTCTGTCCCTGGCTGTTCACGTACCACCGCGAATCGCCTACCGGTTCGCCCCGCGCCAGCTGCTGGTCGGACACCTTTATAGCCTCATGCTGTCCCCATTGCCGCAGTAACCATTCGACAGCCGCGTGGACGCCGGCGTCGGAATTGCCGCGGTACCGTTCCAGCAGCTTTGGAATCAACTGTTGCCGTTCGCTTAACGGCAACTGCTTTTCGCCGAACTCGCCCAGACTCAGTAGCAACGCTCGGTGGATAGACACATCCTGCTCCCGATCCAGCCTCGTAACGATCAGGCGGGGATCGACTTCCAGCGGAGCGACGCGATGAATCAAATAACTGCGTGCCGTTGGATCAGGACAATGCCGGAAGACGGCCCATGCCTTATCGTTTGCCGCCATCCGCAGCAACGCCGCAGCTGCATTAGCCTGACGGCTGGCCAGCCGGTCACGCTCCTCGTCGTTTGCTTCCTCGGCGAGTTGTCGATCCAATTCGGCCTCAAGAAGTGCGACAGCGTGCTGCCCCTGCAGTCGCAGCGATGGGAACATAGCGGCGAAGTGTCTCGTGTCAGCGTCCAGCAGCACGTCGGCCAGGACCTGCGGTTGGTCAGCCGCGTAGTCGGCCAGAATGCTCGCGGCCACGGAACGCTCGCCTTCGCTGATTTGCCGGTCCCGGAAGACATCCTGCAATCTGGGCACCAACACATTCCGCGCCGGACGCAGCGCCTCCATCCACGTTCCCAGCACCAACGGATTCTCTGCAACCAACAAACTGACCACCGGCTTGGCTATCGCCGACCACTGTCCCTGGCTGCCCGAATCAAGCCGGGCCAGCGCACAAGCGGCCCGAAAACGCCGGTTGGGGTCGGCGCCTTGATCCAGGGCAATTCGCCAAAGCTCCCTTGTCAGCCTGCCAGCGTAAGGCACCAGCCCCTCGCGAACCACCAGAAAATCGGTGGGAGTGGCTTCGAGCAGCCTTCCGAAAAGATACTCGACCAGTTTGGCGTCCTTCCATACCAACGCCAAGCTTAGCCGCAGGCGTTCGTTCTCGGTCAGATTCTTGTCCCCCATCAACTCGATGACCCGCGGCCCCACGTCCGGCCACACGGGTTTCAACCCATCAATGATGTACGGAACCTGCCCGATTTCGGCGCGACGCAAAGAATCCACTTGCGCCAGAGCACGGAGTCGCTGTGCGACTTTTGTTTCCTCCAAAGCCTTGCGAAGGTCATCCGCGGTTTTGTCGGCGCGATCCTTCTCGGCAATCGCCTGTTTCGCAGCGTTGTCGGCGCGATCCTTCTCGGTAATCGCCTGTTGCGCAGCGTTGTCGGCGCGTCCTTTTTGCGCAACCGCATCCCGTTCGCGACTACGTGCCCTGGCCGCCAGAACACCGGAGACCATCGCTCCTAGTAGGAGCACGACAACGACCGCCGCCGACAGACCGGCTACCGCCGGATTCCGTCGGCACCAACGGACCGCACGCTCCTTTGCGCTCAGTCGCCGCGCGTGAATTAGGTCCCCGTCGAGCCAACGCCGCAGATCTTCGGCCATCTCGCCGCAACTGCCGTAGCGGCCCTTTGTGTCTTTCGACATCGTCTTGATGCAGATTGCTTCCAGATCGACGGGGATCTCTGGATTCACGCTCCGGGGCAGTTGCGGCTCCTCTTTACTCCGCACCAATGACAAGACCATTTCCTGCGGTCCAGAAAACGGCGGCTGACCGCAACACAATTCGTACAGCACGGCGCCCAGGCTGTATTGATCGGACACCGGCCCAACCAAGGCCTGCTGGGCTCGGGCCTGTTCGGGCGCCATATACGCGGGCGTTCCCAAGACGGTACCGTCCTGCGTCGCACGCGCGCTGGCTGACCCACCCGACAGAACCGGCAGCGGTGGAGGTCCGTGGGAGCCGTCTGCCTCAGCTGAATCCGCGTTGGCGACGTCGTCCAGGCGGGCCAGACCGAAATCCGTCACCAACGGATCGCCGGTCCGGTCGAGCATGATGTTGGCCGGTTTCACATCGCGATGGACAATCCCCAACCGGTGAGCGTAGTCCAGCCCCCGAGCCAAATCCATGATCAGCTTGGCCACACGGCGGAAGTCGACGTGAGGTCCCGCCGTCGATGAATCCGTTGACGGCGAGCTGCCTGCAACCGTCTCCTGCTGCGGTCCGGCACGCCTCGTGCGCGATTTTCTGGCCAGGCCGGTTCGCTCCCAGGATTGCCGAACGCCTCGCCAGACCTTCCGAGGGAACGTCTCGGAACGCGTCACTGCCGAACCATCCTGGAACTGCCCTTTGTCGATGGCATCTTCCAGCGTCTGCCCTTCGATGAAAGCCGAAGCGATGTAGAAGATGTCCCCATCCTGGCCCGCTTCATAGACCGGCACGACGTTGGGATGCCGAAGTTGGGCTGCGGCTTTGGCCTCGACCAGCACCCGAGCCTTGCGTTTCTCCGAGAGCAGAGCCGCCCGATGGGGCACCTTCAGCGCAACCTCGCGATCCAGCGTCGGGTCGTAGCCCCGGTACACCACGCCGAAAGCTCCGTGGCCAACTCGCGTCCGAACCTCAAACCGGCCGAGTTTCTTCGGAATTCCGGCAGGCTGCATGGTGTCCTCTGCGGCAGGCTCTCCTGTATCGGCACTGGCCGCCGCCGGGGAGACGCTGGACCCGCTCAGGGTGAACCTTTTCCCGCAAGACTTGCAGACCACGTTGCGCCCCAGCTGATTGTCTGAAATGCTATAGCTTTTGCCGCACTCGGGATTTGGGCACTGGATCTTCAGGTTCATGGACTAGTCCCTTTTCGGAAGTCGTTTTTGTGCGCGATGCCGGAACGATACCCTCGTTCCGTCACCGCGGTCAGAATCCCCCCCCAATACGAAGTTCTTGCCGTCAGTGGTCTGTAGTTGACTTGCAGAGCATTTCGCTTCCGCCCCTGCCTTCCTGACGCTCCCACTAAACTCGCGTCCCGCGACTCCCCTTCCTCACTATCTGCGTCCGATGGGCCTCAACTTCCGCTCTCCGAAACCATTGGCGGCTTGAACCGTCATGGACTTCATTATCGTTCGCAGCTTCGCTTCTCCTTGGACAACGTCCACGACATTCGCGCTCACCTCATCGCCTTCCCTCATAAACCATGGAAACGGGAGGTAAGCAGTGAATGCGGCGCCTTGCGCCAGTGTTCCCTTTACAAGCACGCGTCGCACCACTGAACTTTGTTCCAGCCTAGTATCCACAGCAAAGAAATGATTGGAGACGCCAACGAGCCCGCCGGTAATCTCGTACTCATTGTTTCCCACGTCACGCATTTCAGCGAGTGCCGACTGAAGGAGGACGACCTGATTGACGTCTCTCACCATATAGACGCCCTGTATCGGCTGCTCACCGAACATAAGCGGTCGGCCTAGATCTTCTCCGTTTCCGCCCCGTTCCCCAATGGCGGCGGTTGAGGTGAACCTGATTGCATAGTCTTTACGATTAAGAAAGTCTCCAAGGTCAGAAGCAGTCCCATCGACTACGACTACGACATTCCTTGCAACTCGCTCAAGTCCGTTTGCGTATTCGACGTTGAGTCCGATGTTTTCACCCTGTGTGGTTACCACACGAACAAGCGTCGGCAACGAGGATTTATCGCGAGTAATCTGTTGAACCTTGCCCGCCACCTTTCGCTCCCTCTCGATTACTTTAGGCATCAAACCTATTGGGCCTCGGTCGCCCGTCTGTGCGAGCCTTTTCACAAACGGCTCTGAGCTAATGACACGCATGGATTGGACAATGATCCCCGAGCCACCGGGGAATCCCTCGGCCACTATCTGGTCGCCCTTTCTCGCGAAATACAGCATTGGATCGAACACAGCAAACTGAATACTCGCATCTGGAGCCAAAGTACCTTCCACTCGAACCGAGTCGCCCCTTCGCTCCGTGTGTATCGTGTTGGCACTGGTAAATCGCGTGGAATAGAGGCTAAATGTGCGTTCGTCGAAAGCGAAACTGCCCGTAATTCTGAATCGTTCATTGTTGTTGCCAATGGATTCGACAGTCGTGTCGTTGATCAAGTTGTCATACGTGTACACTTTGTCTGCATCCCGCCGTATACCGCCAAGCTGGACATCCCAGAAGACGAAACTCACGTGTTCAACTTCCCGAGTCAACTTGCCAGCCCACCGAATGTTCTGTCCCTCCGGCCCAGCCGGCACCCGGGTAAATGGGACATCCGCTTCGATTCGCATCTGGTATCTGGAGCCGTCGTAAGAGGAGCGTCGGCCAGGAACCGACTTGGGAGTCCTCATCGCGCGAAGATAGGGGAGGTCGTCCAGAGAAGCAGGGAACACAGTGAAGGCACTCCAGCCTTGATTGCCTCGTATGTGGAGACGGCGCGGTCCGCTCTCCGTCAAGACACTGGCACCGCTGGTTCCCGGTTCATCGAGTGTCCCCTCGATCTTCACCGACGTCCCACCTCCGCCAGCTTGGGCGAACAATAAAGACTCCGGGGGCCTGAGACAATTGCTCGACGCCCACGTCAATACCAGGATGAGTACATTCGTGCATCTTGTCGCTTTCACAACGCACCTCAAATTGGAGAACGGCGTCACTGGAGCTACCTTTTCTTGCTTGTGGGCGGGGTAGAAAAATGCGTTCGACCAGCCTCCATCTCGGTGAGTGCCATTTCGCGATCGCGGCTTGGATCATGAGCGCGAAACACCAACCCAAATGCTCCAGCCCCCAGCCGGGCACGCATCTCGAACCGGCCGAGCCTCGTCGGAATCCTCGCGGCTTTCACGGTGTCCCCTGCCGTAGGTTTCACCATATCGCCAGTCGAGCCGGCCGTGGAAATGCTTGAGCCACTCAACGTAAACCGCGTCCCGGATGCCTTGCAGACTAACTTGCGTCCCGGATGACCGTCCAAGACACTACAGCTCTTGCTGCATTCGGGCTTCGGACCTTGAATGTCGAGGTTCATGAGGACGCTCCCGCTCGCGGCCCCGTTCACGGCAACCGCGAGATTTCGGCTAATGCATGCTGCCACCAATGGTGGAGCCATGCAACATCGCTATGTTACCAATAATTTGCGTGGTCTTGAACTACCCCCCCACAAGCAATCTTGTGAACGGCGCGCAAGACTGGGGGTAGTCCCTGCCGCACTTCTTTCTTCGGGTGATTTTCGCGGGATGGAGAAATCTCGCGACCGTGACTTGGGAAATCGCAGAAATGAGCGGCCATCGTGCAAATAAAGCGGGCGTTCCGTTCGCGTGACATCCCCGCAACGCCACCCGGTTAGCCGGATTTCCCTGCATTCCCTCTTGCAATACCTTGGGACCGGACGGCAAAATGCACGGAGTTGCAGGCGGATGGAACGTCGGACAGCGATGGGGATGCGGAACAATACGGCCCTGTCGCACCGGCCAGTTAACGACATGAATTCCGTCGCGGACGTGTCCGCCTGACGTCGTGGCACAAGCGACCCGCAGGTATTTCCGATGGAGTCGATACCCTCCGCCCAGTTTCCCAAAACGGCTTGGAGCGTCGTCCGCGCTGCTCAGGCCCCGGACGGGGCAGAACGCATGGAAGCGATGAACCGCTGCATTGCGGCTTATTGGAAGCCAGTGTTCTATTTCTTGCGGGCACGGGGTTATGCCTTTCAACGGGCCGAGGATCTGACGCAGGAGTTCTTTCTGCGGTTCTTCGAAAAGGACTGGATTCGGCGTGCAGACCAGCAACGGGGCCGGTTCCGCACTTTTCTCCTGACCATCCTGACTCGTTTTCTGGCCGACCAGAGCCCCGCGCGCGCGCCGATCCAGGTCACATTCGACGCCCGCATGGTCGCTGTCTCGGCATTGGTCAGTGATACCGAACGGACGTTCGAGCCACCCCACAACCGCACCCCCGAAGAGCTGTTCATGCAGCAGTGGGCCGGGGCGGTGCTCGCCCACGTGGAACGGGATTTGGAGGCTTGGTGTGTGACTCGCGGCCGACCCGACTGGTATCGCATGTTCTGCGAGTTGTACTATCCCCCACCCGGCAATCCGCGAGTCACTCAGCAGGAACTGGCGGACCGCCTGCATTTGAGCCGCGACCAAGTGCGGTACGGTTTGGAAGAAGTCCATAAGCAATTTATTGAACTCCTGCGCGGCGAAATGGCCGATCAAGTCGGCCCGGACGGCGACCTCGACGGCGAAATCCGGGAATTGGAGCGGTTGCTGGGGCGGTAGCCCGTGGTTTTGTCGCCTTTCGCTCCGCGAAAGGACGTTCTTTCGCGGAGCGAAAGACGACATTGTTCGCGGACGGGTACTTATTCAGCCTTGTCACGCCGGACTGGAAGAATCGCGATTACCTTCTTGCCGTCCAATACCACGGAGCGGCTTTTCCAGCTGGCGCCGTGTTCGTCCTTTGCCAACACGCCTTCCCGATCCGTCAACAACGTCCCGTCTTCGTGAATTTCCAGAATGCACAAGGTCGTGAAGCCCAGCCCACCGAAAATGTACTGGCCGGGCCGCTTCGGATCGCGGTACGCCAGCGTCGCTTCGTTCCGAATGAAAGTCATCTTCCCCTGCCCCATCGCGATCTGGTTTTCTGTCTTGTCTAAGGTGATTCGAAGGCCCGGCGCTCCAGCAATGCGCGTCCCCGGAAACTCGTAGTAAAGCTCGTCCGAGCTGGGCCATCTTGGCAAGCGGTAACGGCTTTCCAGGGCCAGCCATTCGAGATCCGCCTCACTCAAACGCGAGGCTGGGACTTCGATAATGTTTGGATCTCCCGGTTTCTGTAGCCGAACCACCTGGCCATCCCAAGACACAAGCCGGGCGTCGATGTTGAACTTCCCCGTATTGTCCTTCCAAGTACGGACCGGGGGCACTGCCTCTTCGAATGAAACATTTGCCGAGCTGCTACCGACAGTTTCGCCGCCATTCAGCAACGCCGGGGCAATCAAGGCAAACAGCACAAACCACAAGCCGAATGAAGGACACATGGATCACCTTTGATTGGTTACACTGGATGGAGCCGTAACTTCGTGGTTGGGACGTGTCGGGGATTTCGCTTAACATTACCGCAGGGCCAACCGGCTTAAAGCCAATGTCGCTTCATCAGCCACCGACGTGTCGGGCAGATACCGAACAATGTGGCGATAGAAAGCGGCGGCGGCGTTCACGTTGCCATCGGCTTCACTGCGGTGCGCGGCTTCCAGGCAGTTCTGGGCGCGGCGTTCAGGATTATCTTGGCCGCGAGCTTCTTCGGCTCGTTCACGTATCCTTTGCCGGGTGCTCTCGCGCCCCGTCGCGATGTCCTGTCGAATTTGCTCCATCCTCGCCAGCCGTTGCTGTCGCTCCAGCACCTTTTGCTGCAAAGCCATCGCCTGCCAGAAAGCCAGCAAGGATTGCTGGTCCGATTGGGGCTGGTAGCCGGTCTGCGAGGAGTCGCCACTGGAGCGGTCGTACGTCTCGTACCCCCAGTAAGCACCGCAATAAGGGCACGAACCGCCCACCTGGGACGAAATCGCGACCTGCGATCGGCAATTGGTGCAACGCTTCGATGAAACAACCTGCGCTTCAGCCGTTCGAGGCGACACGTTTGCCGCCGCCGCACCAACCAGGACAGCAATCGCAACCCACTTTGCCACAAAGCCTTGCGTTTTCATGATGACTACTCCCGTGACCCTGCGAACGTCCCGAAAACCGACGCCGCCGTCGGCGTCCTTCGCACACTATTTTCGGGAGTCCCGTTTCTTTTGGGGAAAGGCCCCAAAAAATCCCAGAGTCGTCAAACGCACACGGAAGCTTGCAGGACCGATCGGTCCCGCTGCAGATCTCGGCAACTTGTCCAGCACCACTGGAACGACCAGGGGGGATCGCGCTGGCCGCAACGAGGCAGGCTTGTCTGGGTTCCTTCGAGCCGTCCCGCGCCCTACAAATTCGGCTGGCTCCGGTTCAAGCGTCTTTACCGCCGACACGACCGCCCATAGCTCGATGCCGGAATTGTTGAATGCACCCCGTAGTTGCATACCGAGAGGCGAGCGGCCGGCGTAAGCCCGCCGGTCTTCCACATGCCCGACATTTGCGCGAGGAGTCCGCCATATCACGTTCGGTGAAATCAGCAGACGGTCGGAAAAGTGGTCGCCGAGACAATGCACCGATGGGCTGACGCCTCACCGCTCGCCGGGATTCCTGCAACGTTTGGATGCACGACAGCAGCGGTTGAAGTGTCGCTCCGAAGCGTTGGGCGAGGCGTCGATGTGTGGAGCGTCGTGCCTGGGATGTCACGAACGTCTGCAATCGCCCAGACTGCTTTCGGTGTCCCTTACACTCCGAAATTCCCAGCGGCGCAAGGCGAGACAGGAGGGATCATGAACACGACCTCCCGTCACGGAGTGGCGGGTCTACCTTTTCTGCCGCCCGCGATAACGGGTCCAGATCGCATCCAGCGCAGGCGCGGCGCGCAGAGGCAGTCGCACGTCGACCAAATGGGAAATCGTGCTTTCGCCGGGATTGATTTCGATCGCCGGCCGGCCCCGCAGCTGGGCCTGCCGCACCGGTTCCACAATGTACGGAAAGACGCTGCCCGTGCCGACGCTGAACACGGCGTCGAACCCGCGGCGGCACTCGGCGAACAGCCGCTGCACTTTGGCCGGCGGCAGGAACTCGCCAAACAGCACCACGTCCGGCCGCGCGATTTGGCGGCACTGCGGACAGCGAGGCGGTAATTCGATCGCGTCGTAGTCATCGACGTGCCGCCGCCACCCGCAGGCGGCGCAGTAAATGTCGTGCAAGTCGCCGTGGATTTCGATCAGGTTTTGCGTGCCGGCCGCGCGATGAAAGCCGTCCACGTTCTGCGTCAACGTCCAAACCCGCTCAAAGTGCCGCTCCATCTCGGCCATCACTTCGTGGCCCCGGTTGGGTCGTGCGCCCCGCGCCGCACGGGCAATCTGGATCAAGTACTTCCAGGTCAGCTGGGGATCTTGACGGATCATGGGCCCCGAGAGAATGTCCTCGATGGCCAAGCCATCCTCGGTCGGACCAGCGGAGTACAAACCGCCGATCCCGCGATATGTCGGCAACCCGGAGTCGGCGGACAGCCCGGCGCCGGTGATGAATAACAGACTGCGGCACTCGCCCAGGATGTCAACAACCTGGTCGATCGCGCAGGAATCGGATTCGCTCAGAAGCATGGCTGCGTTTACAGCGACAGTACAAACTCGGCCAAGTCAGCGCGTTCCTGGTCGGTCAGACCTTCAACGTCGCCCGACACCCCGCCGTGTTTGCCTTCTTTCAGCAGCTGCTGGATCGTGGTGTAATGCCCGTCGTGCATGTACGGCGCGGTGCGCCAGCATTCGACCAGCGCCGGCGTGTCAAATTCGCTGGCCCGGTCGTACTGGCCTTTGGAACCGACGTCGTGCATCTTCTGGTCCGTGTACAGCGGCTCCGGATGGCAGCTGTGGCAGCCCAACCGCTGGCTGAAGAACAACGTTTTGCCGCGTTCCGCTGCGGCGCTCAGTTTGCCATCCACCAAGTACGGGCTGGGCAGCGGCTCCAACGTCTTTAGGTATTCGTCAAGCGCCACGGCATCCTCTTCCGGACGCACGGCGAACTGGATGTGCGTGATGCCGGCCCGCACGGCCGCTTCGGCCGATTCGCGCACGCCTTGGCTCATGGCTGGCGGCGTCCGATGCACGTACAGCATGCTCTTGTTGTTCTTGGGCGTGCCCAAGCCGTCGTTCAGCAGATCCCAATTCAAGGCATCGACGCGGGCGTCCGGATGGCAGCTGCCGCAGCTTTGCCAATGCTGGAAGCACAGATCCGCATCGAAAAAGAACAGCTCGCCGCGCCGCTGGACCGTCAGCTGGGGTTCCGGCCCCAGCGGAATCAGCTTGACGGGATAGTAGGATTTGTCTTCCAAGTCCACGACGGCGAGCAGATCGCTGAAGTAGACCGCGGTGTAGATCTTGGTGCCAATCACATCCAGCCCCCGGGGGCCGTTGACCTGGGGACCCTCGTCCTTGACCAAGCCCCACGGGCCGCCCCGCCGCAACTGGACTCGCCGCCGCAAATCCACCAGGTAGGCCAAGTCGTTTGGCACGTCCTCGACGGTCACGGACGAATAGCTGCCTTGCGTGTCGTAACGGCCGGCGGCCTTGGCCTCTTCGACGGTCTTGGGCATGCCCTTCAGCTTGGCAATCAGGCCGGCTGCGTCAATGACGCTCAACTCGTGCGTGGACGCGTGGCTGACGATGATCGTCTTGCCGTCGGGCGTCATCGCCACGCCCCAGGGCACCGCAGCGCCCAGGTCGATGTCGTCCAAGAGGACTGTGTTCAGCAGCTTCTTCTCCGCCACGTCAATCACGCTCATCGCGTTCGTGTTCATCCAGCCGCGTTCCAGCTGGGTGGTCGGCATTTGATAACGGGACAGGATGTGGGCCACCAAGGCGTAGGCGCCGTCCGGCGAAACGCAGACTTCGCGGAGACTGCCGCTGCCGTTGGGCAGGCGGATCTGGGTGGTTTCCAAGGATCCGGTGTCGATGACCGTCACCTCGCAGGCGACATTGTAGGAATCGGACGCATCCACGGGCAACATATTGGAGACGAACACCAGGCTGCCGTTGGGCGTGACCGCGGCACCGACCGGTTCGCGGATCGCCTTGACGCGGGCGGTCTCTTTGTTCGCCTCGAGATCGATCACCGATACGTCGTTGTTGAATCGATTGCACACGAACAGCCGCTTGCCGCCCGGCAACAGCACCGGGGCGCACGGCGAATGCCCGACGGGGATCGTCGCGGAGATTTGGCCGGAGGGCACGTCCACGATACAGACCGTGCCTTTCACGCCGGCGCACGTGACATACAACTTGGCACCGTCAGCGGCCACGGCCAGACCGGTCGGCTCGGCCGGGCAAGCGATTGCCTTGGCGACGTTGCCGCCAGCCACGTCGACCACCAGGATTTGGCTGGCGTCCGCAGCGACGACGAACAGACTCTTTCCGTCCGGGGAAGCGACCACGTCGATCGGACCGACGTACTTGCCGGCTTCGGCCGCCAGCAGCACGGCGGGCACCAGGCAACACCAAGCGATGGCGCCGGACAAGAATCTGGTCACGACTCGCAAAGTAGCACTCATGCGACGACTCCTATTCATCGGGTCAGAAAGAATCGGTGGGTGGGCAAACCAGGATGAAGCAAGGTGGGTAACGGACGCGCACGCCACCCGGCCCACAATGGCCAGACGACACGCGATCCGCAAACCGTCCCTATCCTATCCGATCGGAAGTTTATTTCCGAGCGGAATTCGGACCTCTTGGAAAAAATTCTGAAGGAACCCGGCTGCGATTGCAATACCCCGCGTCAAGGGTTTTGCTAAACTTTGTTACCGAACTCAAATCTCTCGCCACGGAGGTGACCGCCTTGAACGACCTGCTGACCGTCCACGTCGAATTGAGCGATCGCAGCTACGACATCGCGATTGGCACCGGCAATCTACCTCAAGCGGGACGATTCGCCGACGAGCGTTGTAAGCTGACCCACGCGATTGTGATCACGGACACGAACGTGATCGAGCCGCACGCGCGATGTGTCGCCGATAGTCTGATCGCACTGGGAGCCCGCGTCAATGTCGAGATCGTCGACGCGGGCGAGACCAGCAAGTCGGTGGCCAACGCCGATCGCTTGTGGAACCAATTGCTGCAGCACAAGGCGGACCGCAAGACGGTGATTGTCGCTGTCGGTGGCGGAGTCGTCGGCGATCTGGCAGGCTTTATTGCCGCAACCTACGCCCGGGGCTTGCCGTTCGTCCAAGTCCCCACCACATTGCTGGCTCACGTCGATAGCAGCGTCGGCGGCAAGGTCGGAGTGAACCTGCCGAACGCCAAGAACATGGTCGGCGCGTTTTGGCAGCCGCGGGGAGTGCTGATCGATACGGCCGTGCTGGAGACGCTGCCCGGCCGCGAGTACCGCGCGGGGCTGGCCGAGGTGGTCAAGTACGGCGTGATCCTGGACGCCGGATTCTTTGCGTATCTGGAGCAACATGCCGATGAATTGAACACCCGGAGTCCGGAAGTGCTGCGTTACGTCGTAGCGCGGTGCTGCCGGCTGAAAGCGGACGTGGTCGAGCAGGACGAACGCGAGACGACCGGGCTCCGGGCCGTGCTGAATTACGGCCACACGTTTGCGCACGCCATCGAAGCGGAAGCGGGCTACGGCGAGTTTCTGCACGGCGAAGCCGTTTCCATCGGCACGGTGGCCGCCTCGCGGCTGGCGGAACGTCTGGGCCGCGTAGACGCGCCGTTCACCGCGCGGCAGGATAGCTTGCTACAGCGGCTCGGGTTGCCCACCGCCTTGCCCGATCTCGATCCCGCCGTGCTGTTGGCCGCCATGCAGTTGGACAAAAAAGTCGCCCACGGCCGCCTGCGGTTCGTCCTGCCGACGCAGATGGGGCACGTCGAACTCGTGGGCGACGTGCCGGAAGCGGAGGTTTTGGCGGTGCTGAATGGCTAATGATCTGGCTTAACGCGGGCTCGCGCCGGGCACCCGATAGGGTCTGACGAACCCGCCGGAAAAAAAACACGAATGACACGAATCACACGAATCAGGCCACCTCTTCTGCCTCTTTTCCCATTCGTGTCATTCGTGTGATTCGTGGTTGTAACCTACGCGCACGGCGCAGCACACGGACTTAGATTCTAATAGCGCTCGCAGGATAGCAGCTTCCCGTCCGAGCGATGCCCCAACTGCTTCAATACGTCCAACGCAAGGCTCTCGTCCAACAGGACAACGTGGCCATCGCCGAAGGCGAATTGGCAGCCGCCGGGGTGTATGCTGCTAAATCCTCCGACGGGGAGAATTGGGCCTTGAGGCGGAGGTTGATTCTCGGCCGGTTCCGGCGTCTGGTCATCGTCGTCAATCGAGCCACTTTCCTGCCTCGAGTATCCGGCCCAATTGACAGGGCCGCCCGCCATGCCGGTCGTATTCAGCGGCAGCCCCGTGTTCCTCAGCGTCGCTCGCGTTCCAGACATCCACCCCAAGTCGCCCAGATCAGCGAGCTTTTCGCCAATGAATAAGGTTTGGGCCGCGCCATCGGTGAGATCGTCGAAGGTGATCCGGCTGTTCAGGAAGAACACGCCGTGATTATCCGCGTCGATCGGCGCTTCGTCCTCGTGGTACACGCCGGCGTAGCAGCTGTAGCCGCTGTGCCAAACCGGCTGAGAGGGACAGTTCAACACATCGAACCCCTGGTCGCGGGCTTCCGCATTTTTGCGGTGATAAACGCCGACACGGCGATCGATCAAAGCCGCCGCATTCTGCTGCTCGAAGTACGGCAACAGCTGGATAATCCAATTGTGATGGTAGCCGAAGGCATGGTTCTGAATCGGGCCACTGTTCTCCAGCGTTCCCGGCGGGTAGATCCCGAAGGCCAGTTCGTAGTTGTGGACGGCCGTGACCAACTGCCGCAGATTCTGGGCGCACTGATAACGCCGCGCACATTCGCGGGCACTTTGGATGGCCGGCAGCAGCAGGGCGACTAGCATTCCGATGATGACGATCACCACCAGGATTTCGATCAGGGTGAACGCCGCCGCTCGTAGTCGCCGGCAGGTGCGTAGCGGACCGATTGCTCGCTGGTTTCGCGTCATGGATTGCCCTCCGTGGGAGTGGGCGTAACGACCAACTCGCGCGTCTCCAGCACGCTCGCATCGCCGTCCGCCGGGCAACGGGCCTCGACCACGATCCGCCGCCGCTGCGGATCGCCGGCGACGGCTTCCACGCGGATCGCCGCCCGTGCCCGCACCGGGCCGCCGCCCATCCGGACCTCGACCTGCCAATCCTCGCCGGGATACGCGGGCGTGGCGGCCAAACGGACCACGCCGCGCTGGACCGCGGATTCGGCCAGCCAGAACGCCTGCAGCTGGTCGCACCGCAACCGCGCTTGCCGATATTCGGCCACCAGCGATCGCGCCAACGACACCGCCAACGACGCGATCACGACCAGACAGACGATCGTCATCAACAGCGCGGCGCCCAGGCGGCTCACGGACCGGCCAAAGCGGTTTTTGTCTGCGATGGCTGGGTTCATAAATCCACCCTCCCCTCGTGCGTCAAGCCGATGACGGCTTCAATGCGCTGCTGCGGGAGGGGGGCCATTTTGGCGCCCCGCCGCGGAACTCGCGAGATTTGGACCGCCACCCGCGACGAATCGGATGACGGCAAGTGCCAGGCGACGCTGCTTCCGGATGCGAACCTGAAGGAGTCGCGATGCGTGGTTTTGTCCGATTCTTTCACCGTGCGGACAACGTCCGTGCCATGCCAGCGATATTCGATCGCCGGCTGCCCCGCCGCGCGGAGGACGATTCCCGTCGTCTTTCCGCCGCCGTCGGTCAACAGACTTGCTTCTTTCGCCGCATGTGAGTCGCGACGGAACTGCAGCGAAAACCGCGCGACGGACGCGTCGGCTGCGATTGCCAGCCGAGTGTCCTTGTCGGCGCGATACATGCCGTGCAACAGGACCCCGCTGGCGCTCATCACGGCGCTGCACACGGTGATCACGACCAGCAGTTCAACCAGGGTTGTCCCTCGCGGACGCTGCCTCATGGATTGCTCCTTTCCCGCTCGTGCCGCCAGGCCGTCAACTGCAGCGGCGTTCCGTTCCGGCCGCTGCGGTCGTGCCAGTGGAGGGACACGCGGACTTCTTTTCCGCTCGGGTCGTCCGAGGTGGGGGCGACCGAAACCTCCAGCCGGGCGCCGGGCAGTTGCTGCCGGGCCAGCTCGGACAGGCCCAACTCCGCTGCCCGCTGGGGAGTCAATTCCGCATACGGGATCGCGAACAGCTGTTCCATCAGATTCGCGGTCTCCTGCAAGGCCAAGGATTGCCGGTCCGCCGCCCGCCGCTGGTGGGCCACGCCTCCGAGCGTCTGGGCGAGCAAGGCCGCCGCCGCACCCAGCAGCACCAAGGCCACCAGACACTCGGTGATGGTGAACCCGCGTTGCAGCGAACGGCCACGTGGCCGCGTCTCTCCGAGACGCGGAAACCGGTCTCGGAGAGACTGGTCCACGTGCATGGGGTCGCGTTCGTTGAATCGCCGTTTCATGACAATCCTTGAATCAGTGCCACCAAGGGAAGGAACAGCCCGACCACGATGAACATCACCAGCAGGCCCAACACCAGAATCAGCAGGGGAAAGGCGATGTCGACCAGCATTTTCCAGCGGAACGCCCAACGGCGGAGGCTGCCCTCGGACATTTCGTCCAGGGCCCAAGCCAGGTTGCCCACCCGCTGTGCCGCTTGCAGCAGCGCCGTATCCGAGGCCGTCAACAGCCCCTCGGACCGCAAGGCGTCACACCAGTCCGTCCCACGATCGATGCCCGCGACGGCCCGCTCCAAGCGGCGCGCCACGCTGGGCCGCGGATACTGCTGGGCCAGCAGACGCACCGCCGGCCCCAGTTCCCGTCCCTGTTGCACGGCGAACGACAGCGCCCGCATGACCAGCGCCCCGTCGCTGCGCAGCCAGAATCGGTTCAAGCCGGGCAATTCGTAGCGCGACCAGCGGATGAAGTACGAACAGAGCAACAGCAGCAGAGCCAGCAGAGCCGGGTAGACGACCGGAATCGCGTACACCGACTGGCCGGCGATCGCAATGATCCACCGGGTAACCTGCGGCAGTTCGAGTCCAAATTCGGCGAACATCTTCGCGTACACGGGCACGATTTTGAGCATCACAAAATTGACCACGATCGTGCCGGCCAGAACGACGCCCACCAGATAAGCCAACTGGCCGAACGCCTCGCGCATCGTCCGGTCAAACATCTCGCTATGCCGGATCGACATCCGCAGCGCCGGGCCCAAGCGGCCGGTCACCTGGCCCAGGCGGGCCGCCAACAGGGCGTCGGCCGGCAGCGGATTGCGCGTCAAGTCCAATGCGACCGGCAGCGGCACGCCCGATTCCAGCATGTCCGCCAAATGAGACACACGAACGCCAATCTGCACGCCGCGCTCGTCGGCAAACGCCCGTGCCGCCTGCTCCAACGGGATGCCCTTCTCCGCCGCGACCGCCAAGGCCCATAACAGGGCCCGTCGCTCCGCTGTCATATACTTGAAGTACCCGACCGCGGCCACCACGGTCCCCAGCAACGGCACCGGCGCAAACGGTCCGGACAGCCCCACAACGACGCCCACGGTTCCCAACAACAGCAGCATCCAGCCGGCCAGCAGCATCAACCGCTTGACCACATCGTCGCTGGCCGCCCGGCGCCTGCCGTAAGCCAGTTTCACGGCCCACAGCAGCGCGGCGCCCAGGATCGCCGTTCCCAGGAAATTCAACGGGTTGATGTATTCCATGAGAGGTTGTCCAACTGCTCAGCTCTCGGGCTCAGACGTACAGAATTCAATTTTGCCGGGCATTGACTGTACCACATGGTTGGCGGATGGACCGGCAAAATTGAATTCTGTACGTCTGAGCCCTTTCCGTATGGCCACCCTACGAAAGCGATTGAATCAGCGAAAATATCGGCAATAACAGACCTGCCAGCAGCAACAGCACACCGGCAGCCACCGCCACGAACACCAGCGGCGGAAGGATCGTGCGGACCAGCTCCGCTCTCATCTGCACGCGTCCTTCGAACATCTCCGCCGCGACGCGAAACGCTTCGTGCAGTTGGCCCGACTGCTCGCCCCAGCGGACCACGGGTCCCAGCGAGGCCGGAAAACGCGGCGTGCCCGCAATCAGCTCCGACAACCGGCGGCCCTGTTCGACTTCCGCAGCCAAGCGGAGGCTGACCTCACGCAAGTCCGCGTCCCGCAGGACACCGGCCGCCAGCCGCAACGATTCCGGCAATGGCACACCCTGCTCGACCAACACGGCCAACAACCGCGCCAATTCCGCGACGCCGGACCAATGCCACAGCACGCCCACCAATGGTACCGTTGAAAGCACCCGCCGCCACCGCGCCGCGCCGGCCACCAGCCGAAACACGAGCGCGCCCGCCAGGACCGCTCCCGCCAAGGCAAAGGCCCAGATCACACCCGTCTGATGCACCCAGACGAGAGACCGCGTCACGCTCGGCAGTTGCAGTCCGAGCCCAGCCAGCAAATCAACCAGCGGACCGATCAGGACAACGAGGAAGACCAAACCGATGACCACCGCGATCACGAGCAACAGCAGCGGGTACGCCAGAGACGCTCGGACCGACCACCCGATGTCCCGCAGCGTTCGCTGACAGGTCATCAGTTCGATCAGTGCTTCGCCCACTCGACCGGTCCGCAACGCCGCGCGAATCAAGCCGCCGGCGTAGCCCGGATAGCCGCTCTGCCGCGACATTAAGACCTCGTCCAACGGACGGCCGGATTCGACTTGTGTCGCCAACCAGGCAAGCTCGGCCCCGGCCCGCCGGTCGGCGGACTCCTCGGCCGCCGCGCGCAGTCCAGCCGCTAACGGCAGGTCGGCGGCCGTCACGTCCGCCAGGGCAGCGGTGACCAGATCCGCCGTGCGTGCGGACAGCACCCGGCGCTGGCCCTCGCTGGACGGCGAATTCGAGTTTCGCGGATCGGATGCGGAGTTTTCCATTTACGGTGCGCTCAATTCGTACAGGATCCGGCACCAGGGCCCAATCACGGACAATACGTACAGGATCGTCGCGGCACCGCCCAGGCTGACGGTCAACCAAAACGGCAGGTAGATCGCCAGCCAGCGCGACAGCCATTCGGCCTGCCGGCGATACGAGTCAGCCGTCCGCCGCAGGCAACTGATCAGGCGGGGTTGTTCCAGGCGGGCGGCAAACAGCCACGTCAACAGCGGCGGCAGTCCCGCAGCGTCTGCAACCGTCACGGTTTCGCCCTGCGCCAATCGTTCCGCCAAAGGCCGCACCACGTCGCGGAAACTCCGGTCGCCGCTGGCGTCCGCCGCCAGTTCCAACGCTTCGTGGTACGGCACGCGATGCTCGACCAACAGCGCCAGCGTGTCGGCGAACGTCGCCATGCGGCCGGCGTACAATAACCGGCCGACCGTCGGAATGCGCCACCGCCGGAATGTCCGCCGTGGTGGACCGCTTTCGAGCCGCCAAACGGAACGCGATCGCACCCACCACACGACCAGAATCGCCAATACGCCCGGCGGCAGCCACGGCAGCCAGTTCGGCGCAGTCCGTTCGATCCACTGCAACACGCCCAACCCCCGCCCGTCGGGCAACATGTCTTGGTACATGGCCAACATCACGGGAAAGATCTTATCGACCATGAACAAAAACAACACGTAGGCCAGTGTCATGACCAGCAACGGGTACAGCAGGGACACGACGACCAGCCGGCGTGTTTCCGCTGCGCGGCGAATGGCGGCCGAAATGCCCTCCAGAGCCACCGCCAACCGGCCCGACCGGATGCCGGCCACAATCACGGCGCGATAGGCAGGCGGGAACGAAGCATCGCCCAGGACCTGATCGAGCGTTTCGCCCAACTCCAGCCGCCGGCCCAGTTCGCGGCTGATTCGGCCCAGTTTCCCGGGTAGGTCGCCGCCCACATGCAGCAACCCCTGGTCCAGCGGGACGCCCGCGCGGGCCAACGCCGCCATCTCGTCGTTCAAGGCGACCAGTTGGTCCAGCGTGACGGTCAAGCCGGCGGTTGCGGGCGCTTGAGGCACGAGTTCTTTCCTTCTGTCTTGCCCGGTGTCGGCGAACGGCCGGCGTCAGCCCGCCGGTGTTGGCGAACGGCCGGCGTCAGCCCGCCGGTTCATCGTCCTGGCGCGCTCTGTCTGTCACTCCCGTCGGCTGATTTCACCCGCGGTGGCGGCTGCGGACTCCTCGGACAAGGGCATCAACATGCTAATAACCGGCGGGCTAACGCCGGCCTTCGCGACAATAACCGGCGGGCTTACGCCAGCCGTTCGCCTGGCCGCTATTCTACTCCGAACCCAACGCCGCGTCAGCCGACAAGCCCAGTACGCGGCGAATTTCTTGCGGGCTGGTAAGGCCCGCCTCGACAGCCGCCAAGGCCCGCTGCCAGCGGGTGACCATGCCGGCCCGCACGGCCCGCTGCTCCAACTGCCGGGCATCGCTGCGGTCCAAGATGGCCCGGCCCAGATCGCTGGCCTCGGCCTGTAGCATTTCGGCCAGGACAGTCCGCCCGCTGTAACCGGTACCGTGGCACTCCCCGCAGCCCACCGGCATGCGAAACCGCCGGACCGGCAGCCCCAGCGCTTGGGCCGGATCGCCACCTTCCTGCGCACAACCGCACAGCCGCCGCACCAGCCGCTGGCTGAGGATCGCCAGGATGCCGCTCCGCAGCAGGTACGGCTCGATGCCCATGTCGCTCAACCGGCTGACGGCCCCCGCGGCGCTGCCGGCGTGAAAGGTGGTCAGCAGCAGATGGCCCGTCAAGGCGGCTTGGAATGCCGTTTCCGCGGTGAGCCGATCGCGGATCTCGCCCAGCAAGATTACCTCGGGGTCCTGACGCATCAGCGAACGCAGGCCGGCCTCAAAGGTGAACCCTCCGGCCGCGTTGACTTGCGACTGGGCTACTCCGTCGACGCGCATTTCGATCGGGTCTTCGAGCGAGACGACGCACTTCTGTCCGCTGGATCCACGCACGATCTCCCGCAGGCAAGCGTAGACCGTCGTGGTCTTGCCCGTTCCCGCCGGGCCGCTGACCACGATGGCGCCCGAGGTCTCGACCAGCAAGCGGCCCAGTGTTGCCGTCACTTCCGCGGGCAGTCCCAAGTCTGCGACGTGCAAATAGCGCCCCTCGGCCGCGAACAGGCGGACCACGGCCCGTTCGCCGTGCAGCGTGGGAAAAGTGCTGACCCGCATCTCGACTTCCTGCCCGCCGCTGCGGATGCGGCCCTCTTGCGGCACGTCGTTCCGGTAGGTCAGCAGTTCGGCCATGACTTTGAGCCGCGCGATGACATCCGATTTCGCTCCGCGGCGGAACCGGCCGACAGGCTGCAGCACGCCATCCAGCCGCCATCGTGTGTCCAATCCCTCGGGGCACGGCTGAAGATGGACGTCGCTGACGCCCAGTTGCCGGGCGGCGGTCAGCAGGGTGTCGACGAACTGCGTCGCGTACTCGGCGGCGGATGCGTCCAGTTGGGCGAGGCTTTGTCGAGTTTCGTCGGCACGACGTTGATCGGCCATCGGTGTACTTGCTCCTGCGTTTTGGAAAGCAACCTGCGGCCGGAAATGAACGTAACCGGCGACGCCGAAACCTGGAACCTTAATCTTTCACTTAATCTTTCACCTAATCTCTTCCTTTTGCCTTGGAGCCAAGTAACCAAAGGAGATTAGGTGAAAGATTAGGTGAAAGATCAAGGCTGCGCCGGCTCGGCGGGCTTTTCAGTCGAGATCTCCAATAGCCCGGCAGCCTCGTCGCGCAGTTCGATCATAGCCACGTCACCGGCGGACTCGCGCTGCATTTGCTTCAGAGCCAGGTCGTAGTCCTGCCGAGCCTGTTGGCGGTCGCCGTCGCGGCCTCGCGTGTGACGGGCCATCGCCAGGAGGAACAGCCGCTCCGCTCCCGCGGATGTCAAATCCCCATCCGGCAGCGACTCCAAGGTGCGGATACAGCTCTCGAAATATTCGCGATGATAATCGACGTGCGATTTCAGCGTCTGGTAACCGGCATGTTGGGGCTGGAGACCGACCAGTTTCTCGGCCAACGCCGCGGCCCGCTCCAACTCGCCCTGGCCACCCAGTTTCAGCAGCACTCGGATCCGCCGCGCCAGGTACTCCGGCTCCTCCGGCAGCCGTTCTCGAATCTCCATGGCGTGACGGTACTCGGGACGCGCCGTTTCCTGCGCTTGTTGGCGGCGATAGAAGTCGCCCAAGTACTCGTGGCAAAAGGCGAGATCGTCCAGGGTTTGACGATGCTGGGGATCCTTCTCCAGCAAACCCTTCAGCAGCCGGATCGAGGTCGTGTACTCGTCCTCCGCTTCGCCCCTTTGGTTAATCCGCTCCAATTGGACTGCATAATGGCGGCCACTGGCGGCGACGCCCCGCTGATAATCCTGCGTTTCGCCATCTTTCGGAATCAAGACCTCAGTGAACAGGCCGAGCGCCTTGCGGAAATCCACATCCGCCTCGGTCCCCAGGTCCAGATCGCGGAGGATCCGGCCGCGGACGGTGTAGGCCAGGGCCAGCAGTTCCAACTGTCTGTCCGTCGCCTCCGGAGCCGCCGCCAGCCGCTCGATCTCCGCGACGCCGTCATCCAGGAATCCGCGCGCTTCCTGGTTGCGCCGCGCCTGGTGATAGAGCAAACCCAGGTTCGTCACGGCGATCGCCCGGTTCTCGCGCAGGTGCGGAAAAGTCGGCATCTGCTGCAGCAGTTCGTGAAACCGCCGCGATGCGCGCTTGAGCAGCGACTCTTCCTCGACGCATTCTCCCAACGGCATCAGAGCCTGAGCCAAACTCAGTTCCGCAAACGCCAGCTCTTCCACGTAAGGCAGATGGCTGGGCATGAGACGAACGAGGCTTTCGCCGGTCTGCAGTGACCGGCGCAGACATTCGATGGCCTCCGCGGGGCGGCCGAATTGCGACAGCACGTCGCCCAGCGTGCTCTGGGCCAAGGCGAGTTGCGCCAGGATCTCTTGCTGATCGGCAGCCGGCGCCTCGGCAGCCGCTGCCAAGGCCGCTTGCTGTTCCGCTTCGCGCAACCAGCGTTCGGCTTCTTCCAGATTCTCGCCATCGCGTTCCAACCAACCCAGGCTCATTTTCAGATCGACGTCCTGACGGCGGCTGCGGATCGAAGGCTTGGCTTGAGCGAGCAGCGTTTGGGCGTCGGTCAAGTGCTGGCGCGCCTGGCCGTATTGGCGCTGGTCCAGCCGGACGTCGCCCAGCTTTCGCAAACACAAGGCCGCGTCCAACCGCGGCTCGTCCTTGGCAAACGGGTGGTCGAGCAGCCCCGTGTAGATCGTTCGCGCCCGCTCGAACGCGGCGGCTGCCTTGTCCAGATCCTGCATCAGGCGGTAGATATCGCCCAGCCGCATTTGGGCGTGACCGGCTTGCAGCCGGATGTCCGGATCGGCCAACTCGGCCTCGGCGAACCGTTCGTAGGCGGAAGCGGCTTTGGTCAGCAACTGCAGGCGGAGTCCCTGCGCGCCGCCCACGTTTTGCAGCACGCTGCTGACGCCGGTAGCCATCACGTCGATTAACTGTTCCGCCTCGCGCAGCCAACCCAAGGCCTGTTCCTTGGCCCGGGCCTGATCGGCCCGCGCCACGTTCGCCTCTTGCCGCGCCTGATTGGTAACCACCAAGGCGGCCGTGGCGATAACGGCGGTCAACACCAGAAAAATCGCGGCGCCCACGGTGATCTGGGCGTGCCGCCGAGCCCAGCGGCCCGTTCTGGTGTACCACGGCTCGGCCATTGCGGACACCGGCTCGTCGGCCAAGTACCGCTGGACATCGTCGGCCAATTCCTTGGCGGACAGGTAGCGGTCCAGCCGCTCCCGGGCCATGGCCTTGCGGCACACGGCATTCAGTGCGCGGGGAATGCGGGAATCGAGTTCGCGTGGTTCCGGCGTCGGAAACTCTGCCGCATGCCGCATTCGCGATTGCGCATCCTTGCCGCCATGCGGCCGTTCGCCGGTCAGGATGCGGTACAGAATCGCCCCCAAGCCGTAGACGTCGGTCAACGCATCGATTTCGTCGAGTTTGCTGAGCGCTTGCTCCGGCGCCATGTACGCGGGCGTACCGAGAATCTGTCCGGGCAGGGTTTCCACGCCATCGCCAAGCACGGGCTGTTCGACCGGTTGCTCGTCCTCCGGCAACTCTTCGGGTGTATCCAGAACTTTGGCCAACCCCCAATCCAGCACGACGACTTCGCCGAAACTGCCGAGCATCACGTTGGCGGGCTTCAAGTCGCGATGAATCACCCGCCGCGAATGGGCATACGCCATCGCGTGGCAGACGCTGGTGAAAACCTGCAGCAGGCGTTGGAACTGCAAGGCCGCGGGCGCGCCGGAGCGGCGCAGTTTGTGGTAGGCGTCGATCGCGTCGCCCAGCGATTGGCCGTGCATGAACCGCATCGTATAAAACGGGAAGGAACGCTCGCCGTCGCGGGCCAATTCGTACACGGGCACGATGTTCGGATGCTCCAACTGGCCCGTGACCTGCGCCTCGCGCACAAACCGCCGCAGCGATTGGTCCGTGGGTTTCTTGTCGGGGCGGATTTCCTTCAGGGCCACGCTCCGCCGCAGGTTCTTGTCGTACGCCAGCCAGACCCGGCCCAAACCGCCTTGGTCGTGGACGCGGGATAAGGTGTAGTGCGAAATCTCGGCCTGCCCCATCTCCACGGTTTCGGCAACCCGCACGAATCCAGGCACCGGATCCAAGTGCGACAAGGTCTGGTCGACTTCGGCATCGCCGACGCCGTGCAAGACGTCGCGCAATTGCGGGCTGGCCAGATCACTCAACGCCTGCCGCACGTCGCCCTGGCGGCGCTGGACCTTTCGTTCCAGCAAGCGTTGCACCTGGTCGCGGTCCGCGGCGCTGATCCAGCCACGTTCGAGCAACAGCTCGGCCACGCCCTTGTCCTTGCAGCCGGCCCACGCGCAGCAGACTTCGGCAAACTGCCGGACTTCGATGAATTCCAGCTGCAAAGCCAGCACGCCGAACAACAGGTTTTGATCGGTATTCACCGCCGAAACTCCTTCGGTCCATCTACAGCCGGACCACCCCCGGATAGACGTCCAACTCGAGATTCTCGACCAGGCCCGCCTGCAGCCGCTCGATGGCGATGGCCCCCATCACGGCGTTGTCGGTACACAGGGCCAGCGGAGCGATCAGCAGTTCCACGCCCGCCCGCTGGGCCTCGTCCTGCAGCCGCGTGCGCAACCGGCGATTGGCCGCCACGCCGCCCCCGACGCAGACCGTCTTCAGGCCCGTCTTGCGAACGGCCAACATGGCCTTGCCCACCAAGCAGTCGACAACGGCCTCCTGAAAACTGGCGGCCAGGTCGGCGATGGTCTGCGAATCCAGTTTCACGGCCCGGAAATCCGGGCGGCCAGGGCCGGCGATTTGGTAGCGTACGGCCGTCTTCAAGCCGCTGAAACTGAAATCCAACCGTTCGTCATCCTTCAGAAACGCGCGAGGGAAGCGGTAAGCTTCCGGATTGCCCGACTCGGCCACGCGCGAGACCGCAGGACCGCCGGGGTAGGGCAATCCCAACATGCTGGCTACTTTGTCGAACGCTTCCCCGGCCGCATCGTCGATCGTGCCGCCCAACTGGCGGAACTCGAAGGAACTGACGCAGTGATAGATACTGCTATGCCCGCCGCTGACGATCAGGCCCACGCAGGGAAAGACGTCCCTGCCGCTGGCGATCTTGCAGGCGTAAATGTGTGCGTACAAATGATTGACGGCCACCAGCGGCTTGTTCAACGCCAGGCACAAGGTCTTGGCTGCCACCAGGCCGACCAGCAACGAGCCGGCCAACCCCGGCGTGTTGGCCACCGCGATGGCGTCCATCTCCTGCAGCGTCCGCCCGGCCCGCCGCAGCGTCTCGTCAATCACCGGCAGGATGCGTTCGACATGCGCGCGGGCCGCGATTTCCGGAACCACCCCCTGAAACCGCTCGTGCAACTTGTCCTGCGAAGCCACGACGGCGCCCAGCACCTCCAGCCGGTCGGTGACCACGGCCGCAGCCGTCTCATCACAGGTTGTTTCGATGGTCAAGATTTGCATGTTGGCACGACAAAGAGTGGTCGGACGAAGCAGATCGAGGCTCGCACGAGCAGTCAAATCCAGGAGGTGAACGTAGTCAGCAACGCCGGGCCCTAAAACCCTAATCTTTCACCTAATCTTTCACCTAATCTTCTCCTACTGCCTTGGAGCGGTGAGATTAGGTGAAAGATTAAGTGAAAGATTAAGGTGCTCTTTATTCCGACCAGCCCCGACCTTCCATCATCACAAATTCCCTACGGGACTGAACAGGGCTGGCGAGGCTCATGTCTCGCTCAACCCGCCACCGTCCTTGCCGTCTGGCTTATCGCTTCTCCGCATCCTGTTGCTGGTCAGCCTTCGGTTCGGCCTCTGGCTTTGGCTCGGTCTTCGTTTCCTCCTTGGGCTCCTCCTTGGGCGGCGTCTTGGGCTCCTCTTTCGCCTCCTGCTTCGGCTCCTCCTTGGCAGCAGGCTCTGCCGGCGGCTTCTTTGCTTCCAGCTGGGTGTTGATGTATTCGAGCGCCTTTTGCAGCTGCACGTCGACGAATCCGTCGCCGGCGGCCGCCTCCGGCTTGGCCTCGCCATTCGATTTTCGCACGATGTCCTTCTCGCGCCGTTGCTCCATCAGCTGCGTCATTTCCCTGCCGCTCAGTTTTAACTCGAACCCCGAATTCGGAATCACCCCCCAGTCGTCGCTGTCCTTGGCGCCCGGGGACTTGTGAATGTTTTTTCCATTGGGCCGATGGTACCCGGCCGTGGTCAGCTTTAGCGCGCTGGCGCCGCCCTCCAACTCGATGACGTTTTGCACGCTGCCCTTGCCCCAAGTGCGCTCGCCGATAATTACCGCCCGGTCGTGGTCCTGCAGGCACGCGGCCACAATCTCGCTGGCACTGGCGCTGTACCGATTGACTAACACGACCAAGGGGAATCCGTCAAAGGTGCCCTTCTCCTCGGCATCCCAGGTCCGCGGTTCCACGTTGCGTCCTTCCGTGCTGACGATCCGGCCTTTGGCGACGAACAGGTCGCTGACCTCGATCGCCGACGACAGCAGTCCGCCCGGGTTGAAACGCAGGTCCAGGATCAAGCCGCGGACTTTCTGGTCCGCTAACTGTTGCATGGCCTTCTGCAGGTCCTCGGCGGTGTGACGTCCAAATCCTGTGACGCGGACGTAGCCGATGCCCTTCGCTGGGTCGATCAGCCAGCGCCACGAATCATCGGGATTCCGCGCATCGCCCAAAACCGTCTCGACACGGATGTTCTCCCGTTCCAATTCGATCGCTTCCGGCTCCATCGCGCCGGCATGGAGCACCTTTAATTTGACCTTGGTCCCGACCAAGCCTTTCATGCGTTGCACAGCCTCGTCCAGCGTAATGTCCTTGGTGCTCTCGCCGTCGATTTCCGTAATCAAATCGCCGGACATCACGCCGGCGCGATAGGCCGGCGTACCCACCAGCGGACTGATCACGCGGAGCTGGCCATTGTCGAACGAGACCTGAATGCCCACGCCGCCGAATTCGTTCTCGACCTCGACCTTGAAGCGGTCGAGTTGCTTGGGCGGGATGAAATTCGAGTAGGGATCCAACTCCCTCAACATGCCCCGGATGGCCGCTTCCATCAGCTGGCGGCGAGTCACGTCCTTGACGTAATTCCGCTCGACTTGGTCCAGGGTATCGGCAAACAGTTCGAGCAACTCGAAATCGTCCTCGTATTGCTTCTGTGCGTCCTTGACCGCCGCGTCCTTGGCCGCCTCATCTTTTGCCGCCTCCTTAGGCGTCTGGCTTGGCGCGTCCTTTGGTCCGGACTCTTCGATCTTCTGCGGCGGCTCGCCAGGCTTCTCCGGCGGCTCGGCGGCTCGTGACATACGGTCCAGCTGCAATGCTCCCATGACCAGTTGCAGGCAGATTAGCACGTTAGACGCCAAGGACACGAAACGTCGCACAGACATAATGACTTCCTCAATCCTCAATCCGCACTGGACCGGTTGGCAATTGCGGCCGTTGCGTTACATTGTCGATGTGGGCCGAGTTGTTGATCGCTAAACCTCGCATAAACAACAAGTTAGCAAGTATACGCGGGGCTCCGGCGGGTGGCAACGGCTCAGACGACAAGGGAAGCGAGACAAGCTGATGGCTGAGATTTCTGCTCAGGACGTTGGGGTGACCTTTCGCGGCGGGCAAGCCGCGCTGCGGGACGTCACCTTCCAGGTCCGCTCCGGCGAATTTGTCTCGTTCCTGGGACCGTCCGGCTGCGGAAAATCCACCTTGTTGCGGATTATCGCCGGATTGCTAGCTCCTACGTCCGGCCAAATCCAGGTGGCCGGACAGTCACCCGAATCCGCCCGTAAGAATTGGCATCGCTTGGCTTACGTATTCCAGGAACCCAACTTGCTGCCGTGGCGCAGCGTCCGGGACAATATCCGCCTGCCGCTGGAGCTGGAACGGATGCCCGGCGACCGGCAGAGCCAATTGGTCGAAGACAGCCTGCGGTTGATCGGCTTGACGCCGCGCGACGCGGACAAACGGCCCGCGATGTTATCG
Organism: uncultured Pirellulaceae bacterium; assembly: GCA_964645045.1. Lineage (GTDB taxonomy): Bacteria > Planctomycetota > Planctomycetia > Pirellulales > Pirellulaceae > Anammoximicrobium. The sequence goes on along the minus strand of CAZXYZ010000053.1, from coordinate 3,809 downwards.
GGCGGGATGAAGATGCGGGTCTCCCTGGCGCGGGCGCTGGTGACCGGCCCGAATCTATTGCTGTTGGATGAACCCTTTGGTGCCCTGGACGACTTGTTGCGCCAGCAATTGAACGAAGAGCTGCTGCGAATCTGGCTCCAGCAAGGCTGGACCGCCGTCTTCGTCACGCACAACGTGGCGGAAGCGGTATATCTGAGCGAGCGAATTCTGGTGATGGGGCGCAGCCCCGGACGCGTCATGCACGACGTGGCGGTCCCGTTTGGCCGGAGCCGGACCGCGGATCTTCGCGGCGAACCGGAATTCGCCCGGCTGTGCGGCCAAGTCAGCCGGTGGCTGCGGGAGGCGAGCCAATGAACGCGGGACGCCATTCCGTGTTGCGGCGGATCGCCCCGCCGGTGCTGTTTCTGCTGCTGGTGCTGCTGCTCTGGGAAGCCGCCGTACTGTGGTTCCAGACCCCGATCTACCTGCTGCCTGGGCCGCTTCGCGTCGCCCAAGCGGCGATCGCCAACTGGGGCGGGATCGTTCAATCCACCGCGATCACGGCCGTCGCGGCAGGATGCGGATTTGCGGGCAGCGTATTGATCGGCGTCGTCGTGGCGTTGATTTTTTCCCAGTCCCAGGCCATCCGCAGCAGTTGCTACCCGTACGCGATCTTCCTGCAAACCGTGCCGATCGTCGCCATCGCTCCGTTAATCATCACCTGGTTTGGCTACGGCTTACCGAGCGTCGTCATCGTGGCCTTTGTGATCAGCCTGTTTCCCATCATCACCAACGCGACGACCGGCATGGTCGCGATCGATCCGCTGCTGCTGGACCTGTTCCAGTTGCACAACGCCACACGCTGGCAGATCTTGGTCAAACTGCGTTTGCCCAATTCGGTGCCGTATGTCGTCACCGGGGCAAAAACGTCCAGCGGCCTGGCGGTGGTCGGAGCGATCGTGGGTGAATTCTTCGTCGGAGCCGGAACGGGCCGCTTCGGGTTGGGATTCCTGATTCGCCAGAAACTGGAACTGCTGCAAACACCGGACATGTTCGCCGCCGTGATCGCGTCGGCCTTGCTGGGAGTCGTCATTTTTGCCTCGATCAGCCTGACCGGAGCCACCGTGCTGGCGCGCTGGTACAATCCAGCCGCCGAAGCGAGGCAGCCGTGACGGAGTTTTGGAATGCGATGACTTGTCACCGCTGTAATGGTCGGATTTGTCGAGAAACGCTGGCGGACGATTCAGTTGGAGTACAGCCTTTAGGCTGCCCGGACGGTCGAAGCCCGCCGCCGATACACGCTAAAGCGTGGACTCCAACCTATTTGACACGTTTACAGGGGCGGATGACTTGTCACCGCTTTGGCTTTCCTTCATCCCTTTGAATTCAGCGCCCCATGACGAATTGTGAGCAGCAGCATCCGCGCACCAGACAAGCTTGGCCCATTGCCCCGCCGATCGCCGCCGCGGTGATCGCCGCCCTGCTCGGCTGTTCGCCCGGCACAGACCGCGACCTGCCCCATACGGCGCCCGCTGGTAAAAACGCCTCCGCCGCGCCGCTGGCCGACGTCGATCTGATGTTGAACTGGTATCCGGAGGCCGAGCACGGCGGCTACTACGCTGCGTTAGCCCACGGCTTCTACGCGCAAGAAGGGCTGCGGGTCCGGATCGTGCCAGGCGGACCCGGCGTGCCCGTCCTGTCGCAAGTCGCCAGCGGCCGCATCGCTTTCGGCGTGTCCAATGCCGACACGGTGTTGTTGGGGTGGGCGCAGGAGGCGCGAACTATCGCAGTCTTTGCGCCGTTGCAAGTCAGCCCGCGCTGCATCATGGTGCATGAAAAATCCGGCATCCGCAGCTTGCCGGACTTGAGAAACGTGACGTTGGCCATGAACCCGTCGTCCACGTTCTCGTTGTACCTGCAGAAGAAACTCCCCTTGCCAAGCGTCCGAATTGTGCCGTACTCCGGCAACGTGGCCCACTTCGTGATCGACCCCCAAATGGCGCAGCAGGCCTATACATTCAGCGAGCCGTATGTGGCCCGCCAGCGCGGCAGCGATCCGCATTGCCTGCTGGTCTCCGACCTCGGCTTCAACCCGTACACCAGCCTCTTGATTACCGGCCGCGAGACTTTGGACAAGCGTCCGGACACGGTTCGCAAGATGGTCTCGGCCTCGATCCGCGGCTGGCAGCGGTATCTGCAGGACCCGGCCGGTGCCAATCGCTTGCTCCGCCAACAGAACAACGAAGTGGATTCCGGGCTGCTGGACTACGGAGCCCAACAATTGCGGCCATTGTGCGTCACGCCAGACGTGCCGCTGGAACGAATTGGTCAGATGACGCGCGAGCGCTGGCAGACGCTGATGCTGCAGTTGGTCGCAGTCGGCGCCATCGAACCCGCGGCGGTCCAACCGGAATCCGTGTTTACGACCGAGTTCTTGACGCGTTAAACCCAAAAAACAGAAAGATTGTATCCGCTTCAAGGGAGTATTTTTCTGCCATCAATTTTTCTGCCAATCTGCCTTCGCACCGTCATCCGCGCCCCGCGCCCAAGCACCGCCCTCGCCGATTTCCGTTCCCCGCTTGTCCGTCCCGCCTTTTTCGTGTATTTCGTGTATTTCGTGGTTTCATAGCCTTCTCCAACAAGGAAAGCGACTGGCATGCGTATCGTCATCGGCTATCCCGTCAAGCCTCACCATTTGCAGCAAATCGCGGCGGCGGCGCCCGACGCGGAGATTGTCGATGCCGGACAGCAGCGGATCCCAGAGGAGATCCTCGCGGCAGACATTTTTTGCGGGCATGCCAAAGAGCGGCCCGTGCCTTGGGACGAGGTTGTCGCCCGAGGCCGGCTGCGCTGGATTCAATCCTCGGCGGCCGGCCTGGATCACTGCTTGACGCCCGCGGTGATCCAATCGGGCATCACCGTAACCAGCGCTTCGGGTTTGTTTGCGGATCAAGTGGCGGAGCAGACGCTGGCGTTGCTGCTAGGCTTGCTCCGCAGCCTGCCGGTTTTTTTCCGCGCATCGCTCCAGCGAGAGTTCATCCGGCGTCCCACCCGCGACCTGCACCATGCGACGGTGGGCATTGTCGGTTTCGGCGGCAACGGACGGCGATTGGCGGAAGTTCTCGCACCTTTCCAGACCCAGATCCTGGCTACGGACGTGTTCCCCGTTTACAAGCCGCCGCACGTCGCGGAACTGTGGCCAGCCGACCGTTTGGACGATCTGTTAAGTCGCTCCGACATCGTGATCCTGTGCGTTCCGCTGAACCGCTGGACCAAAGGCATGATCGCGGCGCCGCAGTTGGCGCGGATGAAGCCCGGGGCGATCCTGATCAACGTCGCACGAGGTCCCGTCGTCGTGGAGGCCGATCTGGTCGCCGCTTTGGAATCCGGCCGCTTGTCCGGCGCCGGCCTGGATGTGACGGAAATCGAACCGTTACCAGCGACCAGTCACTTGTGGGAGTTACCCAACGTAATCATCACCCCGCACGTCGGTGCCCAAGCTGCCCGTCGTGAAAGCGATGTGACCGACTTTTTCTGCGAAAATCTGGGCAGATACAGGTCCGGCCAGCCGCTGTTAAATTTTGTAGACAAAGAACTCGGCTTTCCCAACCCCGAGCACGCTTGGATCGTGCAGAGGCGAAAAACGGCTTAACTCTCGACGCCCGCCACCCTCAATTGACCCAACGCCAACCGTTGCATAGACTATGGAGCCAGGGGAGACCAGATCCTCGCGCGATTCGGAGGGTAAGCGAATTGGCTAGCGGCCTGTTTGGAGTACAGGTGCCCCGTAAGGGGTTGCGGGTTCGACTCCCGTGCCCTCCGCCTCATCG
>CAZXYZ010000052.1:0-72956 GCA_964645045.1 uncultured Pirellulaceae bacterium | reverse complement strand
ACCACAAGGGTGGCACATCTTAGGTCCACTCCGGCCCGTGGGAATCCAGGCTAGGTTACTCCCATCGGGTGCTGCGCAGTTTCGCGAACCGCGGGGCTGAAAGCGAGCTGTGGACGTTAGCAGGTGCCCCACCGCTTTCTCCAATGTCCATCGGCTTGGCCCGTTGAAAGGTCGCTTCCCATGCCACAAGTCGTCATCGAAAACCCGATCATCAACTCGCCGATTGATGGCAGAAAAATAAATGCGCGTTTGTCTTCATCTTTCTGCCATCAATCTTTCTGCCCAATTCTCCCTGGGGGACCCCAATGCCCATCGTCGTCCACGCCGAACTCCGCAGACCGACGCAGAAAGAATTCGCAACCTGTTCATGGTCTTCGGCGAGCCGGACTTGGAGCTGACGCATCAGAAAGACGGCCGCATCGTCGTCGAACTCCGGGGGCTGGACATCTTCGACCCCACCACGGGCGAAATCCGTTCCAGCAGCACGGACGACATCGCCTGTTGGTTCATTGACACCAACTACAACGGCGAGAGCTTCTTCGTCCGCCACGCCTACTTCACCGGCGCCGACGAACCCTACGACAAGCTCAAGCGGGCCTTACGAGCCGAAATCGACGAAGCCGCCTGGTCCGCCCTGTACTCGACCACCAGCCGCCCCTTCGCCCACCCCGAAACCGGCAAACTTGCCGTCAAAGTCATCAACCACTACGGCGACGAAGTGCTCAAGGTGTTCGACGTGTAGCGGCCTCCGCTCGCATTGCCACCCCGAGACTGGGCCGAAAAAATGCCCGTTGCCCAGGCAGATTGGCAGAAAAATTGATGGCAGAAAAATGTTCCGACAAAACGGAAGCTGTCTCCCATTTTTCTGCCATCGATCTTTCTGCCCTCCGGCATTCAATGCGGTAGCAGTAGGGCGGCTGAACCGTGCGTGGAAGGATCTGAACGTGGCGGAAGTTACACGCCCCAAGAAACCGAAAACGCTCGCTCTAAGGTATTGAATTTGAACACCTTAGGCGAGCGTTGGCAAGACACGGCGGAAGTGGTCGGGGCCAGGATTGAACTGGCGACACACGGATTTTCAGTCCGAGCAGATACCCCGGAAACCCAAGGAAATAGCGGCATTTCCAGCGATGCGGGGGCAGTTGAAACGAAACGGGCCCAATTCAGCCCCGACCTGCAGGCCCTGATTGACTCTTGGCCGGCCCTGCCCGAAGCAATCAAGGCCGGCATTCTAGCGATGGTTGCAGCCGCAAGGCAGGCGGTTCGGTAGGTGCGAACTCGAAGTCTTCGATGTCGGATGATGGCGCATTGGCCACCAGGAACGGAAAGGACGGAGTGACGATGGCAAAGAAGAAGACGAACCGTTCCCTGATTCCAGCCGAACGCATCGAGCGGGCGATCGTGTTTCTGCGCGGGCAGAAGGTGATGCTCGCCGCGGACTTGGCGAGCCTGTATGGTGTGGACACCGGGCAACTGGTTCGAGCGGTGAAACGAAACCTCGATCGGTTTCCCGACGACTTTGCGTTTCAGCTTACACGCAAGGAGTTTACGAACTTGAAATGCCAATTTGGCATCTCGAGTTCCGGTTGGGGCGGCCGACGCACGCTGCCCTGGGCGTTCACCGAACAGGGCGTCGCCATGTTGTCCAGCGTCTTACGCAGTCCCCAAGCCGTCGCGGTCAACGTCGAGATCATGCGGGCGTTTGTCCGGTTGCGGGAGCTTCTGGGCAGCCATGCCGACCTAGCCCGGTGCCTGGATGAACTGGAGCGTCAGTTCCGCGAGCATCACGAGCAATTCGCCGTGGTGTTCGACGCCCTTCGCCAACTGATGGAACCGCCCCAGTCGGGGCCTCCGGAAGTAGGCTACCACACGCTGATCGACACGAAGTGACGCGGCCCCGACCGGCCCGATGCGATCTGACCCGCAAGTACGGCCAGAATCTGCGGGACGGGTGGGATCGCTTACGCCCGAGACTTGGCGGGGCTTGCATGTCGGAGTCGGCCCCGGTCGAACAATTTCTTGCTGCCGAAAGCCGGGACGCCGCGTCTTTAGAGGATATTCCTGCCTCAGCGGCAACGCCGCCAGTGACACCGGAGCGTACAACTTCTGGCGAAAGGACCCAACGGGAGCAATCGCATCTCGACTCGGTGATCGAGGCGGGGAATCACAACTGGGGGATGGTGAAGCACGCCCTGCGGATGTGGAACGTGGGCGCTACCGAAGAAGAGAAAGCGAACGGCCCAACCGACGAGGATCTGGCGAGGAGTTTCATCAACTCGTCGGATCTGACACCAAGGCGCTGATTGCCAAGGGACGCACGACGGCACTTTCGCCGCTGATGCGCGCCGCTGACAGACCGGAACTGTCCGCCCCACGGACGTTTGGGAGGTCAACGGAACGGGAAAGCCGATGGTTCGAGATCATGGAACAAGCCGGCAAGACGGCCCCTATCCGTCCGCGAGTTGACGCACGGGGCAACGTGGCTTGGATATCCTATCCGCGTTCCGGCTGAAATCTGGAAAAAGCGGCCGGAATTCTTGATTGGGCGCCGGTTCCTGCCGGTATATGTCATTGGCTGGTGGACATCGACAGGGGGACAACGAGCGATGGCAAAGCAAAAGAAACGAGAGTTGCTTTCTGAGCAACTAAGGGGCATCATCGAGGACGGCCCGGTGACACGATACCGGATCAGCAAGGAAACCGGTGTCGACGCATCCCCGTTGTGCCGGTTCGTCCAGGGCAAGGGCGACGTGTCCTTGACCACGTTGGACAAGATTGGCGAGCTGTTGGGGCTGCGGTCCGTGCAAGATCGCGAGTGACCCGAGGCAGGCCCTTTGGCAAGAAAGGCAGGTGACGGATGGCGAACGACGAGCCCGAACTTGACCCGTTTCTGGCGGCTTGGGTACGCCGGCTTTACGAACGGGTTGGACGTGTCTTGTTCCCTTCGTTTGAACAGTGGGAATCATGCTTCTTGTGCGACATGAATCTTGGTCACGAGATCCTGACGTGGGAAGCCATCGCGAGAACATTTGAGGACTACTTGCGGAAGAATCCCGAGGCAAACAGGAAGGTCGTCGTCGGTGACTTGTTGGCCATTTCAATGGTTGGCACATCGGACCAGGGTTCCGCCGAGACACGCGAACTCGGAACACGCTACACGGAAATCAGGAATTGGATTGCGCGGGACATCAAGGGAACCGTAAGGGAAGTGGAACAAGCCTTGGCCGACGATCTTCATTCGGCCGACTGAATTGACCGCAGGCAGGCCCTCGGAACAAAGGCAGGTAAGACATGGCGAGCATTTATCGACGAACTCGGAGCTATCCCATCCCGGCCGGTGCGGAAATCGTGACGGACAGAAAGGGGCATCGGTTCGCCAAGTGGGTTGATCGCAAGACGCGGCGGACCCGCAAGGAACCGTTGAACGCGGCCGGCGACGCGGTGACGGTCGAATCGGGAAGCTACCTTATCGCTACTTCGATGCGGACGGCCAACGGCAGGAAGTGAACAGCAAGACAACCGACAAGTCAGCGGCCGAACGATACGCAAGCCGACTTGAAACCGACGCGATGCGGCGGCGGAATGGCGAAATTGACCCCAAGGCCGAACGGTACGGGAAGGAAGCCCGGCGGCCCCTCTCGGAACATCTAGCCGACTTCCGGCAGTATCTGGCGGACAAGCAGAACACGCCCAAGTACGTTGAACTGGTCTGCGGGCGAGTGGCCAAACTGGTTGACGACTGCAAGGCCGAACGCATCGCGGACCTGACCGACGCGGCGGTGATGGCGGCTATCGGGGCGATGAAAGTGGATGATGCAAGCCTGCAAACCCTGACCCAGGAACCCACGCCAGAGGCGACGGCAGCGACGGGAACGGACGGCGGCTGCGGTTCGAACATGCCAGCAAATCGCCAGCAAAACCGCGCAGAACGTGGCGGAAAGCTGCGAACCCGACAAGGATAGCCGAAACAGAAATGAGCAACCTAACGTGTTGCCCTACGTGGCTTTAAGCGACAAGCGGCGGGAAGTCGCGGAACGTGAGGAAAGAGGCGCCGGTGGGAGTCGAACCCACGAATGGCGGTTTTGCAAACCGCTGCCTTAGCCACTTGGCTACGGCGCCAACACTTCTGCAGATTAGAGAATGTCCGCGGTCAGGTCAAGAGGATCTGCGAATCCTCGAAAAAAGCCGGCTCCGTCGAGCCGGCTTGGACGAACGATTGGAAACCACCGCGGAGCGAAAGTTACTTCTTGGGTGGGGTTCCGGGGGCCTTGCCGGCTTTGATCAGCTCCCCAAATGTCGCGCCACTGGCCGATTTCTCGGCTTCCGCTTTCTTCATCACTTCCTTGACATATTCCGCGAGCTTCTCCTTGTCAGCCTTCAATTCCTTGAATTTCTCTTCCGACAGCCCGCACTTGACCAACGCCTGGCCGTAGTCGTTACGGACCTTCTTCTCCTCCTTGTCCACGTGGCACAAGTTGCATTTCAGCTCTTCCACGACGGGTGCAAGTTTAGTGTCTTTGCTCGTCGAATCAGCGACTTTCTTGTAATCCGGCCGAGCCTGCGCCGACTGGACGAACAAACCGACCACGAACAAGCCCGCGAGCGTCAATCCAAATTTCTTCACAAGACACCTCCAAATCTGCTGGAAAGGAAACGGGTGAGAAAAACGGGGATCCGGCCAATCCACTTTGGAAACCAGCCGGCTTGCCGCGATCAGGGCGCGGCGAAATGGCAACCTAGCGTAAATAGTAAACTCCAGCAAAGGCGGGATGTCAACCGTCCCATAAGATAATCTCGATGACCTGGGGGTCAATCATTCTGGGCCGGGGTGATATAATACCGAGGAGTTCGCGCCGCGTGCGGGCCGCTGGCTTTCGTCCGGCACGCTGCAGGGCGGGCCAAGTTGACTTTGAGTTTACCTTTCCTATCAGCCTGAACGAGCGGCATGTCGCGAAATCAGAGCATCGACCGAATCCTGACCGATTGGCCCTACGATCCGGGGAACGTCAATGTGCGCATCGTCCGCGGGGACGACAGCCGCGATGTCATTCAAATGCGGGTTGATATGGGATTGCTCCAGATGGAAACCCGGGGACGCCCCGACGGGAGCCGGCCGAAGGGGTACGAATCCTACTTCGACTATCTGGTCAGCCAAACGATTCGGGACGACGAGTTCGAGATGACCGAGGAGCAATGCCTGGAGGCCGACCGCGAATTCGTCCAGTTCTATCATCGCCGCGTGTGCTGGCTGACGCTGCGCGAGTACGGGCGGGCGGTGGCGGATGCGGACCACACCTTGGCCCTGATGGATTTCTGCCTGGACCATTCTCCGGACGACGAGTGGACGATGACGCACGAGCAGTATCGGCCCTTCGTGCTGTTCCATCGGATCCAGGCCGCGGCGCTCGAACAACTGGACCAACAAGCTGCGGAAGCAGCCGTACACACGATCAACGTCGGACTCGACCATTTGCGGGAGCTGTTTGTCGAACACGATGCCGAAGACATGTTCGACGACAATGAACTGGTCGTGCGGTTGACCGAATTGCGCGAATCCCTGCGGGACAACTATCGTGTGGGACGGACGCTCGAGGAGCAGTTGCAGGACGCCGTCGCCTGCGAGCAATACGAACTGGCGGCCAAGATCCGCGACGAATTGGCGCGCCGCCAAACACGGCTGCACCCCTAGCATCGTGCGAGAAATAAGTGAGCGGCAAGGCGCTAGCCCAATGCCGCTTACTTTGTAGCGGCACGGCGCGAGCCGTCCGGTATTACAGCCGGAAAACCGGGCGGCTTGCGCCGCTCCGCTAACAAAAACGCCCCCGATGGTCCCAAAGTAAGTGGCATTGGGCGCTAGCCACCGGTTCCTGATCGTCCGGATTGGCAGCAATACCGGCGGCTAGCGCCTTGCCGCTCACTTGGCACCGGACACTTGTTTCTCGAAAGATGCTTAGCTCTGGACGGGTGCGGCTGCGGTCACGGTCAGAAACCGTCCCAGGACGACCGTGATGTTGTCCTTGCCGCCGCGGTCCAAGGCCATTTGCACGAGTTGGTCGCAGGCGTCTTGAGCGGTGGCGCAGGCGTCCAGCACCGGAGCGATCTCGTGATTGCCAATCAAGTCCGACAGGCCGTCGGTACACAGCAGCAGGGCGTCGCCGTCCTGCAAGCGGAGATGGTACGCCTCGCTGCGGACCTCGCGGGCATCGCCACCAAGGCAATTGGTCAGGATGTGGCGAAATCGCACGGTGTCCCGAGCTGTCATGCCCGCATCCATCAGCTCCTGCGCCAACGTCTGGTCGCGCGTGACTTGTTCGACCTTGCCAGCGCGGAAATGGTAGGCCCGCGAGTCGCCGACGTGCGCAATGATCACGTCCGAACCGAGCGCGTGAGCGCAGGTCAGCGTGGTTCCCATGCCTGCCAGGCGTGGATCCGTGTGTCCATAATCCACCAGGGTCTCGTGAATCAAGTCGGCGTAGGCTTGAATGCGGTCCTGGACGAGCGGGAAATCGACGTCCTGCAGTTTCGTGATCCAGGCGCACGCGCTGCCCATCAATTCGTCGGCGGTCTTCAACGCCAGACGGCTGGCCAATTGGCCGAACGCTGCGCCGCCCATGCCGTCGGCGACGACCAGCAAGTAGGATTCGTCGTCGGGCAACGACAGGTCCGCCCGCGGCATGTTGGTCAACAGCACCTTGCGGGAACGCTTGCGGCGAATGACCGCATAGTGGTCTTCGTTATTGCGGCGCACGTTGCCCAGATGGGAAGAAGCCCCAAAGTCGACGTGCAGAGGCGCCTCCCGAAGGCGGGAAATCCGTGGGTCAAGCGGCGCCGTCTCGTCGAAATCCAGGGTCTCGAGTTCGTTGAATTTCATGCTTCGCGGCTTTCGAGTCGGCATCTTCGATTCAGCATCATGGAGCGGCTGTCCCGCGTGGTGGCGTTTCGCGATACGGTTGTTGCTGCTGGTACAACGCCAAGCGTGTACGAAAGGTCTCCGCATCCGCCGGCGAGGTGTCGATCGCCCGTGCCACGGCTTCACAGGCCTTATCAAATTGGCCGGCGTTTGCGTAGGCCGCGGCTACGGTATCAAGATATTTAACATCCTGCTTGCCGTCCAGTTCCCACGCCTTTTCTGCCGCCTGAACGGCCAAATCGACGTTCCGATAACGGTCCACGGGACAGGTGGCCAGGATCCAAGCGGCCCGCTGATAGGCCCGGCTGGAGCGATGATCCAAAGCCACCGCGCGCCGATAATCCTCGGCCGCCAGCTGCCATTGGCCCAAGCTGCGGTGGATGTCTCCACGGTCCAACAACGGCTCGACCTCGTCCGGCGCCAATTGCACGGCGCGGTCGTAGTCGGCCAAAGCCTCGCGATATTTTTGGAGCTGGAGATAGGCTTGGCCGCGGCGGACGTGCGCGTCGAGGTCTTCCGGCTTCAACCGGATCGCCCGGGTATAGTCGGCCACCGCCTGTTCGTGTTCGCCTCGATCGGCACGGACTTCGCCCCGGTTGAACCACGCGTTGGCATAATCCGGTTTCAGCTCTACGACGCGACTGAAATCCTTCAAGGCGTCGTCCAATTGGCCTGCCAACGCCCGGCTGACTCCGCGGTTATGGAGGGCCTTCCAGTTCTTGGGATCCAGTTCGACCGCGGCCTGAAAATCCGCCAGGGCCTGCGTGTCGAACTCGGCCGCCTTGGCCTGCTGGTCCTGCCCGGTCAAGTCCACCGCTTGTTGGGCATACTGCTCGCCGCGGCGGTTGTGCGCCCAAGCCGCCAACTGGCCGGCATAGGCGGCAACCTCTTCCGACGGTTCCGCTTGGCGAGCCTGCCGGCACATCCGAATGATCTCGGTCAAATCGGCTTCGCGCGGCGCCGCTTTCGTTCTGGCGTAGGCCTCGCGCAGCAGCTTTTCCGCCGACGGGAGTACCAAGTTTGACTGTTGCCCGCGACTGGCCGGGGCGACCAGAAAAAAACACACGACAAGAAGGCTAATCCGCTTTGTCCGGCCAGTGCTGACATCCGTTGCCATGAGTGCTTCCCTTCAACTCACCGACTCTTCGACTTCTTGACCTTTCGACTTTTCAACTTCTCGACTCGGCTATTTCTGCGGTTCCGTCATCCTCATCGGATCCAAAGCCTGCTGCAAGGTCGTCTCGGGCAGGATACCTTTCTCGCGGCACAACTCGCGGATCGTTTTGCCGGTCGCGAAGGCATCTTTGGCCAGCTTGGCGGCGGCTTCGTAGCCGATGTGAGGATTGAGACTGGTGACCATCGACAGGCTTTTTTCGACCGAAGCTGCGCACGCCTCCGGATTGGCCTCCAGGCCTTCGGCGCAGAAATCCACAAAGGCCCGCGACACGGCCGCCAGCAAGCGGATGCTCTCCAGCGCGGCATGCCCCATGACCGGCATCATGATATTCAGTTGGAATTGTCCGCCCGCAGCACCGCTGAGGGTGAGCGTTTGATCGTTGCCCATCACGCGCGCGGCGACCTGCATCATGCTTTCGCACATCACGGGATTCACCTTGCCGGGCATGATCGAGCTGCCGGGCTGGCGATCCGGCAGAACCACCTCGAAAAAGCTGCACCGCGGCCCGGAGCCCAGCCAGCGGATGTTGTTGGCGACGTTGAACAAGGTCGCGGCGATCGTCCGCAACTGGCCATGGCATGCGACCAACGCGTCGCGCTGGGCGTTGGCTTCAAAGTGATCGGCCGCCTCGACGAACGGGATTCCTGTTTCTTCCGCCAGCACCGCTGCAACACGGCTGCCAAACTCGGGATGCGTATTGATTCCGGAGCCGACGGCCGTGCCGCCGGCGGGCAATTCGACGACGGCTTGAACCGCTTGCTGGGCGCGTTGGATCGAAAGGACCAGCTGCCGAGCCAAGCCGCCGATCTCCTGGCCCAGCCGCAACGGGGTGGCGTCCATCAAGTGGGTGCGGCCGATTTTGATGATGCCGTCCCACTCCTTGGCTTTATGGGTCAGCGTGTCCGCAAACCGCTGCAGCGCGGGAATCAGGTCGTTCTTGATTTCCATTCCCACCGCCACGTGAATCGCGGTCGGAAAAATGTCATTCGTGCTTTGGCCCATATTCACGTGATCGTTGGGATGGACCGGCTTCTCCGCTCGAAAGCGATCGCCGCCCAGGACCTCGATGGCGCGATTGGCAATGACCTCGTTGACGTTCATGTTGCTGGACGTGCCGGAACCGGTTTGGAACACATCCACCGGAAACTCGCCGTCGTGGAGTCCGTCGGCCACCTCGCGGCAGGCTTGCAGCATCGCGGCCACTTGAGCGTCGTCCAGCCGGTACTTGCCGGAGGCGGTCAACTTGCCCAGGTCCCGATTCGCCACGCCGCAGGCATACTTGACCAGGCCCATGGCATGGATCAGGGCCGGCGGCAACGTCCAGCCGGAAACCGGAAAGTTTTCCACTGCCCGCTGCGTCTGCGCGCCATAGTATGCCTTGGCGGGAACCTGCACTTCGCCCATCGAGTCGCGCTCGATGCGGAGATCGCTCATGATTGCTACCCTACTGACCGTGAAGAGAATTCAAACATCCACCGTCGACGAAGCGATTATGATAACTTGTGTCGCCGCCCCGGCCAAGGTGAACCCGAACTTTGCCGAAACCCCGGCGAACGGTGAGGCGTCAGCCCACCGGTGGATGGCTTCCGCGTGCCCTGCACCGACCATCCGCTGATTTCACGACAAGCGATAAGACGAATTCTCTCGCGAAAAGGTGCGGGCATGGGAAAAACCGGCGGGCTTACGCCAGCCGTTCGCCTCTGGGTGGGTGAAGTGTATGGTGGCCGAAATGGCCTGGAGAGTGTATCTTGCGCCCATGAATGGCAACGAAAACACGTCGGCGGACACTGAGAAACGCCGAGACAGCAGCAGCGATTACGTCTTGGCCGAATTGGTCGATGGGCCTTTACAGACAACGGGTTCCCCTCACGAAGCAGGGCCCCCAGACAATCCCCCCATCCGCCGACGGCGGGTAAAGCTACCTCTAATCCTGTCTTTACTCACCTGTTTATCCACGTTTTGGGCCGGCGCGGGGGGATGGTATGCCGCGCCGGATGCGATGCTGGTCCGCCGGGTGATTGTCAGCCATTGGCAGGACGGCCTGATCTACATGGCATGTATTCTGGCAATCCTGTTGACACACGAAATGGGGCATTTCGTGGCCACATTGCGCTACGGGATCCCTGCTAGCTTGCCCTTTTTCATTCCGTTTCCGATCTCGCCGGTGGGGACCATGGGGGCCGTGATCGGCATGGACGGCCGGCGTGCGGACCGCAAGCAGATGTTCGACATCGGCTTGGCCGGACCGCTAGCAGGCCTGGTTGTCGCCGTGCCGATCTTGCTGGTCGGAATCCACTACTTGGATACGAGCAGCCCCGGACACGGGCCGTATCGCTTGGACCTGCCCATGGGCGTACGTTCGGTTCTGGCGTGGAATCCACCGCCGGGCTACGACGCCGGCGCGGCCGACGACGGCGAGATCTGGTTCAGTCACTTGAACCCGTTCTTCATGGCCGGGTGGGTGGGCCTGCTGGTCACCGGTTTGAACATGTTGCCGGTCAGCCAACTGGACGGCGGGCACGTGAGCTACGCCCTGTTCGGGCGGCGTTCCCGCTGGGTGGCCTACGGGGTGATGCTGGCTGCCGTCGGTTACTTGATCGCGACGGGAACGTGGGACCGCTGGGTCGTGATGATCTTGCTCATCCTGCTGATCGGTATCCGCCATCCACCCACCCGGGACGACACCGTCAAATTGGGATGGCTGCGGATCACTCTGGGACTCGCATCGCTCGCCATCCCCCTGCTGTGCCTGCCGCCGCAGGTGTTGCACATCGTCGAATGAGGCCGCGTTCGGCACTGGCTTGGCATGCGTTTCTTGGGTCCGATTGTTCGGATCGTGCCGAAAAGTCTGAGCCGCGCCCGATCGTTTCACGTCGGTATCGTGGCGGCGTTATTTGGGCCCATCCAGGTCGCAACTATAGTCGAACGGTGCGGACGGCGCGAACGCCGGCCGCGAGGAGTCGGCGGACCTTCTCTTCCCCGTATCGTCGTGGTTTTTTTTCCAGAGGCTTCGACCATGTCCATGAGCACCTTTGTCGCCTTGTGCCTGCTCGCGCTGCCACCGAGCGATTGTCCCGGTGGCTGTCATCTCCAACACCACCTGCCGCTTCTCGGCCGGCACGTCCTGCCATCGCTGGACGGTGAGTTCGATGGGAGCGGTGACTACGGAGACCTGATGGCTGGCGACGGATTCGTCGTTTCGGAGCTGCCTGAACCAGCGGCCCCCCTTGTTCTTCTCGGCGCAACCGACGTTGCCGTCCCCCCCACCTTCCTTGCGTCCTCCGACAGGCCGCCCTATTGGACGGCCGTGCCCTTCGGGCCATTGTCGGTCGAAGTCCGAATCCCGACTTCCGAGATAGATTCTGCAAGGGCGGAGTACGTAGTGTTGCTGTTGGACGGCAACCCCGTCGAGATGAACCGCGATCCTGCTGCGATGCGGCCAGCGGCGATACCGGCCACGGACGGCGTGCCCTACGAACTTCGTCATTTCAGCTTGCCCTGTCCAGCGCCCGGCAAGCACATCGTCCAGGCGCGTTACAAGGAAGGCAGCCGGTGGAGCCGGCTGTCCAATCCGCTGTATTTCGACGTCCGTTTGCCTTCGCCACCACGCATCGTCGGCATCTCGAATTCCGCGGAGGCACCTGTCCCGATCGAGAAAGCTGGACTCATCTCGGTCACCTCGCCGTCGGTCCGACTGCATTTAGCCAATCTGACTCCCAACGCTTCCGTCGCGGTCTATTTGGATGGACGATTCGTCGAGTCAGCCGCCGCTGAAGAATGCTGCTGGCGGCGGTTCATACAAACCATCTCGGGCGAGAAGGCTACGGCAACATGCTGCCATGCATTTACGCTTGAAGGCTCGATCGAGCCTGGGATTCACACGCTCACGGTGCGGACGGTCCATTCCCTGGATTCGTGCCAGATTGTTGGTGAGCCTTCGAATGAGGTCGTGTTCCGGTACTATGACGAGGATGTATACCTACTGAGACCGGGTAGATACTGTAATAATCGCTGTTCACCATCGGCGTGCGATCCTGCCCTTTTCTTGTGCCCGCCTTACGCGAATGCTTTAGGTGCGCTGGCAGGGACGGAAACTTTACCGTTACCGCCCGCGTCGCCCAGTTCCCCACCTGCAGCAGAACAGAGCGAGGCCAAATCGCCAGCGGGTAATCAACCCGAGGAGCGGCCGAAGCCGGAAGAGGCGAAAGCGGCCCCGCAGAGCCGAGCGGGGCAGGCAGAATGCCATTGCGAGCGGGCAATCGTCGTGACCGGCCCACCCAGCCCGTTTTATTTTGCCTCAACTGCCTATTTTCCCATCCGGCAGTTTGGAGTACAGGGGGAGGCGTTGGATCGTGACGGTGCGGTGATTTACGAAGACATGGTGTTTTCGTTCGACCGGGAGGGCAACTACAATGTCCGTTTCACGATCGGGACGCCAGCCATGCCGACCACGATTCAGCTGCGGTTTCTCATTCAAACCTGTCCGGGCGGGCCTTGGCACACCGTTACGCTCGAGCCCATCGGATTTCCTCCCACCAAGGTTGCGGACGGTAAGTACACACCTTCCTTATTCCGCAACCACGTGGTCAGAGGCAACAGCGAAATCCTTCGCCGCTGCTACGGTGAAATGGGGCAAAACGCAACCATCCGCCGTGAAGGCACCGCCCGTTTTGGCTTCGGCTTGGCGGGCCTCAGCCAAAGCCCCACGCACTAACCTCGCCTATCAACGGCGTGGCAACTCCAAAACACCGCAGCGGCGCGCCCTGCGGTGGGCCCTGTTAACCAACGCTGAGTGCCCCACGAAGTGAGTCAAACCTCTTCCTCAGCTGGCGGACCAGCGCCCGGCGCAGCTGGCACTCCAACAACTAGCGCACTTGGCACTCCAGCGACTAGCTCACTTGACACTCCAGTGATTAGCGCACCTGACGCTCCAGCGACTATCGCGTCTGGCACCACAGCGACTATTGCATCTGGCACCACAGCGGCTATCGCATCGGACCCTACAACGACTGCCGAAGGCGGCACTCCAGCGACTAGCGCATCTAAGACTCCGGCGCCTTCCGCAGCTGGCGTCCCAGCAGCTGCCGCGAATGACTCACCGGCGGTGGCCGCAAGCGGAGCCCCACGTCCAGAGTTGACGCGATCTATAACATACTGAAGGCTGATGCTTCTTCCGTTCAGGGTAACATTGTCTGCATTTAGTTTTTTCAAGATGCCCCTGGGGTTAAAACCGCCTCGCGCCAGCTTGTCAATTCTGGCATTTAACTGCTCTTCGTTCATCTCCATACCCAACTCCGTCAGCTTAACTTCTGTGGTTCCCCAGCTAGTCACTCGATCCTATTCCACCCTTGTTGGGCACGCCAGAGATGGCGATCAGGGTCCGCCTTGCAGATGGTACCCGCGATTGAATTCAGTGTCCTCGTTGCATACAAAAAGGCCGGAATACGGCATTTCCCCAAGTGCGTGAAACGTTCCGCAAGCAGTGTTTATATCTCAATCCAACTAAGCGGTCCAGCTACCCCGCTCGAAAAGTCTGAAGCGGGGTGCGTGACACCACCCGGCGCAGGGTGGCATTCACTTTGCGGTCTGCTGGGAGTTACAGCGTCACAGCGAAGGAATGACGGCGGTCTCTCGCTTTGTGAACGGCAATCCCAAGCACGACGCAGGCCACTCAGTATACTGAAAAATCTGCCTAATCGTTACAACCAGAACCCAGTAGTGCCCATCGATGAATTGCCGTCCCATCCCGGTGGTTCCGATCTTTAGTTCTTTGGCGTCCGTGCCGAACTTCCTTAGGGAGCCGTCTGTAACGAATTTATCGTCTGTAGGGATCCTTCCGACGGAACCGTCGAAATGACGCAGTCCAAAAACTGGGCTTGATCAGGCTGCGACCGATGGCTGCCAGCTCCATCAAAACGTCGGAAGTTCGTTAGCGAAATGGTACTGAAGACCGCTGCGCTCAAGAAGGAACCTGTTATCAGCTAGCAAGGAAGCATGACAGTGAAAGCGATACGACGTGGGGTAATACTGGCGTTGCTGTTGTTTGCGGCCGGAATCTTGGGAAGCAGGGGCGTTCCCTTCAAGGCTCGCAACGGAGCGGAACCGGCTAGACTGCCTGATGCGGTCTCCTATGCACGCGCGCTCGAGTCGGCCGCACCTCTCCGACTGTCGCCAATTGCAGGAGACGCTCCGATACTGGCGCGAGCTATCGACGTTCCGCACGGGGCCGTAAGACAAACCGCACTTCACTTGACCACCGACGCGCTGGTCGCGGCTGCATCCCTTGGGCAAGCCAGCGGCCTCCGGGTCACATCCATTTCGGACAAAGGTGCAACTGGGGCGATCCAGCTGATTTGGCCCATCACAACAGACAAACAGGAAATCCGCGTACGCGCCACAGCGGATATCACGATGGACTTTTCGAATACCGCGGGAACCACGCTCGTCATCAAGAACGACACGCTCGCTGATCCGCAAGTCGAGAATGCACCTACATCCGTGCCGGTCAACCTGACACCTGGCAAGAACACGCTCCAGGTTTTTCAGCGAACGGGCCCCGATGCGGCGCCAGTGGACAAGCTGATTCAAACGATTATTGTAACCACGCCCCAAGCCGATGGCCCTGCCAAGCCGACCGTGTCGAAGGCTTTCAACAACACTTTTGCCAAAGACAATCCTGTCGAGGGCCCCGCTTTGGGAACGAACGATGGCGTCCGTGTTTACGGTGACTACCTTCGTGTCGAAGGCGCCCTCGATCCTGCCAAACTGGGAGATCTGCGATTTGCGGTGTTTACACAGCGAAACAACGAGAATGAATTCTTCAGCGACGTGACGCCGAATCCGACGCGAGTTCCCAGCGACGGAAAATGGCTAATCGAAGTCCAACTGCCGCCGGGACTGAAGCGTCTGCAAAAAGGGATGCTCGTCGCATACGCCGTCAACGCGGGCCGGCACGCCTATGCCGACAACGTAGTGAACTTCATCATCGCCGAAGATCGTGTTTCGTTGAACCCGCCAACGATTGACTCAGTGACCAAAGGAGCCACCGACACCGGGGCAGACGTCTGGACGTCGCCACGCACCTGGGTGGTCACGGATCCGTCCAGAACGTTTTTCTTGAAGGGCTCTGCGGCGAATGTCCCCGCAGGAAACGCCCGGACGGATAGTCGGATCGTGGTGTACCAAATCGTCAATGGTTCCCGGCTGCCACTGCTCGCAAGCGCAGGAAACGGCTTTCCAATTGATCCTGCTACCTCCGGTCCCTGGAAGGCGACGGTAACTCAGACGGATGACGGCGACTATACCTACGAAGCGGAAATCGTACAGGGGAACCTGAACACCGAGCCATCGCCACGCGTGAAGGTCTTGGTGCGCACCAAAGGCCCGGCGGTCGCCGACATCGAACCGAGAAACCGCTTGCTCGGCGCTGGCCGAATTGTTGTCACAGTGCATTTCGACAAGAACCACCGGCTGAATGTTACTTCCGCCGAAGCCCTCACCAGCTACGTCATCAGCGGGCCGGGAATTACAGCCGGGACCAACGACAGTCCGTTGGAAGCAAGT
Source organism: uncultured Pirellulaceae bacterium (assembly GCA_964645045.1). Lineage (GTDB taxonomy): Bacteria > Planctomycetota > Planctomycetia > Pirellulales > Pirellulaceae > Anammoximicrobium. The sequence continues at coordinate 57,306 of CAZXYZ010000052.1, read as the reverse complement.
TTCGACAGCACCGAGAATGCCGTTACCCTCACCTTCCCAGACTATCCGAACGATGGGACATTCACGATCCTCGTCAAGAAATTGAAGCCCCCGGGGCAAGCGAACGGCCTCGTTGACATTTACGGGAACGCTCTCGATTCGGACAACGACGCCGGCTATTCCTTCAACATCAGCCGCTCGAAACTGGTCGACATCCCGAGTGTAGCACCTGGGATTTCGGCCAGCACGGGGCCCTACGTTCCTTTCACCGAATGGACGAAACCTCGAAACACTCCCGATGGTTTCAATCCGAGCGACAAGGTCGAGACCCGGGTGGCGCGACTGTACTACTACCGAGACGCTCACCGGGTGGCGCAGATCGTCAACCGCAAAGTGAAATCCTACAATCGGCAGGGTGTCGATATGCAACGGCAGTTGGCCGACAAGGCGCGCAACCAAGCCGACCAGAGAACGGTTGCGCGCCAGCAGGCCGAACGGGCGGCCATCGTCAAATCGCAAAAGACTCGAGCCAAGGAACGCGATCTGCAGGCGGCTCAACAGTCGCTGAACAGTACGCTCCAAGAACTGACCAGCGCCCGGCGGCAGGGCGCCGCGGCAACGGACCCCGTCGTGCAACAGCTGGATGCCGCCGCCCGTTCTTTCTCCGCACAAGTCAACAATCTGCGTGCCGAAGTCGAGCAGGCGCGAGATGACGAAGTGGCGGCCAACGAATTGAGCCAACAGGCCGAGGCTGAAGAGAAACTCGCCCGCGAGGACCAGTTCCGCCGGGAAGTGGCTGCGGCCCACGAGGATCCGGATACGTACGCAGCGGGCAAACCCAACTCGGATGATCCCGTCGAACAAGTTTCAATCTCCGTGATCGGCGAAGGGCTCATTCAGCTTCGCGGACCGCTCAAGGGGATCAACCAGATCCGCACCATGATCGACCAGATCGATACGCCCGTGGGCCAGGTCCGTGTGTCGGTCCACTCGGTTCAGATCAATGGCGAGAAAGCGGATCGCATGGAGGTGGTGGCCAAGCACATCCAGACGTACATCGACCACGCCCGGTTTTTGACCATGCAGTCGTCCGAAATGCTGCGGAAGGCCGTCGTCCAGGTTGCCTCGAGAAAAGCGGAAGAAGCCCGGGGGTTATTTCCGGGCGAAACGCAGGAGGATCGCGACCAGCGGTACTTGTACGCCTTCTTCGGCAAGGACTTCATCGAAGAACTGCGGGCCATGGATTCCGAGTTCCTGAGTTCGGGCAACAAGATACTGTCCCTGCATTCTATGGACACCACCAGCCTGTCCTCCGCCCTGAACCTGATGGCCCTGGCCAAGAACAGCACGCGGCTGGAGATTTTCCAGGAATTCGACAACATGCTGCAAGGCCAATTGCCCCTAGCCGAGGCCAATTACTTGGAAGCGGGCATGACCTGCAAGACCAAGCACTTTCCGTTGCCCTGCCGGGATCCTAAGTTCTGCCCATTGGCCCAGAACGCCAAGTTCGAGTCACTCAAGGGCTTTTTCGACATGCAACTCGAACACGACGAGACCATGACCCCGCTGCAACGCGAGTTCTTGCGGTTGGCCCAGATCTTTAAGAGCAGGCTCGTTACGGAAATCGAGTACAAGCAACGGGTGATGGAGAGGGCGGTTATTGAGGAACGGCTCGGTAATCGTCTGTTAGAACTTCAGGCGGCGAAGGACAAAGAACAGAATGCCAACGCTGAACTTGATCGCGAGAGAAAGGCGCTACAGGAACAGCAGCTTGCCGCCGTAGTGGCAGTGCAAAAACTCAGAGCGGAAGCTACGAAGGTTCGGCAGAAAGCAAATACATTGGCAGGAGTCGCTAACGAGATCCAACGTGACTTCACCGGTCCGATCGGAACTGGCTTGGTTCAAGCCGCGCGGGACTCCATCGATGGTGCCCGCAAGGCGTCGCCTGACGCCTTGAACCAACAGTTGGTTGCCGAGGCTGAGAGGTTTCTCGATTCACTCCTTCTGCCGAATGGCGAATTCCGAAGGGTTCCCGAGGTGCGGATTGAGAAGCAGTTCTGGAAGTACCGAGAAGACTACTTCTCGGGCATAAACAAGAAACTCAAGAAGCCGGCTGGCAAGGAAGGTTCCGCAGCACCGATACGTGGGAAGTGCAAAATCGGAGACGCCGACTTGCACGTCATGATAAAGGACGGAGAATTCCAGCCAGATCCACGCCTGAAGCCCACCGATCGGTCATTGACCGATGAAGGCTTCATTCTAGATCAATCGCGAAAGCTGGCAGGATACGCCGGCGACCTGAAGGAAGCCCAAGTTTTTACCGCGCAGTTTTCGCCCGATTCGACAAACCAGCTACGGTTGGAAGAGTCAGGAAACGCTCTCAAAGAAATCAAAGATGATTTCCTGAGTAAACCAACGTTGAGCGATGTAGTGCAGGGCGCAATAGCGCTCCAGGTAGCTGCGAGACGACTGTCAGATTTCTATGCCGAGGTAGCCGCGACGGCCGATAACGTGACAGACCAATTCGATGCATTGGTCGCCAAGCTCGGTGATCCGAGGTCTCGCGTAGATGAACTATACTCGAATTGGGTCGCACTTGAGCAACAACTGTTACTTCTTCTCGCGGATGACAGCGAACTCAAGAAAGCGGTAGGCGAGTTGTTTTCAAATACGCGTGGCGCTTTCCAAAACCTTCTGGCTCAGAGTCTCAAACGAGGGTTTGCGGAGCGTAGCGCGACCGAATCTCGTCGCCCCCTCGACCACAAAAAATTCCTCGACATGTTGATCGACGACTTGGAAGAGAAGTACATCGAACTGCTGGACGGCACGCGGGCGCATACTGCAAATGTCGACAACTACTTGAAGCGGCTGACTACCGCGCTCGACGACGATTTCAACACGCAGTTCTACTTCCCCACGTTCCGCTACGTCCGTGAGGCAAGCCAGTTCTATGACGTGCAATTCGGCCAGACGGAAACGACCAGCATTTTGGCCAACAACCGCGACTTTGCGAAGGTCGATCCCAGCGCGAGCATGGAGTTCGACTTGCCCAAGCGGGATATTCTGCTGGCCGAGGGCATCAACGGTGCCAAGGCGATGATGAACGACATCGGCGCCTTGGCCAACGATCCGACGTTCCTGGCTATGGCCAAAATGCAGAGCGGGAATTCGCCCGCAACGCCGCAGGCCGGTTCAACGAGCGGTTTCGGCGTGGTGCGCGACGTGGTTCCCGGCCTGAGTGCCTCGACCTCCGAGCAGGTACTGTCCCAGAATGCCAACGGCGGAAACCAGTTTGGCTCCAATCTGGAAAACCTGATCCCCGATCCGGCGATCTACAAGTTCGAGACCGGCACGGGCTTCGAGATCCGGCCCGTGATCCAGCCGGACGGCCAAGCCGTGGTGTTCGACTTCAATTACATGTACTCCACGAACATTCGCGAACCGGTGCGGGCGGATGAAAAGCACCTCGGCCGCATCAAACGCCACTATATCGATACCGACGTGCAGCTGAGCAACTTCGAGTTGCGCGAGGTCAGCCGGTACACGGTGGCGCTGAAAGCTTCGCGAACCAGCCGCGGCGTGCCCGGCTTCGAGGACGTGCCCGTGGTGGGCGTGCTGTTCCGGCCGCTGCCCAGCGCCGAGGCGTCCTTGCAGCAGAACCTGATTATGGCCCAAGCCACGATCTTCCCCACGCTGTTTGACCTGATGGGCCTGCGTTGGGCCCCGGCCGTCGCTGATCTGGATCCGTTGCGGGTGTCCAACACCGAGTTTGTCGTCCGGAACCGGAACCGCGTGCTGAAGAACCGTGTGTATGACGAATCCAGTTCCTACGTGGACACTTTCCTGCGGATTCCGGATGCCGAGCGGCGGATGGATCTGTACCGCTCGCAAGAGACGGTGCCGGCGATGCATCCCAATGGTTATCAAGGTCCGGGACTGAACCAACACGACAGCGAACTGCAGGAAGGCTACCAGCCCAGTCAGGCTCGTCCGCAAGAGAAGTTCTACCCCGGCGAGTCGCGGGAAGGCGCGGTGTTCGAGCCCGGGCGAGGCTACGGCGTGCCGCAAGGGACGCGAGTCGAGAACTACCCTCTGGAGCAAGTCGCGCCGGGAACCCCGTTTCCGGAACCGATCATCGCGCCGGCAAGCCCCATCAGGAACCCGTAACCAGAGAGTCTGGACTGCCTGAGCGGACTGAAATCTGCTCTACGAGGAAATCACCGCGTTGTGTACGTCGGGCTTTCCAGCCTGACTGAATCAGCCTGGACAGGCTGAGGTACGAGGAAGGAGTGAAACATGACCGCACGTTGGCTGCTCATGCCAATACTCGTGTTCGCCAGCGCCACGGCAGGCGCGGCCGAACCGTGCCTCGTTCACCGCAACTGCACGCGGCCGGACTGCTGGTGTGGAATCCCCGCCCGCGAATACCAATACCGGTCGCGTTCGCCGTCGCAAACGGCGGTCAGCACGATTGGGGTCCTGTTGCGCACGCGGACCGTGGTGACGGAGCCCATCGAAACGGTCCCGGCGCCGATCCGGGGCGAGTACCGCGACGAGGAAATCCTGCAATATCATCCCGGCAATAACCAGACGCTTGTCGAGCGGAGAATCAATCACACGCTCCAAATGCCGGAAGTGATCCCCGACGATCAGGACCGGCGCCTGGAGCAATTCGTCCAGCGGCTGCCGGAACCGCCGCGCGACGCCGCCGAGCCGACAACGCCACCCGATCGCCGCAGACCCGGCGAGCGGCGCCGCGTGTTCAGCGAAACCCTGACGACCCAACCGCCGCCCCTGGAGCCGAGACGGCAGACCATCATCGAGCTGTACCAGTTGGACCAGCCGCGGCTGACGGTCGATCAGTGCGAGATTTCCCAGGTCGCTCTGCAGTTGCACGACGACGGCGAATGGGTCCTGACCCTGCGGGCGGACCAGAACCGCCGCCCGGACGATGCGGCGGCGGCCCCGTACAATCCACGGCTGTATATCAAACGCAACCAGTTCACCGTCCGGCTGCGATGCCTGGGCGCGTTCAAGAACGAGCCGGCGTTGGCGGCCCTGGCGGCCGGCAAGCCGGTCTTGGTCGATCTGGATCCCGAGCCGTTCTGGGTGGAAAACGGCCAGCCGCGTTATGTCCGCACCTGCGGACGCAGCCCCCTGATCGCGAACTACTTCGCGGACATCGACCGTGTGGAGATCGAATTTTTCTATCGTTGAGGCAAGTTCTCGGACCAGCGGACACGCGAAAGAGTCGCACCAGTCCCGTAGGAGAGCACGAACATGCAGTGGCGGACGACTTGCATACCCGTATTCGTTTGTCTTTCGATTTCCTTGGCACACGCGGCCATTGGCCGGGCCGGAGAGCGGCTGGCGGCTCCCGTGCCCCCGACCCTGGAAATCGAGGTCCTCGACCCCGGTGTGGATCCGCTGGGCAATCCGGCGGTTGTCGTGCGGCCGGGTCTGAATGGGCAGTGCATGGATATCGATATCCCGCCGGTGGTGCTCGTGCATCGCTACTACTACACGGGTGACCGCTCCTTCCAGGCCCAGATGTTGCCCGGCGGACCGTCGATCGTGGTCGTCAATCACCCGAAGACGGGCGAGCGCTGCTACATCCCCGTGCAGATGCTGCCCGGCGCGCCGCGGGTGACCTATTCCGGCCACTCGATCGAGTACGACTACGGCGAGAACGGAATCACGGTCCATTTCGGATTGTTCGGCCAGCCCACGATCAAGTACCGTAGCGGCTTGGCGTGGAGCACGAAAATGAGCAACTTGGTCCATGCGGAGCAGTGGAAAGAAAAGACCCAAAAGGTAACGGCCGGATGCAAGGCCATCACCTCCGTGTCGCATACCTCGCTAAAGGTCGCCGCGATCGACGGCGCCGAAGCGGCCAAGATGGTCACGCTACCGGTGCAGAATATCTTGCGTATGTTGCCGTTCGGGGCCGCGGTTTTCGATCCCGACCATGTCAAGAAGTGGGAAGAGAAGGTCGCGGAGCACGAGCGGCAGCACGAGATCGAACATGCCCAGAAAATGGCGGAGCGAAACGACTTGACGATCCGGACGAATCGCTGATTCGCGAAAAAGGGGGGCCGTCCCGTCGCAAGCACGGAAAAGAATACCAACGTTAATGGATAGCACGGATGGCAAAGCCGGGGCACGGACGAGGATAGCGATTGACAACTGGGGTGCCAGGAACGAAATAGTCCATGTCGCGGTACTCAGTTCTCGGCGGGTTGCCGTTCATCCGTGCCCCGGCTTTGCCATCCGTGCTATTCCTCGGTTCCGAATATCTGACGGACAAACGCTCTCCTAATGACGAGGCGCGTCCGTCGGTGTCCATTTCCTGCGGGCCACCAGATCATGACTGGCGATCCTACTCCCTTGCCCTACCGTGATACGAAGCCCGTCGGGGCGGCGGATTTCTACTTTGCGATCAACGCCACCTTCCGCTTCATCTTGCAGCGGTTCGGCCTGGACGGCCTGCACGGCTACTGGAGCGACCTGGGCGCCCAGTACTACGCGCCGGTGTCAGCCGCTTGGCAGCAACGCGGCCTGTCCGGCGTCGCCGCCTATTGGCGAGCCTTCTTCGCGGCCGAACCCGGCGCGGACGTGCAAGTGACGGAAAGCGGCGAAGCGGTCGTCGTCGACGTCGGCGTCTGCCCCGCGTTCAAGCACCTACGGGATCACCGCCGCGAGATCGTGCCGTGCTTCTGCCAGCAGTGCTATTTCCTGAATGAAGCCATCGCCGCGCCGGCGGGCCTGACCGTCCGAGTCGAGGGCGGCAACGGCGTGTGCCGCCAGACGTTTCTACTCCGCAATGCCGGTGTGCCGCCCCAAGACCTGAGCGCAATCCGAGAAGCCACATGCTAGGCGTGTACGATTTCTGCGGACACTACGAATGGACTTTTGAGTGGCTGCGCCGCCAGGGCGGCGAGCCGTTGGTCCGCGAGTATTGGGACCAAGCCATCTCGCAGGACTCGCAGCAGCATGCCGCCGAGTTGATCGTGCCCGGCGGCATTCCCGGGATGGTGCAGTACTGGGGCCACACGCTGGACCACGAGGCGGCCGGCTACCATTGCACGGCTACCGACCAGGTCTACCGGATCGACATGCACGAGTGCCCGTCCAAGGGATTCTTGTTGCGCAACGGCTTGCAGCAGTATCACGACTACTGCGACCACTGCCTGGGCTGGATCGGCCCGCTGCTGCGCCGCGCCGGCTTTGTCGTGGATCACCAGCACAACCACGCGGGCCGCTGCTGGTGGGAGATCCGCCGCGCCGACGACCCGACGACACCGAGCCTGCCCGGCGAACTGGCCGGCGACCATGACGTGCGGCTGCTGCCGGACTGGAATGAGACGACCGCCATGGATACCTACCGCCGAGCCAATGATCCGGACGACAAGGTGTGACTTGAGCCTACAGGAATTGGCAGAAAATGGCGATTCGGGGATGGCTGGGATTAAGAGCACCTTAATCTTTCACCTAATCTTTCGCCTAATCTACCTCCGGCTCGAAGGCAGTGGGACGGAGATAAGGTGAAAGATCAAGTGAAAGATTAGGGTTTCAGGGGCCCGCTCAGCCGGCTAAGTTCAGTTGTCCGTGGTCAGCAGATGGCGGTCAGCGAACCACTCGCACAGTCGCCCGTTCGACACTCGCCCAAGAGCTGATCGCGGACGGTCTGACCTCTCCGCTGCCATTCTTCCTTCGCGTCTTTGCGCCTCCGCGTAAAACCTGCCTGCATCTCGCGCGTTCCATGCGAGGCCGCTGGCAACGAGGCGTTTCGCGGGGTATGATCGCAGCCTCGCGATTGGCCGCCAAAAACGTCTGCGTGCGGTCCCGCGTTGGTCCGGATTAGTCACGAACAGGCAAAGTGGGATAGGCATCTTGCCTGTCTTTCGTGACTGACAGGCTGGAAGCCTATCCCACGCGTTGATGCATAGTCCGTGTTGGTCATTCCGCAGCTGTCTTTAGGAGCACTCGTGATGGGGGGCACCGCCGCGCGTTTTACCGGCCTGGATTGGGCCGTCTTGGCCATCTATTTCGTGGGCATCACCGCCTTCGGCCTGTGGGTCTCGCGCAAGATCCGCTCCAGCGGCGGTTACTTCCTTGGCGACCGCAGGCTGCCGTGGTGGGTCATGGTCGGCCAGTCGTTCGGCACGGGCACGCACGCCGAGAACCCGGTGGCCCAAGCGGGTGCGACGTTCAAGTTCGGCTTCGCCACGATCTGGTATCAGTGGAAGAACATGCTCATCACGCCCTTCTACTGGCTGATGGCGCCCTGGTACCGTCGCTGCGAACGGACCACGATCGGCGAGTTGATGGAAGACCGCTACGGCCGCGGCATGGCCATGCTGTACACCGTGTTCGCCATGTGCTACTTCGTTTTCAACCAAGGCACGATGATGAAGGGCGCGGGCAAAGCCGTGTCGTACGCGGTGGGCACCGAGGCCGTCTCGCCCAACCAAGTCGTGCTGATGATGGTGGCCGCCTTCCTGCTTTACAGCGTGTTCGGAGGACTGGTTGCGTCGGCTTACACCGACTTCGTCCAAGGCTTTTTGATCATCGTCATGTCGTTCCTGCTCATCCCGGCGGGCCTCTGGGCCGTGGGCGGGTTCAGCGGGATGCGGGCCAGCCTGCCGGAAGATTTTTTCGACCTGTACAACAAGTCCAGCGGCGTCGGCGGGTTCACCATTCTGATGCTGACCTTGAATGGGTTCATCGGGATCACCGCCCAGCCGCACATCCTGACCATGAACGCCACGGGCCGCACCGAGCGGGCCGGCCGCGTGGGGCAGACCTACGGCTCGATGATCAAACGGTTTTGCACCATCGGCTGGGCCCTGACCGGCTTGATCGTGGCCGCCATGATCGTCCAGCAAGGCACGCACTTGGCCGATGGGGAAAGCGCCTTCGGCTACGCCTGCCTGCACCTGCTGAGTCCGGGACTGACGGGGCTGATGGTCGCCAGCATCCTGGCGGCCAACATGTCCACGTGCTCGAACTTTATGGTCAACACCGGGGCCCTGTTCACCAAGAATTTTTACTGCGTGTACCTGCGGCCACAGGCCCAAGACAAGGAATTGCTGTTGGTCGGCCGGTTGTCGGGGTTTTCGCTGACCCTGTTGGGCGTCGTGTTCGCGCTCAGCGTGGACCAGGTGCTGGATGCCTTTATGTTCAACGAAACGCTGCCGGCGTTTCTGGGCATCGCGGTGCTGGGTGGGTTTCTGTGGCGCCGTGCGAACCGCTACGGAGCCTTCGCCGCCGTGGCCGTTTCGCTGGCGGTGTACTACGCGATCAACTACCAGCAGACCGGCAACCTGCAGCTGGTCTACAAATGGCTGGCGGCGCCGTACGGCTGGGCGACGCTGGCTGGTGTGGTCGTGTTCGTGGTGGTGAGCCTGGCCACACGGCGCGAGGACGACGAGCGGATCGAGCGGTTCTTCGATAACATGCGGCGCTCGACCGACGACGAGGGCCTGCCCGAGGGCCAGCCCAAGCCGCTGGCGGCCGAGCGGGGGCAAGATCTGCTCCTGTTGGATCTGCCGGGTTGGCTCACCGCCGCGCGATGGCACAACTTCTGGCGGCGTTACCGAGAGGATCTGGCAGGTTTTGCTTTGGCTTGGCTGACCGTCGGCGTACTGGTGCTGACCGCCTGGGGGGTGATGCAGTTGGGCAAGTAGGCACCGTTCGAAAAATAAGTGGCGTAAGCTTCCAGCTTGCGATCCCGCTATCTGCCGCAAGCTGGAAGCTTACGCCACGCAGAAATCGGCCAGATATTTCTCGAACAGTGCTAACGTTCGGCCGCGGCCTCAGACCTCCCAGCCCGGGCGGTACTCGCGGCGGACGTACTGATTGACCTCCGGCTTGTTGGTGCAGGACATCTTGTCCACATCCCATTCGATTTTGCTGCCCTTGCCGGCAAATTGAGCGAGGTGGCCGGTCAACGCGATCGAGGTCAGCGGCGCGGCGGCGTCCGGGAAGTTGGACGCGGGCGTGCCGCCGTTACGGATGCACCAGTACAGGTCGTCGATCGGGCCGCCGTGGGCGCGAGGCAGTGTTTTCTCGGGTGCCTTGAACTGCTCGTGAGCAGCCTGAGGGATCAAGTGCCCGTCGCTGCCAATCATGCCCTTGTCGCCGACAAACAACGTGAATTCGCCGAACTTGCGATTGGTTTTCTGTTCCGTTTCCTTCATGACATCCGGCTTCAAGCCGTCGTGGTCGTAGACGTAGCACTTGCAGGCCGGGAACTTGTCGCGGGCCGGGATGTGATAGCAGACGACGTTGTCCTGCGGATACATCTCGTCGCTGCCACCGGTGGTGTTCAGGCACTCGACGGTGAACTGCTTGACTTCCGCCAGCCGCAGCGCCATGAAGGGCACGGCCACGTGATGGCAAGCCATATCGCCGATCGTGCCCGTACCAAAATGCCGCCACGACCGCCAGCTGAACGGGTGCAGCCCGTCGTGGTATTCGCGGTACGGGGCCGGGCCGAGCCACTCGTCCCAGTGCAGGTTGGCCGGTGCGGGCTTGCCGGCCGGCCGCCCGCCGCTGCCGCCAAAGTTGCGGCCCAGGATCGTGTGCGTTTCCAGGACGTTGCCGATCGCCCCGGCCGCGATGAACTCGGCTACCAGGCGAATCCGCTCGTCGCAGTACCCCTGGTTGCCCATCTGCGTACACACCTTGTGCTCTTGGGCCGCTTTGGCCAGGACATAGCATTCGTTGATATTGTGGGCCAGCGGCTTTTGGGCAAACGCGTGCTTGCCCAAGCGGATGGCGCGAATGGCCGCCGGCGCGTGATGATGATCGGGCGTGGCGATTAACACCACGTCGATGTCCCGATGGCACTCGTCGAGCATCTTGCGATAATCGCAGAAGATTTTGGGCTTGGCCCGGTCCTTGACTTTGTCCTTCATGACGTTGGCGATCGTGTTGTCGTCCACGTCGGCGATGGCCACCAGGTTCTCGTTCAGGGCACAATCCATGCTGTAGCCGCCCATGCCGCCGGCGCCGACGACGGCCACCCCCAGCTTGGCATTTGCCGCAGGCTGGGCCAGAATCGTGGGAACACCGAACAGACTCGAGGCAGCGACGGCTCCGGCGGCTGCGGCACTGCGTTTCAGAAAATCACGACGGCGAATGGTTCGGCTCATGGTGGGCTCCTTAACGTGGCGGGATCAAACAGGAAACCGGGAACGCAGCCGTCAATATACAGCCAAGACCGTGACTTAGAACATAAGGAAGGCTCTCTTCAACGAATTTGCCGGTGGTTTACCGCGGTCGTGACCAACCGTGTCCGGCCGTCGGCGATATTTCCTGCGTTGCGTGAAGCCTGCCGGGCGGAACAGGACGGCAGCGGCCCCGACCGCGGTCACCACTTGCAAGTTCTCGGGTTCTCGTCCATAAAGGGAGGGCGTTCATCATGGTCACTCAAGTTGAAGCGAGCCGGACAATGTCAAAGAAAACCACGAAAAACGACGAAACAACCGAGGAAGCCGTCACCTCCACCAGCAAAGGGAAGTCCGTATTCGAGGACAACGTCAATCTGCGGACGGCCCTGAAGCAGATTGAGAAGCAATTCGGCGAGGGGTCGATTATGCCCCTGGGCGCCGATCAGCGCGGGCCCATCCCGGGAATCCCCACGGGCAGCCTGTCGCTGGACATTGCCTTGGGGGGCCAGGGAATTCCGCGCGGACGGATTATCGAGATCTTCGGCCCTGAATCCAGCGGCAAGACGACGCTGGCACTGCATGTCGCGGCCCAGGCCCAGAAAACGGGCGGCATCGCGGCGATCATCGACGCCGAACACGCTTTCGACCCCATCTGGGCCAAGAAGCTGGGCGTCGAGTTGGACACGCTGTTGGTCAGTCAGCCGACCTCCGGCGAAGAAGCGATGCAGATTGCCGAGTTGCTGATCAAATCCAATGCCGTGGATGTGATCATCATCGATTCGGTGGCGGCGCTGGTTCCCAAGGCGGAGTTGGAGGGCGACATCGGCGACACGCACGTCGGCTTGCAGGCGCGGCTGATGAGCCAATCCATGCGAAAGCTGACGGGCGCGATCGCCAAGAGCAAGACGGCCGTGATCTTCATCAACCAGATCCGCGAGAAGATTGGGGTCATGTTCGGCAGTCCCGAGACCACGCCGGGTGGCCGGGCGCTGAAATTCTACTCGTCCTGCCGGATCGACGTCCGCCGCATCGGTCAACTGAAAGAAGGCGAAGAGGTCGTGGGCCAGCGCGTCCGGGCCAAGGTCGTCAAGAACAAAGTCGCCCCGCCGTTCCGCGTCGCCGAGTTCGATATGATGCAGACCAGCGGGATCAGCTATGAGGGCGATCTGCTGGATTTGGGAGTCACCAGCAAGTTTGTCGTTCGCAGCGGAGCTTGGTTCAAGTACGGCGAAACGTACCTCGGACAAGGCAAAGAAAAGGCCCGCGCTTTCTTGATCGAAAACCCGCAAGTGACCGCCGAAATCCATCAAAAGATACTCGGGGCGGGCGCAGTGGGTGTGATGGTCGGTGCCGCGGAAGAAGGCGAAGGCTAAATGAAGCTTCCGGTTGGAAATTTCGCGGGCCCGTCCGGTTCCGTCGGCGTCTCCGCCCGCTTGAGATCCTGGCGGCTGGCCGCCAATGCCGCTTACTTTGTAGCGGCACGGCGCGAGCCGTCCGGTATTACAGTCGCAAAACCGGGCGGCTTGCGCCGCTCCGCTAACAAAAACGCTCCCAATGGTCCCAAAGTAAGTGGCATTGGGCTGGCCGCGGCGATCCTGGCGGCGCTGGTCTTGCCGCCGCCGATCCGCGCCCAGGAGCCTACCGCCCTGGAGGCAGCCCAGGCATTGGAAAAGGCGCTCACCGAAGCCATCGCCCGCGCGGAGAAATCCGTGGTGGCGATCGCCCGGTATCGCAAGGGCCGTGCGCCGCTGGCGGCACAGGACGGACAGTCTGCGCCGTTTGCGCCGGGCCAGCCGGGCGGCTTGGACGACACGGCGCCGAACGAGTACGCCACGGGCGTGGTGATCGACCCGCAAGGCTTTATCCTGACAAACTATCACGTCCTCGGCGATCCGGCCGAAAACGACTATCGCATCTGGGTCAATCGCCGGCCCTTTAACGCGGCTGGCGTGCAAAAGGTCGAACACGTAACCGCCGGCGACCCCTGGACCGACTTGGCGGTGCTCAAGATCGAGGCTGCCGACCTGGAGCCGATTGCCTTTGGTGACACAAAAGACCTGCGCAAAGGCCAGATCGTGGTCGCGTTGGGCAATCCCTACGGCATGGCGAAAGACGGCCAGGTCAGCGCCAGTTGGGGCATCATCTCGAATCTGGACCGACCGCTGCCGACGACCGGCGCCAGCTCCGATCCCTCAAAAGACTCTCTGTACCAGTACGGCGGGCTGATTCAGACCGACGTCCGATTGCACTTGGGCACCAGCGGCGGCGCATTGGTAAACCTCAAGGGCGAGATGATCGGCCTGACCACAGCCCTGGCCGCTACCGAAGGGTACGAACGCTCCCTGGGCTTTGCGATCCCGGTCAACGACGTGTTCTTGCGGACGATCGAAACGCTCAAGACGGGGCACAAGGCGGAGTTCGGGTTCCTCGGCGTGTCGCCCGAAAACCTGCCCGATGCGATGCACCGCGCCGGCCAGCATGGCGCCATGCTGGTCCATGTCGTATCGGGAACACCGGCGTTTGCGGCGGGCTTGAAAGAAGGCGACATCGTGACGCACGTGAACGGCACGGCCGTGTACGATCGTGGCACGCTGATGCACGAGTTGGGCAAGCAGCCGGTTGCGGCAGAAATCCGTCTGACCGCCGAACGCGGGGCTCAGACCGGCCGGCCGGGGCGCGTGGTCCAAGCCACGGCGAAACTGTCCAAGCGGCATGTGACCGGCGCGCGGCCGCCGTATGCGCACATTCCGGATCCCAGGTGGCGAGGCATGCAAGTCGATTACGCCACGGCGCTCCCCCAAACGCTGCTGCGGCAGGTCTGGCCGCAACTGGTTGCCGGCGGCAACTTGGCCGTCACGGAGGTCGAACGCGATTCGGCTTGCTGGAAGGCGGGACTGCGTCCCGGAACCGTCTTTTCTCAAGTCGACGGCCAGGCCGTGACCACACCGGACGAATTCTTTGCCGCCGTCGCGGAAAAACCCGGACCCGTCCGGATCCAGCGAGCCTCGGACACGCCCGGCGAAGTTACCGTCGCCCCGTGACCCACCCCTGTAAAGGTGCCAAGGTCGCTGGAGTCCACGCTTTAGCGTGTTTTTGCGGCGGGCATGGCCCGCCTGGCACGCTAAAGCGTGGACTCCAACAAGACCCGGCACTGCGGATTTCCCAGAAAATCGCACCTTTACAGGGGTGGCCCCGTGACCGTGGCGGCTATGCCCCAGCCGGTTCGACCCGCACGAGAACGCTGCCCTCGGCTTCCTCGACCTCGACGCGGATCTTCAGGAACCGCTTCAGCACGCGGATGTGCGTCAGCGAGTGCGAGGACAGCGGCAGGGTGCGGAACACGCCGCCGCCTGTCCCTTGATGCGCACCGATCCCCAACGGCAACAGCAACTGGTCGGCCAGATGCTCGCCGACGGGGACCTCGGCGGCCAGGTAATGCTGAATTTGATCGAGCGTCCGTTGAGCGACGGCCTCGGCCGGCACGCCGCGCTGGCCGAAGCCCGTGAAAACCTCCGTCACGTGTTCGAACTGCAACTCGACCGTCACGGCGTTCCCGGGGCCCGGCGCGTCGGCAATCTGGTGAATCTCGAAGCACGATTCGTCCCAGTTGGTTGCCCGGGCAATCGCCCGGCACTCCCGCTCCGCGATGTGCCGCGGCAACCGGGCGACCAGTGTGCGGACGCGCTGTCCCAGCAACGCCCCTCGATCCAACAACTCCAGCCGGCCGAGCTGCGGTGACGGTTCGATCGTCGCCGAGATTCGCCCGAGTCCGGCAGGAAAGAAACCGGGCTGGTGCAGATTGACGGCAATGCGCGGACCGAGCCGGGCGATCAGTGGCAGATAGGCGGCCGCCAGAAAATCGTAGGCCGGGGCCAGCGGGTTGTGCGTGCCGCCTTCGAGTTGGATGGTCGAGCCCCCCTCAGCCGTCATCAGCGCCGGCAAGATGGTCTGCAGCACCAGCGTCGTGCTGCCGGCGGTGCCGATGCGGAACGAGTACTCGCCGGCGCAGACTGCGCCGGGACGGAACACCAATTGCTGCGAACCGAGTTCCGCGCCCTGGACGTGCGCCGAGGAAACCTGCACGGCCGCTTGAACGGCGGTCAAGTGCTGCCGCAGCAAGCCCGGTTTCCGCCGCCGCGCACGCATGCGGCTGATCGTCACGCTTTGGCCCGTCATCAGCGCCAACGCCAGCGACGAGCGGACGATCTGGCCGCCGCCTTCGCCTTGCGATCCGTCGATGCGGATCATGTCCGTTTGACCACGCGGTGAAAGTGCAGTTGCACCTCGCGGCGGACCACGCGGCGGACGCCTTCGACCAGACATCGCGGCTCGTTGTCCGCCTGGCCGACACGCACGATCTCGTCCAACTTTGTGCCCGGCGGCACGGTGAAGGTTGCCTGGTGGATGATCTGGTTGCCCGCATCCAGTTCGGGCACGATAAAGTGGCAGGTCGCGCCGTAGGTCAGCATCCGCCCGGCGTACGCGTCGTGATACGGCTGCAGGCCGGGAAAACTGGGCAGCAGCCCATGATGCAAGTTGATGATCCGCCCGCCGGCATACTTCCAGCAAGTGGCCGCCGGAAGAATGCGCATGTAGCGGGCCAGCACGATGTAATCGACCTGATATTCGTCCAGCAACTCGACCAGCCGCTCGTCGTCCGCCCGGCCCTCGGCATCGCCAATCGATTGCCAGTCGACGTTGAACTGTTCGGCGATCCCGCGGCAAGCGTTGCGATTACCGATCATCACGGCCGCCTCGGCGCGGATCTGGCCGTCGCGGATGGCGCGCAGCACGGCCAGCGGCGGCTCCGGCCGATAGGTCGCGCAAATCGCCAGCCGCGGCCGATCGCGGCGCTCTTCCGGCGACCAAACGCGGACCGAAAGGCCCTTGAGCCGTCCGATCTCCGTCAGCGCCTGCCGCACCGCCGCCAAGCGGTCGCCCGGCAACTCGACGCGGCACAGCATGGCAAACAGCGCCTCCTCGTCGTGGTCGTACATTTGGATTTCGGCGATGTTGGCGCCCTGGCCGGTGATGTAATGGATGATCGGGTCGGCCAAGCCGGCATTGTCGGGTCCGACAGCGGTGATGAAGATCTGCATGGCTGGGAGTCAATAGAAAAAGAAAGGGATACATCGGCACCGTGTGTGGCCAGGAATCCTGGCAACGTCTACGTAGCTGCATTCGCCAGAATGCGGGCTTTCCCAGCGTTCCCGAATTCTGGCGAATTCAGCTACCTGCCAGAAACCACGGCCACACACTCGGCACCTATTCAATACAACCGACAGAACGTATTCTGTAAAGTCCAAAGTCGTTCTCTCGCGTGGCGAGAAGGAAAAAATTCCGCCCGGCGATGGGCCTGCGCGAACCCACGGAGTTGCTTTATGTCTGCCTCTGGCAAGGGGAAACCCAAGCGGGAAGACCTGGGACCCGACGAGAACCTGTGCGATTATTGCACGGCCAGGTGCTGCCAGTACTTTGCGTTACCGATGGACGAACCCACGATGCCGCGGGATTTCGATTTCCTGCGCTGGTTCCTGCTGCACGAACGGGCCTCCATCTTTACCGAGGACGAAACCTGGTACCTGCTGGTTCACACGCCGTGCAAGCACTTGCTGCCCGACAATCGCTGCGGCATCTACGAACGGCGGCCCCAGGTCTGCCGCGAGTACACCACGGACAAGTGCGAGTACCACGACGATTGGACCTACGAACGCTACTTCGAGACCCCGGAGCAAGTCGAAGAGTACGCGGAAGCCGTCTTTTTCAACTGCGATGGCCAGAGTATTCGGAGCCCGAAACCGCCGCTGTTGCCCGTGCTGCGGAATTAGTCACTGGTCATTTGTCACTGGTCACTGGTCACTGGTCACTGGTCATTCGTCTTTGCTTGGGAAACACCGTTCATGTCCAATCCGCCACTGATCGAGCCCCGCACGCTGAAAGGCTTCCGCGATTACTTGCCGGAGACCATGATTCCGCGCGAACGGCTGATCGACACGGCCAAACGTGTCTACCGCTCGTACGGCTTCAGTCCCATCGACACGCCGGCGCTGGAATATCTGGAGGTGCTGACCGGGAAAGGCAGCGAAGAGACCGACCGTCAGCTGTACCGTTTCCAGGATCACGGCGGCCGCGATGTGGGGCTGCGGTTCGACCTGACCGTGCCGTTGGCCCGTTTCGTCGCGCAGCACATCAGCGAGTTGGGCACGCCCTTCAAACGCTACCACATCGCCACCGTCTGGCGCGGTGAAAACACCCAGCGCGGCCGGTACCGCGAGTTCATGCAATGCGATTTTGACACCATCGGCACGCGCAGCGTCGCGGCCGACATCGAAACCGTCCTGGTGATCCACGACTTGATGCGCGCCATCGGCTTCGAGGGCTTTACGATCCACGTCAACAATCGCCTGGTCTTGAACGGACTGCTGGACAAGCTGGGGCTGAGCGACAAAGCGACCGCGGTCCTCCGCGCGCTGGACAAGTTGTCCAAAATCGGTCCGGAAAAAGTGGCCGAAGAGATGACCGTGGCGGCCGGGGCGACCGCCGCACAAGCGACGGACGTGCTGCGGCTGTCCGCCTTGACCGGCTCCAACGAGCAGATCCTGCAACAACTGGCCCCGCTGGTCGCCGGCAGCCCGTTGGGCCAGGAGGGCGTCGCCCGGCTGGCGCAGATCCTCGCTGGCGTCCGTGCGGCCGGCGTCGCGGACCGGCAAGTCGCGTTGGACGTCTCGATCGCACGTGGGCTGGACTACTACACCGGCGCGGTATTCGAAACGTTTCTGGATGCCCTGCCGAACATCGGCAGCGTTTGTTCGGGCGGCCGGTATGACAATCTGGCCGGTCTGTACACCAAACAGGATCTGCCGGGCATCGGCGCCTCGCTGGGACTGGACCGGTTGCTGGCCGCGATGGAAGAATTGGGCATGATCGGTCAAGTGCGCACGCCGGCCGACGTCCTGGTGGCGTTCTTCGACGCGAATCACTTGAACGACTATTTGCGCGTGGCCGCCCTGGTGCGCCGCGCGGGCATCGGCGTCGAGGTGTTTCCGGAAGCCAAGAAGATCGGCCAGCAGCTCAAGTATGCCGGCCAGAGGGGATTTCGCGTCGCGCTGATCGCAGGCAGCCGCGAGTTCCAGGCGGACCAGTGCCAGGTCAAGGACCTGCGGTCCGGTGAAAGCGCGACGTGCGCGCTGGCCAACGGCGCGGCAGCGGCCATCGAAGCGATCCGGCGAATCTTGGCGGGGTGAGGTGAATCATGTGCATCGCCAGCCATACCCTGATCTTGCTCTGCCTGGCTCCCGCTTTGGCCGTAGCCCAGAACGAAGTGTCGAAGTCGGATCCTGTTGTTTGGCGAGAACTGGAACAGGAACTCTTCGATCAGGTCAACGCCCTGCGGACCAATCCGGCCGCATACACCGATCGAGTGCTGGCGCCGCTGAAAAAGACCATGGCCCGTTACCCGGAAGACGCCAAGTTGCCTTTCCAGGGATATCAGCTCATCTTCGATCCGGCTCACAGCGACGATCAGATGCTGGTCACCGAAGGCGGCACGGAGCAGACGACCGCGGCGGTGTTGGACGAGGCGATCGCGGCCTTGAAAGCGTCGCCCCCACTGGCAGCCCTGGTCCGCGACCCGGTACTGGACAAGGCCGCCCGTTTCAATTCGGCCGAATTCGCCGTCGCCGGTACCAAGCGGACGGCCCACGTGGACAGCCTGGGCCGCAGCCCCAGCGAAAGGATGGCCGCCTTTGGCCTCACGCGGCGCATGCGCGAGGACTGGGCGGTGTTTCAAGCCGGACTGAGCGACAAGTCCGAGCGGGTCGTCCGAGTCTGCCAGGAGGACAGCACGTACTACCTCGTCGAGTTGCCGGAGGGCGGCGGATATCGTTGCCGATCCGTACCGGAGACGTTCGTCAAGTTCATCGCCGAGCATGGCCGAGCCGTGACCATTCCGGAACTGGATCAGCCCGGCCACGAGTGCCAGGTCCGCGTCGATCGGCGGACGCGCAAGCTATCCGTCGGCGAAGCCACCATCGAATACCCGTTGCGCAAGCCCCTGACGGCCGAAAACGTCGTCTGGGGCGCATGGTCGCGCAAGTCGGCCGCGGTCGGCTTGGTCAGTTGGTGGGTCCTCGATCCGGGGCTGCCCGACCGGGGGCACCGCAAGATCCTGTTGGACAGCGGCTTCCAGTTTGGCGGCGTCGGTTGCGTGTGGTCGGCCGACCGCGGTTGGGTAGCGACCCTCGACGTCAGTTCCGAGCCCTGGGAGCCGCTCGGGATAGAAAGGTGACAGCCACCAAATCCAGGAAAACTGGGTAATCCGCGATTAGCAGTTACCGTTTATCTCGCAGAGCATTGCGTACCCGACTTCGCCACCGGCCTTGGTATGTTCCGCCGCCGAAAACCGGCCGTCTCATGCGCCCAGCCATCCGACGTACCACCACAAAGGGAGCCTTCGCATGTTGCGCGACCCGCATAACACGCGTCCCCAATCGAAGGAAATTCGCCCCAACAGCTTACTTCGTCATTCAAACGCCCGGCATCGTCGGGTTCAGGAACGATCCACAGGTTCACCCGAACTCCCTCCGGAAACTCGACCGGCTGATCGGGAGCAAGCACGCCGTTTTGGCCGTTCGCAATGATTGGTTGCATCGGGCAATCCCTCGCAGAATGTGGCGGGGTCCGCGCCCCTGAAATCATACCTCGGCTCGCCATACGCCGCCAGTTGCTGCAATTTTGAACGTCCTCCGCTGCTCTATGTCCAGACGGAGCCGTGCGAGGGCACGACCGTGCCCGCCGGAGCGCGGCTGATCAATGTTCGTGGGATTGCCGAACCGAAGGCCACAGTCAAGATCAATGGGGCTCCGGTGTCGGACGCGGGTGCAGAAGGGATATTCGCGGCGGCTTGTTTCCTGTCGCGGCGTGAGATCACTGTCGAGGCACTTATGGACGGAAAGAGACGGACGGTCACACGGACCTTTCGGCTCGTGGACTGAGCCTTCTCGTGCTGTCCAATCACTCGTAGGCTTCCAACTCGGCGATGGACATTTGCGTGCCGGGCTGATTTGGGCCATCCGGCTTGATCGCGCGAACACGCAGGATGCGAGCTTCGATGGGGTCAAAGCGAATCTCGGCCCGTCCACCTTTCTGGTCACGCAACCCAGCCAGTTTCTGCCACTTCGCCCCGTCCGTCGTGGCCAAGACCTCGAACTCCGTCGCAAAGCCAGACCCAAACGTGATCACCACGTGACCGAGCTTCTCGACCCGCAGTAGGTTCACGTCGCAGGCCCACGCCCACTCGTTGCCGGCGACCGCACACGTGGCCGGATTGCCATCGACCCCGCAGCGCGCGGCATGGACGTCACCCACACTCGGCCCCAAGCGGCACTTCCCTTCGGCATTCATCAAGAATGCCGGCTTCCGCCAAGCCTTGTTTCGCGGGGGCACGGCTCGCCCGGCACGCCACGCGTCCAGTTCGTCGCCCTTCTTCCCCAGCCCGGGCCGGATGGCCTTGAGCACCTCCAGTTGTGGCCGGTCCAGGTCGCCGTCCCGATACAGCACGACATCAATCGAGACGACTCCGCCCATCGCATTGCAGGCGTACACGTAGTCGATCATCTCGGCCTTCGTCCTGGTGGTCCCCGGCTGGGCCCAGTTGCTCCCCAGGTAAGACAAAATGTGCCATTGTTCACCGTCGACGAATCGCGAAACTGGATAGTCCGTGAACAAATTCTGCTCGCCCGTCGTGAAATCCTCGTGGCGGGAGTAGGATCGCACGCGATCCTCGACGCCGGGATTCAGAGCGACGATCCGCTGGGGGTGCCCGGCTCGAAGGGCATCTGCCAGGACGCCCAACTTCTGCTCGTCGTAGCCGATAAAGCGGTAGCAGCCGTCCGTCCACCAGCCCTTGACCTTGTCCCGATACCGCTGGCCGTACTCGCGCACGACTTCCGACCAGTTCCGGACGAACTCGTCGCTGACCTGCCCCGTCCCTGACCAGTGCAGTGCCTGAGCCGCCTGCGGGTCGTCGCACGGACCGTCGCCGGTCCAGTACAGCATCAAGGCAACGCCTCGTTTGTTGAGGGCCTGGTAGAGGTCCTCCACCAGATCCCGCGTGGCACACGCCTCGCCCGGCCGATAGCCCGTCAGGCGATCGAAGGTCGCGTTCGGGGCGATCAGAAAACGGCTCCGCTGCATCATCGTGAAGATCACGTAGCCAGCCCCTGCCTCGTGCATCCGTTCGGCGAACTTCTCAACATCGAACTCGCGGACGCACTCATCCCAAGATGTCTGGCGACCGAGGCTGGCCACATGATCCGGGTTATTCTGAAGGCCCACGAGGTAGTGAACGAACACGCCGTACCTGCTGGCCACGAACCAGGCGGTCTTAGCCGGGTCCGGCTCGCGAGCGAGGACTGTGGTGGGAAGCACGCACAGAAACAGCAGCAGGGATCTCATGAGGTCAGGCTCCTAGGGATCGAACAAAGCGGACGGACGTGACTGATTCTATCGGGCCGGCCTGGCGAAGGCTCTCCTGGTGTCAGCCGAGAACCTCGGCCACGATGCCAGCAGGTCAGCACCGAAGATCGTCGCCGGGAAGTGGCAGCTGAACGAGAGGGTGGAATCTTCGTCTCGGCTGGGAAATCATGGCCTGCGACCAGTTAGGCGACACGATACTGATCGCCCGCGAGAGCTTGGCCGGCCCGCCGCCCGTCCAGCCGTGCTGGTGCTTGACGTAAACACGCCGGTAGATCCCCCGAAGACCAGCACAAGCCGAATCAACTCAACGGGACTGCGCATCACGATTCCTCCCAACAGCTCCTGGTGTAGACGGATCTGGCGACGCCCGCCATTGTACGATACGACACGGCCATCCTGAAGATGCGGCCGGCGGACATACGGCCGGCGGAACGTAATGGCGGCCATACCGTTCAGGCCACCGGCACCGGAGACCGCAGCCAAGCCTCGAAAATGTCCAGCGTCTCGAACACCTCGCCATCCCAGCGGCCGAAGCCCTGTTCGTTCACAGCGACTTCGTCCCACAGTTGCCAGCCGCGTTCCTCGGCCTCCAGCATGTGGTCCAGCGGCGAAGCGGCCTCGATCTCAGCCTGCTTGTCGCAGGTCCACTGGAAGGCCATGACAGCGGCCTGTTCGGCGGTGACAGCGTCAAAGATCAGTTGGATCGGTCCGGATTCAACGTAGAATTTGGGCATGGCGGATTCCTTTCGGGGTCTTGGGCATTCCTTTGTTGTGCTTGACATTGATTACATCGCCAGCCCCGTGACACGTTCGGTCAGCCGCGGGAATAATTCGTGCTGGGCTGTCCGCAGTATAATCTGCCAGCTCAGCGTTTCATTTGCCGCCTACGCGGAAGAAGCCATGCACGGCCTTCGGTCTTCCATGTCCTTGCCTCTGCCGCTCGCCGAGGTGTTCCCGGTCTTCGCCGACGCCGCAAATCTGGAGCGGATCACCCCGCCGGAATTGCGTTTCCACATCGTCACGCCGCAGCCGATCCAGATCCAGCGGGGGACACTCATCGAGTACCGGCTACGCCTGTTCGGTGTCTCGTTTTCCCGGCTGACACGGATCGCCCGCTGGGACCCGCCGCACGAGTTCGTGGACGAGCAGCGACGCGGGCCGTACAAGCGGTGGGTGCATACGCATCGCTTCCCATTCTAACCCCGCTTCGGCGGCGTCAGAACCGGGCGACCGTGGACAAATGCGCAAACCGACAGTAGGCTGATCACTCCGATGCGAAATGAGCGTGTGGTGCCTCGAAGAAACAGCAATTGGGAGATTTGTCCATGCGATGCCGATCCCGCGTCCACGCAACCGTGTCGGCCCTGCTTTGGCACTCATGCCTCTTGTCGGCCTTCGCTTGGGCCGCCGAGAACCCCGACGCACTATCGTCAAGCAGGACCGGAATTCCGGCCTGGACACAGATTCGTGCCGTCCCCATGCAAGGCGATTGGAGG
The DNA here is from genome assembly GCA_964645045.1 of uncultured Pirellulaceae bacterium. Lineage (GTDB taxonomy): Bacteria > Planctomycetota > Planctomycetia > Pirellulales > Pirellulaceae > Anammoximicrobium. The sequence goes on along the minus strand of CAZXYZ010000052.1, from coordinate 34,178 downwards.
ATCTTCTGGAACGTGGGAGGCGGCGACGTGGCGTTCAACAACGGCGAAGCGCTGGCCCACGGGTTCCGCCTCGTGAATCTGCTCAACACCTACGCCGATTATCCGGGCAACCAGAAGGAAAACATCGACCGGGCCTTGAAGGGGAACCGGACGAACCCTTGGAAGAAACCGGACTTCTTCGAGCGGATCATTCACCGCAACATCGCCCAGGCAGGCCGAGCCGGCGAGATCCTGGTGCATGACATCGAGTTCGATTTCGAGGAAGACGTGGACAAGGCGTGGGAGGACATGGAAGCTCGGAAGGCATCGGGCACCGCGACCAAGGACGAGTTCGCCGGTGCGTACTTCCGCGAGTGGGCCAGTTGGTTCTCGCTGCCTTGCCAATGGGCCAAGCAAGACCGCCCCGGCATGCCCGTGGGATTGTATGGGCCGCAGCCGTTTCGCCGCGACTATTGGGGCGTAGCGGGCAAGTCGGCCCAGCAGATCGACGGCACGCATCACAGCGACGCGGAACTCTGGCAACATATCGCCCCCCACGTCGACTTCTACGTGGCCAGTGTCTACGTGTTCTACGACGACCCGGGCTCGATCTACTACCTCGCGGCCAACGTCGAGGAGAACTACCAGCGGACCCGGCGTTACGGCAACAAGCCGGTGTACGCCTACGAGTGGCTGCGGTACCACGACTCCAACAAGAAGTTGGCTGGCCAGGAACTGGCTCCATACCTGGTCGAGGCTATGGCGGTCGTGCCCTATTTCTGCGGCGCCAAGGGCGTGGTCCTCTGGGGCTGGGAACCGGGGCGAAAGGGCCAGTACTACGCGAACCTGCCGCTGTTCGCCCAAAGCCTGGGGCGCATCAGCGACCTGTCGGAGCGGCTGGCGAAAGCCGAGTTAGTGCTCGACGAACCGGCCCACGTGCTGTGGAAGGAAAAACGTCCCTTGGTCCGCAAGTTCAAGCTCTCCGACGACCAGTGGGTGGTACTTGCGGTCAACCCCTGGCAGGCGGATGATGCCCTAAGCAGCACGCGGGCGACGTGCGGAACGAAGACCGTCGAACTGCCATTGGTGGGCCGGCATACGGGGATCTTCGACGTGCGGGGCGAGCAGGTGACGAACAGGTGACATGTCAACCAGGGACCAACGAACGTGAGAATCAAACCAACCTTGCCAACCTTCAGCCGTCGCCAACTCCTGGAACGAGCCGCCGGGTGCGCACTGGTGGTGGACTTGTCCAATGTCCTTTCGGCGCGCACCCTGGGCGCCGACACAGCGGATGTTCCCCACGCTGCGAACTGGCTGAAGGATGCACGCCTCGGTGTTTTCATGCGATTCTTGCCGGGAGATGCCCAGGGCTTGGCCAAGGTAGAGGATTTCGACGTACCAGCCCTGACGCAGCAGTTGAAGGCGATGGGAGCGTCCTACTTCGTCCTCACCTTGGGCCAGAACGCGGGCTTCTTCAACTCGCCGAATGCGGTGTATGACGGGATCGTCGGTGCCGTACCGGGTGGCCGGCATAAGACCCGGCACGCCCCGACACGACGGCTGAGAGTCCTTGCCAGCGCGTCGCTTGCGACCTCGTTCGCGCCGTGAAAGCCGGCATGGTACCCGCAGGAGGACGGCCGCTTCGCGCGGAATAGACGTGGCCATCTTCCAAAGGTAGAATCATCGCGATGCCCGGAGCTTAGCACCGTTCGAGAAATAAGTGGCGTAAGCTTCCAGCTTGCGATGCTACCATCTACCGCAAGCTGGAAGCTTACGCCACGGGAAAATCGGACAGTAATTTCTCGAACGGTGCTTACCCGCAGTAACAACACACTGGAAGCCAAACCCGCGTACCTCATTCCCAGGAGCACAACCATGAATCGACCCATCGGACCGGCCAATCGCTCGCTCCCCCAAACCACTCGCCGCGACGTGCTCAAGCTCGGCGGAGCAATCGCCGCAGGCGCGGTGCTTTCTTCGGGCGTGCCGGGCGTGCATGCTGCGTCGGACAACACGATCCGCCTGGCCTTGATCGGCTGCGGCGGCCGCGGCCGCGGGGCGGTTGCCGACGCGCTCTCTGTCGCCACCAGTCCGATCAAGCTCCATGCGATGGCCGATCTGACCGACCAACGTGTTAAGCTCGCTCACGGCGTGCTGCAAAAGGAGTTTGCCGATCGGGTCGACGTGCCCGCCGACCGCCGTTTCGTCGGGTTCGACGCGTATCGCCACGCGATCGACTGCCTGCGGCCGGGCGACGTGGCTATGCTCACGGCCTACTCCTACTGCCGCCCCGTGCAGATCGAGTACGCGGTGGAGAAGGGCGTGAACGTGTTCATGGAGAAGAGCTTCGCGTCCGACCCGGCCGGCTGCCGCCGCATCCTGGCGGCGGGCGAGGCGGCAAAGACGCGGAACATCAAGATCGCGGCCGGACTTCAGTGCCGCCATAGCATCGCCCGGCAGATGCTCATCGAGAAGATCCGCGCGGGCGAGCTGGGCGACATCGGGCTGGTCCGCGCCACGCGGGACTGCGGCCGGAACTTCCTCGGCAAACCGCCGGCCGGCACGGATCACGTCGCCTGGCAGATCAACAACCGCGTACACTTCCTCTGGGCCGGCTCCGGCCTCATGCTGGAACTCCTGATCCACCAGATTGACGAATGCTGCTGGATCAAGGACGGCTGGCCGGTCTCGGCGACGGGCAAGTGTACCCCGGTGAACAGGCCGGGCAATTGCAGCCAGAACGTGGACGATTACGTGATGGAGTACACCTTCGCCGACGGGGGCAAGGCGGTGGTCGAGGGGATCGATCCGTTCGCCACGTTCATCCACGGCAGCAAGCGAGCCGCGCAGTTCTCCGGCAACGTGCATGCCGCCACCGTGCATGTCTACAAGGGCAAGGAGATCGACAAGAGCCAGATCGACTGGGCCGCGCCGCGCGAGCCTTGCAGCCCCTGGCAGGCCGAGTGGAAGGATTTTCTTGAGGCCATTCGCGAGGACCGCCCGTACAACGAAGCCGAACGGGCGGCTTATGCGAACCTCGCCGGGATCATGGGCCGCGCGGCCGCCCACATGGGCCGCACGATCACCTGGAACGAGATGATCGCCTCGAACTTCTGTTTCTCGCCGATCGTCGATCAGTTGAAATTCGGCGGCCCCGCCCCGGTCGAGCCGGATGCGCAGGGAAATTACCCGGTGCCGATCCCGGGGAAGTGGGTCGAAGTGTGAGGATCACGCCTGCCTCCGACGGACGTTCCGCGTCTCGAGCGTCTTGCCGCCTGCTTCCGCGGGGCTTTGACGGCCACTGATATGGCGAGGTCTCCCGATCTCGCCACTGGACCGCAGCCGGACAGCTACGTGGCCCATGTCGCGACGCCGGACCTGACGCGCAACACGACGCGACTTCCGCCCGCGGGCGCCAGACGGCCGAACGGCGAGCCAAACGGTACGGCGTCTTTACTCCCTCTGCAGATGGAGGACCTCGCTTTCCTCTGGGTCGGCCTGAACTTTGGTTTGTGGCTTGGGTGGGCGCGACCTGTGCAGGTTACGCACCTCCCGTTTCCTGCTTGGGTGAGTTTGACCTGAGTGCGCAACGACTACACCCAAGCGCGCAACGGCAATCGGGCAAACTGTGGCGAGATGCACCATCCTCAAATGACGCGTATTTGGAGTTCAGAGATTACTCAGCGTCCTCGGCTTCTGGGGGGCGTCGCTTGCAGGCTCAGTCGCCCCGCCGCTAAATTAACCTAGTGAGTTGGCCCCCAGGCAGACGCGATGTACGGCGTCCGCACTGGCGGCATTGAGGAACGTCGGCCAACGAGTACGTCGGGTGCGACATGACCGACATGGGCCTACGACTTGCTCAACCGGGAGATGGCTGCGTTCGTAACATCTGTAACGACTTTTTGAATTAGGCGCCAGCTCTCCAGGTGGTAGGTGTCGTCAATTTCGATATGATCGCCGATGTTGTAGCGCGCCATCTTTGCAGACTTTCGGCGGTAGATTTCGTTCACAACGCCCGCGTTGTGTTCGAGGATGTCCCTTGCCGCTTTTATTTCGGCCAAAGCGTCAACCTCATCAGCGGTCGGACAACCCAGTTTGATGGCATTTTCAACGACCACGAACCACTCCCGAAGACTATCGTACTTCAGTTCGTTGAGTTTCTTCAGGATGATCCCGGAGATGACCTCGTCGCGGTCTACAGCCTTAAGAACAACGTCGAACTCCAACTGACTCTTCGAGAACTGCCAGGGGTTGTGGAGGAGCAGCCGGTGGAGGAAATTGAACAGAAAGACCTCGAAGGCGGATACAAACTGCCGAAAGGTGAATGCGGATAGGTAATCCCGCGTGTATTTCGGGGCTAGCTGGATCAAGCCGTCTTGGTCGATCCGAGTGCCCGTAGCCAAGTTATCTGCGGTAACCTTATGTCCCTCGTCCACGAGGATTTGAAATGATCGCCAGACGATCTTCGAGTGCTCAAAGAAGTCGTGGACGGAGTCCAATTCCGCGTGGGTCTGGTCCGCGATTCTTCGTAGGTCATCCTGGACGGACATCGCGCGTCCTCACGCTGCATCGAGGAGAACCTGAACGCGATGTGGATCGGTCCCCTTGCCGAGATTGATGACCGCTACCGCCGGCCGACCGTCTACCGAGATCGCGTTATGATCGACCCAGTGCGGTATGCCGTTGGCCTGAAGGAGTTTGCGCACTTGATCTAGTTGACCCACTGGGACCATGATGTAGGGTCCGGACATGCCGTCAGTCGATGCCCTGATAGGTTTACTGGTCGAAGAGTCAATCATCGGTCCTGTCCTCACTAGTCTCTAACATTCTACCGCGCAGCCGCGTCGTTGCTAGTGGACGGAAAACGTCCGGCGTCTTAGGCGTGAGCGCGATCAAAAACGCCGAGGAGATTACGGGCGTCCGGTGGCGGCTGTGGAATCTGCCCGACTGGGCGCTTCGGTCTGATCGACCGACGCATGTCCCGACGAATGTCTGGCAGACATGGGATTCGCGGAAAACGACCGGTATTACCATCCGGCTATCCGGGTGCCAGGGCGGGTTTGGCCGTGGCTCGCCGAATCGCGGGCCGGCAGATTGCCCGTTCACTTGATCGAACGCCGGTCTTTTCGGACAAACATATCTGTTTTTGGAGAAGTGGAGACCAGACGAATCGCAGTTTCTTACTCAGGTGGGCGCGACCTGTGCACTTTAGCCCGGCAGCGCAATTGCTCGAGGTGAGTTTGACCCAAGCACGCAACGACGTTACCTGAGCGCGCAACGGAAGTTGGCCAGATTGCGGTTGGGTGTCCCATAAGCCCCCGGCGAGGATGTGGAGTGTACGCAAGAGGGCTTAGCGCCTCGATCTCCGGCAGCGGCGGTTTTCACCGGTCTCCGAGGCGAGGTCGTGAAGTCCACAAACTGGACCGGGCGGACGACGCGGCGCTTGCTGCGGGCGGCCGCACGCCCACACCTCGCCGCAGTCGCATGCATCGCGCCGCCAGCCCAATTTTGGCACCGTGGTCCGCCGGTCGCCGCCGGTCGCCGCCGGACGCGACACGCGCGAACCGCGGGCCAAACCGTACGGCGTCTTTCCGCCCTGCTGGAGAGGGGCAAAATCATGCATTCCTTTCTGGGTGGATCTGACTTGCAGATTGTGGCTTGGGTGAGCGCGACCTCCCCCCATTGACATACTCCGGCAGTGTGATAGCATCCGAGGGGGTTAGGCTGTACGGCGTGAACTCTCAAGGCGCTGGCGATTGCTGCTGATCTCTGGGCGGTAGATGCTTTTCACACGCGATTGCCGGTTCTCACGACCAAGGATTTGCGAAGAACACGAGGTTTTTCAGCGGGAGTCGTGTCATGTCCGATGTGGCAGAGGTCGTTCGCGCGAAGATGCGTCGCCGCCGCGGAATTGTGGTAGTTGATGCGGACGCAAGTATTCGAGAGTCCGTCCTCGGTCGCCTCGAATTCGAATTCGGCTACGAGTATGAAATCCGGGCAGTTGAGGATCTGGACGGGGCAAGCTATCTGCTCACGTCGCTTGTGACGGAAGACGGCTTCGAAGTTCCGGTCGTAGTGACTGCAGTGCGCCAGGCCCGCGATGAGGGCTTGGCGAGGACGGTTGTAGGCCGAGTTGACCCCGAGCCGACGATTGTGGCATACGGTGACGTTCCGTCTCTTGCGCGTTCCGCAAACGTACTTCAGGCGGCTGGCGTCTCCTATGTGGCTACGAAGGATCTCGAAGCCGCCGTGTATGGAGCGATCCTAGAGAGGGACCTCGGGAACCTGAGCGCTGCCTCTTCGATTGCTGCGGATGTGCTGGACGCCGTTAACATGAACTTGTTTGTCCTGAATCCTCAAATGGAGGTGCTCTGGGGGAATGGCCGCGGCGAATCCACCGTCCCGCGCGGGAGACGCTCGGTGGAAACTTGTTGGAAACGGTGCTTCGGATTTTGCTATCGCGAAATCCCGTGCCCGCAATGCGGAGTCAGCACGTTGCTCAATGCGAGTCAGAACCAGCTTGAAGGCGGCTTGCGTGCAGCCGCCAAGTCGCCAGCCAGTTACTGTCTTCTGCCGATTCAGGGTAAGATCGAACGCGTCGAACTGAACGGTTCGCCATTGCTTAGCCGCGATGGCAAGCGGGTGCTCGCCGTGACGCAGACCCACCGCTTGGTCACGGACGAATGGGAAGAGACCACACCGGCTCACCAGCGACTTTGCGGCGTGATCGCCGCAGCACGCCAGCTAGGACAGCACCGCAACGGAGCGTCCTCGTTCGTTGCCGTTTCGGTCTACTACCAGCCGGACAAGGACGCTGACTTCCACCTGTTCGATTCGGCCACAGATAGTCGCGACGAAGTACCGAAAGTGCTTCGACTAAGCAAGTGCGCAAGTGCCTACCGTGATGCGATCGAGGACCGGCAACCGCAGTTCTACGAGGAGTCCGCAGGAGGCAAAGTGCGGCGACATTTCCTGTGGGCTGATCGGACGGCCTCGATGGACAGGTGGGTTTTGGTGGACGTGACTTACGTTGACGTGAAGCCGGAGCAACTCTTGACCGAGGACCTTGCCGCGTATTGGCAGTACGTTGTCGACAACTTTGACCGGGCCTGGGAAACTCGCGAGACTAGCCTGGAGGGGCAAATCAATTCGGCCATCCAGGAGTTCTTGGCGCGGACCGGGATCGGGATCCGGGGCGAGGCCGGCCTGGATTCTGCTCTCGAGGCGACTATTGAGTGCGTCAAGAAGGCCGTCCGACCGTTTTCCATGCATGTGCGGGTGTTGGACCGGCGCAGCGGGAGGCTAGTGAAGCGATGTGGGTTTGGCCCATACTTCGAGTTGGCCCCCCGGGAGCGGGTCCTAGAGAATGACGGCATCGGGTCCTCCTGGGCGGCTAGCCAACGGAAACCGATCTGGAACCATCGTGCGGACCTGGACTACATTCGTCGCTGCCTGGGCCCTGAGTTGGGCGCGGAGGACCGGGAGAAGATCGAGCAAATTGCAAGCGACGCCCTCGTGCCGCTGGTGTGCATGGACAGGTTGTTGGGTACGCTCTGTATGCAGTTCGACGACGATTCCCTCTATTCGCCCGCCCAACGCAGCTTTGTCGAAGCACTGAGCAGAGCCCTGGGCGTTGCACTCGGCACGCGGGAATGGGCCCACGAGCGTGAGGAGCTCGTGGAGTGCTCCAGGGATCTGGACCGGACGATGTTTCGGCGATCAGAGCGGCCCGACGAAGAGGAAATCGGCGTCTTGACGCAGGTCACCCGGATGACCTTCGAACTCTCGGCGGCGGAAGTGGTCGCCTACTACCGCTATAGTTCACAGACCCGCGTCATGACACTCGTCGCCGAAGCAACACAAGGGGCTTTGCCGCCGGGGCTCGCGTTGCCGGAAGTCCTCCCGCCGGATGTCGGGATCGTTTCGCAGGCGGCCGCATCGAGGCACGGCATTCTCGTCCGCAATTATCGAGAGGAGCAATGGCAGGGCACCAGGTGTCGATTGCTGGCCGCCTTTCCGGATGGCCGTCCGAACCGGTTCTGCCGCTGGGTCGGTTCGGAAATTGCGGAGCCGGTGATTGCCGCAGACGCGGTCAAGGGCGTCTTGGTGGCGTTAAGTTCCATTCCCGATTGGCTGGGGGCGGATGACGTCGAGGTCGTCAGGGAATTCGCCCGCAAGACTGGCTGGTGCCTCGAGGCGAAGTATCTGACGCGGCAGCTCAACTGGAATCTTCGCACCAAAGCGTCCTTGACCGAGATCACGGCGGCCATGGCTCGCGTGTCGGATATCGGTGCTGGCCACCGTCTACTTCTTCTGGCGATTACGGCTGATGAGTGTCTTGGCTTCAGCCGCGGGATCCTCTTTCTGCGGCAAGAAGGAGATAGGGATGTCTTCGTCGCCAGTGAGGTCGTCGGGGCTTGTCACCAGGCGGTGGCAGAAAGCCGCTGGAAAGAGGCGAAGCGACTTCCGCTTGCTGAGAAGATGGCCCTCTGTGCGCGTCCTCCACAGGTCAGGGACGGCGACCTCCAGCAAGTGATGTCACAGCTTGTGTTGGACTTGCGGGAGCAGCCAGAAGTCCGCAGTTCCTTTCAGACGCCTAGGATGACAATCCGGCGTTTTGCCCAGGCACATCCGCTCCATGATTGTCAGCTTCGCCGGACCCTCTACCGTGACCAGCCCGACATCGAGTACGCTCTGGTACCGCTTTTCATGGGCGGCCAAGTGGCCGGGGCCGTCCTAACCGACCGGGCGTTTTTGGTACCGACGGATATTTCACCCGAACGACTCGACTTACTGCGGTTTCTGACGGGAGAGTTTGCCCTCATGCTGGAGGCGATCCGGCTTCGCAGGGAGGAGGAAGAAACTCAAACGGCGTTCACCATCACCCGGGGAGTCAACTACTCGTTGCGGACCCGAGCCGCCGCGCTGGAGGGCCGAGTCGCCAACTTGGCCTACGAACTTGGGGATGCCCATCGGGAATCGATCGAGGGCCTCAAACGTGGGATCTTGTTCTTCAAGCGCGTAGGGACCATCGCGGCGAAGCTGATCGAATCGCGCAAGATTCGGCCTCAAGAGGCGGAGATCATCGATGTTAACGTTGTGGTCGCCGATGTTTGTCGAGACCTAGAGGACCCACGAATCGACGTCCGGCTCGCGGACTGTTCCGTCCGAGTTCAGGCGGCGCGGCACTATCTGGCAGACGTCTTTTGGGAGATACTCTGGAATGCCTGCGAGTTCGCCGATCACCAGACGGGGAAGATCGAGGTGACGGTCGGTGTAGAGGGGCGGATGGTGCGCGTGGACTGCATTGACAGCGGTCCCGGGATTTTTCCGGAACTCCGCCCGAATCTGTTCAAACCGTTCCACTGCTTTCCGGCTCCGCGGATGGGACTAGGACTGTCGTACGTCTTGGGCCTCGTCGAACGCTACGGAGGCACAATCGAAGAAATCGGCCAATGGGGGCGCGGTGCACATTTCGTGGTTCGAATTCCGCTTGCGGAGGGAGGAGCATAAGATGACTGATCCTGCTCGCAGTCCCCGAATTCTCGTTGCGGACGATGATGACGAGTTCCGGGAGGAGATCATTCCCAAAGCACTTGAGCGTATCGGTGCTCAGATTATTCGGGCCAAAGACGTCCTGGAGGCATGCCTGGCGGTGGCCGAGCACGTCGGCCCCCGACGTTCGTTGGACGTAGTCGTACTCGATATGCACATGCCACTGCACAAGGGCACAAAGAAGATCGAAGACGATGCCGGGATCCGCTTTCTGCGCAGCTACGGGCTTGTTACGTGCCCCGTCGTCGTATTCACGGCCTACCCGAGCTACCAGAATTGTGTCCTCGCGACTCAAGCCGGGGCCGCGGCGTACCTTCCGAAGGCAATCCAGGACTCATTCCATGGCCCGGAAGGAGGCGTCGATAAACTGGTTGATACGTGCCGTCGCCTCTTGCTGGAGCCCCAGGCCGAAGTCACGCGGGTTCCCCCAGGCAAGGACTGGCTTCAAGAGAACCATGCCTGGCTCGCAGAGACGTTTGGCGGCCAGTGGGTGGCGTTCGTGGACGCGGCGAAAGGACGAGTGGCCGGTTTGGCGGGCGAACAGCGGGGGGAAGTGCTGATCGTTAGTGCGCCGTCCAAGGAGGAACTCGCACGCCTCGTTATCGCGAAGATCGCCCTGCTGAACGAGATCCCCAAATTGGCTTTCGTCCAACAAAATGATTGACCCCGGCACGGCAGGAGCCTCGAAGATGCCCAATGGTACGCCTCCCGCTTTCTTCCTCGATGGATCAAATGGCAACGGCCACCGGTTCAATCCAGAGGTGATTGGGCGAGGGCGCGTCTACCCCAACGAGATCCCGGCGGATCCAAGCTGCATCATCAAGATCGTAGTGGGCATTCCTGACCCCCAGTACGCGCAGTGGAACCTCCTTAGTCATGCCGCCAGGATCGCCTGCCATGTGAATAGCGATGCCAAAGAGACGGTCCTTCAGGGACCGATCGCTGCCGAACTGAATCTGCAACCGGTGGATCCGTTCTCGGCACGGATCGCCACGCACATGGGCGTGTACCCGGGGTTATGGAATCGTCACGAGTTGTGGGTGGCCTTCGGCCCGGACTACTTCCCACTGGAGGTTTGGTTTCCTGTGGAACCCGAGGGTCGGGGCTGGGCGTGGCGATCCGATCGCTTCCCCCAGTGGAACGTCTTGGGAATGCGTGGGCTGATCGACCGGCGCATGGTGTGTATCACGTCGAGCGAGGTGTACGCGTTCGAGCGGCTGCGCCCGTCAGCGCAGCAGGACGAGACGGCTAACGAGTGCCCCCCGCCTCCCGCTGACTGCGAAATGCGGCGGTTGGCCGCGTCTCTCGATGAACGCTGAGTGTGTCGCGGTGCGTTGCGGTTTACAGTAGCCGGAGAACGCGTCGCGGTACGGGGCTCGCCTGGACGAACTACGACAAGTTGACCGGGCAACGGGTCATAGTGCGAGAATCGCTCGAAGTCATCCGGTCACCCGCCGACAGACTTCGATGCGCCGGCCCTGGGGGGGCGCGGTTTGCGGTCGAACTCGTTCTTGGATGACCGTAGGTTATGCAAGTACCCGCTGCCGCTGGCTCGTCATGGTAGAAAGGATCGTACGGCACCCAAAGTACTTCCGGAAGGTATCCCAGATATGGAGCTTTTGTCGTGAGAAATCGGCGCAGTTCGTCTTCAGTCTGGTTCGATAGGATACCATGGTCGCGGGCCTCGATGTCGATACCTGCCTCGCAAGCCCTTCTGGGATCAAGAAACGCCACCCACATTCCGCCGAACCGCTTGCACAGCCACTCGTAGTTCTCCCTAATCCACGTGGGGTCGGGCAGCGGCGGAAATGCTAGACTCTTTGGAGGTGCGTATTCCAACAGGCGTCTAGAAGTTGCGACGAGGTCGTCGATTCCCCCCTCGCGGCCTTCCATGTAGGAATCCTGCGACATCTTCGGCAGGTAGGCGGATGCTCCGGCGCGAATGGCCGATACACAACTACGAAAATCGGGGCAAGCGGTGAATACAACGACGGGACACCGCAACTTGACAACGCTTCTCAGGAATCGGAGACCTCCATCTTTCGCCACATGGCCGGTCCCGTCGTGCAAGGGCATGTGCATATCAAGAACGACCAGTTCAAGGGCATCGGCACTTCCGCTCCCATGCTCCGCTCCGATGCGGCACGCTTCGGTCACGTTAACCGCCTTTAGGACACGCGCGTTGATCTCCCTCATCGCCGTCGGAATGAGTTCCTCGCGGAACTCCTCGTCGTCGTCGGCTACCAACAGAAGCGGTTGCTCGGCCGGCTCAGTCATATCGTGCTTTCTCCACAAGCGAGATTGGCACTGCAAACCGGACAGCGAGCTGCCATGTGCCCGCGTCCGCTTTCGATCCGCCACATAGGAAGAGCTATTGACGACGAAACCCACCTCGATCCTCGCGGCAGGATGGCACCTGAAACTCTCAAGGAGGTGGGACCGGATATCCAGATGCATCACCACACGAAGACAGTGCCAACAAGGGCCATTATGCCCTTACCGCGTACCTTGACCTGGGTTCTGCCATCCCCTTGTCCGCGAATTGATGGGCATTCCCAAAAACTTCTAACAACGCATATGTCACCAACTACATTTTTGTCAAGACCCGCCTCTCGGCCTAGGCTATTTCGGACACTCAACGGGTCCAACACGGCCTGCTCACCTGCTCAAACGCCACTCGAATCGTCCGGTGGAACCAGTCGTCTAACGTCCCATTCGGGGGGTGACAGGGCGCCCGTCGCCAGCCCGGCACGCCACTGCCGCACATGTCCCGGTGCTCGACGGCAACAATCACAGTGGCGACCGTGACAAATGCTTCGGCTTCGTCTGGCAACCTGATGGAACCAGTACGTTTCGCCATCCGATCAGCAACGTCCCACAGCAACTACAGCCTTGGTGCTCGCGTTCCGAGGTCTCGGCCTCATGAGAGAGCGAAAACGAACTTCAGTGACCCTGCCAGCCCATTCTCCCTTGAAGAATACGCGATATTCGATGCGTTTGCGTTCAGGAAAGTTCCCAACGACTAACGGCGCGTGTCCGACCGTTGCGTCGAACTTGACCGCTCTGGCCAACTGCAGTCGGCACGAATTGGCAAGCAAGGAACAATGCCCTCCCTCACCGCTCAACATTCGTGACCAGAACGACGGTGGCGGTTCATAAGAACGTGGCAAGCGAAAGAGATGCAAACCACAGGCCAAATCACGCAGGGACTGAAAGTGACCCGGTCGCCTATTTACCTTCGGCGGAAGTTGCATGCCGACACATCAATTAGTAAACGGCCCGCGCGGTTCCAGTTGTCCCCCACGGAGCCAGGCTATTCTCGGTTTAGATCAGGGCTGTCGTTTTGTGAGCTACTGTCAACGTTAGGTTAACAAGTTCGCGCTAATGGCGCAAACCACGCTTGTCAGCTAACTACGGGTAAATCTTCGTCAGTTTCTCGACGGCTTCAAGACGTGTCCCATTTGCGCGCTTGGGTGTTGATGACGAATGGCACTAGGTTAAGCGTCTGGACCTGGAATACGCTTGGCCCGTCAGCCGCGATCCTAGCCTGTTGCCATACTTGAACGAGCGGCCGACCTGGAACTCGATCCTGCTAGGCCGTACGCCGGAACCGCGACCCGCTAGTCCGCGGCTCGACAGCCGTCTGTTCCCCAATGCCGGACATGCGATTCTCCGCACCGCCGGACCGGGACAGCTGGCCGCCGCCATGACTTTCGGCCCTTACGGCGGATTCCATGGGCACTACGACAAGCTGAGCTTCGTGTTCTTCGGCCACGGCTGTGAATTGGGTGTCGATCCCGGTCGGGCCGCCAGCCAGGCGTACCGCTTGCCCATCCACAACCGCTGGTACAAGGCCAGCTTAGGGCATAACCTGGTACTGGTCGACCGGGCTTCCCAGCAAGCCGCTTCGGGTGAGTTGGAGTGCTTTTCCGCTACCTCTGTCCCTGCGGGCAACTGTGCCGTGGCTGTGGCCCGCTGTCGGGAAGCCTATCCCGGCGTGCTGCAACGCCGTTTGCTGTGCCTGCGGTCCGACTACTTGCTGGTGGTGGATCAGTTATCCTCCGACCGGCCGCGTCGCTTTGACTGGGTGTATCACAACCGGAGTTCGACCGTGAAAACCGCCGCAGCCACGCAGACCGCTGATCTGCGTCAGGCCTTTGCAGGCGCTGAATACTTGAACAATGTCAAGACAGGCTCGACGGACGCGGCCATCGCCGTGCGTTTTGATGGCACATCGGTCTCTCTTCAGACGCTGGTCGCCGCCGACGGCGAAAGCGAAGTGTTGACGGGTGACGGAGTGGGAGCTTCCATTCTGGACCGCGTGCCGCTGGTGATGATCGGGCGTCACGGCACAGCGGCCTGCTTTGCTGCCGCGCTGGAGCCGGTTCCCGCAGGCCAACCGCCGACTATCACGTCCGTGAAGCAAGACGTCTCGTCGGAGCAGGTCCAGGTCACCGTGCAGAAGGGCAATCGTGTCGACCAAGTGACGCTCACGGCAGCCGGCAAGGTGACCGTCGGGTCCGACGGCAGGGAGGTCCTGTCAAAGTAGCTGGTTTGAGCCAGCGATGACCATCAGCCAGCCGGGAACAGCGTTGGCGTGGGCTCGGCGCGCAAGGCAGCTACATCGGCGGCTGATCTGGGGACCGCAAGTTGGTAAATCACATCCGCAGTTCGAGCCTGGCGAGGGGCGGACGGTGATGCTGGCGATCCGTGCCGGGCAGCCGCCCCGCGTCGTCGCCCGCGGCTACCGCTTCAACCATGTCGGCGCCAGCCGCTGTGGGCGCATCTTCTCGGCCGACGACTGGCAGCTGCCCTACAAGATCGTCATCGGCAGCACGCAGGCGGAACGCGCCGCGGTGATCTGCGAGTCAAAGACAGCCCCAACCCGCAGCCAGAACACGCGCCCGCACCCCTACGTCACGCCTGACTTGAAGTGGGTCATCCTCAACTCCAATCGCACCGGCTCGAATCACATCTATGCCGCCCGCATTCCGCACGAACTGATGGCAGGTTTGCTGGGCTGACCGATCACGACGAAGTCGGCCGCATCATCGACGAGCTAATCATCCAGCCCCCGCGACAGCGCTCTCTCTGAGATGGACTGAAGCCTGCGCCGGATGCCTTCGCTCGAGGGCCTTGGCGGACGGAGTTGTCGGCCGGGAGACACGGCTATGTTCCCGATGCCGCGGAAGATATAATCTAACTACGGGCAGCGGTTGGCTCGGCGGGTGCTTCCCGGCGGACTGGACGGGTTTGAGAGTACGCTGGTGTTGATCGTTTGATGTGAAGAAGGAGCAGACCATGATTCAGGCAGACGTGCTTCCGGCACCCGAACTCGAACCGTTCGACGACGGGACAAGCAAGTGGGAACAAGAACGCTCCGCCTATTGGCGATTGTTGCCCACGCTGATGTCCCAGTACGGCGACCAGTACGTTGCGATTCACGAGGGCCAAGTCGTAGACAGCGGGGCGAATCAAGTCGAATTGGCTCTGCGGGTGTACCGGCGTTTCGGGTACCTACCGATCTATGTGGGGCTCGTGTCTAACGAGCCGTTGCGGATGCTGCGCGTGCCCACCCCGCGAGTCCTTGGAGAGGCCCGTGGAGCATGATTAGGTACACCTACAACCAGCAGCTCATGCCTCCGGCACCCTTTGTGCATGTCACCATTCGGCCGCCCGAGCGAGGTTTCGCCGTCTCGGACTTGCCGGCCCTCTTGGACACGGCGGCTGACATCACGGTGATCCCCACTCGGGTCGCGGAACAACTGCGTCTGGTTCCCCTGGACGAGACGCCTATCGGCGGATTCGACGGTCGCGTCAGCTGGGTTTCCACCTTCCTGGTTCAATTGGAATTGCGGCACTCCGCGCCGAGAGTCATCCGGGTCGTCGCCAGCCGCGACGAGCCCTATGTTCTGCTGGGCCGCGACGTGCTTAACGACCACCGCGTGATACTGGACGGGCCCGGATTGCGTCTGGAAATCGAATGACCCCATGAGTACGCAATCCATCTGTCAAACGCTGGTCCTGGGACTGCTGCTTGCGTGGCCGGTTGGATCGCCGGCCGATGAGCCGAAGCCAGTGTCGCCGATCGGCACGGGATTCACTCTGGCATGGCGTGACGAATTCGACGGCGACCGGTTGGGTACGGAGAAGTGGGGCTATCGCCTGGACACCCGTTTCTGGAGCGTGCAGCGTGCCGAAAATGTCTCGGTGGCGGAAGGTTGCCTGCGTCTGGCCTTGAAAAACGAAAAGCAAGGCGAGTTCGATTACACGGCGGGCGGCGTGATCAGCCGCGAGACGTTTCAGTTTGGCTATTACGAGGCCCGGTTCCGTTGCCCACCCGGAGCCGGCTGGCACACGTCGTTCTGGATGATGCGGCACGGCTGGCGAAAGACGGCGGACGAACCAGCGGCGGTGCAGGAAATCGACGTCTGCGAGCAGGATTCGGTGATGCGTGCGTGCTACTCGGTGAACCTGCATCGCTGGAAACCGGGGCCACACGTCAGCCACGGGTACAAGCGGATCACGACGCCGGACCTAGCCGCCGAGTTCCACGTGTGGGGCTGCGAGTTCACGCCGCAGCGGATCGACTACTACTTCGACGGGCGTTTGGTCCAATCGCTCGACGCGACCGCCATTCCGCATGGCCCGCAGAATATCTGGCTCACCAGCGTGGCGGCGCCGCTGGCCACGCCCGTGTAGAGTTCATAGCCCGTAATCGTCGAAATGGCGCAGTCCCCCGGCGACTGCGTGGTCATTCTCTGCACCACAAGCGGATGATTCCGCATGGCGGCAATACAGATGTTGGTGTCCAGAAGGTACTGCATGGCGAATGTGAGCATCAGATCAGCAGGGGGGCCGGAGGCATCTGCCCTTGGTCGGGCCGGCGGAACGCGGGATCGTCAATCCGGATATCTTCGAAGAACGTCGCGGGCCACTGGGCCACTTCATGGGCTGGAGAATCACCGCGTCGCCCTGCCTGCTAATCCAGACACTTTCGCCGTCGAAACGAAAATCGTCCGGCAGCTTAACGGCCTGCGAGCCCTGGAGTTCAATGACCTCGGCAGTCTTCACGGCATTTCTCCTTCGGATCAACCAACGGTCCAGCCGCGATCATTATAGCACCGCCGCAACAGCGACAGCACCGGCAGCCGCCATTTTTCGCTTTCACGTCATGCGGTCTTTGTCATCGCCCCTCCACGACCGACAGGCACTCGAGTGCTGTCACTTCTCCGACCCCAGCGGCCCAATCGGCTGTTTCGAGATCACGATCTCGTCCAGGTAGAGGTGGTGATCCTGCTCGGCCGTCCAAGTGCCGCCCAGATCGTAGCCCAGATGGATTCGGGAATCGCGAACCATAGAGCTTCCGTCTCCATCTTCAGGCTCTGAAACTTGATCGTTTCTCCGCTCGCGTCCGTACCCGTGGGGGCACTTGGGATGGGAACCTTCTTTCGTCGCTCGGATTCCTTGGCCGTCTTTTTGTCGGCGCGTCGGACGAGCCAATAGAACTTGCCCAGGCTGTTCGTCAGCTCGACGCTGCCGCGATAGACATTTTAGGCCACCGACCGATCGGGAAGCAGTGCGGCGAACTCGTGCGATGCTGACGGATCAGAGTTCTGCGCCGGATGAAACATCGGCCGCTCCGCGACCGACGACTCGCCGCTAACGCTAGGCTTGGTGTTCCGGGTTCGTGGCGGGGCGAGGTCTTCGGCAGCGCGAGTTTCGTTCGAGGAAGTCGCACGCAACGGACTCGTCACAGGGAGTATTGGCCGCTTCACGGGTAATCTGAATTTACGCGGTGCGGGTGGGTTGCTCGCAACGTCTTGTCGCATCCTTCGAATCCGCGATGCGACAGTTTCAGGAATCAGGACTGATTTGAAGCCACGGAAATTCGTATGAGGCGCTGGCCAATCAGCCTTGGAGAACGCTTGCTTCAACTCTGCGCACGAAATTGCCGGCTCAAAACTCCGCAAATACTTCACTCCGCACCCAAAATGCCACTCTTCATTCGGCCATCTGTCCTCGGTCACTTCCCATTCGTAGACAATCCCCGTTCCCGTCAGATAAACGAGGGCGCAGTCGCCCGCCTTCGTGGCGCCGCTACAACTCCAAGTATCCCATTCGCCAGCTTTGACGCTTTCAGGCGAGAAATCAGGTTTAGTGACAAACAAGTAGGTTGCCAAAGATCCTCCTCACTGTCTCAGATGGCGTGTTTTCGGTTCGGTGCTTCGGCGGTTGCGTCGTTGGCAGAAACTGCCTTTGTCGATCCCGATGTGTTGACCGGCCCAAGGACATTAGGCTTGTGCCTCGCGGCTATGAGACACCCGCGACCAATTCCAGTCGCAAGCCCAGGGCATGGGCGAGCGCGGCAACGTCCGACAGCTTGGCATCCGCGCCGTATTCGATATCGCGAACCGTGTCCGCATCGCCCACGCCGGACCGCCGGGCAAGTTGCTCGAACGTGAGCCCCTGTGCCTTGCGCGCATCGCGGATGGCGAGCGCGATGCGCCCCTTCTCCGATGGACCGCGGGACGGTTCCTGGGGCGGAAAATCGTCTTTCGCCTGCCGGCGGATTTCGTCGTATTCCGCCTTCTGCCCGACGGTGAGTCTTCGACTTACGCGGGTGAACTTTTCAGCCATCGCCGATTTTCCTGTCAAGGTTCTGGAACTTCAAAGGCGGTCACGGGATAGATTGTGTCGTCGTCTATCTCGTCGTAAATGACGATAATGTAGCGGCCGTCTTCGGTGTAGCCGAACACGCAGGGACGGTCGGAGGAGCGGCTTTCGGCTTCCGAGGCGAAGTTCTCCAGCACATACTCGATCTCTTCCGGCAGCAATCCATGTTCGGCAACGTGGTCGACATTCTCCCCCGGCTCGTCGTTCCAGATGATCCACACGATTAACTGCCTCGCACACGCCCCGTCAGTTGCCTACGATCACCCGCTAGGGACACGCTCCGCTCGATTCATTCTACCCGATTCGCGTGCTGGACGGGGAAGGGGGCAAGGACCTGAATAACCAGATTTCTTCTTGCGAGCGAATCGTGCGTGGTGCCAGGCCGGCCGAGATGCATCTCCCCAGTCTACCTCCGGCCATCGAAGAACTCGATCAGCGGATACGCCTCGCGGTTCACGGCGCGGGCCCGGTCGAGCAACGGTTGGTACGGTTTGCCCTGCGCGTTGAACATCCCTTTGTTGGCGCCGCCCAGGTTGTCCAGGGCTTTCGATTCCGGCGGATCGTCGAGGTACTTGAAGTAGTGCCAGCCGACGATGTTTCGCGTCTCGAGCGACCCCAGTGCGAAGTGCTGGTAGAACCTCGCTCGGTCCTCCTGCGTGCGTACCAGCCAGCCGGCGCCGTGCGTGTTTGCCAGGCCCGGCACGTCCATGGCCTTGGCATACCATTCCGTGATCAGGATCGGCTTGTCCGCCCACGCCGCCCAGTCGCCAAACTCGTCCGCCTGCGGGCCCCACTGGCCGTAGTAGTTCACCGAGACGACGTCGTGATAGGGCGCGAGCATCTTCCAAAACCACGGATTGTCGAACTGGCCCGTTCGGTAGTTGAGCCGCGAGCCGAGGTAGAGATGATTCGGGTCGTACTTGCGGACAATCGGCGTGACGATGCGATAGTACCGCTCAAAGGCGTACGCGATAAACTCGTACCGGTCGCGCCGCGTCAGTCCCTGCGTGTCGGCTGATCCGTTCCGCGCGGTCAACCACGCCGCGGCGGCGGCACGTCCGGGTTGCAGATCGGGATTCGTCCCGTCGCTGGCGAGATAACGGTCCAGCAGATCGACGGGGCACTGCAGTTCGTTCTCGGTCATGATGCCCAGCAGTGTGGGATCGTTGGCCGTGGCCGCCAACTCCCGGCCGTACTGCTCGCAAAAAGCCTCGAACCCGGGATGAAAGACCGGCATGCAGCGGTTCAGAAAGCCCTGCGTGCCCGCGGCCGGTTCGACCAGCTTCTTGGCGCGCGCAAAGGCAAAGATGAAGTCGTGCCGGCGCACCCAGACCAGCGGCGTCTGCACTTTTTGGAGGCGGGTACTGGTCCAGTTGCCCAGGCCGTTGAATCCGTTGGCGCGCAGTTGTTCCGTGACCGCCTCCGCCCACTGCTCGGCGGAACCAAAATTCGCGTTCACGTCCTGCGGTTCGCGCACGGCGTTGATCGCGACGTGGAAGAAGCGGCAGCCTTCCGGATCGATCAGCCACCAGCGGCCGTCGATCTTCTTGGTGTAGAAGAACCCAATCGCTTTCTCGCGCGGGCGGTCCCCCCTGCCGCCGTACCGGTTCAGCTCGACGCGCTCGCCCGAGGGCGTGTAACCGTCCAGCTTCTCCAGCAGGCGCGTGGGCTGGACGCGCCAGGGGACGTTCAGGTCGGGGTTGTTGCCGTGCGTCTCGACCGGTACGGTCCCGTCTCTGGCGGCGACGCGGACCGGCGGCGACAGATCGTACGCAGACCGCGTCTGTTCGAAGAGCACACGCACTTCGTCGGCCGCTAGTGCGCGGTTGTAGATCCGGAGTTCTCCAACGCGTCCCTTCAGCGAAGGCTTGCTGCCCGCTCCTTTGCCGATCAACAACGGTTGGCCGTTGAGGGCCAGGACCGCGCGTTGCGTCTGTTCGGCGTCCAGCGTGCCGTTGAGGTACAGCCGCAGGGTCGCGCCGTCCGAGGTGGCGGTCAGGAAAGTCCAGGCGTCCAGCGGCAGTTCGGTCTTGGACTCCACGAGCGCCTTCGGGGCGCGCTTGTCACCGAACTGGCCGTAAACGACGCGGCCGCCGGAGACGTACATGCCGAAGACCGGCGTGGTCCAGTCCGGATTGGCGTTGGGGATGCCGAACAGCACGGTGTTGTTCCGGAGACGGGAAACCTTGACCCACAGGGCCGCGGTGATCTCCGTCGTCAGATCCAGCGGCGTCTTGGTTTCGATGAGTACGTGCCCATCGAGTCCGTCCAGTTCGAGCGAGGTGGTGCCCTGTTCCTTGCGGAGTTCGCCAAAGGCGATGATCCCATCGTGGCCGTGGCCGGAGAGATCCTGAACGGACTTCCCGTCGCAGCCGTCGAATCGCCATTGGCCGACCAGGCCTGAGGCGATGTCGTCGGCCGCAAACGCGTGGCCCAGCGGCAACAGCACAGCGAGGGCGAGGGCCGTCACTTTGATCATGTTCGTCTCCTCTTGGCAGGCGGATGCCGGCCGGCTCACTTTTGTACGGCAATCAAATGGGGCGAGCGGCTGGAATTGTCCGCCCCGCAGGCCGGGCATTCCGGCCCGTCTTCCGGCCCGAGTGGCTGGCGGCAGCCGAAGCGGGGAAAGCAAAAAGAAAGTCCGGAGCGTTCGAACGGAGCATCCGCTTCCGCCTACCAGCACCGGACTTCCCGGGTTGAGTTTTTGCCGCCGGCAAGAAGTCTCGCCGACGGACAGGAAAGCGGCCTGTTCCGTTCACGGTCATCCGACTCTCGAGCGGAGCTGCGAGGCCACACGACACGCAGGCCCACGTTCTCGTTGCGCCTGGCCGGGTCGTTCGCGTTGCGGTTGCCGGAGCGGCAGTTGACGCCGGCGTTCTGCCAGCTCCCGCCGCGAAGCACGCGGGGACCTCCCGGCCGCCCACCTAAGCGGCCCGGTTTTGAGGCGGACCGCTCATTCCTGATTGTGAGGCATGTCGCCGGGTTTGGCAAGACCGGGGAATGGTCATCGTTTGGGTGGACGCCGCAGCGTACCCAAACGTTGCAGAGATCCTGGCGAACGGCGGGCGTCAGCCCACCGGTGTGATGTCTCTGCGGGCCTTTTTTCTTTCCGTCCGCTGCTGATCTGGCAACCCCCTCGCCCAAACGTGCGGGCATGTGCAAAACCGGCGGGCTCACGCCCGCCGTTCGCCTTTCGGGATGCAACTACGGCGTGCGGCTGACAACGCGCGAGGGAGACCTCCGGTCGGCGGTTTCGGCGAGGTCGGGAGACCTGCGCCGAGTGCGCGGGGCGCGGAACCGCTGCACCGGCCGGCGTCGATCCGCAGTGCCGTCCGGCTCGGGCTCCGCTCGTCCCTCGCTGCGCCGCGCTCCGGCCTGCCCTGCGGCTCACGCCGGCCTAGCTCCGACTGTTACTGGCTGGGAACTGCGAGGCCACACGACACGCAGGCCCACGCTCCCGTCGCGCCTGGCCGGGTCGAACGCGATGCGGAAGCCGGAGCGGCAGCTGACGCCGGCGATCTGCCAGCCCCCGCCGCGAAGCACGCGGGGACCTCCCAACTCCTTCGGCCACCATGCCCTGTCCTTCGGGACCTTCCCCGTCGCCGCCCCCGGCGGATCATCCTGCGGGCTGTCCCGATAGTACTCGTCGTTGAAACAGTCCTGACACCACTCCCACACGTTGCCGTGCATGTCGTACAGACCCCACGGGTTCGGCTTCTTGCTGCCCACTGGCTGCGTTTGCTTGTTGCTGTTCTTGTCGTACCAAGCGAACTCGGTCAGCATTTTCTCATCGTCGCCAAAGCTGAATGCCGTGGTTGTCCCTGCTCGACATGCAAATTCCCATTCCGCCTCCGTCGGCAAGCGGCAGCCGGCCCACTGGCAGAACGCCTGGGCGTCGTCCCACGACACGCCGACGACCGGCTGACGCGGCTGGTTGAAACGCCGATCGGTCCACTGACTTGGCGGATCGTGCTTCGTCGCTTCCAGAAACCGCCCGTATTCCTCGTTGGTCACCGGATACTTGCCCAGGTAGAAATCCCGCGTGATTCGGACCTTGTGGATCGGCTGTGACCACTCCCGCTGCTCGTCGCCCATCAGGAACTCGCCAGCCAGAATCCGGACAAACGCAATGCCCGTTTTCTCGTCGACAAACTCGGCGGGTGCGACTTCCACCGCAGTCACTTCCGCCGAAACCAGTCGTTGGCCGGCTCGCTCCAGGATCTCGCGGGCCAGGGCGGACAGCTCACGGTTGGAATGTTCCGTCCAGCCCCGGCAGATGTCCAACAAATCGGGAAAGCCGTACGTCCGCAGCTGGCGCAGCACCGCCAATTTGCGCCGCAACGGGGTCTTCGTGTTGCGCAACTGGCGGACAAACGGTTCGGCCACCAGCGGCTCGGACTCCTGCAGGCACCGCGTCACGAAATCGGCGTGCTCCTCCAGCGTCTTGCCCTGCAACAACGCATCGAAGAACCCTGCGCTGAACGCCGGGGTGCCCTGCGCCAAGGCCAATAGGATCACCTCCTGCCACCAGCTGGCCCCGACCGCGCCGGCTAGTTCGGCCGCGTTATTGTGCTGGACGGCATACAGCGCTGCCAGATACTCCTGGAACGTCAAGTGCAGGAACTCGGCGTACCCCGCACCCGACGCCGCGACGATCCCGCTGTCCTCGCGCATTAAACGCAGAAACTCCCGGCCGTCGGTGCCCAGGCCGGAATTGGGGAACTGCTGCAAGGTCACCGCGGCGCGGGCTTCCAGGTCCGCCAGCGGCACACTGCGGCGATTATCTTCCTCGTGCATCCACCACGCCACGGACGACAGCACCTGCCGGGCGGCATCCGGATTGTACGGCCGTCCGCCGTGCTGGGTGTGGACCTGCTGGCGCCAGGTTTCCAGCAACACCTTGACGCACCGCTCGTACAGCCGCACGCGGCTCCGCGGCAGGCTGGCGTCCTCGTGATAGACCAGGCACAGAATCGTCAACAGCAGCGGGTTGGATCGTAACTCGGCCATCCGCCCGATGCGATACGCGGGCTGGCCCAACAACTCGACCAGCGCCCGGGCCTTTTCCTTGGCCGCGTCCGGCGTCAGTTCCAAACGCTCGTAGGCCACGCGAAACCACGTGTACACAAACGTGCCGGCCTGCACTTCATCCAGCGGCTGGACCTCGAACCGGACGAACGTCTCGCCCAGATCCACCTTGCCTTCGCAGCCCTGATAGCGGCTGGTCACCAACACGCGGTCTCGCGGCCGGTCTTGCAGCAATTGGACCAGCCACGCACAAACCGTGGCCCGCGTGTCCTCGTCCACAACTTCGTCCAGCCCGTCAAAGATCCACAGCAGGCTGCCGGCAAAACCCCACAGCTCGGAAAACGGGGACAGGCACCGATCGTCCTGATCGGAGCCAGTCCCCGTTTTCGGCGCATCCAGTGCCGTTTCGCGAACGATCAGCGGTTGCAGCCTGTTGCCCATGTCGTCCGGCCGCAAGTTGCGCAGCCGGATAAACACCGGCAGCGTGCCGGGCGGCAGCCCCAGTTGGTCCGGTGCGTCCTGGCCCGAGGCGACTCGCCAGCACAACTGCCGCGCCCCGGTCGTCTTGCCGGCACCGGGATCGCCCAACATCAGCACGCCCCGCTTGTTCCCCCGCCCCGCGCGGCGGAAGACGTCCTCCAGCCGCACGTCGCGTTCCGTGTGTTCGCCTTCCTGAAACGCCTGCAAGTCGAACCGCCCGCGTCCCTCGCGCGCCGGCATATAGCAGGTCCGCAACGGCACATACGCTTCCGAGATCGGCAGATCGATCGGCAAGCCGGCGCCCATGCCGATCAGCGGCAAGCGGCCATGCTCGCCGCACAGCTGGCGGAGGTACGCGTCCAGCGCGGGACTGAGCGGCGTCCGGGACCGCGCGGGAACAACGCCGGCCGACGGCGGTGGCCGCAGCGAGTCGAGAAACCCGGGCAGATCCGCGAACTGTTCGCCGTAGGGCAGCACCAAGACGCGTTGCTCCGGCGGATGCTGCCGCTGCAATTCCGCCGCCTCCGACGACCTTGCCAAGCGATAGTTGCGATATTCACTGGAGGCCTGGACGCGGCCCAGCCACTGGAAGAAACTGGCAAAGTTGGGGTCCTTCAGCCCTTCGCCGCAGCCCACCAACAGCAGGCTGCGCGTGATCCCCAGCGCTTGCATCACCGCTTGGGTGTGCTCGTCGCCCTTGACGGTTTCATAGTCGCGGATGCCCAAGATCACGCTGGCCGGTTCGTCCCATTTGCCGTGCAGATGCAGCACGGCCCGGTCCTCGCCGCGGAGCACGCGCGGGATCTTGTGGCGCTGCTGCCAGGTCACGCCCGGCAGGCCCGTAACCCGCTCGATCAAGTCGTCGTAGTTCGTCGTGACCAATGGCACGTCCAAGGCGGCGATGGCCTGGATCACGGCTTCGTCCTTCTGCGGCAGCGCGTTGGCGTCCATCGATTGGCGCAGCCAGCCGACGAATTCGCCACCCAACGGAGCCCCGAGCCGCTGGGACACCTGCTCCGCCACCGCCAGCAGCTCGACCAGATCCCCGGCCTGCAGCGCGTCCTCCAGCGCGTCGTGCTGCCGCTGGCCCCAGCGTTTGGGCAGGCCGGTCACGAATTGCTCGCAGTGCGCGATCCCGGCGCTCAGCAACCCTTGCCACGAGGCCGTCGGCGCACGTTGGGTCACCGCCGCGGACACCCCGCTGCCCACGACCACCACGACCTGCCGGCGCGCGATCAAATCGCACAGGTTTTTTCGAGGGCCAGCGGCCGACGAATCTTGAGACGACGTGTTCATGCCCCCCGTTCTATTGTTCCGGCGTCAAAAAATCAAGCACGTGGTTGCATACGGGGTGGCGAACGGCTGGCGTAAGCCCGCCGGTTTTCCGCATGCCGACACGTTTGCGCGAGCGGTTGGCCAAATCACTTTCGGTGGAAACCGCTGACGGAACGCAAATTGACCGCAGAGACCATACACCGGTGGGCTTACGCCTCACCGTTCGCCAGGATCTTTGCCACGTTTGGCCGAAGGCCATATTCACGGCACTGGGCCTGCGGTTATGAAGCTGGCTTTCGGCGATCCCGCCCCTGGGATCTCGTCAGGAGCGGCAAGCGAGGTTATTCTATAGCCGTGCCGTTTCGGTCGAGACGAGGACGCAACTCCTCCCACTCGCTGGCGCTTCGGGCTACAGTGATTACACCTGAATTCCACCCCCATGACCCCACGACGTACGATTCTCGGATTGCTGCTGCTGGTCGTTCTGGCGGGCGTGGGGTTCCTGTTGGTCTACATCCCGCCGCAAATCATCGACCACTACCGCAGTGCCCTGGAATTGGGACAGACGTGGGCTTACGTGTACCTGGCCGCGGTCGGCACGGGGGCTGCACTGCTGGTGACGTGCTCCGTCTGGATGATCTGGCAGTTATACAGCCATACGCGGCGGAAACGGGAAAAACGCGAGCAGCAGAGCAAGAGCCCCAGCCAGCTGTCGCACGAACAGCAGCAGCAGGAAATCGGCGAGAACCTGGCGGCGATCGCCGACTTGCAGGCCGACGGGAACGTGGCGGATGAGGTCCGCGGGGAACTCGCCCCGCTGGTGGATCGCTTGGAGGACAAACGCGAAACCCAAAAACTGGAAATCGTCGCGTTCGGCACGATCTCCAGCGGCAAGTCGTCGCTCCTAAACGCCTTGGCCGGCCGCGACGTGTTTGCCACGGACCCCAAAGGCGGCACGACCGTCCGGCGAACGGAGACGCCCTGGCCGGGCTTGGAGAACGTCACGCTGGTTGACACGCCGGGCCTGGGCGAGGTGGACGGCGAGCAGCGAGCCGCGATTTCGACCGATGCAGCGAAAGACGCCGATGTCGTCCTGCTGGCGGTCGACGGCCCGTTGCGCGAGGCGGAGCACGAGTTGCTGGCGCGGTTGGGCCGGATGGAAAAGCGGATCATCGTCTGCCTGAACAAACAGGACTGGTACCCGGACGATGACCGGCGGCGATTGCTGGACCAATTGTGCGAGCAGGTTGCGCCGGTCGCGACAGCCCGGGACGTCGTGGCCGTTCGCGCTCGGCCGGCGACCCGCGTCCGCATCCGGGTCCTGCCGGACGGATCGACGACGGAGGAGCAAGTCGAATTGGGGCCCGACATCAGCCCGCTGGCGGACCGGTTGTTGCAGGTCGTCCGCGGCGAAGGGGAAAGTCTGCTGCTGGCCAACTTGTTATTGCAGTCTCGCGGGCTGGTCGAGGAGGCCCGGCGGCGAGTTCGCGAGGCGCTGGACCGGCACGCGTGGCAGATCGTCGATCGCTATACGTGGGGCGCCGCCGGAGCGGCAGCGCTCAGCCCCTTTCCACTGGTCGACCTGGCGGCCGGTTGCGCGATTTCCTCCAAGATGGTCGTCGACCTGGCCCGCGTCTATCGGCAGGACATCGACCTCGACGCCGCGGTCAAGCTGCTGGGCGAGTTGGGCAAGAATCTGCTCGCCATTTTGGGCGTCAGTGTCGCGACCCCGGCGGTGGTGTCGTTGGTCGCATCGCTGCTCAAATCGGTTCCCGGCGCGGGTACGATTGCCGGGGGCTTGCTGCAGGGGATCGTGCAAGCGTTAATCACCCGCTGGATCGGGGCCGTTTTCTTGGCCTATTTCCGCGCAGAAATGCAGACGCCTCCAGGCGGATTGACCGGCCTGGCGCGGCGTGAATGGGACCGCGTAACCAGCGTGGATGAGCTCCGCAAGCTGGTCAAGACGGCGCGGCAATTGTTTCGGGACAAAACGTAGACGCGGCCTGACGGCCGCAACCCAAGTTGGAGTCCAGGCTTTAGCCTGTCCCGGCAGCCTCAAGGCGGGACTCCAGCAGGCGAAATAAGACAGACGGCAACCTGTGAACGACACAACGATCCAAAACGAAGACCATTACCGCCAGGCGATCACGTCGGTCGAACATACGCTGGACCGGCTGCGCGGCTGTACGGACGAAGAGAAACTGCACCTGCATCGCGATTGGGACCAGTTGCAGGAGATGCTCCGCAAGCTGACCGACGGCCGCGTCGAGATCGTCGTGTTCGGTGAGATCAGCACCGGCAAGTCGGCCTTGATCAACGCCTTGGTCGGCGAAGCGGTGGCCGCCGTGGACGTGCGCGGCGGCTGGACGCAAGAGGTCTGGCACGTGCCCTGGAAAGGCTGCGGCTATTGTGTCCGCGGGCTGGCCGAGTCGCAGATTGTGCTCGTGGACACGCCCGGCCTGAACGAGGTGGGCGGCGCCGCCCGCGGCGAGATGGCCCGCGAAGCGGCCGAGCGGTCGGACTTGATCCTGTTCGTCACCGATTCGGACCTGAATGAAACCGAGTTCTCGGCACTGGCCTCGGTGGCCGCCATCCACAAGCCGATCCTACTGGTTTTCAACAAGATCGATCTGTACAGCCCCGACCAGCGCAAGCGGCTGCTGGAAGTGCTGCGGGACGACCGGCTGCTTGGGATCTTGCCCGCCGAAAACGTGGTCATGACAGCCGCCGATCCGCGGGCCGTCGAGTACGTCATTGAGGCGGCGGACGGCTCGACGCGGCATGAATGGCGGACACCTCAGCCCGATGTCGGCCAGCTCAAGGGCCGCATCCTGGAGATTCTGGATCAGGAGGGATTGGCGCTGCTGGCCTTGAACGGCGCGCTGTACGCCGCCGACCGCAGCGATCGGATCGCATCCCTGCGAGTATCCCTGCGGGACCGGAACGCGACCCAGGCGATCTGGAGCTACGCGGCGATCAAATCCGTCGCCGTCGCGCTCAATCCCGTCCCGGTCGCGGACATCCTCGGCGGCGGTGCCGTCGACGTAACGATGGTCATCACGCTGTCCCACATCTATGGCTTGCAGATTTCCTGGAAGCACGCCCGGGAACTGGTCACCTCGATCCTCAAAGCGGCAGGCTGGATGGCCGGCGGGATTGCCGTCGAGTACGCCATGCATATCGCGTCGTCGGCGTTCAAACTGCTGACCGTCGGGTATGGCACCGTGCTGACCGCCCTCCCGCAAGGCGCCGCCGCCGGCTTCGGCTCGTACATCGTCGGCCACGCGGCCAAGCACTATTTCGAACACGGATCGTCGTGGGGCAACCAGGCGCCCAAAGACGTGGTCAAGCGGATCCTGGAGCAGACGGATCGCCAATCGGTCCTGGCGGGACTGAAAGAGGAAATCACCAAAAAGCTGCGGGGCAATCCGCACGCCAGGCAAGACGGACCGTGTCAAGACGCGGCCGCCAAGTGACCGTGTCCGCGACTGCTGAGAAGTCCCCCGCCAGAAGTTTGCGCACGCTGTGTAGGACGGGCAATCCTGCCCGTCGGTAAGCCTCGACGGACAGGATTGCCCCTCCTACAACGACAGGGAAACGTATGCAATGGTAGTCATCCGCCGCCAGATCAGTCGCCGGATCGAGGGGCGGACTGCAGGAGCAGCCCGGACGAAAGAAATCGAAACCAGACGGCGACAGGCCGGCGCAGGCGGGGCAAAGGTTGGCTGGGTTCGTCGGCCGATCCCCGAGCGGCCGGCGGTCTGGCCATTGCTCCCTCGATACGATAGGCTTTCCTGTGTCGAATTTCCGCTTGCAGAAATCAGTCTGCACGATACAAGGTAGGAAACGCAAAAAGCCTTGTATGGGCCCGTAGCTCAGCGGTTAGAGCAGGGGACTCATAATCCCTTGGTCGGGGGTTCGAATCCCTCCGGGCCTACTTCCTAAGTCATTGCAAATAAACAACTTACATAATTTGTTGCGTAAGCCGGCGGAGGTACTGAATCCCACGAAATGCTACGATTCTGTACCGTTTCCCAAGGATTCTGTACCAGATAGTGTACCAAGTGCTCGACTCTCCGAAAGCCCCCGGATACGGGGCGACCAAGGGACGCCGGATACCCTGCTCTGTACCAAGATGGTGCCAAACCGCGGACTTAACCGGCTGCTCGACCGGGTGGGGCCGGGGTGTTCGGGCGTGACGGGGCATGGTCAGGCCCGTGACGCGCCGTCGCATCGCGTCTGGCGGTCGCGTCCTCCAGCACTTGCCGGTACACGTTCCGGATGCTGACTTCGCGATGGGAAATCGCAGTCTCGATGGTACCCCTCACAAGCTTCGCATCGGCGGCGCCCTCGTATCCGCTGAGTTCGCATTTTGAGCGGAAAGCGGTGGGGGCGATATGAATGGCGGAGCGACGATCGAACCATGTCCGCTCGTCGGTCTCCTTGGTGGTCTGATTGGCTACCGGGGCTTTGCCGACCTCGCTCAACTGTTCGGCAAGCTCTTGGCCCAATTCCAACAACGTTGCCCGCATGAGCTCGATTTCCGTCTGGCAAACGTCGGCAACGCCTTCGGCCAACGCGACGTCCGAGCCGTCCGGCAGTGCCGCGTCCAGGCCGGAGATGTGGTACTCCAGTTGCAGCTCCGCTGAAGTGGCATCGAATCGCTCGAAGCGAGCCTCGCCAAGGGCCGAATGGGCCGAGGCAGCCGAGTGCGTATCGCTGGAGGTGAGCGCGTTCCGCATAGACGAGAGGGGAAAAGCAGAAACGGCGTTTATACTGCCATGCAACCGTCGTAAGTCAAGGAAAAAGTGGCAGCTCTGAATGGCCACGATGGACCAGCCGGCGGCAGATTCAGTGAGCATCGAGGACCGTCCGCCGGCAGAATGCCGATGAGGAGCGGGCAGCAAGCCCAGGCGAGCGGACGTCGCCTTCTGAGACAAACGATGCCAGCGGCATCCACGGGGTAGCACTGTGCATCCCTGATCCGTCAAGGTCGCTTAGGGGGAACCGCTGCAAGAAGTTCGCGGCGCGGCCGCTTGCGAACTTGCGCGGTTCCACGCTCCGCTCCCCTTCTCTCCCTTGACGGCGGGATGCTCGTGCTTTCGCGACGCGATGCCGCTTGGCATCCGTTCCCCTTTCTTCCCTATGCCCGACCGCACACCACCGCGCCGAACACAAAGATCAAGCCGCACAAGACCGTGCGTTTCTATTCAGCAATTCCCATTCTCCAAATGCACTACTGCGCGTTCGTCATCATCGGCCCGGAGGGCGATCCGGACACGCTCGTCGCCAAGGCCCTGGAGCCGTTCGACGAGCAACTGAAAGTCGCGCCCTACAGGAAATACTTGGAACAGTACGAGATTGTCCGAATGGCGAAACACTACAAACTGGACCAGCACAACTTGCACGCGCTTGCCGAGCGGCTGGCAGACTGGGTCGGCTGGCCGGGAGGCGTTGACCGCCGCGGACTCTTCTACACCACGACCCTCAATCCCGATGGTCGCTGGGATTGGTACGAAATCGGCGGCCGTTGGAACGGCTACATGAAAGGAGCGAAACGGAACGTCATCAGCACCCGGGCGCTGCGGAAGTCCCCACACCTGAAGGGCCACCTGCCCTGCTACGTCGTGACGCCTGGCGGCACGTGGCTCGAACACGAGCGTTTCTTTCCCGACGGATTCTGCAGTGGCCGAATCGAACGGAAACCCGACGACTTGTGGCTGCGCGAAGTGACAGAGGCCCTCGACCAGAACGCCGATTGCCGCGTGGTCTGCGTTGACATCCACAACTGAACGGCACACCGGCGCCCACTCGAAAAATTGCCGGGTTTAGCATCCTTCCCCCATGACCATGATCGACGAATTCATCGACGCACTCACCGACAGCATCAAGGAACGCTTCGGCGTCCTCGACCAGGCTTACATCGACGATCTTCTGCTCGAAGTCAGGAAAGACGCCGAAGACGAACTCCAGACTCGCTTCACCGTCCGCTACGTCTTGGTTGACGGCGAGACCGGACAGCTCGAATCGCGGACCTTGTTCTCAGACCAAAGTGCAGCCGACGAGGCCGCAAAACAAGAGATCAACGGGAAGTCTTGCCGCGTGGCGGTTGTTCTGCTCGACGAATGACCGCGACCGCGCACTTCACTTTTCCCTGCTCCATTGCCATGCAAGAATACTGGTACATCGCCATCGATCGCGACAAGCGACTGATCCCCGTTGTCGGCCCGTTGGCCGTTGCCAATGCCTACCGCCTTTCACATTCTTCCCCATCCACACCATGACCAGCATTCCTGCCGACCTGACACTGCTTGCGGACGAGGCTCTGGAAGCATTCTGGAGCACGCTCGTACGTCATTTCCCAGACGCAACCACCGGCGACCTCTCCCCTGAGCGTACGATCGGTCTGCAACTGGCCGCCGAAGAAGCCATCAAGGAATGGATCGAGAGTAACACGCTGGTGGACTCCGCGTTGCGTCCTTAACGCCCAAGAGTGGACTTGGCGTTGCGTTTCACCGGTCACCTGGTGGACTTGGCGTTGCGTTTTTCGTCGGAATCAGAGCCGCCGCCATCGCAGCTATTCCGCGAGAGCATGCCTCGTGTCGGCCTTTGTTGTCCAACGCCATCGCCTCCGGCAAAGTATCTGTATCAAATCATTCTGTAAACAAAGCACGGCTGCTTTCTTGAAAGCCGATTTCGATAGGGGATCGCCTCCACGGAGAGCGTTCTCATTGCCTGAACTTGTCCCGCAGCCGGGAAACGTCGAGCCGCTCGAATCCGTCGCGATGCGTTTCGGGATGTTCGCGGCGGAACCGGTTGAGGAAGTGCAGCCGAGCCATGTATGTTCCCGATTCTTCGGCGTCCTCGCGGGATTTGCCGTGCTGGATCAGGTCCTGCATCACACGTTGCGCGACCTGCTGGAATGCCTCGCGCGCCTCGCCTTCCAGGTATGCCCGGAACGCTTGTTCTTCGGACTCCGCTCCACCCGCACCGGTCACACTGGCCAGGTGCTCGCGGTCGGCCTCGCGTTGCCGCCTCAATTCCTCCCGTCGCATTTCGCGCCACCAGTCGGGTGCGGTTCGCGTCCCCGCCGCCGCGTGCCTGACGTTGTCCACGAAGTAGGCGGGAGGTGACTTTCTGAAGAACTCTTCCCCATGCCGCTCCCTGGCAGCCAGGGTGATGTCCGCCCACTCCCGCACGATGTGCGGTCGATACTCGCGCAGGATGCGGCGGATGGCCGCGTCGTCAAAGCCGATCGACCGTAACGGATCGACCAACGGCGATTCTTCGGCTGAGAGGGGAGCGGGCTTGCCCCGTTTTCCCTCAAAATACGGGCCGCGCGTGAGGGCCAGACGGTACTTCCCGACGCCCTGTTTGACGAACAGTTCCTGCGGTCGTGTCGTTTCCGCCGGCAGGCGCACAACTCCTTCGGTCGCAAGCCGGTCGATGCACTGTGCCAGTTTGACTTTAAGATTCCGCATATCCACCGTGGGGGAGAATCCGAGCACATCGACGCAGAGCCGGCCGACATCGAACGTTGGCGAGACGTTGGAGCGGTAGAAGATCTTCTGCAGCAGAACGAAGAGCCGGCGGCTGGCGAAGTCCAGTCTCCGGTATGTGTCCAAGTCGAACCACAAGCTGCCGCCGGTCGCTTGGCAGAACTCAAAGAATTGCTGGTCCCAAACGAACCGCCAAGTCCGCGACGAATCGGCGTCGATCGGCAAGCTGTACTTGAGGAACCCGAAGGCCACGTCGCGATGCTCGCCGCGGATGGGATCGTAGAACCCGGTGTTCTCGTAGATCACGCGAGACAGGCGGCGAACCGTCTCGCGGAACAGCTGGTAGTCCCTGCCCCCTTTCGAGCCGTTGCTTTCGATCAAACCGAGCTGGCGCAGGCAGTAATACGGGGTTGCCTGGAACTCCGTACTCGGCTCCTGTTGGGAAAAGGTCAAAGCCAGCAGGCCCCAGAGGGTGAACTCATCCGCCGCCGACAGGCCGGACGGGCATGTTACCCGCACGTTCGCCATAACCAGGTGGCCCTTCCGGTCGCGATACCCGTAGGTCGTCTCGTGGACCAGGTGGTCGCGCAAGGACGCAACCGAATCGAGCGGGCACAGGGCATGCTCAACCAGTGACAGCTGAGCGCGTCCGCTGCCGACGTGCGACACACGCGCGAGCTTGCCCGCGACTGTCGAACACTCCGTCGTGCCGGTGGCAAGGGCCGCTTTGGGCGCATCGGAGGTCATTTCCGACGAGTTTACGTCGCGCCCTGCCGTGCCCCGTAGGACTTCGACTTGCCGGCTACGGTGTTGATGGCCTGGTTGGCATCCGTCACTCGCAGTCGACGGCATCGCAAGTTTGTGGTACGATGCTATTATGAAATCTACAACCGTACTACATCGTGTGCTTGAGCCTGTCCTACGGTCACTGCCGCCGGAAGCGGCACGGCAGATTGCCCGCGCGCAGGCCGACGAGGAACTTCAGCAGCGCGTCGAGGAGTTGGCGTGCAAAGCGAACGAAGGCACGTTGACTGCTGAAGAGCAGTCGGAGTACGAGGCCTACGTTGATGCGGGCGACATCGTCGCTACGCTGCAGGCCGTCGCACGGAAAACCCTCCAGGCGGTGGCTGGTTAATGAATGCCGAGACACGCCGAACTGTCCGAGAACGGGCGGACGACCGGTGCGAATACTGCCGGCTCCGGCAGGAACACGCTCCGCTTTGGCGTCACCAGATCGAGCACATCATCCCGCGAAAGCACCGCGGCACGGACGATCCAGGCAATCTGGCCTGGACCTGCATTCGGTGCAATCTTTCCAAATCGTCAAATCTGAGCGGAATTGACGTCGAGACTGGACAGACGGTCGAACTTTTCAACCCACGGAAGCAGACTTGGTGGGAGCATTTTGACTACGTGGGCGCGGAGATTATCGGCCTGACGCCGACGGGCCGGGCGACCGTGGCCGTGCTCAACATGAATGAGCCGCGGCGGCTCCAATTGCGGCAGGAACTTCTGGACATCGGCGAACTCGATTGAGCTTCTGTCCAAGAACCGGTCAGTGTAGATCGGGATCTCCGAGAACGACACGGGCTTGTCGCCCGAAGCCGATTCCGAATTTCGGGTTGCTCGGCAACCGATTCCGAAGGGCGAACTGGGCTCCCGAACGGGTTTCACCGACCACCG
>CAZXYZ010000051.1:0-73302 GCA_964645045.1 uncultured Pirellulaceae bacterium | reverse complement strand
GCCCGGGCGGCTCGGGCGGCCCGGGCGGCCCGGGCGGATGATCCACCCCTGTAGAGATCCGGTGGGTCGAGGATCTGGAAGTTCCGCCGACCCGGAGCACCTGGACTGTCAGAAGATCCTGCGGACCTTCGCCCCGATCCGCGCCCTGCTCCGGCAACATCCCCGTACCGACGCGCGGGAGTTCGCACCCGTCGGCGAGGAGCAACTCCGTTACCAACCCAGTAGCCGCCGCGAGATCGCGCTGACGACCGACCAAGCGCGCAACCGCGTGGACGCAGGACGCGAGTTTGCGGTCCAGGTCCGCGCCGCGGTTTGGGGGACTGCCAGCGATGTGCCTGACGACTTGTCATCGGCGATCCGAGCGACCAGCGATCCGGAGCAACTGGACACATGGTTGGACGAAGTTGTAACCACGGAGACGCTGGAGGCAGCTGACATCGAGATCCCCGCCTAGCGCCCGTTCGGAACGTATGCGGCGGACAGCAAGTTCGGGCGGCCTGGTGGGCGCAAGGTGCGTTTCAGATCGCGTCGTCGCGCCGTGCGATCGGCCGAGGTGGTGCCTCCGAAGGGGCAGCCACGCCGGAGGGAACGAGGGAGGGGGGCAAGAAAAACGGCGCCTATTCGGTGACTTTCCTTTCAGGCGATCTGGTCCGAAGTGCGTGGATTGGTGCCGATACTTGTGGTGTTGGTTCGCGACCCACTGTGCGCATTCGACGACAAGTATCTGTTCACCACCGAAGTGGATGCCAAGTTGAGGGGGATGAGCACGAGCTTCTCCTGGAGGTGGTCGATTGAGGTGGTCTTCAAGGCGAGCAAGCAGGTGATGAAGATCCAAGCCCCGCAACATTGGTGCCGACAGGGCATCGAGAAGCTCTCACCGCGAGGCCCGAAACAGGCCCGCTGGGCCAAGCAATGCCTGGCCAAGGCGAAAATCAGGCAGAAGCGTTGAGGGGCGCAAAAAGGGATTCGTGTTCTGCCAATCCCCTATTTGCCTTTGCGAGATGGGCACAGCGTGGTGAGTATCTTCGGTCAGGAATCCTGATTCCCAGCACTCCGGCAGAAACGACAATCGGGTTCGGCGGATACGGGGCCGCCTCCGGTTTCCAGCGGCCAGGCGGCGCGCCAGCGGAGCCGGTGCCAGTAGGATGTCCTGAGGTCGCCCGCCAGCAGGTCGAGCCAGGTTTGTACGGCGACGCCTGCGGCGATCGAGTTGATCGTGATCAGACTGCCCGCGCGCTGCTGATGCCAGGGGACCGGTTCGCCGCGCCGCAGGGCGCCGGCCGGGGTACCGATCTGGTAGAGCGTTTCTTCGGCGTCCGCCAGTCCGCCCACGCAGCCGATGCAGCCGCCGTCGCGGTCCGGCGTCAGCAAGCGGATGTCGGCGCGGAGTTCCGGCGGCTCGTCCGCCTGCCGCGTCACCTGCGTCGCCACGTCCAGATGGACCGTCAACGTTTCCTTGGCAATCAGCGACGCGCACAGCCGGGGCGGATCATCGTCCACACAGGTGACGATTAGGTCCGTTCGCCGGCGCAGCAGCCGCTGGGCTTCGGGATCGATGGCCGATTTGTCGGAAAACGCCACCAGCAGGTCCGGCCGAAAGGCCACGAGTCGCCTGGCCAGCGCCGCAGCCTTGGGCCGGCCGACGTCCCGTTCGGTCAAGCCGGGCATCGCATCCAGATTGGCCAGTTCCAGGACGTCCGGGTCGATCAGACGTAAACGCGGGACGCCGAGTCCGGCCAGCTGAAAGGCTACCAGGCACCCCAGTCGCCCGGCTCCCACCACGGTCACGCAGCTGGCCCGCAGCTTGCGGAATACGCGGTCGCCGATCGCCCCGACCGTGCGACTGGAACGCTGCAGCATGCGTGGCTCCGTTTCAGCCGACGGTCCCTCCCGGGCGCCGACGGCGAAGCCTGCGGCGCCGACGATGCACAAGGCGGCGACGGGCCGCGGGCAGCCGCGATCCCAGACGACGGCCTGCCAGCGGCTGGGGTCCGAGCTGGTCAGGACGACCACCAGCAGCCGCTGCGACCGACGGGGCTGGATACGCTCAAGCCAGGGGGCCGCGGTAGCCGCCGGCTCCGAGTCGACGAGCAGTACGACCCAATCGCCGAACGGGGCGTATAACGAACCGTTGGGCAACTGGTCGACGATCTCCAGATGCCGGCATAGCACCTCTTCGCTGGCCCCGTCCCGGCGCCATTGGACCTCACCGACGGCAAACCGGTTATGGTCCAGCAGAAGCGTGCGGAGCGCCGAGTCCCAAGCTTCCCGCGTGATCAACCCGCGGATAAGCCTCGCAGGGTAGAGGACGGCTCCCTCCATGACCAGATTCCTTGTAGGGCGATCGATGCATGTAAATCCCCAGCGGTCCGCGCCGATCGGTCAGTCGTAGCGGGCCAACGGCTGCCGGCGAGCCAATTCCCGCTGTTGTTCGAGATCGCGTTTCTCCCGCTCGGTTTGCGCGATACGCGTGAGAT
Organism: uncultured Pirellulaceae bacterium; assembly: GCA_964645045.1. Lineage (GTDB taxonomy): Bacteria > Planctomycetota > Planctomycetia > Pirellulales > Pirellulaceae > Anammoximicrobium. Next base: position 70,825 of record CAZXYZ010000051.1, on the reverse strand, counting down.
CTTCGGCCAAACTGTCCGACCGCTCGGGGTCGATCGGGACCGGCGTGGCAGTCGGCTGAATTTTCTCGGGGATCTTGATGGGCTGGCCTAGCGAGGTCTTCATCGGACGTTCCTTTCTTGCTATTGGGTTTCCTTGCTAACGAACTCCATTTGAATAGAAGGCGCACTGGCAGACTTTTTGCTCACCCGTGGTCGGTTCGAAGAAGCGGACCGCCGCGGCCTTCTTACTTTCAGAGCGAGGCAAGTTCGCAGCGTCCAAAAAAATTCGGAGAGCATCGTCTGCGATTTTCACCCCGGCGCCTTCTTACCTCTCGGACGGCGGTAGCAGACAAGCGTTGATTGACGCTACCGCCCAGGCGTCAGGAGCATCTACCGTGAAACCCGATGACCCCCATTCCCCTCGGCGGACGTCCAGCCGCGTTGCCCGGTTCATCACCCGCCGCTACCGCCGGTTGCGGCGAGTGGGCAGCGGTATCCAGGTCCTGGCGATCGGGGCCGTCTTGCTGGTCTGCAGCGGTCGGATCCGAGGCCCCGAGCCCGACCAGCTGGCAGCGTTCGCTGTGGGATGGGTACAGCAGGCCCTGCATCAGGTATTAAGTCGGGGCTGGGTTCATCCTACGGTCGCCTCAGGCGCCGTCCTGGCAGCTACGTTTGTGGCGTTTTCCGCCGTCGTCTTTGGCCTGGCGGCCCTGGTACGGCGGATTCCCTCTTATATCGGCTTTCTGGTCCTGGCCGAATTCCATCGCCGGCAAGGGCACAAGCTGTCCGCGGTCGAACTGCTGCTGGGGATCAGCATCCCGATTTCCATGATGCTCGCGCTGGCTTGTACGACGGCGTTGGCGCTGTACGCGACCGCCTATTTCATCCTGGCCTACGGCTATGTCCATGCTTCGACGGACCCCGCGCGGCTGGATGGCATTCTGAATTGGTATGTACGGATCCGGACGGGCGTCGATACGCCGTTGGAAGCGGATGACGACGAACCGGACGAGGTGGAAGGCGAGTGAGTACGCGATTTTCCGGTCGCGGACAGAGACGTTCCTTACCTGTTTTACGAAGGGAGACTGAACGATGTGGCGTGAATTCGTGGTGTTGGTGTTGTTTGTTATGTTGGCGGTTGCGACGCTGCCGCTGGCGCGCGTGAGGTTCGTCCTGTTGGCCTTGATGCACCGCGGCTTGCACGTCGCGGTGGTCGGCTTCGTGGTCTGCTGCGCGTTCTTCTTTGTTGCGCCGGACGCGGCGCCGGCCGGGCTGCGATCCGTGCTGAACGCCTGGTCCCAGCGGCTGATCGGCGACGGGCCGGCGCGGGACTACATCTGGCTGCTGACCGCGGGGCTTTTGGTGGCCGTCAGTCTTCCGGTCTTGGCCTTGCTGGATTTCGCCCAGCGGCTGAACGGCTACAGCCTGCTGGTGCGGCGCTTGATTCGCACGCTGTGCGAGGTGGGCCGTGCCGAGGCCGATACGGACGCCCAGCGTCCGCGGGCTCCCGCTCCCGCCGATGATATCGAAACGGCGACGACGGCGATCCGCTCGCTGGCCGCGCGGCCCAAGCCGGCCAAGAAGCGGTTGGCCGACCTGCTGAACCCCTAAACCCGGCGCTGCCGCGGGACGGCCGACGTTCCGTCCCGCGGAGTCGCTGATCCCGCAACCTGATACCCGTAACCCAAGGAGATTGAAGATGTTTTTCTCGAAGGTAGAAGCCAAAGCGAAACCGGCCTCGACGATGCCCCTGATCGTGCGTCACGCGCTGGCGGGACGCGGCCATTCCGGCAAGTCCGCGATGCTGCGGATTGCCCGGCGGCGGATGCTGCAGCGGAACCTCGCGTCCGGACTGGAGTTCGACGTGGACGACCCGCGGAAGAATACGGAAGTGGTCCGCGACTTCCGCACGACCCGCAAACTGCTCGAAGCCCGCGGGCTGCCGCCGACGGAGACGGCGGATCAGCTGACGATCGAGTTGTACGAGGGCGAACACAAGCGGGCGGTGCTCCAGTCGCGCGAGGCGGTGGGACAAGTGTATACCGAGACGACCAGTTCGTCGCCCGCCGACATGCAAGACAAGTACCGTGACCATGTCGCGTACCTGTCCCAGGCCGCGGTGATCTGGGGCGTGCTGCCCGTCCCCCGCGAAGGCAGTTCGTCCAAGGATCTGGCCCGCTACGAGGACGATTTGCTGAACGTCCGGACGCTGCTGCGGGACTCCCTGCGGAAACGGCCGGAAAACGCCCGCTGTGCGGTCGCCCTGGTGATCACCAAGCTGGATACGCTGTTCGACAGCGACGAGGAGGCCCGCCGCCAGCTGACCGACGAGGAACTGCACCGGGCCGTTTATCCGATCGCGAACATGCTGAAGAGTTCCGACAAGGTCAGCTACGCGATCATCAACCCGGTCTCGGCGTTCGGCTTCGGAAACGCGGTTCCGCTGGAGCAGGAGTCCGAGGACGGCGACGGGGAACTGCGGGGGGCGGCGGCGGCCGCCGCCGCGGGCGAGGACGAGATCGAGTGGATCCTGCGTCCGGACGCGGTCGTCGAGCCCTTTAACGTCGTGCCGCTGGTCGTCTGGTCCTTGCTGGCCGGGATGCTGACCCACGAGGTCGAGACGGGCGACGGCCACGACCTGACCCGCATCTGCCGCATGCTCCGCGACGACCTGGATTCCCTGGGCGGCTGGCAAGTGCCGATCAAGGGCAGCTTCAAGTAATCCGCCGCAAGGAGTTCTCCCATGACCAATCATCGATTGATCTATCGCTGGGACACCCAGCGAAACGAAAAGCGGCTGTTCGGGGATCTCGCGCAGCTGGACGAGAACTACCGCCGGACGCTGGAGACGGAACTCGCCAGCGAATACGAACAGCTGCTGGCGTCGCTGGAAAGGCGGCCCGAGGGCGTGGACTTCCAGGTGCGTGTTTTGGACGCCGACGGCGGTCAGGTAGTCACGTTCCGCATCACCTTCGGCCAACGCGCGAAGAAGCGTTCGCCCGAGTTGGTCCTCGAGCCGCTCGGCGACGCGCTCCGCCTGCTGCAGCCGGCTTCGTCGGCTGGGGCGTCGTCGGCTCCGGCCCGCACGCCCCCGGCGGACGTGCTCGGCCGGGCGGTCGCCGAGGTCGTGCAAACGCTGGAAGCCCCGCGGCCGGCGGAAACGGGGCTGGCCTCGGCGCCGACGCCAGCCTGGACCTCGGTGTTCCTGGCCGACCTGGCCCGCCGGCTGCCGCACGGCCAACGCCGCCAGCTTCGCCCGGCGGAGCGCATCGCGCTGGAATTCGCCCTGGACGAACTGGGGCGGGTCTGCCGCGACGAGTCCGACCATGCGGCGCTGATCCTGCTGGCGGGTTACCTGGCGCTCAGCGAGCGGCGCTGCGAGGGCGGCGATCTCGACGACCGCGGCCTGTACGTGCTTGCGGCCCGGGCGCTGGATCGCCTGTGCGGCGATGCGGCCGCGCGATGGGATCAGGCCGCAGAATCCTCGAGACCGCCGCGGGAAATCGCCGCCAACCTGCGCGGCGTTTTCGGTTTCCTCCGGCGAGCCCTCGGGTTGGAGGATGTATGACCACCCCCGAATACCGCGCCGTCTATACAGCCGACGGCGTGCGCGCCGTCGTCGCGACCGAAGCCGGCGCCGCCTTGGTCGAACTGACCATCGCCGCGCCGGGCCAACGCTTCGGCGACCGCGTGGACCTGGACGTCCTGCTCCAGCCGCGAGCCGCGAACGGACTGCCCGACGGGCCGGTCCAGCCGCTGTTCTCGACCCCGATCCGACTTCGTCCGACGCCCGACCGCCGCGCGCGGCACGGCGCCTGCTGGCTGCCCGCGTACTTGAAACCCGGGCTGCTGAGGGTATGCTATCTTCGGATTCGCCCCGCTCCGAAGGGGGAAACCGCCTGACGCCCATACCGCCGTGCGGAGTGCCCTGCCGATGAAAGCTCCCGCTGATTTCCCGCGTGCGATTGCCGCCTGGTGCGAAGCGCACATCATGGACTGGCGCCAACTGTGGCTGGGCCCCACGTGCCGCTTCCTCACCGCGGCTCGCCAAGTCGCCTGCGACTTTGACCGGGACGACCTCGCCGAATTGGAAAAACTCCGCCAACTGACGTCCGACCAGCACCTGCAATGCGTCCACGCGCTCTGCCCACCAGATCGCTCAGAGCCCACGCCAGCCGAACAGACCGCCTGGTCCCGCCGCGCATGGCTGACTCAGGGCCTGCTGGCCGCCGTCGCCGCCGCCCGGGCGATCCGGGGCTGGCGGACCGACGAGGAACTGCCGTCCCCGTTTGCCGACGCCGCACTCCGGTGTGCGGAGGCTTATCACTGCGCATGGCCCATCGGCGGCCAGCCGGTCGCCTGCTTGCAATCCCATTTCCACGCGCCAACCCCTGCCGATTCGCCCTCCATCGTCGCCGCCTTGAACCGGCTGGCCGGATGTTGTACCAGCCCCCATCTCCATACCACCACCTGGCTGATCCTGCGGCGGCTGCTGACCTACCTGCTCGGTCACCGCGACGCGCCGTACCGGTTTGAAACGCAAGCCACCCTGCTGCTGTACGACGAGAACGGACCGCGAGGCATCCCCGGCCCGCTGGACGTACGGACGGCCGAGGAAGGTCAGACCGGCTGCTATTTGGACCCCGTCGCGATGGGCGGCGCCGCGATCGACGACAGGATGGCGGACAGCCTGCGGTTGGCTTGGCGAATCACCCGCTGCGAGTTGTCCCGGCAGATCGAGACGCCTCAGTTCCGCCCCCTGGCCGTCCGCTTGTCGCCGGGCCTGACCTTCGACCTGTTCCTCGGCGGATCGGCTGGCGGCCTGCTGGCCTGCGCGATGTATGCCGCGGCTACCCGGACGGGCTTGAATACCGATGTCTCGGCGTCGTTCTGTATCGGCCTGGCCGAATCGGCCGGCGAGTCGCCGGACGACCTCCAGCCCGACCAAATCGTCACGCAGCCTGTCGGTCAAGCATCCGTGCCGCACAAGCTACGGGCCGCCCGCAGCCACGTTCAGCCCGTCCGCCGCGTCCTGCTGCATCCCTCGCAGGTCGAGCAAAACCGCCCGATCGCCAAGGATATTGGCGTGGATTTGGTCGGCGTGTCCAGTCTCGCTCAGGCGTTCCCGCTGCTGACGGGCGACGCGGCCATCGAACGCGTCTTGGAACGGTACTGCCGTCAGCATGTCGAGCAATGGGAAGCCGCCCGGCAGTGCGAGGAAGAAGAAGATCCCGACCTGCTGCGGTACTATGTCGAGCCGCATTATTCGCTGTTGACGCACGGCAAACCGAGCGAGACCAGCCAACGGCTCCCGGAGGGCGGCGGCGAATCCGGCGAGCGGCAGGCCGATCCGTACCAGCCCGTCGCGAAACCGGGGGACGATTGGAGCGTCGAACTGGTCAAGCTGCTGTCGTCCAGCCGGCGGCTGTGCCTGACCGAGGACAGCGGGGCCGGCAAGTCCATCTTCACCCGCCGCCTGCAGGCGTTCCTGTGCAGCCCGCAAGGCCAGCAGGCCCTGTTCGGCAACCGGCCCGCGCTGGTCGTCCGGTGGGAACAGCGGGTCCGGACGTGGCCAGCCTCGTTCGAGCGTGCGGACTTCATCGCCAAATTGGCGGAAATCGTCTCGCCCGCCGTGGCCGCTTCGCCGACCAGTGCCACCGCCGCCGCCGTGGCCGAATGGGCGCTGCACCACGGTCGCGTGTTTCTGATCCTCGATGCGCTCGACCAGGTCACCAAGCCGGAGTCGCTCGAATCGCTGGAGGAGAGTCTGAATACCGGCCCGCTGCGGGACTGCCCGATCGTCATGACCAGCCGCGTCTTTGCCGTCACCGACAACTGGCCGATGTTCGAACAGACCCGGGGCTGGCAGTTCGCGCGAATCGACGGCTTCGATCGTCCGCAGCAGGAGCAGTACCTGCAGCCGTACGATCTGGACGAGTTGTTTCCCGACTACGAGGCCGTCAAGCCGCTGTTGCGTGTCCCGTTGATCCTGGCCCTGATCCGCCGCCTGGTCAAGGCGGGCGAGTACCACAAATTCCGCACGCGTGCCGATTTGTACTACCAGGTACACGAACACTTCACGAAGCGAGCTGCCCGCAAACTTGGGCTCAGAACCGGGGCGTCGGACCTGTTCCGCTGGCGCGAGGTTCTGGCCGCCGCGGCCTGTGAGATGATGACCCGAGAGCAGTACGGCTATGCCGTGCAAGGCGTGGATGCGATCATCGGCGTTCGCGAGGGCGCGTCCCGCCGCTGCGGCCGTCCGGTCACGGACGACGAGTGGCGCGTGCTGGGCGAATTCAGCCAGTTGACCGACCGCTGCATCCTGGAAGGGGCGACCAAGGAGAACTGGTGCTGGACGCACCGCGGGATGATGGAGTTCTACTGCGGGATCCACTTGGCGCGCAACTCCCAGCCCCGCTGGATCACCGAGGACAAGCAGGGCCACATTCGCTGCGGCGATGAAAAGGTCCGCCGCCTGGCTGCCAATCCGAACTGGCGATGGGCGTATCGTTTCGCCATCGAAATGCCCACCGAGGTCTGGCAGGAAACCCCCGACACCCTGACCGCGTCGCTCACCGAGTTGTTTCAGCCGCCCAGTAGCATGAGCACAATATCTCCCTCGCCCCGGTACTCCGGGGAGAGGGTCGGGGTGAGGGGCACCGCCGACAGCCAGGGAACTGCCCCCGCCGCCCCGCTCCCGCGTCCGACGGAACTGATCTACCGCGCCTGGCCGCTGCTCGATCCCGACCTGCTCGATCCGGCCCGGGAGGACCTCGATCCCGCCCGCCCAACCCTGCCGCGCGGCCCGGAGGTGATCAATGCCTTCCAGGCCGGCGCCGCCGCAGTGGTCAAAACGATGCAATTCGTCCGTTGCCCGAAGAACCCCACCGACGACTCCGTGCCGTTCCAGATGGGAGCGCCTGAAGGCGAAAAGGGATACTACGATAACGAGCGCCCGCAACATCGGGTGATAGTGACGCCGTTCCTGCTGCAGACCACGCCGGTCACCAACGCGCAGTTCGAGTTATTCGATCCAACGCATCGATCGAGCCGCGGAAAGTACAGTCCCCACGACAATTGTCCCGTGATCAACGTTTCCTGGTACGACGCCTGGGCCTTTTCCCGCTGGGTCGGCGGACGTTTGCCGACGGAGGCCGAATGGGAACGCGCGTGCCGAGCCGGGAGCGCGGCTCGCTGGTCGTTTGGCGACGACGAGGCGACGCTCGGGGAGTATGCGTGGTATGAAACCAACTCGAGCGGCACGACGCATCCGGTGGGCGAGAAGTGGCCGAACGTCTGGGGCTTGTACGATATGCACGGGAACGTGTGGGAATGGTGTTCGGACTGGTACGGGGTTTATGCCCCCGGGGAAGTCCGAGACCCGACGGGGCCTGCATCGGCCTCGGGCCGGGTGTTTCGCGGCGGCAGTTGGTACCGCGCGGCCGCGTACTGCCGGTCGGCGTACCGCAACAGGCACTCGCCGTCGAGCCGGTACCTCATCCTGGGTTTCCGGCTGGCCGCAGTCCAGTCCCCAAGCTGAGCCAGCGAGTCAAGCAGCAGGCAGCAAGAGCGGAGCCTGAAGCGAAGGCCGAAACGGGGATCGTGCGCAGCGGAGCGGAGCCGAGCCCCCGTTTCGAGCCGTAGCGGAAGGCGGAGCGTTCACGTGGCCCGGTCTCTCCGAGACCGGATTCGAGTCTCGGAGAGACTCGACCACGTGTAGGCGGCGCAGGCCGCCGTGGGGTCTGGGGCGAAGCCCCAGCGAATTTGAAAAATTTGTGGAAATCCGATGAGATCCCTTACCCGCGACCGCCGCGACGCGCCTTCTTCCCTTTAGAGGAAACTCTTTTTCCCCTCAATTCCGACCGAGAAAACGAAAGAAGGAACCCCTCATGAACGCTCCAGATGAAAAGGACCTGCTCCGCGTCCTGGTCCATCAATTGGAGATGGACTTGCGCGAGGACGCGGAACCGCAGCCGCCGCCCGTTTCCCGGGAATTCGTCTTCAAACTCGCCCAATCGCGCCTGTGGCCGATCCGCAGCGACCAGCCGTTGGCGGAAGTCTACCAGGACCCGACCGAACGAACCGGGACCGTGGTCCACCAAGACGACCGTACGGAGGGCGACGACGATGGTCGATTCTCGATCACGATCCGCCCGGCGGCCGACGGCGACTGGATCGAATTGAAATCGCCCGTCTGGCCCGATCCGGACCGCTGGGAGCCGCTGGCGATCGTCGTCGGCCAATTCGCCGACGGGCCGGCCTTGGAGCCGGCAACGAACCAGAATTTCGTCCAGCGGGCGCCCGAGCGCCATATTTCCCCCGACGATCAGGCTTTTCCTGCGGTGATCGCGGCCTCTATGTCGGCCGCAGGATCATTAACCGTAGCGGCGGACGACGAAGGCCAGGTGTTGGAAGGCCGCGATTCAGCGGGCTCGGTCCAGCCGGTACGTTTTTCGTCGCGGGATGTGAAATGCCTTTACCATCGCTGGGAGGCGTTACTGGAGGTCGAGGCCCAACTGCCGGCCGGGCAAGACGGCGGCCTGGCGGTCGGGCAGCTATCCTATGTCGGCTCCGACGGCCATGGCGTCGTCCAGCGACGGCTCCTCACCCTGCGGGTTCCGGTCGGCGAAGCCTGGAAGGGTTCGGCTCGCTTCCACCCGCCCCGCGAGACCCGGGACGGGGTACTGGACGTACTGGTCCGCCCGTTTACCGTCGACGACCTGGACCTGCTGCCCGCAGACGGCGTCCGCGAGTTGCTGGCCGGCGCGCATTTCGCTTCCATGCGGCTGCAGCGCACGGAGGACGGCTACCGCTTCCGCCCGCTTCTACCGCACCAGAAAAAGCTGCTGGCCGACCCGGACGCCCGCTGGTGCCTGCGAATGGCCCGCGTCGCCAGGGAGGAGGAAGACGATGTGTAATACGACGTATACTCGCGACTACCTCCCGAAGCTCAACGCCGGCTCGGAGGAAGATCAAAACAACTTCATCGGCGATTTCTTCGACTGTTGTTTCCGCTCGACTCGCTCGTGGTGGCGGACGTTGGACGAGCACGAGCGAATCGAGAGCGTCCACGACGCGTTTCTGAAGATCTTCGCCGCGGCGAAGGCGGGAATACTACCTGATTTGACCGGCCCGTATCTTCACACCGCAGTATTCTCGCAATGCAATAATCGGGCCAAGCGACGAAAGCGCCGCCGCGATACGACTCCGCTTTCCGAAGATGATATGCCATCCGTAACGGACCCGTCCGCGGATGACATTGATCTGGACGATCTCTTGTCCGCGGCCGGGCTCGCGGACGAGGAGATGAAGACCCTGGTACTTCGGTTCCGAGACGGGTATACCATCGCGGAAATCGCCTACGAACTTGGCCTCTCGCCGGGTACGGTCCGCAATCGCATCGCGCGGCCGCTGGAGAAACTCCGCCGCTACCTCGACGACACCCAGGACGGCGAAACCCCGCTCCCGGTTTGAATACTCGCAATTGCGAAATTCAGCGTCCTCGCGTCCCCACCCGGCCCCGTGCCGGTGGAACGGGGTTTGAGAACCACCAGCAGGCCTCCGGAGATCACCCCCGCCCCGCCCTCGCCGCCCCACCGCCGCCGTTGGCGGCGGTGGGGCGGCGAGGGCGGGGCGAGCGCGGGGCGCTTGCACGGCGCATGGTCGCCAAACCCGGCTCCACCGGCACGAGGCCGGGTGGGGGCCTGACCAGCGAGGCAGCTCGGACACCCGAGCATCGCCCGACGTCAAGCTACGTCGCGCAAGCCTCCAGCGTGCGACCCGGGCGACGGACGGAGAATCCTGCATGGAAGATAGGTGCTGTCGGCAAGCGGGAAGCTCACCCCACGCGGGATCCCAGCGTGAATCGAGGGAGCGGTACCAGCCACGTTGGAGTTCACGCTTCAGCGTGTGGTTTCTCGGCGGGCTCCGCCCGCCTGCACGCTGAAGCGTGAACTCCAACGGCTCGCTCTTCGTTCTTCTGCCGTAGCTACCCGGCACGAATTCTTGCCCTTGACGTGGCTTTGGGGGCGTCCTGTGCTTCCGGCCTGCGGCGTTCTGTCAGATTTTCTTGTGTCGAAATTGCCCTTCGGCGGCTTCTTTGAATATGGCGGGTGACGGCCGTCTTATAACGTGGGCGGACGGCGGCCCGCTTCGGTTCTCCCCAAGTTCATTTCCGCGTCGGGAGGATTCTCATGGGTCGCACAGAAGCTACGCCTGGGGAATGTCCGTACGGTTGTCGGCACGTCGTCCTGCTGGGAACCGTTAACGGGCAGGCCGTGTTCGAGTGTCATGACTGTCTCGCCATCTACGTCGTACCGGTCCCCGCCAGATTCCCCCGCGACGACGAGGCCCCGCAAAGGCCGGCTGGGATTTCGATACAGCCTGCCAGTTATTGGGCAGGCCCAACGAGCAACCCCGCTGCGTCTGACAACCCGGTCCGGTAGACCGCCTCCCATTTGAAGCGTCGCGAAAAGGATCCGCCCGGGAACTAGCCGGCTGACGCGTATCCTGCCCAGCCGATTTCCGTCACCCTCTTATTCGTCAAGGAGATCATATCATGGTCACGACGTTAATCCGCTGTCGAAGGGCCCATGAAACCCGGACGGATCGCCGTCCGTATTTGGACAACCATGCGACCACCCCGCTGGATCGCGCGGTTCGCAAGGCGATGGAACGTTACTGGTCCCGGGACTTCGGCAACCCAGGAAGCAGCACCCATGCGTTCGGCTGGGTCGCGAAGGAAGGCGTGGAACGAGGCCGCGAGAACATCGCGGCGGCCCTGGGCGTCGAGCCGGACGAGGTCATCTTCACGTCGGGCGCTACGGAAAGCAACAACACGGCGATCAAGGGCTTGGCCGCGGCCTGCAACCGCACGGGCCACATGATCACCCAGCCGACCGAGCACAAATGTGTCTTGGAGTCCTTCCGGCGGCTCGAACAGCAAGGCTGGCTGGTCACGTATCTGCCCGTCGATCGCTTCGCACGCGTCGCCCCGGATGATCTGCGCCGCGCGATTCGCGGCAACACGGCGCTGGTCAGCGTGATGGCCGCCAACAACGAGGTGGGGACGCTTCAACCGATCCGGGAACTGGCCGGAATCTGTCGCGAGCGGGGGATCGTCTTTCACACGGACGCCGCCCAGGCGGTCGGCAAGATCGACTTGGATTTGCACGACGTCCCGGTCGATATGCTGAGCCTGTCCGGACACAAGATCTACGGGCCCAAAGGCGTCGGGGCCTTGGTCGTGAAAGGACGCGGGACGCGCGTGCGGTTGCGGCCGATCATCGACGGCGGCGACCAGGAATTCGGCTTGCGCGCGGGGACGCTTCCCGTGCCGCTGATCGCCGGTTTAGGCGTTGCCTGCCAGTTGTGCCGCGAACTGCAGCCCGTCGAAGCGGTGCGAATCCAGCGGCAGCGGGACCGGCTGTGGGAAGGCCTTCGAGCCCGCGTCCACGACGTGGTCCTGAACGGTCATCCGACCGAACGCCTGCCGGGGAATCTGAACGTCTCCTTCCCGGGAGTCGATCCCAAGCGTCTGCTCTGTAACCTGGACGCGATCGCGGTCAGTGCCGGTTCCGCCTGCAACTCCGCGAAGCTGACGCCCAGTCACGTTCTGACCGCGATGGGCGTGGCCCCGGACTTAGCCTTGTCCACGATCCGATTCGGCCTGGGCCGCTTCACCACGGACGCGGATATCGAAGAAGCGATCGAGGTCGTCGTCGACGCGGCCCGCCGATCCCGAACCGGGTAAGCACCGTTCGAGAAAAAAAGTGGCGTAAGCTTCCAGCTTGCGGTGCTGCCATCTACCGCAAGCTGGAAGCTTACGCCACGGGAAAATCGGACAGTTATTTCTCGAACGGCACTAAGCCGCCGGCATCGTAACGAACCAGCGAGAAAAAAACGGCGCCAGGCAATTACCCGAAACAAGCTAAACGGGCACCACATCATTGTCTTCGCGAGCGCGGGAAACGATGAAGATTTCAACCAAGGCTTCATGTGTCAAGGCTTCACGCCGTAGTAATCCTCCGTCTCTTCAAATACAATGGCGCGAACGGATCGGCCCGGAACGACAAGAGACAAGAAAACTCCCCGATGACCCATCGCATCCTGCTTGTCAGCGTGGCCAGCCTGGCCATATCGTCGATATCCGCTCTCGTGATGGCGGACGAGCCTCCCAACTCGCCGCCGACGGAGGCGGCCCGGCGTGCCGCCGCGCAGATCCGCCGCGAGGCGCTCCTGCCTCCCAACGGTCCGGACGGAAGGCCGTTGCCGCTGGTGAGCCACTGGAACATGGGTAGCCAAGGCCGAGGCTGGACGCCGCAGTACCAAATCCAGTTGCTCGATCAAGGGCACCACATCCTGCCTTGGCTCGGCTGGCCGCAAGGCAAGCCGGACGAAGACGCCCCGTCCGCACAGAGGTTCACGGACTACTACGCGGGTCTGCTCGGCCGCTGCCGGCAACTGGGGCTTCCCATCTGCTTTCGAGGAACCCAGTGGGAGGCGATGCTGGTGAGCAAGGAGTACCGCCAACTGCCGCCGGACGCAGGCCCGGCGGTGGTGACGCCCGAAGGGAACGCCCTTGCCAAGCTGTGCCCGTTCGGGCCGCTGGATGTATGGCGGGATCCCGCCAAGGAGTACGTCGATACGCCGGCCATGAAGCAGGTGCAGAAGTTGTACCCCGATCCGCCGCTGGTCCTGTTCGTCTCGAACAACGAAGCCCCCGACCTCCGCTGGCATCAAGTCGAATCGCTGTCCCAACGTTATCTCGACCGGTACGGCAAGGGTCGAGATGATGAGTTCAAGCGAAAGGTGGTTGCCGAGGGCTGGATGGAACGTTACCCGGTGATGTTCCAGGCGATGCGCGAGGCGTTGGTAAGCGACGCGTGGAAAAAGAATGTTCGGTTTGTCGGCTACGGGGCGTTCGGGCCGTCGCACTTCGGACGCTGGGCGGGCTGGAAGGAGTATTCCCTGATCACCGGCCAGTGGACCAGTCCGGATTGGCACATCTGGGATGGAGGCAGCCCTTCGTATTACACCCACAACTGGTGCGACATCCGCGACCATTGGGTTTGGTCCACGCAAGTCGAGTCGATGAACTGGCTCTTTCAACTGGACGAAGCGTGGAAGAGCAAACCCGGTTTCTGGTGGGAAATCTCGCTGTGGGACGGCAACGGAGGATGGACGCCGGGTACGGCGTGTACCCCGGAGTTACTCAAGAAGGCCAAAGCCTGCCAGTACCTGCACGACGGCCAGACCTACACGCCCGAGCGGTTCCTGGGCTGGGCCCAGTTCGGACTGTGGCTGCTGCGGCCGCGGGTGATCCGCGAATTCCGCAGCAGTACGGAGCCCCTGGAGCCCTGGCGGCCGACGTTCGAGCGGCTGCTCTTGGCCGTCGATCGGCTGTACACCAATGCGACCCTGGAGGAATTCTGGCGTCACGGCACACTGGTCGCCAACCGCGCCCACGCGCATCCCTTCCAGGCGGACATCCCGCAGAAGCACCAGGGGATCGATCGCTGGTTTCTGTTGGACACCGGCCTGGACCCCAAGCGGCCGTGGGAGATGACCACCAACCTCCCGGTATTCAGCCTAGCCCTGGTCCGGGGCCGACCGGGCGCGCGCCGCTGGCTGGTCTATGCCCACTCGCCGCTGCAGGATCGCCGCGGCGTCGAGATCACGCTGCCCGACTACGGCAAGCTGACGGTGGACGTGTCCCGCGCCGGCGTGTTTTCGCTGGTCGACGAGCAGCGCCGGTCCGTGACCCCGGTTGACGGCGAGAATTACTGATGGGAAACTGCTTTTCTCCGACACGACCGAGGCGAAGCAGGGAAACGTGGTGAGTCGAGGGGTGAATTCCCAGCTCCGCGCGCATCGTCCACGGGCCGATCGGGGGCGGGAAGAAAAGGAATCAGAACGTGGACCAGGAGGAGGCTTCGTCTGCGAATGTCAACTCCCAAGTCAACCTGGAGCAAATCCTGGACATCCAACTGACGCTGAACGAAGCGATGCTGCGGTTCGCCCTTGGGGCCAAGGCCAGCCCGGCCGGCTCGGGCGGCCCGGCCGGATGATCCACCTCTGTGAAGATCCGGCTTGCGGACGGTTGGAGTTCACGCTTTAGCGCGTCAAGCGGGCGGAGTCCGCCGAAAACAACACGCGAAAGCGTGAACTCCAGTTGCGCATTTCAAATGACCGTAGCGGAATTCGCAAGAATTTCTGCGGTTTTCGAGTGGGCTGTCAGCAGAATTCTTGCGAATTCCGCTACGAAAAGCCCGTGCGCAACTTTCAAGGCTCCAGTCGATTGACGTAAGTGCTGACAGGAAAACAGGTTCCGGCCGCATTTCAGCGGCCGCTTGTCCAAAGTGGCCCCAGTCGAGACATTTTCTCTCGGGGTAAGCTGCGTCGCCAGCGCCAGGACCGACACCAGCGGGTCCGCCCTCTTGGACGGGCAACTCGAGGGAGCGTGCCGGGTCAGGCCTGCGGGCTTTTCTCCACCAACCACGATTGTGTGTCAATGCACCTGCCCACCAACCAGCATGACGTTGCGGCGGCCTGAGAAGCGCAACGGGGCCATGACCGCAGACGATTTACCCCATGAAGCGAGGGAACAAATGAACGCAACACGAATCGGCACAATACTCCGGGTCGCGGCGGCCGTCGCCGCCTTCTTGGCTCCGGGAGCCTGCGCCGCGAGGGAGCCCGCGACGCTAAAAGCTCTCTACTTCGGCAATAGCTTTCTCGAAAACTCGGTGCCGTGGTTTCATCCGACGTTGGCGGCCACGGCGGGGCATCAGATGCAGGTCCAGACGCAGCTCGGCCCGGGTTGGCAGATCTGGATGCACGTGGACACGTTCTACAAGAAGCCGGACGGGGCGAAGAAGACGTTGGGCGAAGGGGACTGGGACGCCGTCGTGATCCAGCACTTCGGCGCCCACCCGCTGTTGAAAGACAACGTGCAAAAGTCGGTGTTTCACAACCAGGAGCCGTTTCCGGAACCGCGGGATGTCAGCGATCTGGCCAGCGCGGCGGCCATCATCGACGTCTTTCTCTCCCGGCATCCGGACCACGGCCGCGTGTTCCTCTACAACTCGTGGCCGGGCATCGACGGCGTGGGCGACTTCATGAAACGCGTGCGGGAAGAAACGGAGAAGTCGCTGGCCGCCGAGGGACTGCCGCGGGAAGAGGTGCTGAAGCGCGTCAAGGAACGCAAGCCGACCCTCGAGGAAATGCTGCCGCTGATGCGCAGCTTCGATTACTCGGCCGCCTGGCTGGCGAAGTACGAGCGCAACGACGAGGTGCCCTTCACCAGCAAGCACGCCCACAGCCGCGATTATGTCTGGCGACTGATGGACGAACTGAAGGCCAAATACCCGAAGCTGTGGCAGGAGAAACGTCTGGCCCTGATCCCCAACGGCGATGTCTTCCTGGCCCTCGACCAGAAGCTGCGTGCGGGCCAGATGCCCGGAATCGAAAACGTGGGGTTCTTCTCCCGCGACGGCGGCCACGTGCGGGCCGGCCTGCCGCGGTACACGCTGGCGGCGACTTGCTATGCTGTGATGTACGGCACGCATCCCGGCCGACTGGACGCCGCGATCTACAACGACCTCGACAACTATAAGAACGAGAATCTTAACAAGCTGCCAGGCAAGATCGGTCCCGGCTATGTCCATTGGCCCGACCTCGGCGAACTGCTGGAAATCACTGCCGAGCGGAAAAAGACCGTCGACGATACGGTCTGGGAAGTAGTCCAGGGCCATCCCTACATCCAGACGGCTAACCAATCACGTTGAGGAACCAGACCATGATTCATCCAGTATCCAAGAGACATGTCTCGCGACGGACCTTCTTGCGAGGCTCCGGCGTCGCTCTTGCCCTGCCGTGGCTCGACGCGATGCTGCCGGCGTTTGCCACGAAGGCGCAGGCGGCCGCGGCCACCGCTCCCCCCAAACGATTCATCGCCATCAACTATGGGCTCGGCTTTCACGCGCCGCATCTGTTTCCGCAACAGGAAGGGGCGGAATATGAGCCGACACCGTACCTGAACCTGCTGGCAGAACACCGCGGTCAGTTCTCTGTGATTTCCGGCCTGTCGCATCCCGAACAGAACGGAGCCAATGGGCACACTTCGGAGTTCACGGTGCTGACGTCGGTCAAACATCCGGGTCTGCCGGGCTTCAAAAACGGCATCTCGATCGACCAGTACCTCGCCGACAAGCTCCAGCCGGACACGCGGTTTCCTTCGCTGGTGCTGAACGTGGGCGGGCGAGGCGATTCGATTTCGTGGTCCGCCACCGGCGTCAATCTGCCGGCGGCAGGAACTCCGGAAGACCTGTTTCAGATGATGTTCGTCACGGGGACGCCCGACGAAGTGGCGAAACAGACGGCCGAGTTGAAGCGTGGCCGCAGCATTCTCGACACGGTCAACGAACGGTCCCGCACGCTCCAGCGGCAACTGGGCCCGCGCGATCGGGAGAAGTTCGAACAGTACCTGACCAGCGTCCGCGAACTGGAGCGGCGGCTGCAAGCGTCGGAAGCGTGGGCCCAAAAGCCGAAACCGTCCGTCGATGTCCCGCCGCCGAAGAACGTTACCGACCGGCTGGACTTCGTCGCTCAGAGCCGCGTGATGCACCAGATGCTCGCGCTGGCGCTGCAGTCCGATTCGACACGGATCGTCACGCTCAAGTCGACCGCCATGAACGACGTGCCCAAGTTGCCCGGCGTCGATACCGGCTGGCACGACTTGAGCCATCACGGCCAGGATGCCCAGAAGATCGAGGAGCTGAAGTTGATCGAGGAAGCCGAATTCCGCGAGATCAGCGGCCTGCTCGCGTTGTTGCGCAACGCGAAAGAAGCGGGCGGCAGCGTGCTCGATTCGACGCATCTGTTGATCACGAGCAATCTCGGTAACGCCAGCAGTCACAGCTGGCGGGATCTGCCGGTGATCCTCGCCGGCGGCGGCTTCCAGCACGGCCGGCACATCGTAGCCGGTGGCAGCGGCACCGACAACGCCCGCCTGTGCAACCTGTTTGTGCAGATCGCACAGCGGATGGGCGTCGAGACGGAGCAATTCGGCAGCAGCGACGGCGCCAGCATCAGGGGGTTGTCATGAAAACAAGCTCTTCCATGATTCCAGGACGCTCTGCGAAGCTCAGCCGCCGTGGGCGGACGGTGGCCGTCTTGACGATACTCCTGCTGCTGCTCGGCAGCGGATCAACGGTGGCGTTCGCCGCACCGCCGGCTTCGGTCGCTCCGTTCCTGACGCAGTACTGCTTCGATTGCCACAGCACGGACGCGGAAGAGGGCGGGCTGGATCTGACGACCCTCGGCAGTGACTTGACGGATGCCGGGCTGCAAGCGAAGTGGGTCCGCATCCACGATCGGGTTCGCGACGGCGAGATGCCGCCGCCAGACGCCGATCTGCCGTCCGACGCCGACCGCCAGGCGTTTCTCAAAGCATTGGCGGCCCAACTCGGTGCGGCTCACGAGAAATCCAAAGGCACGGTGCTGCGACGGCTGAATCGGCACGAGTACGAGCGGACGCTCAACGCACTGCTGGGCACCCACGTGCAGGTGACCGACCTGCTGCCCGACGACGGTCGCGCCCACGGCTTCGACAATATCGGCCAGGCTCTCGATCTCTCGCCGGTGCAGATCCAGCGCTACCTGGAAGCCGCCGCGATGGCGCTCGATGCCTGCGTCAGCTTCGGGCCGAAACCGGAACCCCAAGTCCAATCGCTGACGTTCGGCACCGGACGCAACGCCGCGAACATTGGCAAGTCGTGGATCAAACGCCCCGACGGCGCGGTCGCCGTCGTGACCGAATGTTGCTCGCCGGTCAAGGTCTACGAACTGCAGATTCGCCACACGGCCGACTACCGCGTCAAGCTGCATATCTCCACACACCAGTCGGAGCAGCCTGTCGTTTATCGCCTGCACGCGGGCCGGGATTTCTTCGATTCGATGCCGCTGTACGGTGTTTTTGAAGCCCCGCCGGGCAAGGCGGCGGTCAACGAGTTCCAGGTGCTGCTGCGTCCCAACGAAACGATCCGCCTGTGGCCCGAGCTGCCCCAGTACTGGCTGAAGGACTCAGACATTCCGGACTATGACGGACCCGGCATCGCGCTGCACCGGCTGGAAGTCGAAGGGCCGCTGGTTGAGGAGTGGCCGTTGCGCGGTCACCAGCTGCGGTTCGGTGACATCCCGGCGGAAGACATCGGCCCGAAGCATCAGCGGGACAAACCGTGGTACCGCCCGAATTACCGGCTGGTGAGCAGCGACCCGGCCGCCGATCTGGCGCGCGTGCTGCCGCCGTTTCTGGAAGCGGCCTTCCGCCGTCCGGTAACGCCCGAGATCGCCGCGCCGTTCATCGCGATCGGCCACGCGGAACTGGCGGCAGGATCGTCACTCGATCAGGCGTTGCGGACGGCACAGATCGCCGCGCTCTGCTCGCCGGACTTCCTGTTTCTGCTCGAACCGGAAGGCCGGCTCGACGATTACGCCGTGGCGGCGCGGCTGAGCTACATGCTGTGGGGTCTTCCGCCGGATGCCGAACTGCTGTCCCTGGCGGCCAATGGAGAACTCACCGTGGGGCAAGCTTCCAGCTTGCCATCGTCGCAAGCTGGAAGCTTACGCCACGAAACGCTGCGCACGCAGACAGAACGACTTCTCGCCGATCGTCGCGCCGACCACTTCACCCGCCACTTCACCGACCAGTGGCTGAACCTGCGCGAGATCGAATTCACGACCCCCGACAAGCAGCTCTATCCCGAACACGACGCCCTGCTGCAGCACGCGATGCTGGAGGAGACGCGGTTGTTCTTCAACGAAGTCCTGCGAAAGAACCTCCTGGTCACCGAGTTTCTGCACTCCGATTGGACGTTTCTCAACCAGCGGCTCGCCGAGCACTACAGCATCGACGGCGTGAAAGGGGTGACGATGCGGCGCGTCTCCTTGAAACCGGAGCATCATCGTGGGGGCGTGTTGACTCATGCCAGCGTGCTCAAGGTGTCGGCCAACGGCACCACGACGTCGCCGGTAATGCGCGGCGCGTTTGTGCTCGACCGGATCCTCGGCATCGAGCCGCCACCGCCTCCGCCGGGAGTGCCCGGCGTCGAGCCGGACATTCGCGGCGCGACGACGCTCCGCGAGCAACTTGAGAAACATCGCAACCTGACGACGTGCAACTCGTGCCACCGCGTGCTCGATCCGCCCGGCTTCGCGTTGGAGAACTACGACGTGATCGGCGGCTGGCGCGAGACCTACCGGACCCTCGGCCGGGATTTTCCCAAGCCCCCGGCCGAACTGACCGGTGGACGCGACGTGGGGTGGCGCGTCGGACGGCCGGTCGATGCGTCGGGCGAAACTCCGGACGGACGGGCGTTCTCGAATCTGGCGGAGTACAAGCAAACGCTGTTCGCGGAACCGGACGTATTCACCCACGCGTTGATCGCAAAGATTGCCGTGTATGCAACGGGCCGCGCGATGGGGTTTTCGGACCGGCCAGAATTGGAACGGATCACGCAGGCCGTCGCTGCGAAAGACAATGGCTTTCGAGACGTGATCCATGCCGTCGTTCAAAGCGACCTGTTCAGGAACAAATAAAGGAACGCCACCATTCGGGATCACCTGCCATTTCTGGCTGGCTGTAGCGTCCTCCCGAGGAAGGGAAACGATCGCTGGACCGCGGCTTCGATAGTTTCTTTGGTCTGCTCGGCGGAGCCTGCAATTTCTTCCGGCCGCGCGAGGGGCAGCAACCCTGACATGAAGTCGACGATGGGCCAACGAGAATTCCCCAAAACGTCCACCACCATCGCCCGTACGTTCGCGGCCCTGCTGCTGGCGCCGCTGGCCGCGCTGCCCGCCGCCGATGCGCCAATCCAACCCAACATCGTCATCATCTTGGCCGATGATTTCGGCTACGAGTGCGTGACGGCCAACGGCGGGCAGAGCTACCAGACGCCGAACCTGGACCGGTTGGCCGCGGCAGGGGTGCGTTTCGAGCACTGCCACGTGCAACCGCTATGCACGCCGACGCGCGTGCAGTTGATGACCGGCCGTTACAACGTGCGCAACTATTTGAACTTCGGCACCCTGCCGCGAGCGGAAAGCACGTTTGCGAATCGGTTGCAGCAGGCCGGCTACGCCACGGGGATTTGCGGCAAGTGGCAGTTGGGGCGTGACCAGGACGCGCCGCAGCACTTCGGCTTCGACGAAGCCTGTCTGTGGCAGCACACGCGGCGCCCGCCGCGCTATGCCAATCCCGGTCTGGAATACGACGGGGTGGAAAGAGATTTCACCGACGGCCAGTACGGCCCCCAACTGGTCAACGATTTTGCCCTCGACTTTATCACCCGCCACAAGGACCGGCCTTTCTTCCTCTACTATCCGATGATCCTCACGCACGACCCTTTCCAGCCCACGCCGGACAGTCCGGACTGGGACCCGAAAGCCGTCGGCGAACAGGTGAACCGCCACATCAAACACTTTGCTGACATGACCGCGTGGATGGACAAGATGGTCGGCCGCGTGGATGCCAAGCTCGCGGAACTGGGAATCCGCGACAACACGCTGCTGATGTTCCTCGGCGACAACGGCACGCATGGCAGCGTGACCAGCCGGTTCCAGGACGCCGACTATCGCGGCGGCAAAGGCAGCACCACGCGCCGCGGCACGCACGTGCCCCTCATCGCCAGTTGGCCGATGGTGATCAAGGCCGGACGTGTGAACGGCGATCTGATCAGCAGCGCCGACTTTCTGCCCACGATCTGCGAGGCAGCGGGCGTGAGTGTACACGCGGACATCGACGGCGTCAGCTTCCTGCCGCAGTTGCGGGGCGAACGCGGGACGCCGCGCGAGTGGCTGTACTGCTGGTATTCGCCACGTCAGCGGGCGGACTTGACGGTGCGCGAGTTCGCGGCGGACCACCATTACAAGCTCTACCGCGACGGCCGATTCTTCGACTTGGTCGCCGATCCCGATGAAACCACGCCACAGTCAGTTGCCCAACCCGCAGGCAAAGCCGCCGAGGGGGCGAAGAAACTGCAAGCGGTGCTCGATCGGTTCCGCAACGCCCGCCCCGTAGAACTCGACCGGCAGTTTCGGGAATCCATGCCAAACCAACCGGCCCTCAAAGCCAAGAAGATCACGGCCAGACGTTGAAATCATAGCGTTTCACGACCGGGCCGGCAGCACCGTCCCGCCTGTATTCCCGGCGGCGGTTCGCTACAATTTCCGCATGACCACCGCCGATCGACAAGATGCCCGGCAGCGCCTCGCGACGCCGATCCAGTTCGTCAAAGGCATTGGACCGCAACTGGCCCCGCTGCTGGAGCGACTGGAGCTGCGCACGGCGGCCGACTTGTTGTTCTTTTTCCCGCGCGATTATCACGACGCCAGCCGCGTGCTGGCGATCCACGAATTGGAGGAGGACCAGCCGGCCAGTGTGTGCGGCGTGGTCGAGGAAATCGAATTGCGGAACACGGGTACCGGCCGGACGTTGCTGGGCGTGCTGGTCCGTCAGGATCGCGAGCACCTGCGCGCCATGTGGTTCAATCAGCCCTACATGCGCGAACGCTTCCGGCGAGGATCCCGCGTGTTGTTGTCCGGAACGCCCCGGTTCAACGGCGGCCGCTGGGAAATGGTTCATCCCCGGGTGGAACTGCTGGAGGGTGACCGCCAAGTCGAGTCCGGGAGCATTTTGCCCCTGTATCCGCTGACCGAAGGGTTGAAGCAACCGCATCTGCGGCGCATCGTGCGCTCGGCGGTCGACAGCTACGCCGCGCTGTTGGAGGAAGTGTTCCCGGCCGAGTACCTGAACGAGCACGCTCTGCTGCCGATCCAAGCGGCGGTGACCGAGATCCACGCTCCGCGCGACCCCGCGAGCCTGGCTCAAGCCCGCCGCCGGTTCATCTATCAGGAACTGCTGGTCCTGCAAGTGGCGTTGGCCCTGCGGAAGCAGCAACGGGCGCAACCGAGCCGGACGCCGCCGCTGGCCGCCGACGGGAAGATCGACGCCCGGATCCGCCGCTTGTTCCCGTTCGATCTGACGGCCGCTCAGAACCAGGCCATCCAGGAAATCACCGCCGACCTCGCGCGGCCCACGCCCATGAACCGCCTGTTGCAGGGCGACGTCGGCAGCGGCAAGACGGTGGTCGCCGAGTACGCGATGTTGGTGGCCGTGGCCCACGGCTATCAAGCGGCGCTGATGGCGCCGACCGAGATCCTGGCGCGGCAGCACGCGGCGACGTTGCAGCGCGACTTGCGCGAGAGCCGGGTGCGGATCCGGGTGCTGACCGGTTCGCTGACCGCGGCCCAGCGGCGCGAGGTGCGGGACCAACTCGCGGCCGGCGAGGCGGACTTGATTGTCGGCACGCATGCCCTGTTGCAGGAGGAACTGGACTGGTCCAAGCTGGCCCTGGTGGTCATCGACGAGCAGCACAAATTCGGCGTGAACCAGCGGGCCGCGTTGCGGCGTTCGGCGCCCGATCCGCACTACCTGGTCATGACGGCCACGCCGATTCCTCGCACGGTCTCGATGACGCTGTTCGGCGACCTGGACCTGTCGGTGCTCCGCGACCCGCCGCCGGGCCGCGCGGCGGTCCACACGTACCTGGGCGCGGAAGCGGAACGCGGCCGCTGGTGGGAGTTCTTCCGCAAGAAATTGCGCGAAGGCCGGCAGGGCTACGTCATCGCGCCGCACGTCGAGTCGGCGGAGGACGAGGCGGTGGCCAGCGTCCAGCAGGCCTTCGAGGCGCTGGCCAACGGCGAACTGGCCGACTTTCGCTTGGACCTGATGCACGGCCGCCTGAGCGCCGAGGAAAAAGAGTCCGTGATGCGGGATTTCCAGGCCGGCAAAACCCAAGTGCTGGTAGCCACCTCGGTGGTCGAAGTCGGCATCGACGTCCCGAACGCGACGTTGATGACCATCGAGGACGCGGACCGCTTCGGCCTGGCCCAACTGCACCAGATG
This sequence comes from uncultured Pirellulaceae bacterium, assembly GCA_964645045.1. Lineage (GTDB taxonomy): Bacteria > Planctomycetota > Planctomycetia > Pirellulales > Pirellulaceae > Anammoximicrobium. The sequence continues at coordinate 47,880 of CAZXYZ010000051.1, read as the reverse complement.
CGGGGCCGCGTCAGCCGCGGTGTGCATCCAGGATACGTGTGCGTGTTCGCCGAGTTGAAGACCGACCAGGCCCGCGAGCGGCTGGACGCCTTCTGCCGGTCCAGCGACGGTTTCGAACTGGCGGAAATCGACTTTCAGCTGCGCGGACCCGGCAGCCTGTTCAGCTTGCAGCAGCACGGTTTGCCCGCGTTCCACATCGCCGATCTGGTGCGTGACACCGACGTGTTGACCGAGGCTCGCCGGGACGCGCAGACGCTGGTCGGCGAAGGCCTGCTGCTGGCCCGTCCGGAATTCGCCCGCCTGCGGCAAATGGCCGCCCGGCGCTACGGCCAAGCCTTGGAATTGGCCGATGTAGGGTAACCGTATGTGGCCTTCGCCAGCTGTGAGTCGTAAGACGAGCGACAGAGTTGATTGACCCGTAGTAACCCGAAGCGTCAGCGAGAAATGCATTATGTGCCGGATTACGTGCCGCATCGCCTCGCTTACGCGTCGGGTTACTTTACGTCCGGTGCCAAGTCTCCGCGGACATTGGCGGCGCGGCCTGGGGTTCGTTGCCCAGGCCGTCGGGCTGTCCGGCGTCTTCTACCTGTACGTGCTGCTGCGCGTCCGGCCGGAGTTGTTCTATCAACAGAAACCCGACGTGTTCTTGTTCGACTCCGCTTTTCTGGCCGCGTTGATGAATCGGCCGGGGGGACTGGTCGACGGTGCGTCCGCCTTCTTGTCACCCCTGTTCGCCTTCGGCTGGCTCGGCGCGCTGGTGGTCACGGTGTTGACCGCCTTCATCTGCCTGGCGACGCGCCGGTTCGCGGCGGCCGTCTCGGGAACGGGTGGCTCGGTTGTATTCCTGATCCCCGCGGTCCTGATCCTGATGATGCTGGGGCAGTACAATCATCCCGTGCATCTGTGCGTGGGCCTGTGCGTCGTCCTGGGGTTGGCCTGTGCGTACGTGCGGATCGGCCAGCTGCACTGGGCCGTCAGGTTGACGGGGTTTGTGATCGCTTCCGCAACGGCCTATTACGCCGCCGCCGGGCTGCACGTGGTGTTTGCCGTTTTGTGTGGCATTTTCGAGTGGCGAAGCCGTGGCCAACGCTGGCTGGGCGCGTGGTGCGTGTTGTCGGCGGTGGTCGTGCCGCTGGTGGCCGGAGTCTGGCTGAGCGAGCTGAGCATCCAGGAGGCTTATCGAGGCATCCTGCTGTCGGCGGAACGGTACCGGCTCGCCGTCCCGTCGTCGGCGTTCGTCAACCAGGCGATCCGGGCCGCGCTGCTGCTGTTCTTTCCGGCCGCAGCTCTGGCCGTAGCATGGCTCTCCAGAGCCGTGGGGGACGGGGCGGGAGACCCGTCCTACGTGCTGCACGGTTCGGGAGAGCCATGCTACGCGATACGCCTGGCGGTCCCGTCGGCCGCGCTGATGGTCCTCGGCATCGCGGCCGACGTCTCGTTGTTTGATGTCCCGACGAAATCCTCGTTGGTGGTGGCTTACAGCGCCCAGCGTCAACAATGGGCCGATGTGTTGAAGTATGCCCGGCGGCTTCCGCCGTCGGATGTGTGGGGCGTGTTTCAGGTCAACCGGGCCCTGTATCATCGCGGCGAGTTGCTGGAGCGGATGTTCGCGTATCCTCAGGTGCCGGACGCCGTACCGACTTTGACGCTGCAGCTTGAAGGTCTCACGGCCACGGCTCAACGGGTGCCCCTGGAATACGGCGACATCCTGTTCGACCTGGGGCGAATCAACGAGTCGCAGCACATGGCGTACGAGGCGCTGGAACTGTTCGGCGAGCGGCCCCAGACGCTGCAGCGTCTGGTTTACTTGCACGCGATCAAAGGCGAGCCGGAGGCGGCGCGGAAGTTCCTCGCGGTGCTGGAACGTAGCCTGCTGTACCGCGGCTGGGCGCGAGAATGTCGGCGGCAGCTGGATGCCGATCCGGCGCTGTCGGGCGTACCCGAGGTCGCTTCCCGCCGCGCGTTGATGGTCCAACGCGACTTTACCGGGAAGCTCGATCTGGAAACCATGCTCGGACAACTTCTGGAAAGTAATCCACGGAACCGCATGGCGTTCGAGTACCTCATGGCTTACTATCTGTTGACTCGGCGGATTGACAAAATCGTGGCGAATCTGCACCGCCTGGATGATTTCGACCTGGCTAGCATACCGCGGCATTGCGAGGAAGCGATCGTGATCCATCTGGAGGACACGGGCCTGCAAACAATCGATCTTGGCGGACGCAAGATCCGCCCGGAAACGTGGCGGCGCGGCCGCGAATTCGTCCAGGCGGTCGGGCAGTTTCAGGGAAACCCGGCCGCGGCTTTTTCTGCGCTGCACCCCGACTTTGGCGACAGCTATTTCTTTTTCTACGTGTTTGGGAGCAATGATCTGCAGTCCGCACCGGTGAGGGCGTCACGATGAACCGATGGCACGTCCGGGGGCTTGTGTGCGCCGGTCTCCTGGCAGCTGCCGGGCTCGTCGGCATGTTCGCGATCGGACCCAGCGGCGCGGTGGACATGGAGTCCGCGGTGGTCGCCGGTCGGGCCCCGCGCATCCGGCCTGACTACAGCGATGCGGTGATTCCGCCCAACATCGCACCGCTCAATTTTCAGATCGACGAACCGGGCACGGAGTACCGGGTGCGGATCCGCGCCGCCCGGGGTTCAACGATCGACGTGGCGAGCCGCAACGGATCAATCGTCGTCCCCTTGACGCGCTGGCAGCGTTTGCTGAGCGATAACCGGGGCCGCAAGCTGGACTTCGAAGTCTGCGTCCGCCGTCCCGACGGGCAATGGACGCGGTTCAATCCGGTCGTCAACACGATTGCCGGCGCGGACATCGACCGCTACTTGTTCTATCGGCTGATCAAGCCGATCTACATCGTCCGCGTCAACGTCGCCATCCATCAGCGGGACGTGCAGACGTACGAGGAATCGGTCGTCGTGAGCAACCAATCGTTCGGGAGCGGGGGCGGATGTGTCAACTGCCACACTTTTGCACCCAATCATCCCGACCAGATGATCTTGCATTCCCGCGGCTCGGGAGACATCTCCGCGCGGAGCGGGATGGTCGTGGTCCGGCAGGGGCGGGTTACCAAAGTCGATACGCGCACGCTAGTCCAGGCGGCCGAATCCGATCGCGGACGCGTCACGAAATCGCTGGCCGGCTACACCGCGTGGCATCCCAACGGTCGACTCGCCGCGTTCGTTGCCGGCGACATGATCCAGTTTTTCCATGCAGTTGGCGAGAATCGGGACGTTTTCAACCGCGAGTCCGATCTGGCCTTGTACCACGCCGACTCGAACAGCGTGACCACCACGCCGCAGATCTCCCAAGGCGACCGCGTCGAGACCTTTCCCACTTGGTCGCCGGACGGCCGGTATCTTTATTTTTGCAGTACGGATCCGTTGCCCGTGGAACGTCACCGCGAAGTCCGCTACGACTTGATGCGAATCAGCTACGAAGCGGATACGCAACGCTGGGGCGAGGTCGAGCCCGTACTGTTGGCCAAAGATACAGGGCTGAGCATCACGGAGCCCCGGGTTTCCCCCGACGGCCGCTGGCTGCTGTTCTGCATGTCGGAGTACGGCGAGTTCCCGGTGTTCCAGCCTTCGAGCGACCTGTACCTGATGGACCTGAAAACGCGAAGCCACACCCGGCTGGCCATCAACAGCCCGCGGAGCGAGTCGTGGCACAGTTGGTCCAGCAACAGCCGCTGGATCGTGTTTGCCAGCAAACGCGTGGATGGAACCTTTGCCCGGCTGTACTTCAGTTTTGTCGACGGTCAGGGCCGCGTCCACAAACCCGTGCTGCTGCCACAGAAGGATCCCACGTTCTACGACCGTTTCCTGAAGACGTACAACGCCCCGGAACTGTCCCGCGCGCCCGCTCCGGCCACACAGCGGGCGCTGGTTGAGGCCATTTGCCAACGTGACCGCGTCGCGAACGAGGCCCCAGGTGACAGGAACAACTGAGCAGACCCCGCCGACTGGTGAGCACGCACGAAACAGCCGGAATCGGTGTGGCAGGATTTCCGCGCGCACGATCCGGCCAAAACCCGCCTGCTACCAAAGCTAGCGTTTGTTTGACAGCTGACAACCGGGACTCCGTCTAGTCCTCATGACTCAGGTTGGCGGGCCGCACTAGCGCCGGCCAATGTTCGGCTTCCTGCAGCGAGGACGACTTGATAAGATATCTTTCTACGCTTCTGGAAGGATGTCATGCATGACCCTCGCAGTAACCGATCCCGCGGATTTGTATCCGCTGTATTGCGATTACATTCACCACATTAACCGATCTTCCAGCCTTCGCGGGGGAAGACTTGCCGATGTCAGCGTCGTATCTCAATCTGATTTCCTCGCCATCTGGAACGCGTTACCTGAATCGCGTCGAAACTTCTGGCAACGGCGGTTTGAGGCAGGGCATGACGAAGTAGGCAACTTGGAGCGTCGCACGTTGGTTGCAGCGTTTACCTCGGGCAATTTGAATCACACCGAGTTCAACGCCGTCCGCGCGGCGTAACGTCACGGGGTCACTGCGGCGCGGCGTTTGGCGTCATCCGATCGCTCGCCTTCTACGCGGTCGACCATCCAAAACAGTAGCTCATCGGACTCGCGTTCGCTCAGTCGCGCCAGTTCGCCGAGCCTGTCGAGTTCCGCGGGTGACACGCGAAGTGCGAGAGACTCCTTTTCAAGGATAGAATTGGCAATCCGCCAAAGGGCCATTGAGGACTGAAACGTACGCGGAAGTGATTCGGCAAGCGTACGGATCACCAGAGCAGCTTCCTGGCAGGCGATCTTCCTGCGGACGCCCGTGTCGTATTCCGGATGCGTCCTAAAAAGCGACACGTCTGCTCGTTCAAGCAGGGGCTGTAGCCGGATGCTAGCTTCCTCGGCCTCCTCGCTGGTCAGGTTAACTCCAGTTTCTCGAATGATTTTGGCGACAGCGTCCACCAAGCCGCCTCCGCCGTCGGTCCTCTTGTAGTGCGGTTCCGCGGGATACGGACTACTCCCCCGGAGGACCAGTGTCGTTCCTGAACGGCTGCTCCGTCGTGACTCGGACACGTTCGCGGATGCTGATGGTCGTCCCGAAATCTGAATCTCAATCCGGAATTCGTCGCCCTGGGGTGAGGGCTCGCGCTCAAATTCGTATGCGACTCCGCCCCAAGCAAGGAAGTCGGACGGTCCGGAACGGTAGCGGCACCACAGGGATAGCCTGGCCTTCAGTCGCGTTCCATCACCAAGGACGATCTCGCCATCCAACAGTTCGATGCCGCCCTGTTCAAACGACCACGGTTCCGGCCACCTTTCGGTGACCTTCCTCCAGTGACGCTCGATCTCGCGGGCGACCTTCTTCAGCCAGTGCCTGACATTCGGTTTCAGTTCGCGGCTGGCCAAGAAGTCGTCGATTCGCTTCACCGATTCGTCATCGCCGATCTTAGCGAGAGCGCGTCCGTAGCGGTAGGACTTCAATAAAGCCTGATCGTCCTCGACAGCACTCGTCAGAATCCGATCGAGGTAGTCAGCGGCCCAACGACGTCCGCGTCGTTCCGAGAGCACACCCTTCCAGATCTCCCGTACAGACGGCTCGGGATCCCAGCCAAACCCAAACTCCAAAATTGCTTCGTCCGGATAGGACGAGACCGGCAGCCAGGCCGTTGCTTCAGCCGCTCGCTTTCTGAGTTCCATATCACCTGATTGGCTCCAAGCTAGGCAAACCGATGCAAGAACGCGGAAGTCCGATTGGGCAATGGCTCGGTAGGCGGACCGTCGTACTTGAAATGACGCGTCGCGCATGAAGCGTACGAGGCAGGCAACGGCCTCGACTCGATAATCGTCACGGGCCGTGGCCACCGTTCCAATCGCTTCACAAAGTGCCGTGCGGGCTTCAACCAGCCAATCGGTCCAACCAGCCACTTGGCCCAGCGTCAGCAGCCTCGATGGAGCGATTGCCGCCAAGACGTTGAATAACTCGGTGTCGGTCGAGGCCCGGTCATTCGACACACGGATTCGGCCAGCAAGTGCCGCCGCAACGCCATCAGAGCAACTGTCGCCGTGGTGCCTCAGGGAGTCGAGGATTTGAGATACGGAACCGAGCGGTGCATGCGTCAGGACGTCACGCACGGCATCGCAGAAGCGGTCCTTATCCTTGCGGAACAGCAGGCCGATCAAGAAGGCTTGCCAGCCGTCTATCCCTGCGGCTTTCTGGACCCGAAGTCGCGAATCAACTTCGGCGAGCCCCAGGCGGGTGAATAACCACTGTTCGTCCTCGGACGTGAGCCAATCACGACGCACCAGGACTTCGCAAGCACGCCATCCGAATTCGCCCTCGTCACCTGGGCCGATCTGACGTATCAAGTCCTTCCATGCATGCGCTTCCTCGAAATCCGTCAACCCGATTGCTTCCAGCGCCTCACGGCGGGAGTGATTATCCAAATCATCGGCATTGGCGAACGTCCACAAATGGACGAGCCGCTCACCTTGGACGAAGCCGCGTGCGCAGAGCCGGCAGAACGTCGAGATCATGGCCTCGCGATGGCGTTTCTGGTTGCCTGCCATCGTCATCTCCAGCAGCTTTTCAATGACATCATCGTCGCCTTCCTGCAACCGAGAGATTGCGACATCAGTAATCGCATCGATGGTCGATAGCAGGACATTCCGATTGTGCGTCAACCCGAAGTGCATGAGCGACTCGAAGGCTTCGCGACAGCAACTGGATCGCGCAATTTCGATCATGCCCACTTCCCTGAACAGGATGCCGTTATCGTCATCGGCTGGTCCCGCCGAGACAATCGCATCCAGCATGCGTGCGGGCAAACGCGGCAGACGCAAGCAGGCAATGATGCCGGCTATGGCATGGACTGCGGAGGCACTGGTCTCGTCCATAACCGCTACGTCGATCCAGTCTGCCAAGCCTGAACAGCCCGCGGTCAGTGCGGTCTCCCAGGCTTCAGTCTTCAACCGAAAACGAGTGGTGGTGTAGAGCCCCTTCATTTCGGTGTCCTGCTTGGCGAGACGCTCCAAGAAGCCGGTCAGTTTGTCGCTCACGACTTCATCCCATGCCGCAAGCTGCTGCGGTTTCGTGAGTTCGCTCAGCCGCGTCAACATGATGTAGGCGCCGATATCCTGATCGGCCGCAAATTCATCGGCAAGCAACCAGTTAACGTGATCTCGTAGCGTCGCTTTCGTGTCGCAGCGGTAACCGTAGTCGCTGGTCGTGCGTAAGGTCTCGCGGTGGTTGCGGAGAACTGTCCACATCTCATCGTGCACGATCTGGTCATCTGAGCAGCGGTCAACGGCATGTGTCGCCGTGCTAACGGCGATCGAGAAATCGAACCGATCCTCGTCACGGTACATCTCTTCGGCCGATTTTAGCAGCGCCACGGCCAACTCAATTCGATACGGTCCGACCAGTTCCTGGACTGCAATCAGGAGTCCGCGCGAAAGCTTGCTAGACGAGAGCAGAGCACACGCAGCATCCAGCAACCGATCGCGCTCACGCGGCTCAGTCCCCAACAACGCCAGGACCCCAATCGCCACGTCCCCAATCTCGTCCTTCCTTTCGGCCAGCGGCCATAGTAGATCGGTAATCCCCGATGTTCTGAATCCGATTGCGGAGGCGACCCAAAGCAGTTCTCGCGTGGGATGGCTCTTCAGTCGCTCTTGAACATCCTCCAAGATCCGGCTCCGGACTTCGAGCATCGGAGCCTGAGGATACTGGTAGACCCATTCCTTCAGGAGTCCCCGCAACTGGTGAAGTTCAAAGGCGACGCCCGACGAACCGTCGCCTGGCTCTCCAGTGGTCAAGCACCAAGGCAAAAGGTGCTCGACAATAACCCCGGCAGCAACCCCGGGTGTTTCGGCCGTGAGGCTGGAGATGGCCGACAACGCCATCCGCGCCAGTTCAGCCGCGGATTTGAAGCCAATGGCATCGCGACTCTGCTCGATCTCGCCAAGCAGACCGCGCAGCGCGTTGACCGAACTCGCCGCTTCAAGCTGCGCGAGCAACCTGTCGCGAAGATCTCCATCCGAGTGCTGATTGTCGTTACTCATCTTCCATTCACCCCAGTGCGGAGGAGGTGCTCGCAAAGCCAAGTGTGCCTCCACCGCCATCGTCGCCCACCTCTTTCAACCTCGACCAATAGGCCCGCTGTCATGGCCTCCTCGAAAATCTGAATCGCATGCAGTCTGGAACAGCCGTCGGAAACGCAAGGGACCAGCCAGTCGCGCTCCCGCTCGCCGATTCTCGCCGGGTTGTCCCGAAACTGCAGAGCGGCGGTCACGAGGGCCGTGGCGCATTCCTCATTCAGCAGGCCGACGATTCGCTTCTCTGCTTTTTGACGGAACCAATTCCGGTATCTCGCGGCGAGTTGATCGAGTCCGTTCGTGCCGCCATCCAAGCAGTCGTGCTGCGCGAGAACGTCCAGTGCCGAGAAGAATCGCCACAGCACGGGGTGCCGGATGATTTCCAGCACGGCTTCCGAAACGGGCTGCGCGACGCGAGAAGGCATCCGGCCCGCTTGCACTGCTCGCATCTGGAAGTGACCGATGATTCGGTCCCTCACGCCGCCGTCAAGCTCAGCGGCGAGCAACTCAATTTCGTCGTCATCAAAATCAACAACGTCAATGCGATGATGCGGCGCTGTAAAGCCGAAACCGCCGCGGGGGAGGTTTTCCAACTCCTCAAGTCTTCGGCACGTCAGGATGATCGACGTGACGGGCATTCCAAACCGATTATGCTCGTCGAGAGCGTTCTGGATCAAGTCGCGAATGAACCGTTGAGCTTCGTCTGGAAGCCGCGCGTTTCCCGACTTCTCGTCCACTGCATCAATGCAGATGACGAGCAACGGATTGTGCGGGAAGGCACTGCGCAGTCGACCGACTGACCGTTTCAATGCTTGGCCGTCACTGTGGTTGGCCAGATTTCGCCAACCGGCTATCGCATGCATGACAGCTTCCGAGCCGGCCACGAACGCCGGCAAGATCAGCCCGAAACCGGGCGGAGTATTCAATTCTTGTAGACTGATCGTAAGCGCGTCGCACACCGCAACGGACTTTCCGCTTCCCCCGTCCCCAACAACGACGGTGACAGGATGTTCCAACACAGATCGGGCGATGTCTCCCGAAACCACCCGGGGAATCGTGGGTTGTCCGTCGGTTTCCTCACGTTTGTATTTCCCAACATCGTCACGCCGCATCTGGGCAGATGGTCCCGATAGCAGTGGGAAGGGATTGTCGCAACCGGTGAGTGCTCTGTGGATCTCTTCGCGACGAACAACGCGCCGCCCCACGTCGCTTGCCTTCCGCATCAGCAAACCGACCAATTCGTCGATGCGGGCATCGATCTCTGCATCCAACATCCCGAAGGCGAAACCCGCTTTGAGCACCTCTTCCCGCAACTCCGTTGGTATCCGTAGGTCAAGTTTGAGGAGTCGAAAGATCGAGGCAAGCTGCGAAACATCGTCGATTGTCGCCTCGGAGGACGAGCGAATCAAACCCTCAAGTGTGCCGTCGAGCTTTGCCTTTGCCGCAACCCACATCTCAGCGTGCGGGGAGTACTGGCGGTTGGTGACCAATTTGTACTCGACTTGATCGACCCCCATGCCTTGGGCGCGGACGCTTTTCAGAAGAGCCTGTAAGATCTCGCGAAGTTCGGACGGGACAATTTTTTGTCCCGTGCTCGAATGCTTGTATTGAATCAGCCTCGGCTTCCTGTTGCTGCCGTCGCTGGGCAGCACGGCAGCATCCTGCCCAAAACGTTCGACGAGTAACGCTTCGTCCGGTTCATCACCACTTCGTGGTCCGTTGAAGATCTCGAATGCCTCCACGCCCGAGCCCAGGAGCTGATAGAGAAACCCGGCGATAGCATGGTGTCCAGATTCTTGCCGCGTCGCCATCGTTGAGTTCGGTGTCAGGCGTACATGACTTTGCGATATCGACCCGCTTCGGTCGAAACAACCCGCTACTGGTGGCCCCATTTGCGATTACAGTCTACGCTAAGTCTGGAATGCCTTCGAGTTGGCGTATTGAAACGGAAGCGAATCCTGCCCCTACCCCCATCCCGGTTTTGTCCGCTACCGGGATGGCGGGCACGGTACGAGTCGGTCTCGACGGGCGCTATGGGTAAATCTCACAAATGCCTGCCTATTCTGAACCACCGCGATGCCTGATGCAAGTGTGGCTGTCGCCGAGCGATAGGGGGTTCTTCGCGGGCTTCTGGCCCTACGTTGGGTCTGTCATCAAGCCTCATTGGATCTACGATGCCTTCGCGATCTACCTTCCGTATCCGGAATTCACGATGGCGGGGACGAGTTGGCGCGAGGCATGTTGCCTGGCTGTGGGGGTGTCCATGCTTGCACGGCCCGCTGGTGATTGGACCAGCTGCGTTTGGGCTCTCGGGAAAGAGAGCGGCAGTACTGAACCAGATCGATCCGCTGCTCGTCGGCCAGGCTCGGGCATGCCGGATGGGGAGTGCCGGGCATACCCAACAGGACGCGCAGGTAGATCGTCTCCGGATCGGGCCCGCCTTTGAACGCCTCGTGGACCAGATCGCGCGGCGGCGCGGGACGGCCGTTCTCGTCGAACAGGGGCAGGTCCCAGACGCCCGTCCCGTCTTCGCCGTGGCAGTTCTTGCACCCCAGCTGGAGATAGGCGGCGCGGCCGCGCGCGATCGCCTGGGGTTCGGCCGGGCCGATGCGGGGAACCCTGGCGGCGTCGCCGGGTGTGGTGCTCAGTTCGACAACCTGGCGGACCTCGTGCTCGTCGGCGTCCTCCTCTGCCTCCTGCCTGAGCCTGGCGATGAACTGCTCGCGCGTGCCCAGGCGGTTCAGCCGCCGGACCTCTTGCGCCAGCAGCATCCGCTGGTTTTGGGTCAGCTGGTCGAAGGCGCGCATCGACGTGCCTGGCATCCCCCGCCGGATGACCGCTTCCAGGTCTTCGAGCGTAGGGACCCCGTTGACAGTGCTCACCAGCCGGGACCGGCTGGCGCGGAAATCGCGGGGTTTGGGAAACAAGTGCCGCGCGGCGCGACCGTCGCCGTCGCCGTTCTCGCCGTGGCATCCGCTGCAGTGCAAGGTGTACAACCCGGAAGCGGTGCTCGCCGCGGCTTCCTCCGGCCCTGCATCCCCGGTTGGCCCCGCGTCGAGTTCGGTTTTGCCGGGAGGCATCGCCGCCCATCGCCGCAACTCGTCCTGCGTCTGGGGGTCATCCGCAACGACGGCGAGGCGGTCGCTCAAATCTTGCATCCGCACCTTGCGGTTGTGGACCGCATCGCTGCGCGCGATCAGTTGCCGGGCGCGGGCGGGATTCTCCTGGAGGGCCGAGGAACACGCCGCTGCGACCAGGCTCTGCGTTCCTTCGAGCGTCTCTACCGCCGCGCGGGCGAACCACCTGTCCGCGGCCTGGTAATGGCCCGACTCGAGTTCGAGCTCAGCCATCTGAGCGGCAAGTTTCACCGATGCCTGAGGCTGTCGTGTCAACGGCTCCAGCACCCTGCGGGCATCGTCCAGCCGGCCTAATCCCCGCAGCAGCCGCGCCAGGTTCAGTGCGGCGGCCTCGCTGGCGGGCGCATCGGCCGCCAGCGCCGCAGCCTCTTCCAACCGGCTCTGGTCCTCCAGCAGTCCGACCAACGCGGCCCGTGCCAACTCGTGGCGCGGCTGCTTGGCCAGAGCCCGTTCGAATTCCTGTCTGGCCCGCTCGGTGAAATCCCGCCGCCGCACAATGTTGTGTTCGACTTCGCTCATCCAGAGCCAGTAGACTGCCCGCAGATACGCCAACTGGGCCTCCTCCGGATACTGGGCCCCCCAGGTATCGAGGACGAGTTTCGCCCGGGCCGGATTTTGAGTGACCAAACAGCCGGTCACGAGGGCCGTACAGAGATCGTCCGGCGGTACGCCCGTTTCGGTCATCGCCGCCAGTTCACCCTCGACTCCTCCGTCAAGCTGGCCGCCCTGGATCCGCCCCAGCGTTTCCTCCTGTCGGACCAGGGAAGCGGGCGCACCCTTTTTCTCGGCCAGCGTGAGAGCCGCCTGCCAGCGATCCTGTTCCCGCAGCCAGCGGAAACACGAGGCGCGGAGCAAATCCGTCGCGCCGTCGCCCGAATCCAACCAAGCCGACCAATCCAGCCACTCCTGCGCCGTGCTGATCGCCCCGTCGTGGATGCTGGCACGGGCCAGCATCCGGGTCGACCAGACCAGAGTACTACGACAAACTACCAGAAGAGCTGCCAGGAGAAGGAGTACGGCGATGAAGAGCACGATTCGGCGCCCGCTCCGGGAACGCTTGAGGGAATTCGTCTTCTGAGATCGCCTTTTCCGTGACATCTTCCGAAACCCTGTATACGGGACGCAACCACCCCCGGGCTAACGCCAGGGGTTCGCCAGTGTGAGTGACATCTTCCGAAACCCTGTGTGCGAGACTCAACCCAGCCGTCGGCGGAGCATGGGCCGGGGACGGGCAAGGCAGCTATCATACAATATCCGCTGTAACCCAACACCGCGAACGGGTAAAATCACGGCATGACAGACCCGATCCAGACGATCAGCGAGCCGGAGGGAACGCCGAAAGGAACCGACCCACGGAACCTATCCATCCGCACCCGGATGCTGGCCTTTGCGGCACGGCTCTGGAGAGTTGTGCTACGCGACAGCCGCGGCAGGACGCTGGCTGCCGCGCCCCTACTCGCGTGTGCCGTCGCCGCGTTGGCCGCCTGGTACACCTGGTCCCGCGATGCGCGGCGGAACGACGATCTCACCCGGGCGTCCGGCGATTTGCGGTCGCTGGCGATCGACCCGCCGGTGGAGGCGCAAATCGTTGCGTTCTGCAGCGACTGCCACACGCTGCCACGGGCGGAGAATCTTCCGCGCGACCGCTGGCATATCGAAGTGCAACGCGGCTACGAGTTTTATGCGCGATCGGGGCGGAATGACCTGCACCCGCCGCCCCTGTACCAAGTGGTCGACTATTTTCGGTCTCGGGCGCCGCAAGAAGTGCTGTTTCCGCAACCGGTGGAAGCCCCGACCGAGTTGCGGGTGAAGTTTGTCGTCGAGGAGCTGACTTGGGACCCAGAGGCCGGGGTCCGTCCGGAAATCGCTCACCTGCGGTGGGCCCGTCTGGCACCGCACGGCCATCCCCTGTTGTTGTTCTGCGATCTGCGTTTCGGCCGCGTCGCTTCCGTCGATCTCCGCGACGGCAGTCCCCAACCCCAGGTCCTGGCTCGGCTCAACCATCCCTGTCACCTTGAGCCGTGCGATCTCGATGGGGATGGAGCGACCGATCTGGTCGTCGCCGACCTGGGCAGTTCCCTCCCCTGCGATCACGATCGGGGCCGGGTCGTCTGGCTCCGGCGCGAGAAAGAGTCGGGCCGTTTCCAGGAGACGGTGCTGGTGTCCGGCCTGGGACGGATCGCTGACGTGCGGGTGGCCGAGTTCGACGGCGACGGGAATCTCGACCTGGTGGTGGCCGAGTTCGGGCATTACCAGACGGGCGGGATCTATTTTTGCAGGAATGTCGCCGAGCGCGGTGAACCCCCCCGTTTCGAACGCCAACGACTCGATGATCGTCCCGGCACGATTCACGTGCCGGTACATGACTTCAACGGCGACGGGCTGCCGGACTTCGTCGCGCTGGTCAGCCAGGAATGGGAACACGTGGATGCGTTCGTGAATCGAGGCGGCGGGCAGTTTCAGCTCCAGACCCTCTGGGCGGGACCGGATCTGATGTTCGGGTCCAGCGGCATCGAGTTGGCCGATCTGGATCAGGACGGAGACCAGGACATCCTGTATACCAACGGGGATGCCTGGGACAACATGTACGCCAATCCGTCGCACGGCGTCCAATGGCTGGAGAACCTCGGTGACCTGCGGTTCAAGTACCACCGGCTCACCGACATGACCGGCGCGTACCGCGCCCTGGCGGGCGACCTGGACGGGGACGGCGACCTGGACATCGTGGTGGTGGCCTGGCTTCCGCCGCCGGTCATGCCCCACAGCCTCCAGACCGCGACACTGGCTTCGATCGTGGGTCTGGAGCAGACGGAGCCGGGCGTTTTTGTCCGGCATACGCTCGAGACCGGCTCTCCCAACTATGCCACGCTCGAACTGGCCGACTTGGACGGCGACGGGGACCTGGATTTCGCCGTAGGTCCGGGGCCGCAGGTGTCGAATACTCCTGCCAAGACGCACTGGCTGGCCATCTGGCGGAATCAGCGCTTCACAGGCCGCGAAAAGCAGGCGGACCCGAAACCACCCCTGTAAAGGTGTCAGATTTGTTGGAGTCCACGTTTTAGCGTGTATCGGCGGCGGGCTTGGCCCGCCCGGGCAGCCTAAAGGCTGTATTCCAACGGAATCGTCTGCTAGCTTTTCGTGGGGAAGAACGTTCCGTAGCCACGCCGGCCAAGGTAACTTCCCGACCTCGCCGGTCAGGCTTGGGGAATGCCGGCATTTTGACCTTGGCGATTCGAACTTCTTTCGTCGATGGTCCTTCGTCGTTTGCGGCACCGGTCTCATCGTTTCGGCGGTTCTTCGCGGACTCCCAGCGGGGATACGTCCCAGGGGCGCCGCTGCCGATGCCGGCGGAACAGTTCCCGGGCCAGGTCCTCCTGTCCCGCGGCCCGGTAAGCGTTGCCCATCGCGACCAGCAGTTCCTGCTGGATCGCATCCAGGCTCAAGTCGGCGAAGAGTCTCTGATCCAGGGTCGAGAGCGCCGCATAGTGCTGCCCAAGTCGGATCTTCACCCGCTGGATCTGGAGCGCGCTGTCCGGCGCAAGTTTCAACGGCCAAGCCTGCACGGCCATCAAGGTGAAGGTGTCGGCCGCCAAATGGTCCAGACGCATCACCCCCAGCAACTCATCGCGGTGTTGGTCACTCGGAATGCGCGCGGGCCGCCATTCGGCACGGAGGAGCTGCTCCTGAATGAACTGTCCGAGGATTTTGGCCACCAGCCAGTTGCCTTTGAGGTTGTAATGCACGTGTTCCAAGAAGACGTCATCGCCCATCTTGGACTGCTCCAGTAGTTCGCGATGGACGTTGCAAAACAGGACGGTGTCGGGGCCGGAGGACGCAACACTCGTGACGATCCCGACGAATTCGCTGGGCGCACGAAACCGGCAACCATCAAGGTCGGCAGCGAGCACGTAGGCATCGGCCGCGTCGCGGCCCCGTCCGAGCATGTCCAGGCACTGCGCCTCCCGGTAGGCCAGGATCGCGCTGTCCGGGTCGAGTTGGCGGGCCGTCTTTAGCACCGCCAGCGCCTCGTCGTATTCCCCGTACGAGAAATGGTGGGCGGCGGTCTTCTGCCGCTCGGCTTGGTCCCGTTGTTGCTGCTCCGTCAGGTGTGGCCGGGAGAGCGAGTGCATCGGGCTCTGGTCGCGGAGGTTCATGGGCACGGTCGTCAGCAGGATGGGAATGCGGGCCCGGGTTGCCAGCGCCACCATCTGGCGAAGGTTGGTCTCGTAGGACTCGCGGGCATGAGCAAAGACGGGACCATCCAGCGGAATCGCGATGTCGGCCGGCAGGGTTTCCAAGAGATGGCGTTTCGGCGGGCGGTGAACGCAGGATTCGCCGAGTTGAAACAGCCGTTGACGCCGCAGGATCTGCAGCAGCGGATAGAGTCGGGGCGCCACGCCGCTGGCCGTGGAAGCCTCGCCGCCGGGACCATAGAATTCGTTGTGTCCCGAATGGACGATGATCAAGTCCGGCTCTAAGGTCAGGCCCTGCCGCACCACGTCCACTTCGCTGTGCGTGTTCAGCGCGGTAATCCCCGCGTTCAGAACCTCGAATTGCCGACCCGGCGATTGCTGCTGGAGGACGATCTCCAGTTGACGAGGCATGGCGAGTTCAAAGGGATACGGAAAGCCGGCAACGGTGGAACCACCGACGACCAGGATGCGATAGACGCCAGCCGGTTTTGGCAACAGGAACGGCCGAGGCTCCGGTCCCACCACGTCCATGGGCCCAAAGTACGCCCAATCGGCTTCGGGATTCAGGCGGTAAGCGCCCGCGGCCGCAGCGCCGGCGACGGGCACGGCCAGACGCGTTTCGTGGCCAACGCCCAGGATCCGCAGGCTGATTTCCAGAACGACCAGGAAGCACAGCGACAACGCGACCGCGACCAGACGGAACAGCCACACGCGACGCCTGCGGGGACGTGCCTGGGTGAGGATGGGGTTCAAAGGGGGGACGGATTCGGACACGGGGGCTCCCTCTGGGAAAGCTCGTTGCACAAGGCGCACGTCCCGGGCTCAGACGTACAGAATTCAATTTTGCCGGGCAAACCGCTATCCATTTGGTACAGTCGATGCCCGGCAAAATTGAATTCTGTACGTCTGAGCCCTTTCGCTGGTCTGTGCTTCGTGGGACGGATTGGCAATCCGTCCTACCTGTGCTGCACGGCTCCGGAGAGCCATGCTACTTCTTGCGGATGCGGTGATCGTGCCACGGGATTCCGTTCTCCGCCTTCGTGACCGGCATGTGACAGCGCACGCAGTCCGTCTTCGGCGACACGGGACACGACGTCGAATCCGGCGTTCCGTGGCAAGCGAGACACTGCTCGACATAGGGCGCCAGGTCGGTGACAATCGGTGCGTGCGGATCGTGGCACGTGGAGCAGTCCAGGCGGTTCTCGGACTGGGTGAAACACCGGCTCTGCAGCAGCTCGGAGGCTTGAACCCGGACGCTGCGGATGTGACCGGGCATCGATTTCAGCTCGTCGTCCGAGCCGGCCGGCAGATGACAGCGGCTGCAAGCGCGGATCTGTTCCAGCGGCGACGGTTGGGGACGCTTCGGAACCGTGGCGCCCTGGGCTCTGGCCTCGCGCATCGCGATCGCGTGTTCGCGTCCGGGCCAGTGGCATTTCTGACAACCGACGTGGGGTTCGAGACCGAGGATCTCGTGCTCGCGGATCTCCCCCCGTGTCGCGTGGCATTCCAGACAACGGCCGAGGGCCGCGGAGTCGATCACGCGGCCGAACTGCTCGACCTCCTGCGCCGGGACGTGCTGTTGGTGGCCCGGGGTGAGTTCCAGGACGAGACCATCCTGGCCGCCGAGGACCGAAACGCGGTGCTCGATGCCGACCGTCTCGCCGACTCGATTGGGAATCAACGTCAAGAACGTCACCCTGCGTCTTCCCGATCCGAAGGCGTAAGTGAGGGGAAAGGAATCGCTGCCCAGACGCTCGGGAACGGTCACCGAAAGGCCCTGTTGCGGGTCGAAATGGTAGTGGTACTTCGTGCCGCGCTCCGGGTCCTGAAATGTCATTCCTTCCAGGCCCGCGGCGAGCGGCCACTCGGCGGCGGGCTGCAACGTCCGTGCGTGGCCCGTGTGCGGAAACGAGGCCGCCTGGGTCGGATGACATTCGGCGCACGAGCGGTCGTCGACGTACAGTCCAAAGCCCGGGACGACTTGGGCCAGCACCTTGGCCGAATGCCGCATCGCCCGCTGGTCCGGCGATTGCAGCAGCGGCAGGCTGGCCACGATCACACACAGGCCGCTGATCGCCAGCCACAAGGCAAGTCTCGTCCGTCGGCCCGGGGCCCCTCGCTGATGCATCATGGCTACCGTTGTCTCATGCGTTGAACCTGTTGGCGATACCTTTCCGCATCTTCGGGCCGCCCGGCCGCGGCCGCCGCCTGGGCCAGCAAGGCCACCAGCCGCAACTCGTTCGGGTAGCGTTCAATCAGCGGCTGCAGGCGCTGGAAGGCTTCGTCCGCCAGGCGGTCAAACAGCAGCAATTCCGCCTCCAGCAACCGGCAGTTGAGATCCTCCGGGGCCAGTTCCAGGGCCTTGCGGATTTCGGTTTTCGCCTCGTCGGGCCGGCCTTCGTCGCGGGCCGCCGTCGCCAGCAAACGCCGCGCGTTAAAGTCCTTGGGATTGCGTGCCAGGCACCAGAGCGCCTCCTTGCGCGTCATTTTCGGCTGACCCGTCTTGGCATAGGCGTAGCACAAATTCAAATGGGCGGCGTAGTTCTCCGGCTGCAGCTCGAGCACGGCGCGGAGGGGAGGGATCATCTCCGCATGACGCTCGAGATCGTCGAGCAGTTCGGCGACCAGGAAATGGACGCCGGCTCGGGACGGATCGAGTTCTGCGCCGCGTTGCGCGTGGTGCAGCGCGAACGTCAACTCGCGTTGGCGGTAAAACGTCTCGGCCAAGGAGACCTGAACCCAACTGTCATCCGGTGCGACAGCCTCCAAAGCCAGGAGCGTCTCTTTGGCTTCCCGGTCGCGCCCGCGGGCCAGGCAAATGCGGGCGATGAACCGCAACGCCTCCGGAAACTGATCGGCGTCGGCCGGGATCTTGCGCAATTCGACGAGCGCTTGCGGCGGATCGATCCCGTCCAGCACGGCAGCCAACTCCAGCCGCGCCCGCCAGTCCTGCGGATGCCGGACCAAATGCACCAGATAGCACTCGACGGCCAACGGCAAGTGACCCTGGGCGATGGCCCGTTCCGCGATGTCCAGAGGAGCCGGGCGACGGCACCAAACCACGACCGAGACGACGGCCCACAGCGCGGCGACGACGGCCAGAGCTTGGCACAGCCGCTCGATGCGGTTGGTCTGGGAAGTTGCGGCTGGGTTCAGATCGGCCGTCATGCCAGTGAGGTCCCGTCGGTGCTCATGGTGTCTCCGGGCTCAGACGTACAGAAATCAGTTTTCGCGGAGCTGTCCATGTCCATTCCCCGAGACGATCGACCGCGAAAATTGAATCCTGTACGTCTGAGCCCTTGGGTTGCCGCCTCGAAGCTGGTTAGGCTCATCCTCTCCCGGAGCGAGAGGGCTGCTTTGCCCCGTGCCTTCCACGAGTTGCAGAAACGCGTTGACCGGGAGATCCTTCCACGATTCCCGGCGGCCGCTGGGCCAACGAACCGACACGCCCTGGACGCGCGCTGCGTCGCCCACGCCGATCAACAGGCGTTCCTCGCCGCACGAGCAGTAGCCGACGCCGGCCTGCCGCGTACGGACCACACGCTGCCGGCCAAGATCGATCGTCAGCACGGCGCCGACACCGTCCCGGTTGCTGATGGTCCCGATCAATTCGATCTGCAGCCAGTCGCCGGCAGGCGCCGTCTCGTTGCGCAACAGCGCGGCCGGGCCGTTCAGATGATTCACGGCCACGTCGGCGTCTCCATCGCGGTCAAAGTCGGCGGCGGCGGCGCCGCGCCCGATGTGCGGTTCGGCGAAATAGCGGCCGGACCCGGCCGACACCTCGCTGAACCGCAAGCCTTTCTCGTTGTGGAACAGCAGTGGTAGTTGAGCGAACGGTTCGTCGCGGCCGATCTCGTGCAGCCGGTCGTGGACATGACCGTTGGCCACCAGCAGATCGAGGAACGTGTCCCGATCGAAATCGAGGCCGCAGGTTCCAAACCCCAAGCGGAGCTTGGACGGAGCGCCCAGCCCCGTCTCGGCCGTGACATCGCTGAACAACATTCCTCCTTCGTTGCGGTAGAAAGTGTTCGTCTCGTGAAAGAAGTTCGTCACGAACAAATCGAACCGGCCGTCGCCGTCGAAATCGGCCGCCTCGACCGACATGCCGGCTTCGCAAGCTCCCGCGCGGTTGAACGCCGTTCCCGACACGACGCCGCGATCCAGGAACGTGCCGTCGCCTTGGTTCTCCCAGAGGAAGTTGGGCGTCGTGTCGTTGGACACGTACCAATCCACATCGCCGTCCTCGTCCAGATCCGCGGCCACCACGCCCAGTCCGCAACGGGCACTCTCGGCGGCGATGCCCGCCGCGGCCGAGATGTCCGCGAAGTGTCCGTCGCCGCAGTTCCGGTACAGCGTGTCAGGCAGTGCCTGCAAGCGGCGCGGATGACAATCAATATACATCGTCTTGCCGGCCTCGGTATGCGTACACAACGGATAATCCTCGGGCCCCAATTGGGCATAGTTCGTGACGTACAAGTCAAGGTTTCCGTCCGCGTCGACATCGGCCCAAGCGCAACTGGCGCTCAGACGGCCGGGAGACTTCCCCTGCGGAAGCGTTTGTTTGCTGAACGTCCCGTCGCCATTGTTGCGACACAGCACGTTCTCCTCGTAGCCCGTCACGCACAGGTCGGCGAAGCCGTCGTTGTCGTAGTCGGCTGCAGCCACGCCCATCGAATAGACTGCTTCGGCCAGGCCCGCTGGTCCCGTCGCCTCGATGAACGAGCCCTCCTGCCGATTGAGAAACAACACGTCGCTGGGATCCGCTTCAGAAGAACGGTTATCTTCCGGCGTGCTGGCCCAGTAGGTCGTTCCCTGACCGCAATACAGGTCCGGCCAGCCGTCGCGGTCGAAGTCGAACCAGCCCAATCCCGACCCGTAGGTCAAGTGCGTGTGCCGCTGCTCGGTGAGCGGCGAATGGTGCAGGAAGTACACTCCGGCCTGCCGGGCGACATCCTGAAACAGGAAGGGCGAGGCTGGCGGCGAACTTCGCGCCCTCGGTCTTGCCTGAGTTGGGTGCCGCCCCAAGGCCGCCGGCGGGTCCGATTCGTCCTCAGCGACGGAGCGTCCCGCGGACGAAGGCGCCGGCACGTTGGCAGAACAGCCCGCACACGCTCCCACCAACAGGAGCGTGAGCCAGCGTCTCCAAGACCCTGCCGCTTGCCACATGTTCGATCCCGCACGTGTCCGAACTGGACGCAGCACTCACCGGCGCGGCAAGCCCGCGCCGCTCAAGGCGAGCCCACCTTCATCATGGCTCCGCGCACCTTTTGCCAGAGTTCCTTGACTTCGGCGTCGGAAGCGGCGTCCGGGAATTTGCGCATCGTTTCCACGATGTCTTTTTTGGCGGCTTCGCGCGCGGCCGTCGAAAACTCGGACGGGATGGGCGCCTTTTCGAAGCCGTCGAGCAGCTCCTTGAAGCGGGGCGTCGCTGCGGCTTGTTTCGCCGCACTTGGCCCCTGCGTGTCCAACGACATGCCGACGGCCATCAGGCCGCCCTCGCCTTGCACCGCCTGGAGTGCGGGCCAAGTCGGGGCCGACGGCCCTTCCATTTTCTTCCGTGCGTTGGTACCCGGGTCACACCCGGCGACGACCAGTGCCAGTAACGCCAGCAGACAGAACGTACGAGCCACGGCAGACGATTCCTTTCCAAGGCAGGGAGTAATTGACGCGCACCCGTCTCGACCGGGCCGGGCCACGCACTACCAGACGTGGCTCAAGAGGCCCGTTGTGCCGGAGTCCCCCTCACGGGCGAGGACACTCATTGGGGTAAGTACACCGATGCCTCCGCACCCGACCTCGAACCCGAGGCCTGCCACAGAGTCTTGTCTACACTCTCGGGGACAAAATGAACCGAGGCATCGCCATAGGCACACAGCGCGCCACCGGGGTGCAAGCTGGAGATCGGGCGGCGATCCGTGGCGTTGAAGCACCCGCCGCAGTGCATGTCCACCCACGTCACCTCGTCCGCGACGGTTTCGGGCGCAACTCCGGCAGGCACAAGCATGCCGTAGTTCGGCGTCACATTCGTCGCGGCGCCGCAATAGCCCGTCTCCTCGGCCCAACGCCGGCAACGTTCTCCGTTGTGCCACGCGGGCCCCGTCGGACGGTACAGCGCCTTGCCGCGAAACACCTCGCCGACCATCGCCGTGTTGGCCGTTCCATCCGTGATATGCCCCATCGTGACCTTCAGCTTCGAGAAAATCCCCCGATCCGCTTCCGGACGCGCCACGTCGCCCCAAATGCCCGCGTAGTTCGTCGGCCCCTCGGTCCCGATCTGCCGCGTCGGATCGCTGGGGCACATGAACGTCGGGATAAGTGCGTCACCCGGCCGGCCGGCCGGATCAGGATCGCCCAGGCGGGGAAACGCCCCGCTGGAGTCCCCCGAGGGATAACAACCCGTGGTGACTTTCTTAAAGTCCAGCCTGTCGTAGAGTGACTGTTGCTCGATTTGCGGCAGAATCATGGCCCGCCAACTGAAACCGTTCGAGACGATCCAGCCGGCACAGCCGGTGTAGGCGGCCGCTTGGATGCCGCCCGAGACGGGCGGGAAGGCAAGAAAGGTGTCATGGTAGTTGTGAACGCCTACCGCAATCTGCTTGAGGTTGTTCATGCAGGTGTTCCGACGCGCCGCCTCGCGTGCCGCCTGGATCGCCGGCAACAGCAAAGCGACCAGGATCCCAATGATGGCGATCACTACCAATAATTCCACGAGGGTGAAACCGCCTCGCGCCGAACGCCGGCACACTCGGTGCCTTGACAGCCTGAACATACGCGGATCCTTATCGTAAGAAAGTGGATTTAAAAGAACAGACCACACTATCCCCAGAATCGCTATTACCCTAACATTGGCAATTATTGTTGTCAACTTGAATGCCGGGAAAAGGGGAGGTTCTTTCGTGGGCGTTGCTACGCTCGTCTTGGGGATCTGCCTGGTTTGCAGTGTGGCGGGTTGCCGTCCGAACGCGGACCCAACGCCCCGGGAACCTGCGAGGGACCGTGAGTCCATTGGCCTCCAAGTGGCCGCGTTCTGCGGCGACTGCCATGCCGTGCCGCGCCCGGGTTCGTTTCCGCGGCGGGCGTGGCGGGAGCAGGTTGAACTGGGGCATCGCTTCTATGTCGAATCGGGACGAAACGACCTGCGCGTCCCGCCCATGAACGAGGTGATCGGCTATTACGAGTCGCTGGCACCAGACGAACTGGTGCTTGGCACGCCTGAGGAGCCGGCCGATGGCGTCACGATCCGTTTTGAACGCACGGTGATCGAGTTCCCGCACAGCCGTCCCCTGTTCCCCGCGGTGTCGCACGTGCGCCGGACGTCAGCGGGGGCCGCCGGCCGTTCCGAGTTGCTGTTCTGCGACATGAGCGCCGGCGAGGTGCGCCGGCTAATTCCTGACCGGCAGACTCCCACGACGCAGTTGCTGGCCAAGGTGGCGCATCCGGACCACGTCGAAGCTTGCGACCTGGACGGCGACGGACGGGAAGATCTCGTCGTGGCCGATCTGGGCAGTTTTCTGCCGGAAGACCACGACCGCGGCAAGATCTTCTGGCTGCGCGGGGACGCGCCGGACGAGGAACCGGCCGTCCTGGCGGAGGGATTCGGCCGCGTCGCCGACGTTCAGCCCGGCGACTTCGACCAGGATGGGGACGTGGACCTGGTGGTGGCCGATTTCGGGTGGCGGCGCACCGGTCGCCTGCGGATGCTCGAACAGATCCGCCCCCGAGGCTCCCGGCCGCAATTCCGCCAACGCGTGCTGGATGACCGGCATGGCGCGATCCATACGCCGATCGTGGATTTGGACCGCGACGGCCGCTTGGATTTCGTCGCCTTGTTCAGCCAGGAATTCGAGTCGGTCGAAGCCTTCTTGAACCGCGGTCAGGGGTGGTTCGAGCGGCGCCCGGTTTTTGCGGCCCGGGACCCGGCGTTTGGATCTAGCGGCATTCAACTCGTGGACCTGGACGCCGATGGCGACACGGACGTGCTGTATACCAACGGCGACACGCTGGACGGGTTCTACGTCAAGCCGGATCACGCGATCCACTGGCTGGAGAACCGGGGGACATTTCCTTTTCAGCACCACGTGCTGTCCGCCATGCCGGGCGTGCTGCGCGCCTTGGCGGCGGATCTGGATGGCGACGGCGATCTGGATGTCGCCGCTTGCGCCTTTTTGCCCGAACGGATCCTGCGCGGGGCCAGCCGGCGCGAGTACGATTCCCTGGTCTGGCTGGAGCAGATCGAACCGGGCCGCTTCATCCGCCGCGTCCTGCGGCGGTCCGAGGACGGACACATGTGCCTGGAAGTGGGCGACCTGGACGGCGACGGCAGAACCGATCTGGTGACGGGAGGCTTCGCTGCCAAAACCGATTCCACCATCCCCTGGCTCACGGTCTGGTGGGGCGTCCCCGACGAAACGAAGCCGCCGTAGAACGGAGTTCATTCCGCTCGAGCGGTTTAAAGTCCCGCTCCAAGAAGAAGCGCGGACTTGTTTCGTTCCAGCTGCGAAGGCTGCTAGCAGAGATTTTTCCTGGCGTCAGATTTCCCTACGCGGGCGGACAGGCGTATAATCACCGGAAGCCGAGAACACCTATGACGCCAGTCGCCCACGGTGGTGGACGGCGTCGATTCTCGCGTGTGCTGGCAAGTCGTAGGTGCGACGGTGGGCTGGTTATTTCCCGCTTTCTGGCCAGAATTGTCAGGAGGACGCGTCACCATGTCTATCCAAGACAGGCCGGTTGTCGGCCTCAATCTCATTTGCCGTTGCGACCGCTTTGTGTGTTCGTGTTTGGCGCAACCGGTGTTGCAGCGCTGGGTCCGGTTTCTCGAAGCTGCGGACGTCATCCCTTACGTCGTCGTGCCGCTGGAGGGGTCTGCCGACATGACGCGGCAGCTAAATCACGTGGATGCCTTTGTGTATGTGGGCTGGCGGGACCTGGACCCCGAAATTGAGGCATTCGGTCCGGAGGCCGTCGACCACGATTTAGATACGTTGCTGGTGCGCACGATTGCGGACCGGCAGAAACCGTTCCTCGGGATCGGGCGGGGCATTCAGCTGTTGAACGTCGCGATGGGCGGAACCCTGCGGCCCGTGCTGCACGGCCGCGGGCCTTGCCAGCGGCACGTGTATCCGCACAATCCGCAGCATCCGCTCGAAACGCTGCCGGGCTCGCTGCTCGACCAGGTCTACACCGAGCCGTCGGAGCTGGTCAACAGCATGCACGAGTTCGCCGTCGACGAGCCGGCCGTCGGCTTTCGAGTGACCGCGCACGGACCGGCCAGCGTGGTCGAGGCGATCGAGTCCGAGTCGGACGATTGGCTGGCGGTCGGCGTTCAGTTTCACCCCGATCTCCACGTTGCCAATCTGGACATGCGGCTGCTGGGAGCGTTCCTGGACAGATTCCGCGCGCCATCGCAGCACCCGGCGCGCCAAGATTCCACCTGCGTGTGAGGGCGACGGGCTCGCGTTGTGGCGGAAGACTGTCTGCAGCCGCGCGGCTCCGTCAGCCACAGCCATTCCCGTTTCAACGTGGCCGTTGTCTCCGCGTATTCGTCGCGGTACGATCAGTGCATCTGGGCAGGAGGCCGTCTCCCGACTGTCCTGCCGGCAAAACCGCAACACCCCAGAAGGAGCCGTGATGGGGCGGCAGAAACGCAAGTTCACGGCCGCTGAGACGCCAGCCAAGAAGAAGCGGCAACAGGAATACGAAACCATTTTCGTGAACGGAAAACAGAAGCGGGTCAAGCGGTCGTCGACCATCGACGGGATGGACGCGGACGAATTCATTCGCAGAAACGCAGACCCCATTTGGTTGCACCAAAACGGCATGTGGGAGTACATGAAAAATGATCACAACACGCCATTCTGAATCGCGGACGCATGCTCGCCTTGGCGGGCTTCCCCTCGTGGTTTTCTTGATCGGTGCGGCTCTTGTTTCATCAGCCGCCGGCGCCGCCGAGAAGCCCAATCTCCTGTTCCTGTTGAGCGACGACCACAGCTATCCGTTCGTCGGGTGCTACGGAAACGGCAATGTCCAGACGCCCGCGCTGGATCGGTTGGCCGCCGAGGGCATGAAGTTTCATCGCTTTTTCACCGCAGCCCCGCAGTGCGTGCCGTCGCGGGCCGCGTTGCTGACGGGCCGGTCTCCGGTCGCCGCCAGGATGACGCGTTTCTCCGCTCCGCTGCCGCGCGACGGGATCACGTTCCCGGAATTGTTGCGCGAAAAAGCCGGCTACTTCACCGGCGTCTGCGGCCGGAGCTATCACCTGGACGGTTCCGCCAAACAGGGCGCAACGATCGCCCGCGTGTTTCAACAGCACCATCTGCAGACGTTCGCCGAGCGAGTGGACTACTTGCGGACCGGGGCCGACGGCGAGGTCGCGGGACAAGTGGCCGAGTTCCTCGATCAGAAGCCCGCGGAGAAACCATTTTTTCTGTGGGCGAACTTCAGTGATCCGCACCACGTTTGGAACGCGCCGGCCGAATTCCGGCCCGATCCGGCATCGCTGCGGCTGCCTGCCCACTGGCCCAACTTGCCGGGGATGCGGGAACAGTTGGCCGATTACTGCGCCGAGGTGAATCGGGTGGATCGCACGATCGCGGGCGTGCTGGGCGTGCTGGGCAAACGCGGTCTGCTCGACAATACGCTGATCGTCTTTGCCGGCGACAACGGCGCTGCGTTGCCGCACGGCAAGGGTTCGCTGTACGACCCGGGCTCGAACGTGCCGCTGATCGTCCGCTGGCCCGGTGTGGTACAGGCGGGTGGCGAGTCGCGGGCATTGCTTAGTGGCGAGGACCTCGGGCCTACGCTGCTTGCGGCCGCCGGGCTCGAACCGCATCCGCGGATGAGCGGCGTCAGTTTCCTGGCGTTGCTCAAAGGCGAGGAGCATGCGTCACGCAAACACATCTTCGTCGAACGCGGCCCGCACGGTTCGGCGCCGGTGAGTGTACACATGAGCAACAGCAGCTACGACCTAAGCCGCGCCGTCCGCAGTGATCGCTACAAGTTCATCTACAATTGCACGCCCTGGATTCCCTACTCGCCGGTGGACTCGGCGGGTGGCGCCGCATGGACGCAAATCAAGGCTGCCGCGGCCGAAGGGAAACTGGCCCCCGGCGTCCAGGCAACCTACTTTACGACGCCACGCCCCGTCTACGAACTGTACGACCTCGACAACGACCCGTCGGAGCTGAACAACTTGACCGGCCAGCCCGAACTGGCCGCCGTGGAACGGGAACTGCGCGAAGCGTTGGCGGAGAAGATGATTCTGGATTGGGACTATCTCCCGCTGCCCGCGCTGCTCGACGACGCTCCCACGGCCAAGAGGAAGCAAAAGGGCGGAAAATTACCGTGATTCCGTGCAACATGCAGGTGTGGAATCGTGCCAGACCAAAGGCGATTCCGGAAAAGTGATTTCGATGCCATCCCCATTTCCCGGCATGGATCCGTTCATCGAGATGCAGGAGTGGTCGGACTTTCATGCCCGGTACATGACCGTGCTGAGTGAATTGCTGACGCCGCAGGTCCGGCCTCGGTACGTCGTACGGGGCGAACGCCGCGTGTACTTGGAGCACCTGTTTGGCGAACCGGAACAGGTGATTCCCGATGTGGCGATCCTGGAACGCCCGGGCGTTTCCCAATCGTCGTCCGGGACGGCACTCCTGGGTGAAACCGCGGCCGCGATTGCCCCCATCGAATGCTTGCTTCCGGAAGCGGAGGAGCTGCACGAGTACTACCTGGTGCTACGGGAGCAGGAGACGCTCCGCATCGTCACGCTGATCGAACTGCTGTCGCCAACCGACAAACGGGCAGGTAGCGCGGGACGCGAGCAGTATCTGGACAAGCGTGAAGAAATCCTGCAGAGTCGCACCAGTCTCGTGGAGCTGGATCTGTTGCGCGGCGGCCAGCGACTGCCCATGCAAGGCAACCTGCCCCGAGCCGACTACTACGCCCTGGTGCGGCGAGGTTGGCGACGGCGCCGCGCGGCGGTCTATGCTTGGACGCTGCAGCAGAAAATGCCGCCGATTCCGATCCCGCTGCAGCAGGACGAACCGGAGCCGACACTGGACCCTCAAGCGGCTTTCGATCTGAGCTACGACCGGGCTGCTTACCAGGATTCCCTGAACTATTCTCAAGCCCTCCAGCCGCCGGTGCGCGCGGAGGATGCGGATTGGCTTCGGGAATTGGCTGCCAACAAATAGCGAACCACCAAAGGAAAAGAACATTGCATCAATATCGCCATTTCGGGCTTTCGATCGCCCCGATTGTCGCCGTTCTTGGGGTGGCAGTTCCCGTGTTGCCAGGTGCGGCTCAGACTTCGGAACGACTGGGCGAGGGCAGCTACCTGGCGTCGCTGCCGCCGGGTGCCAAGGGACCGCCTGAGACAATCTACAAGACGGCCTGCATCTCAGGGCCGACGCCCACAAATCGCTGGTGGAGTTCGCTGGCGTGGCTGCCGTTTTCCGAACGTCAATTCCCGCATCCCTTGGCGATCCAAGCGGAGCCCGGCGGCCTGCGTGTGTTCTATCCCGGCAACCGCATTCACGTCACCCAGAAGACGATCTTTGCCGGAATGCCCGGCGGCGGCGAGGATCTGGTCCTGCAGCATTCCGAGCAGGCTCGGTTTTCCGACGCGCGGCTCGATGCCCACAGCGATTGGTTCGTCCGCGCCCGGTTTGCCGCCGCGGATTGCCGCCTGACCGTCTCGTATGGACACGGTTCGCCGTACGTCTACGCCGTGTACGAAGGCGGTTCGCCCCAGGTGACTTTCGGACGCGACGCCGAGGTTTGGGCGAGCCAGGGGGACACTCTTGGCGTCACCGTCGACGGCAAGCACTACGGCTTGTTCGGGCCTCAAGACAGCACCTGGTCCGGCCAGGATCGAAAACGATTCATCAACCGCAGTTCTGTCAGGCCGTATTGCTCGCTGGCCGTCCTACCCGAACGCTCGACCGCGGCGCTGCAGCTGTTTCGGCGGCACGCTCACGCCCATGTCGTCGATACTCGCGTCGCCTGGCGTTACGATTCGGCAACGAGCACCGTCGAAACGGCCTTTTCATACGCGGTCACGCCGATGGAAGGGCAGGAAACCGAGACGCTGTTTGCGTTGTACCCGCATCAATGGCAGGCGACGGCCACGCCACTGCTGGATTACCAGTACCCGTCGATCCGCGGCGTCATGAAGCTCGGCAAGGGACGGCAGTTCGTTACGCGGCACGTCTATCCCGGCGTGCTGCCGACGCTGCCGAAAACGCCCAACGAAGACACACGAAAAGTGCAGGAGTTGCTGGGCAAGGAACCGGAGGTGTTGGGCCCGGGGCCGAAAGACACCTACTGGGAAGGCAAGGCGTTGGGCAAACTCGCTACACTGGCCGCGCTGGCCGAGCAAGTCGATGCAACCGCGGTCGCGGATGGGTATCGCGACCAGGTTCGGCAACGGCTGGAGCACTGGTTCACCGCCGCGGACGCTCAAGGCGCGGTCAAGCAAAGCGGCGTGTTCGCCTACGACCGGAACTGGGGGACGCTGATCGGCTATCCCCCCAGTTACGGCAGTGACACCGAGTTGAACGATCACCATTTTCACTACGGCTATTTCCTCCGCGCCGCGGCCGAAGTCGTCCGCCGCAATCCGGCTTGGGGCAGCGACGACCGCTGGGGCGGCATGGCAAGACTGCTCGTCCGCGACATCGCCAACCCGGCTCGCGACGATCGCGAGTTCCCGTTCCTGCGAAGTTTCGACGTCTACGCGGGCCATTCCTGGGCCAGCGGCCATGCGCGATTCGGGGATGGCAACAACCAGGAGTCGTCGTCCGAAGCCATGAACGCTTGGTGCGGCCTGATCCTGTGGGGCGAGGCGACCGGCGACCGGCCGCTCCGCGATTTGGGAATCTACCTGTTCACGACGGAACTGGCCGCCATCAACGCGTACTGGTTCGACGTGCTGGGCGAGAACCGCCCGGCCGATTTCCCACAAACGGTGCTCGGCCTGGTATGGGGCGGCAAGGCGGATTACGGGACGTGGTTCTCGGCCAAGCCGGAGAATATCTATGGCATCAATTGGATGCCCTTCCACGGCGGTTCGCTGTATCTGGGCCTGTACCCGGAGTACGTTCAGCGGAACTACCAATCGCTCGTTGCCAGGAAGGGCAATGCTCGCTGGGACGAATGGGCTGATCTGGTGTTGATGTACCTCGCGTTGGCCGACGCCCCGGCAGCCATGTCCGATTTTGCCGCTGGGCAAGCGGCGCTCAAACCCGAAGCCGGCCACGCCCTGGCGCACACGCACCACTGGATCGCCGCGCTGGCCGACCTGGGCCAAGTCGATCGCCGAGTCACCGCGGACACACCACTGTATGCCGCCTTTCGCCAAGGCCAACGGCGAACCTACGTCGTGTATAACCCAAGCACGTTCTCGATCGCCGTGAAATTCTCGGACGGCCACACCATCGCCCAGTGCGCCCCCGGCTTTACGCAGGATTCGGCAAGCGAAGGGTTCCCTTCGGCCAAATGAACCCCGCGGTTGCATACGGAGCGGCGAGCGGCCGGCGTAAGCCCGCCGGTTCTTCACATGCCGACATTTGCGCGAGGAGTTCGCAAGATCACTTTTGGTGAAATCAGCAGACGGTCGGAAAAGTGGTCGCCGAGACAATGCACCGATGGGCTGACGCCCACCGCTCGCCGGGATATTCCGGCCTGTCACAGACAAAGTGGGATGGCATCTTGCCTGTCTCTCCTGCCTGACAGGCTGGAAGCCTATCCCACGCGTCGATGAATAATCCGGGGCCTGGCCAATCAATTCCCCCGCACTTCGGATGCTTGGGACCCTTCCCCGACGTTGCATAGAGGGCGCGGCCGCGCCGGATCGCCGAGCATATCTTCGATCGTCGATTCGCGGAAACCCGCTTCGATCGTGGCCATCGCCTCGTCAATCCGCTTGTGCATCGGACAAAGGCAATTCTGATGAGCTTCCAACACCAGCGGACAGCGGCGAATCCGTTCGACCGGATCGACCGCGTTGATAACTTCCAAGACCGATAATCCCGCCGGGTCGCGGACCAACATGAAACCGCCATGGATGCCACGCTGGGCCGACAGAATGCCCGCCCTGGCCAGCCCCTGCAAGACCTTGACCAAGTAGCCCGGCGCGGCGTGGGTACCCACCGCAATGTCCCGAACTTTCTTCGGTTGCCGCGGATGCTGCGCCAGCCAGACCACTGCGCGTAGGGCGTATTCCGAAGCATCCGAAAGCAGTTTCATAAAGAAATCCCCGCTGGGCGCGTTGACGAAATAATAACCGGCCGATACAAATTAGTCAATTGTGCATTGAAGCATTAAAGCGTTGATTTGACGTGAACTGCATACGGCTGCGTTTAAGAGAAGGGGGGAATTCCCCGTCTGGGAGGAGCTGGGCAACAAGAGTGTAGGGCGGATTGCCAATCCGTCCTACGAGAATTGAGCACATTATCTCTGCGCGGTACCTTACTCAATCCGAAAGGCCCATCCCATGCAACTCGACGTGCAAACCACGGTTGGCGAACTGGTCAAAGAACGCCCCGCACGTTCCCGGGTTTTTGAGCAACTCCAAATCGATTACTGCTGCGGCGGAAAACTGCCGTTGGCAGAAGCGTGCGCAAAACGGGGGCTCGATCCGCAACCCGTCATCCGGCAGCTTCAGGAATCCGACGCCCAAGCCGGGGCAAGCGATGCGGGGCACATCGACGCCGACGCAATGTCCTTGACCGAACTGGCCGACCATATCGAGCAAACGCATCATGCCTACCTGCGGACCGAATTGCCTCGTTTGGGCGCGATGACGCAGAAGGTTTTCGAGGTGCATGGCGCCGCCGATCCGCGTCTGGGCGCCGTCCGTCGGGCGTTTATGGGCCTGCATCAAGAACTGTCCAGCCACATGATGAAGGAGGAGCAGATCTTGTTTCCGATGATCCGGAAGTTGGAAGCGGCGACGGATGTGCCGGCCTTTCATTGCGGCTCGGTCGCCAACCCCATCCGGCAGATGGAGTCCGAGCACGACAGCGCCGGCGCGGCTCTGGCGACCATGGAGCACGCCACCGACGGCTACCAGCCGCCGGACTGGGCATGCAACACCTACCGTGCGATGCTCGACGGATTGGCGCAACTCCAGCGCGACCTGCACCAGCACATTCACAAAGAAAACAACGTGTTGTTTCCCAAGGCAATCAGACTAGAAACGGAACGGTCGGCGCGCAAGCGGGCGTAATGCCCTTATTCTCCCGCCCGCCATTCCCGTACCCAAGGCGCGACAACGACAAAACACCCGATAAAGGATTCGCTGTTATGAGAAAGTCTCTGGAGATTCTGATGAACGAACACCGCGTGATCGAACAGGTGCTGAACTGCCTGGAGAAGATCCTCGAACGCTGCCACGCGGAGGGCCGGCTCGACTGCCAGTCGGCCCGGCAGGCGTTGGAGTTTTTCCGCGCGTTTGCCGATCGGGGCCACCACGGGAAAGAGGAGATCCAATTGTTCCCGCTGCTGGAGACGCGCGGGATGGGCAGCCCCTGCGGGCCGTTGGCGGTGATGCGCCGCGAGCACGAATTGGGACGGCTGTACGTCCAGGGCATGGAGGGCGCCGTCGAAGGCGCTGCGGCGGGCGAAGCGGAATCGGTCCAGTGGTTTATGCAGCACGGGCAAAGCTACATCCGGCTGCTGCGGGAACACATCGGCAAAGAAGACCACTGCCTGTTCACGCGGGCCGAGCAATGCCTGAACGCCGAGGACGATGCCGCGCTGCTGGCGGAATACACCCGCTTCGAGGCCGCCGAATTTGCACCCCGTGCGCAAGCAGAGCATGTCGCCAGTGCCAACCAACTGGCGGATCGTTACGGCGTACCGCGAGCCGGCTAGCCTGAATCCTTCAACACGTAGGACGGATTGCCAGTCCGTCGGCGGGTTCGGGATGAATCGGCGGTCTGGTCTGCAACGCGGTGCGCCTTGTGAACTGACGTGTGATCGAGAAGGACTCAGGAGGGCGAATCATGGTCCGAAGAGCATTGACTTTGTGGGTGTTGACGGCCGTTGCATCCAGTATCTATCTTGCCGTCGACGGCGCTGGCGCGCCGCCCAGCGATCCCGTGGCCACCGCGGGAACCGGGGAGAACTTGCCGACGACCGTCGTCGAGGCTCGCGGGCGGGCGCGGATCCTCCACGAAACGCTGCACGGCGTATTGCAGGTCGTCCACCGCGATTTCTTCCGCGACGACCAACGGCTGTCGATTCCTTCGCGGTCGCTGGAGGACGTCTTCAAGGAACTGGCGCAGAGTTGGCAGGTCAAGGTCCACTGGCTGGCCGTGAACGCGGATGCCATGAATGTTGACAACAAACCGCGCGACGCTTTCGAGCAAGACGCCGTGACTGCTCTAGCGTCAGGCAAGCGGGAATTTGAAGCCGTCGACGGCAACGTGTATCGGTTTGCGGGTCCGATCCGGTTGGCTTCGCAGTGCCTGAAATGCCACGTCCCGCGCCGGACCAGCACCGAGGACCGTGTGGCGGGACTAGTTATCTCGATGCCGCTGCGCACCACCCCGTGATGCCGCCCCCCCAAAAAACGTCCTGATGAAACGACGACAAACTAGGATCGTCAAAAAGACAACCGTCCGAT
Organism: uncultured Pirellulaceae bacterium; assembly: GCA_964645045.1. Taxonomy (GTDB): domain Bacteria; phylum Planctomycetota; class Planctomycetia; order Pirellulales; family Pirellulaceae; genus Anammoximicrobium. The sequence goes on along the minus strand of CAZXYZ010000051.1, from coordinate 14,851 downwards.
GTCCCCTCTCCCACGGCGGGAGAGGGTTCAGATGCGGAAGTTATTTCGCACCAATCTCTTAGCTGCGGGTTCAGGGTTTCGCCCGTTTGATCGTCAAGTCGGCGTACGCCGGTAACTCGCCGACCAGCGGCCGGGCGTAGTCCAGGAACGCCTTGGTCACAAACATCCCGTCCCGGCGGATGTACTTGTCCGGCATCGGCCGGGCTGCGTTGGCCACGGCGCGCAGCGGAATCGTGCCGAACCGGCTGCGATACGCCTCACCGGGCTTGCTGGCCCGCTCGATCGTCACCATCACACCTTCGACGCCCCGTTCCGCCAATCGCACGGCCTCGCGACCGCAGCCATACGCTTCCTCGATATCCAGTTTCACCGCGCGATCGGCAGCGCACATCTGCAGCGATTCGGTCACTTGGAACTCGCCCCGCCAGCCGAAGCGGTCGCTGATGATCCGGTGCAGGATCATCGCCGCGCTGGTGCCGCCCATGGCGCCGAATTCGACGTTATGGAAAGCATCCTTGGTTTGGGACGCGCTGACGGGCGTGCCGTCCGCATTCGTGATTCCTTCGCCGCACACGATCGAAACGAATCCGTACCGTTGCTGGGTGTCGGCAATGGCGTCCAGGAAGGCTTCCCGGTCGAAGGGCCGCTCCGGCATCAGGATCAGGTGCGGCGGGTCCGCCGCCGACTGTTTCGCGCACGCCGCCGCCGCCGGCAACCAGCCGGCGCTGCGTCCCACGGTCTGAAAAATCGTGAACTGATCGACCCGTTGCATGTCGCGGGCCAGCAAGCCGCCCTGCAGGACGCTGAGGGCCACGTAGCGGGCGGCGCTGGGAAAGCCGGGCGTATGATCGACGCCGAACAAATCGTTGTCGACCGTCTTGCAGACACCCACGCCATGCATCTCGTAACCGTGCTGGCGGGCGTACTCGACGACGCGGTGGATCGTGTCCATCGTGTCGTTGCCGCCGATCATGAAAAAGAAACGGATATCGTACCGCTTCAGCTGCCGCAGGATCGGCTCGAAATGCTCGTCTTTCAGCTTCAGGCGGCTCGAACCTAAGGCGCTGCTGGGGGTCGTGCGCAGCCCTTTGAGCGTGGCCGGCGATTCGCTGCCCAGGTCCAGCAGAAAGTCGTTCAGTACGCCTTCGATTCCGAACCGCATCCCGAAGATCCGGTCGATGGTTTTCGAGCGGATTGCCGTCTCGATGACTCCCGCCAGCGATGCATTGATGACGGCCGTCGGCCCGCCCGACTGCCCGACAATGGCGTTCCCCTTAAACATAACCGGTTTACCTCATTCGCGATCCAGTTCATTTCAACGGTGGGCGTCACACGTCACGCACCGACAACGAGTGTACTGCAAAGTCGGGGCGACGGGAAAGGTGACGGACGAGCCGCAGACGACAGAGAAAGGCCGGAGTGGCTTCGCTGAATAGTAGCGTAGCCCCTGTTGTGCAAAGGCTTTACGTTCGTGACGACCCGTGTCTTATAGTCCCGAATGGCGGCGATCGAAGCCGAAAAGCCGGCCCGTTAGCAGCAAGCCGAAGCGTCACGTCGCCGATGCATAGGCTATGTTTTAGGCGAGCGGGGACCATTCTTGACCTGCCAGCATGATCGCCGGGCCGGATCAATTGGTTATGGCGTTAAATGCCAGACCTTTTATACCGGCGGCCCGCCGACTAGAATACCGGCAGACTTTCGCTAAGCTTCGCAGCTTGGCGAATCCGAAAGCACGAAAACAACCTTCGTTTCGCGAGAAAAGATGACCCTTACAGCCGAACAAGTCGTTCGCCGCGTGCGCGAGGCGGGTGTGGTGGGGGCCGGCGGTGCCGGATTCCCCACCTACAAGAAGCTCGAAGCGAAAGTCGAGCACGTGATCGCCAACGGCGCCGAATGCGAGCCGCTGCTGCAAAAAGACCGGGAAACGATGCTCCAGGACCGCGGCGCTTTCTTCCGCGGGCTGGCGATCATGCGCGAGGTGACGGGGGCCAAGGTGGTCACGATCGCCGTGAAACGCAAGAACGAAGATGTGGTGGAGGGTTTCTGCAAGGAGGCCGAGGCGGAAGGCTTCAAGACGCTGGTTTACGAGGACGTCTATCCGGCCGGCGACGAATACATCCTGGTCTACGAGATCACCGGGCGGCAGATTCCGCCGGGCGGCATCCCGCTGGCCGTCGGGGCCGTCGTCGACAACGTCGAAACCATCGTCAATATCGCCCGTGCGGTCGACGGCCAACCGGTCACGCAGAAATACTTGTCGATTTGCGGCGAGGTCAAGGAACCGGTCACGACCGTGATCCCCGTCGGCACGAGCATCGGCGATTGCCTCCAATACCTGGCCGGCGGTTGCACGACCAAGGATCCTGTGGTGTTGACCGGAGGCCTGATGATGGGCGGTGTGGCCCAGAATTTGTCCGATCCGGTCACCAAGAATATCGGCGGCCTGATTGTGCTGCCGTCCGATCACTATCTGGTGCAGCGGAAGACGCAGTCCCGCGAGACCTATACCCGCATCGGTCACGGCCAGTGCGATCAATGCTCGATGTGTACCGAACTGTGCCCGCGTTACATCCTGGGCTACCCCATCGAGCCGCACCGCGTGATGCGGACGCTGCTGATGACCGGAGAAGCCAAAGAACGCGGCAGCTTGTGGGCCCAGTATTGCTGCGAGTGCAACATCTGTTCGCTGATCGCGTGCCCGGAAACGCTGGACCCAAAGAACATCTGCGTCGACGCCAAGCGCTTGCTCCGTGAAAACCGCCTGGGACGCACCGAAGCAGAACTAAAGACGCTGTTCCGCGAACCGCATCCAACCCGTAAAGGACGCGAGATCCCCATCAAGACGCTGTACACGCGGCTGGGCCTGACGCCGTACGACCGCAAGCCGCATTTCCAGCGGTTCGACTGGCAGCCGAAGTCCGTTACGCTGCCGCTGGCGGCGCACGTGGGTGCGCCGGCCAAGCCGATCGTCAAGGAAGGAGACCGCGTTCGCCGCGGAGACGTGATCGGGACGGTCGACGACAGTCAGTTGGGCTGTCCGATTCACGCCAGCATCGACGGACGCGTGACGGCCGTCACCGAGCGGACGATTGAAATCACGGCATAACGAGCGACCACGTAGCAGGCACACTCCCGTGTGCCGTTCGCCAACTCCGATTCCCAAGACTCGCAGAGACACGGCAATACCATGAAGAAGCAGGGCACGGCCATCGGGATCATCGAGACATCGAGCATCGCCAAGGGTTTCCAGATCGCCGACACGGTGCTGAAAACGGCCAACGTCGAGATCCTGGTCAATCGCACGATTTGCCCCGGCAAGTACATGGTGCTGATCGGCGGCGACGTGGACGCGGTGACTTCCAGCGTCGAGGCGGGCGTCCGTGCCGGGGCTCATACAGTGGTGGATCATTTCGTGATCGCCAACGTGCATCCGGCCGTGTTCCCGGCGATCAGCGGAGTGGCCCATTTGCCCGAATTGCAGGCGTTGGGCGTGATCGAGTCCTTCAGCGTGGCGTCGATCATCGAAGCCGCTGATGCCGCCGTCAAAGCGACGCCGATCCAACTGGTCTGCATCCATCTGGCGATGGCCATCGGCGGCAAGGGCTGGGTCTCGCTAACCGGCGACGTGGCGTCGGTCGAAGAGGCCGTCGAAATCGCGGCGGGTGTCCTCAGCCGCAAAGGATTGCTGGTCGAGAAAGTCGTGATCCCCGCCCCGCGTCCCGAGATCGTGCGCGAGTTCATCTGATCCGGCCCAAGGCCGCCGCCAATTTGGAGTGCGGCGACTTGTTGCCGCCTTGGCAGAGAGCCGGCAATGGGCCGAAGCGAGTGGGATAGTCAGAACCCCGCCTTTCGATACGGGGCTACGCTTGCTATAAAGCGGCGACAAGTCGCCGCACTCCAAGAATCGCCTTCGCGTGTCACATGCCCTTCGGACTTCCCCGCATCCCGGCCGCCGTTGAGCTGATCCGTCAGGGCCAGTTGAGTCCTCGCCAGTTGGTGGTTCACTGTCTGCAGCAGATCGGCCGTTTCGAGGATCGCGTGCATGCCTGGGTCTGCGTGGACGAGCGGGGTGCCATGGCGGAGGCCGAGCGGTTGGACGACCTGGCGCGCCAAGGCCGCCTGCTCGGCCCGCTGCACGGAATTCCGCTTGGGGTCAAAGACATCATCGACGTCCAAGGCATGGCGACGGAGGCCGGATCGCCGCTGTTGAAAGGCCGCGTGGCCGGGCAGGACGCTCCCGTGGTGGCCCGGTTGCGGGCGGCCGGCGCGATCATCTTGGGCAAGACGGTCACCACCGAGTTCGCCTGCTTTGATCCCTCGCCGACGCGCAACCCGTGGAACCTGGAGCACACGCCGGGCGGTTCCAGCAGCGGCAGCGCGGCGGCCGTGGCGCTGGAAATGTGCATGGCGGCTTTGGGTTCGCAGACCGGCGGTTCCATCACGCGGCCCGCCGCTTATTGTGGCGTGGCCGGGCTGAAGCCGACGTTTGGCCGAGTGGATACAACGGGCGTGGTGCCGGTCAGCCGCCAGCTCGATCACGTCGGCCCCATCGCCCGTAGTGCCGCCGATCTGTGGCCGATGTCCGCTGCCATGATCGACACCAGCGACCCGTGGCTTGCGATGCCTCCGCTGCCCGCTCCGCCAACCCTCTCCGTCATCGGCGAGTTCTTCCTGCAACAAGCGGACGACGCAGTTCGCGATGTCACGGTGGCCGCCTCGGACAGATTGCTCAAGGCCGGAGCTCAATTGCAGATGCTGCACCTACCCGAGTCTTTTGTCCTGACGCTGGCTATGCATCGCTGCCTGATGGCGGTGGACGCCGCCGAGACCCATCTCCAGACGTTCACCAGTCATCAAGCCTCGTACGGTCCGCGAGTGCGGGCGTTGATCGAAGACGGCTTGTCGACGCTGGCCATCGATTACGCTTTGGCGCTGCGTCACCGCGAGCAGTTCCGCCGCGACATGCAAGCGATCATCTGCGACGACGTGATTGCGGTTACACCGGCGACGCCCACGGCGGCGCCGGCCGGCCTGGATTCCACCGGCGCCCCCAGCTTCAATTCCCCCTGGAGCCACGCCGGCCTGCCGACGGTCACGATCCCGTGCGGCCTGACTTCCGAGGGCCTTCCCTGTGGCCTGCAACTGATCGCCCCGCCCCATCAAGAACAACGCTTGTTGTCGGTCGCCGCCTGGTGCGAGCAAGCCCTCGCCTTCCGCGCCGCTCCGCGTCTGGACGCATAGTAGGAACGCGGACGCAATCCTGTTATAGTGCGGGCTTTGCAGAAGGAGGAAAACCATGCAGAAGCATTCCCTGATCCGTGGCGCGGCGATTCTCTGTTGCGTGGCCTTTGCGGCGGCCGTTTCGCTGGCCGACATGATGCAGGACTCGCCGGTCAAATTTCCCGACAAGGGCGCGCTGCCGTCGAAATATCCGCCGGACGTCAAGACCTGGCACGAATCGCCGGAGCCGGACTACTCGATTTTCGGGACGCCGCAGCGGTCGCTCGAACAAATTGCGAAAATCCAGGCGGAGATGGTCAAGGGCGAATTCACGCCGCCACCGCCGGACTGGAAGTACCTGCCTCGCACCCGGCGGATCCTGACCGCAGGCGGCGACCTGCACGTGCTGGCTTTCGGCGACAGCATCGTCGCCGACACGATGCGCTCCGGTTGGCTGGCAAAACTGGGCGCGGTGTACCCGCAGGCGAAGATCCGCGGCACGGTCTACGTGCGCGGCGGCGGAGGCTGCCAACACTATAAAGACGAAGGCCGCGTTGCGAAGAACATCGTGCCGCGCAAGCCCGATCTCGTGTTCATCGGCGGGATCAGCCAGCGCGACATCGAGGCCATCCGCGACTGCATTCGTCAACTGCGCGCCGGCTTGCCGGAGGTGGAGATCCTGCTGGCCACGGGCGCCTTCGGCAGCAATGCCGACCCGCGCGACGCCGCCGACCTGGCCAAGGCGCCGCACTCCGGCACCGGCGCGTATGGCGAAAAAATGCGGCAACTGGCCGCCGACGAGCGGTGCGCGTTTGTCGACATGACTGCGCCGTGGGCCGAATACCTGAATTCGGCCAAGGTCCACCCGCACATTTTCTACCGCGACCGCGTTCACGCCAACGAATTCGGCGAGCAGATCCTATCGAAAATCCTGCTCGCCTTTTTCGACCCGACAGGCGCCGCCGGGAATCCGTGACTGGAAGATCTGGAGTTGGAGCTGTCACTTCAAGCGGATCGTACGCCTCGCCCGCTTGCCCCTTGAAGACGACGGTGCCGTTGACCCCGGGGACAGTTCTCCGACGGGCTTTCTCGTCGGTGTTTTCTCCCATCCGCCGGACATATCCGCCCAGTGGCCTTCTTGCCTGCCGTACGCAATTCGCGTAACCTCTTGAGGGATTCTGAATTGTAGTCCAGGTCGTTTGGGGGCGTTCCTGAGGGGAAAACGTAATTTCCGTGACACGACCCGTCTGGCAGGCGACGGACTCGCCGAAACACGATTCCCGGGCCGTCACACGTGCCACCGATCATCAAACCTGCGCGGGAAAAAGGGATGTTGGAACATAGGAAGCAGCGCCTCGCGGAATTCGTTGCCTGGACCGTCCAGCACGTCAAGGGGGATGAAAAGGGAGAGGCGCAGATCTTTCTTGACCATTTCTTTCAAGCGTTCGGCCACAAGGGATTGAAGGAAGCCGGGGCAACGCTTGAAATGCGCATCAAGAAGCCTGACGCCAAAGGGACCGCGTTCGCGGACCTGGTGTGGAAACCCGTCGTCTTGATCGAGATGAAGAAACGCGGCCAGGACCTTTCGAAGCACTACCGGCAGGCTTTCGACTACTGGGTCCGTCTGGTTCCCGGTCGGCCGCGCTATGTGGTGCTGTGCAATTTCGACGAGTTCTGGGTCTACGACTTCGAGACGCAAATGGACTCGCCGGTCGAGCGATTGAAGCTTGCAGATCTGCCCCAACACTACGGTGCGCTGGCGTTTTTGTTTCCCACGCCGGAGAAGCCCGTGTTTGGGAACGATCACGAAGCGGTCACGCGCGACGCAGCTGACCGCCTGGCCACTTGCTTCAACAAGTTGGTGACTCGCGGCGTCGACCGTAGTCTCGCACAGCGTTTCACGCTGCAGATTCTGGTCGCCATGTTTTCGCAGGACATCGGACTCCTGGAGCCGTACCTCGTCGCCAGCTTGCTGGACGAATGCAAGTCGCCCGCGGACAGCTACGATCTGCTTGGTGGGCTGTTTGTCGCGATGAACACGCCTGGCCGGACCGCGGGCGGACGATTCAAGGGCGTGGGTTATTTCGACGGCGGCCTGTTCGCCACACCCGCGCGGATCGAACTGTACGACGACGAACTCAATCAGCTCAAACAGGCCGCCAAGTCGGATTGGTCCAAGGTGCGACCGGAAATCTTCGGGACGTTGTTCGAGCATTCTGTCGACCAGGTTGAACGCCGGGCCTACGGTGCCCATTTCACGCATCCGGTCGATATCATGAAGATTGTTGGCCCGTCGATCGTCGAGCCCTGGCGAGAACGGATCGACGAGGCCCGCTCGATCAAACGCTTGTTGGAACTCCGCAAACGGCTGACGGAATTCACGGTGCTCGATCCGGCATGCGGCAGCGGTAATTTTCTGTACATCGCCTACCGCGAGATGAAACGGCTGGAGGCACGAATCTTTGAACGGATCGAGGAACTGACCACGCGCCGAGGCGAGGTGCAGAAGCTGATCGGATTTGTCACCGCGAACCAGTTCTACGGCATCGACATCAACCCGTTGGGGATCGAATTGGCCAAAGTGACGATGATGATCGCCCGCAAGCTGGCCATCGACGAATTGCACATGAATGAACGCATGCTGCCGTTGGATAATCTCGACAGCAACTTTATCGCTGGCGACGCGCTGATTCGATCCGAGGCGATGGGGCTGACCGGAGATCGGCAGAATTGGCGCCGCCCGATTCTGGAGAATGGCAAGCCTGTGCCGGTGGCTTGGCCGAAAGCCGACGTGATCATTGGCAACCCGCCCTTCAACGGCGCCAAGAAGCTGCGCCCCGACTTGGGGCCGGAATACGTCAATGCCATTCGCCAAGCCTATCCCGATGTGCCCGGGATGGCGGACTACTGCGTCCTGTGGTTCCGCAAAACGCATGTTCATCTGCCGGAGTGTACGGCCGACGATCCGGTCGCTGGACGAGCCGGCTTGGTCGGCACGCAGAACATCCGCAACAATCAATCGCGCGTCGGCGGCCTGGACTACATTGCCGCCGGCGGCACCATTGTGGAAGCGGTCGACAACCAGCCCTGGTCCGGCGAGGCCAACGTCCACGTCTCGATCGCGAACTGGGTCAAGCATGCGAAACGGGAAGGGCGGCTGACGGAACGCGAACGGGAAGTTGTCCGCAAACAGTTGTTGATTCCAGAAAAGCGGCGGTTGTGGTTCAAGGCGGACGTGATGCCGGGCAAGCAGAAGATCCGGAAGCGAGGCAGTGGACCGTTAACCAAAGAGTACGAACTCGCGTTCCGGGACGGGCCGCACATCAACTCGGCACTTTCCGACAAGACGGACGTAAGCGGAGCCTCTGTCTTGGAATGTAACACGAGCCCCCAGCGCATCTTCAACGGACAGTTTCCTCGCCATCAGGGATTCGTGCTGACCCCTGAAGAAGCGAGCCGCATGATCGACGAGGACGCCGCCAATCGTCAAGTCGTCCATCCCTACCTGATCGGTCGCGAGATGATCACGCATGTGGCACCGCTCCGGTGGGTCATCGACTTCCAAAAAATGGACCTGTTTGACGCGAAGCATTTCGAGGCGCCATTTCGGCGCATTGAAAAGACCGTCCTGCCTCATATCACCGAATACGCCGAGCGCGAACGCGACAGGAGCGGGGAATCTACCGGCCAGGATCAGACTTGGTTGCGGAGTTGGTGGCAACACTTCCGTTGCCGCAAGGAGATGATTGACGCGATCGGCCAACTTTCGCGGTTTTTGGCTTGCGCCGAAGTCACGAAGCGTCCGATCTTCTGCTTCGTGGATCCCAGCATTCGGCCCGATCATACGCTGGAAGCCTTTGCGTTCGCTGACGATTACAGCTTCGGCATCCTCCAGTCCAACGCCCACTGGCAGTGGTTCGTGGCAAAATGCTCGAAGCTAAAATCCGATTTTCGCTATACTCCCGAATCGGTCTTCGACACATTTCCCTGGCCGCAGTCGCCGACGGTGGAGCAAATCGATTCCGTCGCCCAAGCGGGACGCGAAGTGCGGCGCGTGCGCAGCGAGGCGTTGGAAAAGATCAAAGGCGGGTTGCGGGCCGTGTATCGCACGCTGGAATTGCCCGGCAAGAACCCGCTCAAGGATGCCCATGCCGCGTTGGATGCCGCCGTGCTCGGCGCCTATGGATTTTCCGCCAAGCGGGACCTGCTCGCCCAACTGCTCGGTCTCAATCTCCAGGTGGCCCACCAACTCGATGCCGGCGAGGCGGTGGTGACGGCGCCAGGCTGGCCGCCCGACTACCCCGACCCGTCGGCCCTGATCACGGACGACTGCATTCGTCCCAAGTAGTCCGGGAGCACCACCCTCAGATTTCTAGTGGTTGGCTCCAGCCGATGAACGTTGGCTCCGGCGGTTGCCAGTCTGCTGGCTGACCGATCCCAAACAAGATCACAGGCTCCTGGGGGCAATCGTTCCCGCGACGTAGCAACTGCGATTCGCGCCGGCTTTCTCCGCCAAATGCCGCCGACTGCCTCACGATTCCGACCCGACGATCACGCGTTTCCAGCGTTGGGGAACGCCGCGCCACGCGGCCTGGTAGGTTGCTTCGAGCGGCACGTTGACATAACGGTCGGGCGTCAAGAACAGGGGCATGTCGGGAAGGATATCGCCCGCCGCGAGGGGTTCGAAATAGGCCGTGGGACACGTATCCGCCCGGTAAGCCGCGACACTCAGCGGTTGGTCCGAGGTCACGCCCGGCGTGGTGCCCCAAAAAGCGGCGTGCAGACCATCCGGGTCGTGGCGGCCGGGTGGGTGCAAGTCGATCACCAACAGATGCCGGCTTTGCTCCAGGGCGTTGGACAACTTGTCCAACAATTGCCGGACGGTGAGCTGACTGAGCTTGTTTCCCGGCGAGACGATTTCCAGAAAGGCAACTACGCGGTCTCCCGAAGTATGGTAAATGGCAACTCGATCCGCCTTGGCAGCGTAAATCGTCGCTTCGGCTTCCAAGGTGTAACGGACCTTGGGCGGATGCTCCGCAACCGCTACCCCGCCGCCGGGGCCGTCATCGCGTTCGGGCCAGCCGTCGGAGCCTGCAAATTCCTCGAGCGCCAAGACATCGGGATGCGGGCGGCCGGCCACCTGCTCGGCCATGGCGTAGTAACCTTCGGGCAATAGGCCGTCGTTCAACGCATCTCGAATCGCCACAATCCACGCCTGATGAAAATCGTGAAACGTCCCCGCACTGACTCTCGTCCAGTCGTGAACCGGCATGGCACGCAACCTCGACCCGCAAAAGGAACGCAATCCGCGATGCAGCCGTGAGTATAACGCCGTCTTGCGGAAAAATCGACGACCGCCGGCCCAGTTTTTTTGGGCTCACCGGTTCACGACGTGGATCGGCCGGCCTTGGAGGAACGCGCGGACATTTTCGACGGTCGTCCGGATCAACCGCCCGCGGGCCGCTTGCGTCGCCCAGGCGATATGCGGCGTGACGAGGCAGTTCTTGGCCGCCAGCAGCGGGTTGTCCGGCACGGGCGGCTCGATGGACAGCACATCCAGCCCCGCGCCGGCCAACCGGCCGGCGTTCAACGCTTGAGCCAAATCGGCGTCATTCACCAAACCGCCCCGCGCGGTGTTCACGAGATAGGCGGTCGGCTTCATGACCGCCAGGCGAGCCGCGTTGACCAGTTCGCGGTTGTCGGCGGTCAAGGGGCAATGCAGGGTCACGGCGTCGCTGTCCCGGAAGACCGTGTCCAAGTCGGCGAAACGAACGCCGTCGGCAGCCGTCGTGGGCGGAAACTGGTCGAAGGCCAACACCTGCATGCCGAATGCGGCTGCAATCCGCGCCACGGCTTGTCCGATTCGTCCCAAGCCAACGATGCCCAGCGTCAGCCCGGACAGTTCGACCTGTGGGAAATCCCAGTAGCAAAAGTCCGGCGACGAGCACCAGCGGCCGTCGCGGACCGTCTGGGCGTGGTGTCCCACGCGATTGGTCAATTCGAGCAGCAAGGCGAACGTGGCTTGCGCTACGTTGGGCGTGCCGTATTCAGGCACGTTGCAGACGGGGATGCCGCGCTGCCGAGCCGCTTGCACGTCCACGATGTTGTAGCCCGTGGCCAACACGCCGATGTATTGCAGCTTGGGCAGCGCGTCGATGACCGCGCGGTCTACGAGCGTCTTGTTCGTCAGCACCATTTCCGCGTCGGCGGCGCGAGGCACGACCTGCTCCGGCGAACTGCGGTCGTAGACGTCGCAGTCGGCCAGCGCCCGGAGCTCGTCCCAACTCAAATCGCCGGGATTCGTGGTATAAGCGTCGAGGATGACCAGCTTCATCAGCGTTGCTCTCCCATCCGCAGTTTTCAACCGCGCCGCCGCCGGACTTTGTAGTTGCCGCGGCTATCGTCGTAGTCCAGTTCGATCAGCCCCTTGTCCTTGATTTCCTCCAGCAGGTCGGAAAAACTCCGGTAGCCGTAGTAGCCTTCGTTAAAGCCGGGATGAACCCGGCGAATCGCCTGCTTGAGCATCGAGCCCCACAACGGGTCGTAGTCTTGTTCCACGGAGTGTACGACCTCCAGGACCCGGTCAAACGCCTCCTGCCGCTTGTCCTCCTCGGTCTTGCCGCCCTCGGTTCTTTCCTTCTTCGTGACGCGCGGGGTCTTCTTTGCCGTCCGCACCAGGTCGTCGTAGTAGATGAATTCGTCGCAGTTGGCGATCAGCAGGTCCGATGTCGAACTCTTCACGCCGCAACCGATCACGCGCCGGTGATTCTCTTTGAGCTTCGAGACCAGCGGCGAAAAGTCGCTGTCGCCGGACAGCAGGGCAAAGGTGTCGATGTGCTGCTTCGAGTAGCACAGGTCCATGGCATCCACGACCATCCGAATGTCGGCGCTGTTCTTGCCACTCATCCTGGTTTGGGGAATGTCGATCAGTTCTACGCCTTGAGCGTGGAACTCGCGCACCGAATCCTCGTAGTTTCTCCAATCGCAGTAGGCGCGTTTGAAGACCAGGCGTCCCTTTTCCAGCAAGCGTTTCAGAACCAGCTGGATCTGGAACCGCCCGGCTTTCATGTCGCGCACCCCCAGGGCCAAGTTTTCAAAATCGACAAATACGGCAATCAACGGTTCTTCGGTCATCGGGTTTCCCCATCCTTTCCGGGCCATGCGGGCTACAAAAATTTTCGTCTGGTCCGCCATTCTAACGCGTCGCAGGCCAGGCGGCTAGAATCGTCTTAGCACCGTTCGAGAAATAACTGTCTGGTTTCTCCGTGGCGTAAGCTTCCAGCTTGCGCGAGATCATGGCATCGCAAGCTGGAAGCTTACGCCACTTGTTTCTCGAACGGTGCTTAGGGTTTCTCGCCCGCGGAAGCATCATCCGGCCGGGCAAGGAAGCGGTAGCCGGCGTCGCGGATCGTGAGAAAGTGCCGGGGGTGCGCCGGATCGGGTTCGAGCGCCTTGCGCAGGCGGCGGATGAACTGGTCGGGGGCGCGGGTGCTCAAGTTGCCCGGCATCCCCCAGACTTTTTCCAGCAATTCCGCCCGCGGGATCACGCGGCCTTCGTTCTCGACAAAGTAGCGCAGCAACGTCATTTCCAACTGCGTGAGCCGGACGGGCTCGCCCGAGACCGTGACCTCGAACGTCTCGAAATCCACACGCACGTCGCCGAAGGCAAACGTCCGCCCGCGCGCCGGCGGGATCCGCTGAGTCCGGCTGTGATACGTGAGCAGATTGCGGATGCGGCTGAGGAACTCGTCCAGGTCGAACGGTTTGGTCAGGTACTGGTTGGCGCCCACATCAAAGCCGCGCGTGCGGTCTTCGCTCAAGGTCCGCGCACTGAGGATCAAGACCGGCAAACCGACGTCCTTGGCCCGCACGGCTTCGCACACCGCATAGCCGCTCATGCCGGGCAACATCAGATCCAGGACCATCAGATCGATGTCCGGGTTCTCGTCCAACGCCCGCAGGGCCGACGGTCCGTCGCCGACGGCCGTGACGCGATAGCCTTCGGCTACCAGGTTGAACTGGATGCCGGTAGCCAAGTGCAACTCGTCCTCAACGATCAGGATGTGGGGCTGTTGCTGACCGGTCATGGGTTCCTCGAAGCATTCGGGCAAGCGGACAGGAATAATCTACCCACCTCACGTGCGGGCTGTTGATTTAATCGTGGGATAGGCTTCCAGCCTGTCGAATGAGAAGACGGCGCAGAATAGGCGCTTGTAACTGGGCAATCCTGACAGGCTGGAAGCCTATCCCACGGGGACCTGCGTCTCGGAGAAGCGAGGCTACGTGCATGCGCTCGTCTCCTTGCCGCCGGTCGGGCCGCTGCCCGCCGGCAGTTCGACCTCGAACACGGTGCCCGGCCCCGGTTCACGGCTGCGGATGCGAATCCGTCCTCGCAGCTGGCGGACCAGGGTCTGGGCGATATGCAAGCCCAGCCCGGTGCCGGGCTTGTCGCGCTCCAATTCGGTCCCCAGCCGGACGAAGCGTCCGAACACTTTGTCCCTCAGCCGCGGCGGAATCCCCCGCCCGTTGTCCGCGACCCGGACGATGACCGTTCCGGCCGCAACGACGTTCGCCGTCACGGCCACGTCGGGAACGACCCCCGCATACTTGACCGCGTTGTCCAACAGGTTGCGGAAAATCAGCGTCAGATCGCCCGACCGGGCTCGCACATGACACGCCTGAAGGTCGAAGTGGATCACCTCCAGCGGGACACGATAGTTGGTGCAAACCGTTTCGGCGCACTGCCGCAGGAGCTGGGGGACGTCCACGTTCTCGACGTTCCCGCCGATGCGCCCGGATTCCAATCGCCCGGCGTCCAGCACCTGGTTGATCAAGCGGTCCAGCCGTTCCACGTCGTCCAGCATCATTCGGTAAAATTCCGACCGTTCGGCGTCGCTGATCTGGCGGCGAGTGAGCGTCTGCAGGTACAGCTTCATCGACGAGATAGGGGTCTTCAACTCGTGCGTGACGCTGTCGATAAAGTTGGACTGCCGCCGGGTCAGGTTGATCGCCTTGACCGACAGCACCAAGTACAGAATGACCCCGACCAGAAGCATCACGATAAAGGTGGTGCCCACGGTCAACAGGAGCCAATACCAGCCCGCAAAGCGGCCGGCCCGAAGCGCGCCGAACGCGGCGAGGACAACCCAACCGACGGTGAGGACCACCAACAGCGTGATCATCACGATGGCCAGGATGATCGGCAACCGCAAGGAACGTCGGGAAATCATCGGGGCATTCTAACGCAAACGGCGGCGGCAGCGAGAGAGGGGGCGACGAGTCGAGAGCGGAGTGCCAGACGTCGCGGGTTGCGGTGCTCTCCAGCGGGACCTGGGGTGTCCTCGAGCAGCGAGGTCATCGTTTACCACGTTTCCCTGCTTAGGTCTAGTCCTGTGGGTGAAAGGCATTTTCCGATCGCTTTTCACTTCGCGAAAAAGGCAAGATGCCACGTATCAAAACGGGCTTGGGCGATTCGACATGTTCCCAGCCACGGCGGAGAGCGAAAGAACGCCTTCTTGTCTTGTTTCCACCTTTTTTCCCATTTTTTCATTTTTTTCCGCCCCGATTCGCCGAGCGCGGTGATTAGGAAGATAGAGGGACGTAGTTGAGGGCTTGGTGTGGGCCTTCACGA
>CAZXYZ010000050.1:0-74947 GCA_964645045.1 uncultured Pirellulaceae bacterium | reverse complement strand
CGACGCCAGTTCGGACAACGCCTGGGATGCGCTGGCGGACGAGACGGTGACGGTCACGACCAACGACGACGACGGGCCGGGGTTCACGCTCAGCAAGACGGCACTCACGGTCACGGAACCGAGCACAGCGGACACATTCACGGTGGTACTGACGAAGCAGCCGCTGACGGACGTGGTGTTCACCCTGGTCGGCAGCGATGTGAACGAGGCAACGGTGTCGCCGACCTTGCTGACGTTCACCTCGGCCAACTGGAACGTGGCCCAGCTGGTGACGGTCACGGCGGCGGATGACATGACGGTGGATGGTGCGGTGACGAGCACGGTCACGGTCTCGGTACACGACGCCAGTTCGGACAACGCCTGGGATGCGCTGGCGGACCAGACGGTGTCGGTCACGACCAACGACGACGACGTGCCGGGGTTCATGCTGAACAAGACGGCGATGACGGTCACGGAGCCGAGCACGGCGGACACGTTCACGGTGGTGCTGACGAGGCAGCCGCTGACGGAGGTGGTGTTCACGCTGGTCGGCAGCGACCTGAGCGAGGCCACGGTGTCGCCGGCCTTGCTGACGTTCACCTCGGCGAACTGGAACGTGGCCCGGCCGGTGACGGTGACCGCGGCGGACGACGTGACCCTTGATGGGGCGGTGACGAGCACGGTCACGGTCTCGGTACACGACGCCAGTTCGGACAACGCCTGGGATGCGCTGGCGGACGAGACGGTGACGGTCACGACCAACGACGACGACGGGCCGGGCTTTACGCTGAGCAAGACGGCGGTGACGGTCACGGAACCGAGCACAGCGGACACGTTCACGGTGGTGCTGACGAAGCAGCCGCTGACGGATGTGGTGTTCACGGTGGTGGCCAGGGATTTGAGCGAGGCCATGGTGTCGCCGGCCTTGCTGACGTTCACCTCGGCGAACTGGAACGTGGCCCGGCCGGTGACGGTGACCGCGGCGGACGACGTGACCCTTGATGGGGCGGTGACGAGCACGGTCACGGTCTCGGTACACGACGCCAGTTCGGACAACGCCTGGGATGCGCTGGCGGACGAGACGGTGACGGTCACGACCAACGACGACGACGGGCCGGGGTTCACGCTCAGCAAGACGGCACTCACGGTCACGGAACCGAGCACAGCGGACACATTCACGGTGGTACTGACGAAGCAGCCGCTGACGGACGTGGTGTTCACCCTGGTCGGCAGCGATGTGAACGAGGCAACGGTGTCGCCGACCTTGCTGACGTTCACCTCGGCCAACTGGAACGTGGCCCAGCTGGTGACGGTCACGGCGGCGGATGACATGACGGTGGATGGTGCGGTGACGAGCACGGTCACGGTCTCGGTACACGACGCCAGTTCGGACAACGCCTGGGATGCGCTGGCGGACGAGACGGTGACGGTCACGACCAACGACGACGACGGGCCGGGCTTTACGCTGAGCAAGGCGGCGGTGACGGTCACGGAGCCGAACACGGCGGACACGTTCACGGTGGTGCTGACGAGGCAGCCGCTGACGGACGTGGTGTTCACCGTGGTGGCTGGCGATTTGAGCGAGGCCACGGTGTCGCCGGCCTTGCTGACATTCACTTCGGCCAACTGGAACGTGGCCCAGCCGGTGACGGTCACGGCGGCGGACGACGTGACGGTGGACGGTGCGGTGACGAGCACGGTCACCGTCTCGGTACACGACGCCAGTTCGGACAACGCCTGGGATGCGCTGGCGGACAAGACGGTGACGGTCACGACCAACGACGACGACGGCGGCTCCGCGGGCTTTACGCTGAGCAAGACGGCGGTCACCGTCACGGAGCCGAGCACGGCGGACACGTTCACGGTGGTGCTGACGAGGCAGCCGCTGACGGACGTGGTGTTCACCGTGGTGGCTGGCGATTTGAGCGAGGCCACGGTGTCGCCGGCCTTGCTGACATTCACCTCGGCCAACTGGAACGTGGCCCAGCCGGTGACGGTTACGGCGGGGGACGACGTGACGGTGGATGGTGCGGTGACGAGCACGGTCACGGTCTCGGTACACGACGCCAGTTCGGACGACGCCTGGGACGCACTGGCGGACCAGGCGGTGATGGTTACGACGATCGATAACGACGTGGGTTGGTGCAATCCGCGGACCCCGTTCGACACAGACAACAGCGGCAGGATTGATGCGGCTGACGTGTTGGTGATCATCAACTATATCAACGCGCATTCTAACGATCCGTCGTTACCGCCTCTGCCCGCCTCGCCGCCACCCTACTACGACGTGAACGACGATGGCTTATGCACGCCAAGCGACGTACTGCAGGTGATCAACTACATCAACAGCCACGGCAGCGGCGGCAGCGGGGAAGGTGAGAGTGCCTTGCGTGCCGCGACTGCACCGGACGCTGCGCCCTCCATCGGCCACTACGAAGGCACATTGTCTGGGTCCGTCAACATGCAATTCGTTCTCGCATTCGCTACGGGTCGGCAGGTCGCTGGCGAACCCGTTTCGCGTCCGACCGCCGCTACACCTCCGGGGCAGGTATCCACTTCGGCACTGAGCAGGCTCGCCGCTGATTCGCACCCGTCGGCAAGACCAAGTTGGGCGACCGGATCGATGGCCAGCCCGCAAAGCGCAGCGTTGGATGCGGCGCTGGAGACATGGGAACAGGGTATCGACGACGATCTGGTGGCAGTGCTCGCCGATGATCTCGGCCGCGATTCTTGCTGAGCGTCCGCGCAGAAATACGGGGTTCAACTCTCGTAGGACGGATTGCCAATCCGTCCTACATTGGAAAATTGCACGGATTATTTCTGCGCGAACGCGGAGCAAACGTTCAACACGTACTCCGCAGGCAGGCTGCCGGGTGATCTTGGCCTGCAAATCATTTCAAAAGGCGCTGCCCAATCGGTTGCGAACTTCTCTCGCCGAGCGATAATATAAGGGTGACGCGTCCCCTGATCCGCCTCTCTCTTAATTCCGCCGAATAGACGACTTTATGACGATCCGCCGAGGCTGTAGGCTGTTTTTCGCGGTTTTCAGCGTCGCGTCGATGCTGTGGAGCGGGTTCGGTTATGCGCAAGTTGCCGTTTCCGCTCCCGCGTCCGGCGGGGAGGTCGTCATTCAGACTCCCGGCGGGGCTCCGCAAGTGATCAAGATGGACGGGCCGCTTCCGCCGGGGGTGAAACCGGTGTTGCCGCCGGGCGCCAAGCCCGAAGAGAAGAAGGAAGGGGACGGCAAGGAAACCCCGCCGGGGGAGAAGAAAGAAGAAAAGAAGGATGAAAAGCCCGCGACCGTCAAACGGCCCATGACGCCTCCGGCAGCCGCGGATCCCACGGAATTGGACATCCGCCCCGATGCCGACGGACGCGTGCGGTTCAATTTCCGCGGACAAGCCTGGCCGGACGTCCTGGATTGGCTGGCCACCGTCTCCGGGTTGAGCCTCGACTGGCAAGAGTTGCCCGGCGATTTTCTCAATCTCATCACGCAACGCAGCTACACCGTTCAGGAGGCCCGCGATCTGATCAATCGCCATCTGTTGGCCCGCGGCTACACACTGTTGGTGGTGAACGAAGTCCTGACGGTCGCGAAAACGGAGAACATCAACGCCGGCCTGGTGCCGCGGGTGGAGCCCGAGGAGTTAGCCACTCGTTTGCCTCACGAGTACGTCAAGGTCTCGTTCCCGCTGGATTGGATGATCGCCGAAACGGCGGTGGAAGAACTCAAGCCCATGCTCAGCCCCAACGGCAAGCTGACGGCGCTCAAGACTACCAACCGCTTGGAAGCTCTGGACGCGGCCGCGAATCTGCAGGAACTGTACGCGGTGCTGACCCGCGAACAATCGGCCAGCACCCGGGAACGGCTGGTGCGGGAATTCGTCTTGAAATACGCCCGCGCGACCGACGTCAGCGAACAGCTCAAGGGGTTGCTGGGAATCGATGCCAAGTCCCGCGGTCCCCAAATGCCGATGTCGCCGCAACAGATGGAGATGATGCAGCAACAGCAACAGCAAATGATGGCCCAGATGCAGCAACAGCAGCAGCGCGGCGGCCGCCCCAGCCCGCCCGGCGCGAAGGGTCAAGAAGACGTGAACTTGGTCGTCAATCCGCGCCGCAACAGCATTCTGGCCAATGCACCGCCGGACAAGATGGCAGTGATCGCTAAAGCCGTCGAAGTGATCGACGTGCCGCTGGACCGCAACCAGTCGCTGCTGTTGAACGTGAACCGGATGCAGATCTACCGGTTGGCCGCGATCGATCCGGAAACGTTGATCAAAACGCTGCAAGATAGCGGCGATTTGGACCCGACGACCCGTCTGGAAGCGGATCGCAAGAACAAAGCGATCATCGCCTATGCACCGCTCACGGACCACATGACGATCCGCACGCTGGTCGAAAAACTCGACGGCAGCGGCCGGCAATTCGAGGTGATCCGCTTACGGCGGCTGGAGGCCGATTACGTCGCGGGCACGATCACGTTCATGATGGGGCAGGAGGAAAAGAAGGAGGAACGGCCGCGGTATTTCAGCTTCTTTGACGATCGCCGCCGTTCGTCCGAAGACGAGGGCTCAAGCAAGTTCCGCGTCGACGCAGATATCGAGGGCAATCGGCTCCTGCTATGGGCCAACGACATCGAAATGGAGGAAGTCCGCAAGCTGCTGGTTAAACTCGGCGAGATCCCTGCCGAGGGCGGCAATCCGGATCGGGTCCGCGTGATCGACGCCGAGGCGGGCGAAGCCACGCCGCAACTGCTGGAGCAGATTCGCCGGGCCTGGCCGTCGCTGGCCCCCAACCCGATCGTCCTGCCGCCGCCCGAGGCGTTGCCGAAGCCGGCTCGCTCCGAGGCGGAACCGGGCGAGAGCGAACCGCCGCATGACGACTCGAAACCTGCCGCCGTCCCGGACGCGGAAAGCCGCAAGACGCCGCCCGCGGAACCGAAAACGCCGCCTGCGCGGGACTCCGTCGAAGCCGACTCGCATCCGGCGCAGCCGCGGGAAGCGTTGGTCCGGTTCGCGCAACTGAGTTCGGCCGAAGCGGCGGCCGAGGAACGCCCGACGGACGCGCCCGCAGAGCCCTCGAACCTGCCTGGGGTGCCGGGGCTTCCACCCGAAGGCAAGACCGCGGCGAAAGCAGGCCCCGAGCCCAAGGACGCCCAGGCCGGAACGGCGCCTCCGGTGCAGGTTTCCGTCGGCCCCGATGGGCGGCTGGTGATCTCGTCCCAGGACACGGCAGCGCTCGACTTGCTGGAAGAGCTTCTGTCACAGCTGGCTCCCCAACGCAAGGACTTTAAGGTATTCCCGTTAAAGTACGCCTCGTCGCTGTGGGTCAAGCTGAACTTGCAGGACTATTTCAAGGAGGAGCCGGACGACAAGAACAAACGGCGGAACTACTACTATTTCGATTACGCACCGCCGCAGGAAAAGGAAAAGAGTTACCGCCTGTCGCAGCGCAAGCCGCTGAAATTCATCGACGACTTGGATACGAACACGATCCTGGTCGTCGGGGCCAACGCCGAACAGCTGAAGACGATCGAGGAACTGGTCCGCTTGTGGGACACGCCCCCGCCGTCCGATACCCAGTCGGCGCGTCTGACCTCCGTCATTCCGATCCGCTACTCGAAGGCCGAGACGGTCGCCGAGACGGTCAAGGAAGTCTACCTGGACTTGCTGAGTTCGAACGACAAAGCCCTGCAAAAGGGCCGCGACGACAAGCGGCCCAGCAACCAGACGACCTACATTTTCGGAGAGTCCGGCGGCGGCGAACCGGATCGCCGGTCGCAGGTCTCGTTCAAGGGAAAACTATCTATCGGCGTCGATGCCATCTCCAACACGCTGCTGGTTTCCACCGAAGGCCAAACGCTGATGGAAAACGTCAGCAAGATGATCGAGGCGTTGGACGAAGCGGCCAAGCCGGTGTCCCAAGTGGAGGTCGTTACGCTCAAGGGCAATGTGAACGCCGAGCACGTCCGCAAAGTGCTGGCCGACATGTTGGGCGAAAAGATCGTCCAGCCCGGCCAGGGCCACGCCGCCAACCAGCCGCCCGGCGGACCGCAACCGGGCCAACCTGGCGGGCCCCAACCCGCGCCCGGCCGCGGCGGCTAAGGACCGTTCGAGAAACAAGTGGCGTAAGCTTCCAGCTTGCGATGCCATGATCTCCCGCAAGCTGGAAGCTTACGCCACGGAGAAGTCGGACACTTATTTCTCGAACGGTTTCTCGATCGGTGCTAACGCCGGCGCCGAACGGCCTGTACAATTTCAGGACGTAGGACGGATTGCCAATCCGTCCTACAAACAATTGAACACCTTGTTCGTCCGCCGTCGCCGCCAAGGAGCTTCCAATGACCACCGGGAATCGTCCACACAGCCGTCGTCGGTTTCTGTCCAACGCGGGGTTGGGCTTAGTTGCGTCGCCTCTGATCTTGAACGGAGTTGCCCGGGCTGCCGACACTCGGCCCGCCAGCGATCGCGTGGTCGCAGCGTTGATCGGCTGTGGAGGCCGCGGCATGGGTCTGCTGGGCATCCACAACGATCCCGGCTGCCGACTTGCCGCCGTCTGCGATGTGGACCTGGACCGGATGGCGGCGGCCAAGAATCGGATCGGCGATTGCGACACGTATCAGGACTTCCGCCGCATCCTGGACCGACCGGACATCGATGCGGTCCTGATCGCCACGCCCGATCACTGGCACGCCGCAATCACGGTGATGGCGTGCCAAGCCGGCAAGGACGTGTACTGCGAAAAGCCGCTGTGCCGCAACATCGAAGAAGG
Source organism: uncultured Pirellulaceae bacterium (assembly GCA_964645045.1). Taxonomy (GTDB): domain Bacteria; phylum Planctomycetota; class Planctomycetia; order Pirellulales; family Pirellulaceae; genus Anammoximicrobium. Next base: position 68,194 of record CAZXYZ010000050.1, on the reverse strand, counting down.
CCGAACGATGGTCGAGGCCGCGCGGCGCTATGACCGCGTCGTCCAGATGGGCACCCAGTACCGTTCGATTGCCCGTTCACGGGAAGCCTGCGAATGGGTCCGCAACGGCCGGCTGGGCCAGGTGCGCACCGTGCGGCTAACGCATCCCAGCAATCCGACGCATCCTTGCGAGCCGGGACGCCAGCCGCCAGCCAACCTCGATTGGGACCTCTGGCTGGGTCCGGCTCCTTGGGCGGCTTACCATCCGGCGCGATGCCATTTCACGTACCGCTATTTCATGGACTACGGCGGCGGTGCTCTGGCGGACAATGGCGTTCACATGTTCAGCGTCGTCTCGTGGGCGATGGGCGCGGACCAGACGGGTCCGGTGACCATCGAAGCCACCGGGCGCGACGAGCGCAATAACCTGTACGACGTGCCCGTCGATCTGCGCGTGCAATACGAATTCGCCGACCCCCAGTTCACGGTGGTTTGGGAACAGTCGGCCGGCGCCAAACTGAACCTGGAATTTGTCGGCAGTCAAGCGACGTTGAGCGGCTTCTGGGACTTTCAGGTCACACAGGGCCAAGCGGATCTGTCGTCGACCCGGGCTGACGAATTGCACCTGGAACGGAGCGACAGTCATTCCGGCAATTGGCTGGAATGCATCGCCGCGCGCCGGCGGCCCGTGATGGACGTCGAAATCGGCCACCGCGTGACGTGCTGGAGCCATCTGGGCAATCTTGCGTACCAGCTGGGCCGCAAGCTGCACTGGGATCCCGCCGCCGAACAATTCGCCGGCGACGACGAAGCCAATCGTCTGCTGCACGCGGCTTATCGCGCCCCGTGGCGGCTATGAGTTACAGCGTGACCTCCGGGACCTCAAACGGTTTGCGGTAGAATCCTTTCACCAACTCGTTGGCCCGCGCGTTGTCCTTGAAGCACTCGTGTTCCGTGTCGCACGTCAGCCACGGCCCGAGAGTTGATTCGCCCGGATCGATGTCGTGGGCCTTGAGGTGCTCCAGGTAGCGATCGACCATCTCCTGGAACACGGGCAGGTCGCCGATCTGCGCCCGGATGTCGGCTGCGGACGCCCGCTGGCCCAGGCGGTAGGAGATATTGCCCGCGTGGCAAATGTTGGTGGACAGATGGCCCTCCAGCACTTCGGCGTTCAAGTCCTCGCGTTTGCCGCTCCGCAGGGCTGCAATGAAGTTGCCGAAGGGATCCTCTTTGCCGCTGAACCGCTTGATCTGCTTGCCCTGGTTATCGCAGACCAGGCCGGAGTGCATCATGACGTAGCCGCCTTCGCATTGCACGCACGTATCCACGCCGTGGCCGCGGAACGAGGGCATCTTCTCGGTGTCCTTACCGGCCCGCAGGTTGTGGACCTCGTACAGGATCGGAGCCGACGCGTAGTCATAATACATAATCTGCGTGTTCGGCACGTCGCCGGCATCGTTGAACGTAAAACGGCCGCCGATACTCATCACCCGCCGCGGCAGGGTGGTTTCGCCCAGCAGCCAGCGGGCGACATCCACCTCGTGGACGCCTTGGTTGCACGATTCGCCGTCGCCCATGTTCCAAGTGAAACTGCAATCGTACTGAATGCGGTTGCGGTAGATCGGTTCCTTGCGGGCCGGGCCGCACCACAAATCGTAATCGAGCGTTTCCGGGATCGGCAGCGGCTCGCTGCGTTTGCCGATCGACGTCCGCCCTTTGTTGGCAAAGCAGACGATGTACTGGATCTTGCCCAACTGCCCCGAGCGGATGTAGTCGATCACTTGCCGATCCGAGTCGCGCGACCGGGCCTGAGTGCCGATCTGCACCAGCCGATTGTATTTGCGGGCCGCGTTGACCATCTGCCGGCCCTCCCAGATATAATGAGCCAGCGGCTTTTCGACGTACACGTGCCGGCCCGTTTCGCAGGCCCAGATCGTGGGCAACGAGTGCCAGTATTGCATCGTGGCCACGGAGATGACGTCCAGGTCTTTGCGGTCCATCAACTGGCGCACGTCGGCCACTTCGGCGGGACGGTAACCGTAACTCGCCTCGACGCGTTTGGCAAACGCCGCAACTCGTTCGCGGTCAGGATCGCAGACCGCCGCGATGCGGACGCCGGCCTGGGGCCCGAAGGCCGCGACGTGTGTCCCCCCGCGGACCCCGCAGCCGACCACTGCGACGCGAATCTCTTCGTTGGCGCCCAAGACGCGCGAACTGGCGACCATCGGCAGCGCGAGCGTGGCCGCGGCGGCGGATGAACGACGCAGGAACTGACGGCGTGTGACGGACATGGCGGGTCTCCTTGGAAAGTGGAAAGTCGTTGCGCGATCCTATCACCAGTCGGTGCTACTGGCGAGGCACCTCAAGAACACGAGTTTACGGTTGTTCGCGGGGGAAAGCAAATTCTCGGTCGCTGGGGTCGTCAGGCAGGGTAGCTTGGTCACGGCCACGTCTGCAGCGGTGCGGTTTTCTGCGAAATCCGCACTGTTCGGCCTTGTTGGAGTTCACGCTTCAGCGTGTCCTTCTTGAGGGGGCATGGTCCGCCGTAGCACGCTAAAGCGTGAACTCCAGCGAGGTTGGCATCTTGACAGGGCGGCGTTGCTCACGGCTCCGCCCACAGTTCGCGGAACGCTTCGACCGTACGTTCCACCAGCACCTGACCGCCATCGGGGCCGACCCGGCTGCTTTGAATCACGGCGCCATAGCCGCCGCCGCGCACGGCCCGTTCGGTCGGCAAGTAGCCGGCCGACCCGGTCAGTTGGATCAAGAACGTCTGCACGGCCGGACTGCGGGCCTTCATCTGAACGCCGTAATCGGTGTACAGCTCGAATTCGTTGGTGGCGATGGCCACGTCGCCCAACCGCAAGGCGTGCAGTTCCATGCGGAAACTGCCGCCGGTGCCCGCCTGCTGGCTCTCGTAACGCTCGACCACACCTTGATTCCATCGATAGTTCCAAAGCTGGACAGGATCATCGGCGTATTTGGCCGCTTCCCGGCGCGCGGCGTCGGCCTCCGCGTCGGTGACCTGGCGGTAGGGTATTTCAATTTCCCGCACGAGGTGGCGTAGTACCGCGTCGCTGCGGGCGTCTTGTCGAGCGGCTTCATAAGCCTCGTCCCAGCCCCGCACGAGACGGCGGGCCAATTCCTCCAATCGCGTCAACCCGCGCAGTTTGCGCATGCGTTCTTCGGCCGCTTGACGATACATCAGACGAGAAGTCACGTCGCCCGCGGCGCCGGTCCAGCCCAAAATCTGCAACTGCTCGCCGTGCCGCTCCCGCAGCGTCTGACGCACGGGATGCCAGAAATCCGCGTTGATAGATGTCTGTCCGCCGACCTCCTGGGCCGGGCACGGCACGTTGATCGCCGTGGCGATCAGCCGGTCCTCGGCATCCCAAAAGAACAGCACATCCAGATCATGGTCCTCGTAGGATTCGATCCCGCGGAAACGCTCCGTCTTGGTCGCGCCATACATCACCGCCGATCCGTCGGCATAGACCGCGCGGCGGTTCTGTGCGATGACCGCGTGGCCTTGCCCCCAACCGGCTTTCCCGACTCGCCGCCGCTCCCAACTCTCGACAATCGCTTCCGCCACCCGGTCGGTCATGAATTGGGCATAGTCGGCCGGTTTCATGATCCCGGTGTCCGGCAGCGTATAACGGCCTTCGATCGTTACGGGAGCCGTGTGCGTGTGCGTGGCGCCAAGGAACAGTCGAGTCACGTCGAAGTCCGGCAGCCGCAACTTGACTTTGTCCCGCACCTGCTGCAGGATCCCCGGCCGAATCGCCACCAGATCGCAGGACACGATGATGGCCCGTTCCAGCACGCGGTCTCCGTCGCGCGATTCCAAGGCCAGGGCCGTGGCCGAAATCGGCGTCTCGGGTTTCTTGGAAACTCGCACGTTGCGCTGTCCGTCCAGCGCAACCGGCTGGTCGGGGGTAATGTCCCGGCTCGCCGCGCCGATCCACAACTCGGCGGCGTGCAGCGTGGGCCACAAGGCGGATAACAGGAAGATCGCGAATGCCAAGGCGTGTTTCATGTTTAAGCCTCCCTGAGTTCGTTGCTTGAGACCTGGGCGGGAGCCGTTTTCGGTCAGACGGCTTTGATTCTTGTCGAAGTCACGACCGAAAACAACTCCCGCTCCCTTGCCATGCGCCAATCACCCCTGTAAAGGTGCGAACCTCGCTGGAGTTCACGCTTTAGCGTGTCTTTTTGGCGGGCATGGCCCGCCTGGCACGCTGAAGCGTGAACTCCAACAAGGCCCGATCCTGCGGATTTCCCTAAAAATCGCAGCTTCACAAGAGTTCATTCGCCGATGTATCGTTCTCACTTCGCCCGTCCAGCGTCTTCCTCGTAAAACCGTACGCGTCTGTTGGCAATGTCCACCAGCCAAGGCGTGGGCTGGGCGCGGGAGCCCAAGTACTCGAGCGCGCCGAACAGTTCAATAATCCGGGCCGCGCCCAATTGGTCCGCCCAGTATAGCAGACCGCCGCGCGACGGGGGAAACCCGAAGCCCAACAAAACGGCCAGATCGATCTGGCCCGCGTCCCGCACGCTGCCACGCTGCAACATGCGAGTCGCCTCCTGGATCATTGGCATCAGCAGCCGCAAGATAATTGTCTCGGTCGTGTGGGGGCGAGGTTCCTGCGGCCAGCGGGCCAGCGATTTGGCCAGGGCCGGGTTCAGCCGCTGCGGCCGCCGCTCTCGTCCCTCGTACAAGAAGAATCCGGCCTGCGTCTTGCGGCCCAGTTGCTTGGCCTTGACCATCGTCACCAGCAGCGGCGAGCGGACGACGAGCTCGGCGGAACTGCCGGACATGGTCCATGCGCATTCCAGGGCCGTGTCCAGGCCGATTTCATCCAGCAGCCGCAAGGGCCCCAGCAACATGCCAAACGCTTCCGCGGCGGACTCGACGGCCTCGACCGTCACTCCTTCTGTCAGCAACTGCATCGCTTCGGCCAGGTACGGCACCAGCAGCCGGTTGACGACAAATCCGGAGGCATCCGCCACCACCAGCGGCAAGTGGTCGATCGCGTTGGCAAAATCGACGGCCCCGGCGACCGTTGCGGGGCGCGTCTTTTCGCCGCGAATGATCTCGATCATGGCCGCCTGGCCCACGGGCAGGAAAAAATGGCAGCCGCACAGCCGGCCCGGATCCCGCAACGGCGCCGACAGTTTGGCGAGTGGAATGGTCGATGTGTTCGAAGCCACAATCGTGTCCGCCGACAGCAGCGGCTCCAGCTGCGCCAACAGCTGCTGCTTGACCGCCAATTCTTCGACCACCGTTTCGACCACGAACGGGCAGCTTGCCGCCGCGGCCAATTCCCGGCTGGTCTGCACCAGTCGCAGGATCTCGTCGATCGGCAAGTCCGCACCCAACGGCGGCGAGTTCAATCGCGCGGCGATCCGTTGCGGCACCGAGGCAACGGCCTGTTCGTCCTTGTCGACGACGATCACAGGAACCCCGCGCCGGGCCGCAGCAGCAGCAATCGACGTTCCCATCACGCCGGCTCCGATAATCCCAACCGGGCCAGGATCGTGGCGGACGCCTGCTCCGTACTGCAATGCCGCCTGCCGCCGTTCGTCGTCCATCAGTCGCTGGATGTGCCGTGCCGCAGCCTCGGTGGAGCTGGGATCTTGGACCAGTGGAATCTCTGAATTGTGCGGCATCCTAAATCCCCGGTTTGAATCTTCTTCCTCGTACAGCGGAATGAATTCCGCCCTACGGGATGTGCAGCCAAATCCGAAATATCAAATCCGAAATCCGAAAGAAATCCAAAACGCAAAATTCGAATGTTTCAAACGTCGCCGGCACGGCCGCTTGGAACCGATGGGACCGCAACTGTTGTTTCGAGCCTTGGGCATTTGAATTTTGAAGTTTGTTTCGGTTTTCGTGTTTCGGATCTCGAATTTTGAGTCGCAACCTTGCCTCGAATGACGGCATCTTGTCACTGCCGGTCCGTTCGGAGTTTTTCGATCAAATCCGGTACCGCTTCGTAAACATCAGCAACCAGGCCGACGTCGGCAGCTGAAAAGATCGGCGCCTTGGGGTCGCGATTCACGGCCACTACGCACTTGGCGCCTTTCATGCCGGCCAAGTGCTGGACGGCGCCAGACAGTCCCAACGCGATATAAAGATCCGGGGCCACAATCTTGCCCGTCTGGCCGACCTGGCATTCGTTCGGCGCGATGCCGGCATCGACCAGCGCGCGAGTACTGCCCGTGCCTCCGCCGAACGCGTCCGCCAAGCCGCCCACCAGACGCTCGAAATCCTCGCGGCTCTGCACGGCGCGCCCGCCGGACACGATCACCCGCGCGTCGCTGACGTCGGGCCGCCCGGCACGGCTGGAAGCCAAACCCAGGTACTCCGAGGACCGCGGCAAATCGGCTTCGCAGACGCTCACTTGCGTGATCTCCGCCGCCGTTGCCGTGGGCTCCGCCGGAGGGTATGCCGAGGCTCGAACCGTAACGATCTGCGGGGAGCCGCACAGTTCGATCGTTGCCAGGGCCGCACCCGCATACACGGGACGCTGCATCCGCAGCCTTCCGTCGCAGAACTCGTGGCCCACCACGTCGCCGGCCATTGCGCCGCCCAACCGTCCCGCCGCACGCGTCACGATGTCCTTGGCCCACGTGCCGCTGGCGGCCACCAGCAGATCGGCTTGCTGCTGCTCGACAACCGCCGCAATGACGTGCGCATAGCGGTCGGCCAACGGAGCGGTCAAGGCCGGGCTGTCGGCGGTCAACACCGGGGCATAGATCGCGGCGGCGGCGGCGGGCAACGCGAGTTGGTGCCCCAACAGCAGCCACCGGGTGCTGCCTCCCGTAGCTGCCGCGCAAGCTCGCGCGAAGGTCATCGCGGACCGACTGGCAGCGCGGACGGCGGTGCCATCGTGTTCGGCGACGACCAGAATCCGCATCGACGGCCTCCGTGTCAAAGGACCTTGACGGAACGAAGCTGAGCAACCAATTCGTCTACGGAACCCACCATGCGGCAGGTCCGGTCCCCCGAGGTTCCTTGCCACGAGAGGACTCGCACCCGGGGCTCGATGGCGACGGCCAACGCGTCCAACGAGATCCGCTCCAAGGGCTTCTTGCGGGCCCGCAGAATCGCGGCCAAGGCGGCATAGCGGGGTTGGTTCAGCCGCAGGTCGACGGTGACCACCGCCGGCAAATGGACTTGCAAGGTCTCGATCCCCGCATCGGTCTCGCGTTCGACCCGCGCCGTGCCATCGCTCAATTCGATGCGCGAAGCGAACGTGGCCTGTGGCCAAGCCAGCAAGGCGGCCAGGAACTGGCCGGCTTGGTTCGCGTCGTCGTCGATAGCTTGTTTGCCCATCAGCACCAACTGGGGCGATTCGCGCAGCACCACTTGCCGCAGGATCCGGGCCACGTTCCACGAGTCCAGCGGTTTCTCACACGATACCATCAGAGCCCGGTCGGCGCCCATTGCCAAGGCGATGCAGAGCTGTTCGTCATACTCCCGGGAACCGATGCCGACGACGACCACTTCGACCGGCTCGGACGACCGTTCGCGGATCGCAATCGCTTCCTCCAGGGCCACCTCGTCGAACGGATTGATGACGAACGTCAGGTCGTCGTCCTCGATCCCCGATCCGTCCGCGCGCACGCTGACCCGCTGATTCGGATCGGGGACGCGTTTCACACAAACCAGGATCTTCACAACGGTCTTGCCTTGAGGTTCCGGGCTATTTTCGCAGGAAAGTCGCGGCGCAAGGTTTTGGGCGGTATGATAGCGAATCGGCCGTTGGATGCGAAGGGCGGAACCGATCCGGGCTCAGACGTACAGAATTCAATTTTCGCGGCCGATCGCCTTGCCACATGGAAGACGGTGTCCCCGCGAAAATTGAATTCTGTACGTCTGAGCCCTTCCGTAGTGCTACAATGAGTCGCTGCCAAACCGGGAGGAAGTGCTCGTGACCGCGATTCCCAAGATGATCCTGCCGCCCCTGTTGGCAGCATTGTGCCTGTACGGCTCCGCCACGGCGGCGGACTACAACCTGCACCTCGTCACGGACAACGCGCCGGACTATACGGACATGGCGTCGTTTGTCGTGTCGGCCACCGGCGTCTGGACCACGCCGCAGGAAAAGTGCATCGCCGTCTGGCGGTGGGGCCGTCGCAGCCGCCGGCAGACGAGCTGTGCCGTGGAGGATGGGCGGCACATCTGGGATCCGATCTTGCACTACAACTCGTACGGCGCTATGAATTGCGGGATCATTTCGTCGCTGAACCTGGCCGGTTTCCTGCACCTGGGCTATCGGGGCCGCTACATCCAACTGGGCGATCATACGGTCAGCGAGGTCTCGTGGGACGACGGCCGGAACTGGCACTTGTTCGATTCGTCGATGAGCATCTTCTGCCTGAACCACGCGGGCCAGGTCGCCAGCTGTCAGGAAATCAAGGAATCGCATGCCTGCGAGCTTACGGCCGGGCGCAGCGAGCCGGGGCATTACTACTTGTACCACTACGCGCCCCCGTGCGGCACGCATCCGGGACCAACCGGCTGGCGTTGTGCCGCCGACCAACCCGTCGGATACCAGCGGACGCTCCTCAACGGGGCCTCGTCCTACACCGACGGGTTCTCGGTCGACCGCTATTGCCAGGTCGCTCGATCCGGCCACCGCTACACGCTGAACTTGCGGCCGTACCAGTCGTACACGCGGTACTGGAGTCCGTTGGATCGAGATTCCGCCAGCGCCGAGACGGCCGAGAAGGAGATCGCCTGCTATCGGCCCATGGCCAACGGATCCGATCCCGACGAACAACATGGTTTGCGGAATTTGCGCGGCAACGGCCGCTGGCTGTTTCAGCCGGATCTGGCCGCGCGGGAGTGCCGCAGCGTCTTCTACGACGATCATGGCGTCGCGCTGCAGGCCGAAGATGGTTGCGAGCCGCGCCTGCACCCGGCCGAAGCGGCCAGCGACGCATGGGCCGTGTTCAAGATCGATGCCGCCAACGTCATTACCGGGATGCGGATCGAAGGCGACGGGCGCTGCGCCGGCCCCGCGGATCAGTTGAGCGTTGCCGTGTCGCGCGACGCCGGGCTGCATTGGACGCCGGTCTGGCAGGCCGAATCGCCGGGACTGCAGACGATCCGACGCACGCTTCGGGACGAAGTTGCCGGCGTGACGCAATGTTTGGTCAAGATTGCGATGCGCGCCGCTCGACAACGGCAGGCTGCCGGACTGGATTCGTTCCGGGTCACGACGATCACTCAGCTGAACCGGCTGACGCTGCCCAAACTGACCCTGGGGACCAATCAAGTCGTACTTCGCGCGGACGATCAGGTCGAGACGGCGGAGCTGTGGCCGCCGCTGCACGCGGGTGCGTACCGCCACACCGTCGCGACGGAAGAGAGCGTCCACAGCGACGAGCAACCGGACGGAACGTACAAGGCGACGCTGGGCGCCGGCGCCGACGGCCGCGAATGCTCCGCGACGTGGCGGCTGGAGGTTCCCCGCGAGATCACGTGCGTCACGTATGGCGTCGTCAGCACCAATCGCTCGGCCAACTCGTCCGTCTCCCTGCAGCATTCGTGGGATGGAAGCCGATTTCACGAGTTCCACGCGAATCGCGACGGCGATTTTCCGTTCGACGAACAGGTCATCCAGCATTGGGAACGGAACGAGATCCCCGCTGACGCTCGACAGGTCTATTTTCGGAGTACCTTCTTCTGTCGTTCCGGGGCGGCCACCTACAACATGCCCGGCATCCAAGACTTGCTGATCCGCGTGTGCCACCAGCCTCGCGACACCGGTTTTCAGCCGCTGGAAGTGACCTACCACTGGACGGAGCATCGCGCAGAAGGCGACGTTCCCCGGACCCACACCGAATTGGTCCGGACGCTGCCGCATCGTTACGCGATCAACGTCGCCGGCCGGCGCGATCCGACGATGCACTCGGTGCGGCTGAACTTGCAAGGCTTCGGCCCCGAAGGAAAAATCGTGCGCTACGGCTATTCGGACGGAACCGACGTCGGACCGGGCTGGGAGCGGCCGCAAGTTGCGTATCGCTGGGACCTGCCGCTGGCCGTAGGAAAACCCTACACGGCCAGCCGCCTGTCGAGTTCCCAGTCGGGAAACCCCGACCGCAACGGGCGCGAGTTGACCAACGGGATTGTGATCGCACCGACCGACTCGACGACCAGCGGTCCCGTCCAGCCCGCGATTGCATTCTGGGACCAAGGCGAGCCGGTCACGTTGGTCGTCGACTTGGAGCAAACCCTGACCGTCGCCGGCGTCCGCGTGAGCACCCATCAGCCCAACGACCGGTATTGCCACCCGGCCGGCATCGAAGTGGCGATGTCCGAAAACGGAAGCGACTGGCGTACCATCGGGAGGATTCAGCACGACGACCTCTTTCGGCCGCCGGGCGACTACGAAGCCTGGGAACACGACGACAGCCCGGACTATGCGAAATTGCCCGCCGGGGGACGGCTGGCGTATTCGTATCCTCTCGTGTTTGACAAACCGCAACGGGGCCGGTACATCCGCTTCGTCTGCTCGCCCCAAACGAACCGCGGAATGGGCCTGTCCGAATTGGGCGTATACGGGCAAGCGACGGTGCGCCCCTGGCCGGGTGACATCAAACTGGAATGTGTTACGCTTAACGCGGACTGACGCCCGTAACCCACGTTGGAGTCCACGCTTTAGCGTGCTCGCGAGGACACGCTAAAGCGTGAACTCCAACATGCATGCACGGCACGTTTCTCACGAACTGAGACATTTAAGGAGATAGGCCATGCGAGCCAACAAGTCGACCACGTTCGGAGCGATCGTCTCCATCTGTATCCAGCCGACATGCTTGGGGTTGACGCTGTTGGTGTCGGCGGTCGGGTTTCAGTTGCCACCAGCGGCCGTGGCGGCCGAGCCCGCTCTGCTGTGGCAGATCGGAGCGCCCGACAACCGCAATGCGGAATTTGCCCTTGCGCCGAACCGGTATGCCGAGTTTCGCGAGGATGGATTCTATGTTGTCGGCAAATCCGATCCGCAACGCGACTGGCCGTATGTGCATCCTGGTCCCGGCGACGGTTGGGCGGGAGGACGTCCGCATACCTTTACCGTCGTTTTTGGGCTGAAAGCCGCGCCGGCCGACGGCCAGTGTCAGCTGCGATTCGATTTGGTAGACACCCAACACCAGATTCCGCCGGAACTGCGGATCGCGGTCAACGGCCGGGAATTCAAGCAAACGCTGCCGCCGGGGGCCGGCGACGCTTCCGTGTTTGGAGATCCCAAGCAGGGACGCGAGCACCAATTCGAAATCGGGTTTCCGGCCCAGTTGCTCAAAGCCGGCGCGAACGAAATTGCGATCACGACGCGGTCCGGCAGTTGGCTGCTGTACGACTGGCTGGGGTTGGCAGGGCCGCCGGACTTGGAACTGGCCGACGTCAGCGGGACGGTCGTCGGTTCCGTTCAATCGCCGCCGGTGTTGGTCGAGCGGGACGGCCAGTTGAAGCAGACGATCCGGCTTGCCATCCGGCACTTTGGCGATGACACGTCGGCACGCGTGTGCGTCGCTGGCGCCCAACCGGTAGATCTGGCGTTGCGTCCGGGCGTGCAGAGTCTGGAGGTCGCCGTGGCCGCGGTGGAAAAGGATACCGACGTAGCAATCCGCGTCGAAGCCGCAAATCAGACGACGACGCAAAGCGTCACACTGCGGCCCGTGCGCAAGTGGGTCGTCTACCTGCTGCCCCACTCGCATGTCGACATCGGTTACACCCACGTGCAGACCGAGGTCGAGCAGGCGCAATGGAAGTATCTGGAGATGGCGATCGACACGGCGCAGAAGTCGGCCGCGTACCCGGCCGGCGCCCGGTTCAAGTGGAATGTCGAAGTGCTCTGGGCGGTGGACAGCTACCTGAAACAGGCCACGCCGGAGAAACGCCGGCAGTTCATTGATGCGGTTAACAGGGGTCAAGTCGGCTTGCAGGCGCTGTACGGCAACGAACTGACCGGCCTGTGCCGGCCGGAGGAACTGTTGCGACTGTTGACGTGTGCCCAACAGGTGTCCGAATTGTGCGGTCAACCGATCACCTCGGCCATGATCACCGACGTGCCCGGCTACACCTGGGGAATCGTGCCGGCCTTTGCGCACAGTGGCGTCAAATACTTCAGTATCGGCCCCAATGGCGGCGACCGGATCGGGCACACCACCGCCGCTTGGGGCGACAAACCCTTCTGGTGGACCGGTCCCAACGGTCAAGACAAGGTGCTGGTCTGGATGACGGGCACCGGCTACTACCAGGTCTTTCACTCGGAGGACCGATTGCTCGATTATCTCGGGAGACTGGCCGACAAGGGGTACGCCTACGACTACGTTCAAGTCCGGCACTGCCTGGGCGACAACGGCGCTCCCGACGTGAATTTTCCCGAGCGGGTCAAGCAGTGGAACGAGCGGTTCGCGTACCCGAAACTCGTCATCGCCACAACGGACGAGATGTTCCGCGATTTCGAGCAGCGGTACGGCGGCCAGTTGCCGACGGCCCGGGGCGATTTCACGCCGTACTGGGAAGACGGAGCGGCGTCGAGTGCGTTGGAGACGGCCCTGAACCGGGCCTCGGCCGAGCGGCTCGTCCAAGCCGAGACGCTGTTCGCGATGCTCCGTCCTCAAGCTTACCCCGTCGGCGATTTCTACCAGGCCTGGCGGAATGTCCTGCTGTACGACGAGCACACCTGGGGCGCGCACAACAGCATCAGCCAGCCGGATCATCCCTTTGTCAAGAGCCAATGGGCCATCAAGCAGGCGTTCGCCTTGGAGGGGGACAAGCAATCGCGCCAATTACTGGACGCGGCGCTGGCATCCCGCGGCGAACCCGTCGTGCCGGACGGCAAGGTGACTGCGATCGATGTACTGAACACCACGTCGTTCAGCTATCCGTACGCACTGGTCACGGTTCCCAAGGACCTGTCGACCGCCGGGGATGTCGTCAAGGATTCCCTCACCACGGACTCGGCACGCCCCTCTCAGCGGCTGACCACGGGCGAACTCGTATTCCGGCCGTGTTGGGCGCCCTACCTTGGCCGGCGGTTCTACATCACCGAAGGCACAGCGAAAGCACCGGTGTTCGAGGGCGCCAAGGCCGAAGGCAACACGCTGACGTGTTCCAGGTCGGCCGTCAGCAGCGACCTGGCCGTACGACTGGATGAGAAGACCGGGGCCATCGCCAGCCTGTCTTATGACGGCCACGAGTACGTGGACTCGACCGCGCCCACGGCGCTGAACGATTACTTCTACCTGCCCGGCAGCGACCTGAATGGGCTCCAGAGAAGCGGCGCCGCGAGGATCTCGGTCAAGGAACGCGGTCCCCTGATCGCTTCGCTGCTGGTCGAATCCGCAGCGCCCGGCTGCCGCAAGCTGACTCGCGAGATCCGCGTGCATGCCTTGCGGAATTACGTCGAGATCATCAACACGGTCGACAAGCTGCCGGTGCGCACCAAGGAAGGCGTTCACTTTGGCTTCGGTTTCAACGTGCCCGGCGGTGTCGTGCGGATGGACGTGCCGTGGGGCGTCGTGCGTCCCGAGGAAGACCAGATCCCGGGTGCGTGCAAGAACTGGTTCACCGTGCAGCGCTGGGTGGATATCTCGAACGACCGGCGGGGCATCACCTGGCTGACTTCCGACGCGCCGTTGGTCGAGATCGGCGGGATCACCGCCAACCGGATCGGTTCCCTGTCCGATCCGGCCGCTTGGCTGGATCATCTTGACCCGTCGCAGACCATCTATTCGTGGGCGATGAACAACCACTGGCACACCAATTACCGCGCCGAGCAGGAGGGTCTCACCGTGTTCCGCTACCTGCTGTGGCCGCACGGCCCCTATGACCAGGCGGGCGTTGCCAAAATGGCCTTGGAGTACGGACAACGGCTGGTCGTCGCCCCAGCGCGCGGCGACGCGCCGCCCGAACCGAGGCTGGGGCTGTCCAACCACGACGTGTTCGTCACCGCATTGAAACCCAGCGAAGACGGCCACGCGCTGATTGTGCGCCTGTTCGGCGCGTCGGGCCGGGATGCGGTCACGGAACTGAAATGGAGCGAGCCTGCGCCGCAGTCGATTTGGCTTAGCGACGCCAGCGAGAAACCGCTCCGGCCGATCGGCGGTCCCGTCCAGGTTCCAGCCTATGGCATCGTCACGATCCGGGCGGAGGTCAACTAGCGCCGTTGATGGTCACTTTCTTGGAGGACGTTTGATGCGATACGTTGTTTGCTTAGCTATCCTCGCGGTCTTGAACGAATTCACGAACCCGCCCGGCAACGCAGGTGAAGTCGCGTTTCGGCGGCACGCCATCAACACGGAATCCGAGTTCGGTTCGTGCGCGGCGATCGATGTCAATTGTGACGGACGGTTGGATATTATCAGCGGCGGGTTCTGGTACGAGGCGCCGGATTGGACCCGGCACACGGCTCGCGAGGTAGAACTGATCCGCGGTCGCTACGACGATTACTCGAACCTGCCGCTGGACGTGGACGGCGACGGCCTGACCGATCTGATCAGCGTGAATTACCGCAGCCGTTCGCTGTACTGGGTCGCTCAGCCGCATGAGCCGCTGGGGGCCTGGGAAAAGCACATGATCGACACGCCGGGGGCCAGCGAGACGGGACGGTTGGCGGACGTGAACAGCGATGGCCGGTTGGACGTACTGCCCAACGGCATGGATTTCGCCGCTTGGTACGAGCGGCTTCCCGCCGATCCGGCTGGCGGCAATGCGTCGCCGCGCTGGCAGCGGCACGACTTGCCCGCCGAACTGGTCGCGCACGGGATCGGCTGCGGCGATATCAACGGCGACGGGCTCAACGATCTTGTGAGTCCGCGCGGCTGGGCGGAGGCGTCGTTGGACGCGGGCAAAGTTCGTTGGACGTGGCACGCCGAATTGGCGCTGCACCGCGATGCCAGCGTTCCGATCCTGGTCCACGACGTGGACGGCGACGGCGACGCCGACTTGATCTGGGGCCGCGGGCACAACGTCGGGCTGTATTGGTACGAGCAATCCAAAACGGCCGACGGCAATCGCGCGTGGATGCTGCACGCGATCGACACGTCCTGGTCCCAAGCTCATTCGCCCCTGCTGGCGGATATCGACGGCGACGGGCGCGAGGACCTGGTCGCCGGCAAGCGTTTCCTGGGCCATGACGGCAAGGACCCCGGCGAGTACGATCCGCTGGTAGTCTTCTGGTACCGGTTCGATGACGCGACCGCGACGTGGCACCGCCACGCGGTTTCGGCGGGCGGAGGTTGCGGCCTGGACTTGGACGCGAAGTGTGTCGACATCGACGGGGATGGGGACATCGACATCTTGGCGCCCGCTCGGAGCGGACTGTTCCTGCTGGAGAACCTGCGGGTCGGTGCGTCGTCGCAATCAACAACGGAACCGGCGTCAGCACCGCCGCCGAGTTACCCGGACCACAGCCAGCTGTTGGTTTTTCGTGATGCAGACGGCGAAATGAAGCCTGTCCAATCGCCCTTGGATTGGGGTCTGCGCCGCCAGCACATCCTGGAGAACATGCAGCGGGTGATGGGGCCGCTGCCGGAATCCCGGCAGCGTGTCCCGCTGGACGTGCAGATCCTGGAACGAACCGAGACGGACCGCTATGTGCAGCAGAAGATCACCTATGCAGCCGAACCTGGCAATCGGGTCCCCGCGTACCTCCTCATACCCAAGAATCTCTCGAAGCCGGCCGCCGCGATGCTGTGCTTGCATCCGACCAGCCCCTTGGGCAAGGCCCAGTTGGTCGGCATCGACGGCATTCCCACGCGGTTCTATGCCCGCGAGTTGGCCGAGCACGGGTTTGTCTGCCTGGTTCCGGACTATCCCAGTTTTGGCGAGTACCCGTACGATTTCAAAACGGCGGGGGCCCACTATCTCAGCGGCACGATGAAAGGCATCTGGAACCATGTGCGAGGCCTGGACGTGTTGGAATCGCTGCCCGAGGTGGACCGCGACCGGATCGGCTGCATCGGGCATTCCCTGGGCGGACACAATTCGCTGTTTGTGGCCGCGTTCGATCAGCGCATCCGGGCGGTGGTCACCAGTTGCGGGTTCAACGCCTTCGAGGACTATTATGGCGGCGACCTGAAAGGCTGGACCAGCGACCGATACATGCCGAAGATCCGCGACGATTACGGCTGCGATCCGCAACGCATGCCGTTCGATTTTCATGAGATCTTGGGGGCGATGGCCCCGCGGCCTGTATTCATCAACGCGCCGCTGAACGATGCCAACTTTGCCGTGGCCGGGGTCCGCAAAGCGGTCGCCAGCGCGAGCGAAGTGTATCGGCTGCGCGGCGCGGACAAGGCACTGCACGCCGTCTATCCGGACGCGGGACACGATTTCCCCGACGAGATCCGGGCGGCGGTCTACGAGTGGCTGAAGGAAAAACTGCGTGGCAAGTAGCCGGCGGTCTTTCGTTGGAGTTCACGCTTCAGCGTGTTTTTTTGGGCGGGCATGGCCCGCTTGGCACGCTAAAGCGTGGACTCCAACTCGACTTGATCGTGGCGGTTCAGAACCCTAGACGCCTGAGCGGCGTTTCGTCAAAGTCATCCTCGTCGTCGAGGTCGTCGTCCTCAAGCCCTTCGTCGTCCACATCGTCTACACCCACGCCTCGGAGCACTTGCGCAGCGGGGCCGCCCACCATGAAGTGGACCCCCTGGGGACCGCAGCAATCCTGCAGCATGCTGATGATCCGGCGGCACCGTTCGGGGCCGTCGTTGGGGCCAGAAATGAACAGCGGTTTGCCGTCGGAGCCGAACTCGAATTCCTCGCTCGACTGTTGCGGATCGATGTCGCCGAAAATCGGCTTCAGCCGGTGGTAGTCAGGATGCGGTTCGAAGCCCAAGCGGCGGGCATAGGCGATGGATCCTTCGACCAGCTTGCGGACGTCGGCCGGCGAGTAATCTTCCATCTCGAACTTCTGGTCCAGCTCCTTGCACAACGAGTCATACTCGGCTCGGACGCACAGCCGTCCAAAGCAATCCTTGACCCCCAGGCAATAGCGGTCGATCAGGAACACGGCGACCGCAACGCGGTCTTTCGGCAGGCTGCGGCTGATGACGACGTGGGCCAGGCCATGCTCCCGCAGCGTGGCCGCGATCCGGCTGTGCAGGACGGGAGCGTTGGACGCCATGGCCAGCAGTTCGCCCAAGCCGCGGTTCTTCTGCCGGATCAGTTCGCGGCGGCGGTCCTTGCGTTTGGCCGCGCGTTGTTCCAATTTCTTCTGCCGTTTCTTCTGATTTGCTGCCATCGATGGGCCTCCCTACTCAAAAACAACAGCGATCACCCTTTCACGCCGGATTCCGGCCACCGACCCAATGTTGTAGGCGATCCGGGCCGGCACGGCAAGACGGGCTTTTCCCCTCCTGCACTACTTGCCTGCCGTTCGTTCAGCGGTCACAATGTTCGGCTCAGTGACGCTGCCGGCGCGTCGCGGACAAGGGCGTGGTTTTTCAGTGGGAGTTGGTTCCATGCGTCTAATTCTGCTGGACTGTGTGACCTCCTGGCGCCAGAACTTCTATCCGCTGGCCTTCAGCCGGCCGATTTGGGAGCTGCGTTGCGGCATGAGTTCGCTGGGCGAGAAGCTGATCGCCAAGACCGGGGCGCGTGACGTAGCCGGATTCTTGCCGGAATACATGGCGGACGCCTATCGCGAAGCGGCATCGTGGCCGGTCAACCAGCTTGCGAGCCTGGCAGGCGACGACTTGCTGTTGGTCGATGCCCGCGTCAAGGCGGACGCGTTCAACGTCTCGCCCGTGGGGCCCAGCCAGGCCGCGTTCGATGCGGACGGGAATTGCCTGTACGCGCGGATCGCTCGCGAGGATTTGGGCAAACTGAACGCCGATTCGCTGGAGGCATGCCTGGCCAGCGCCCGTCAGACCTTGCCGGCGGCGGCCGGCGAAGTCGCCGTCTGGAACTACACGTGGGACCTGATCCTGGCTAATCCCGAACAGCTGGCCAAGGATTTCGCGGCGGCGGGCCGTAGCGGCATCGAGGGGGCCGTCGAGGAGCCGTTGGCCATCCGCGGCAGCCGCTCCGACGTGTACATCGCCGCCGGCGCTCGGCTGCACCCGATGGCCGTGGTCGACGCGGAACACGGACCGGTGTACATCGACGAAGGCGCCGAGATCCATCCGTTTACGCGGATCGAAGGCCCGTGCTACATCGGCAAGAAGAGCATCTTGTTGGGCGCCAAGTGCCGCGAAGGGAACTCGATCGGCCCGATGTGCCGCGTCGGCGGCGAGGTCGAGGAGTCGATTATCCAGGGCTATTCAAACAAATACCATGACGGGTTCCTCGGACATGCCTACGTCGGCGAGTGGGTCAACTTGGGCGCCCTGACGACCAACAGCGACCTGAAGAACGATTACACGACTGTCGCGGTCTCGCTGGACGGCAAGGATTCGATCGACACCGGCTCGACCAAAGTCGGCTCGCTGATCGGCGATCACACCAAGACGTCGATCGGCACGCTGTTGAATACGGGCGCCTATGTGGGCGCGATGGCCCTGATCGCCGCCACCGGCAAGCCGCTGCCGAAGTTCATTCCGTCGTTCGCCTGGTTCCTGGAAGGCGTCGTGACCAAAGGCTTTGGCAAGCAAAAACTGTACGAAACCGCCAACACGGCGATGGGGCGGCGGAAGCGAGTGTGGACGCCCGCCCAGCAATCCATGTGGGACGAAATTTTCCGCTTGACCGCGGGGCCGCGGCTCGAGGCCGTCAAAAAAGGCCGCCGCGCGCTCCGCCAGCAATCCGCTTAGGAGGAATATCGATGGCAAGTGTTCTGGAACGTGTAACCGCAGTCACCGCCCGCGTACTACGGCTGGATCCGGCCGACATCAAGCCGGAACATAGCTTCAGCGCCGACCTGGGCGCGGAGAGCGTCCAGTCGATCGAGTTGGTGGCCATGTTCGAGGAAGAATTCGGCATCGAGATGGACGAGGATGCGGCGCTGTCCGTGTCCACCGTGGGCACGGCCGCCGAGTTCATCGCGGGCGTCTGCAAGGAACAAGGCGTCGCCGTCTAACCCGATTCATCCCTGTCTTCATCTTCCCCGGCTGGCATGGCCGAGTCCGACTGTGCCTGGCCGGTTCCCGTCATTTCCAGAGGAGTCCGATAATGCCCGCTGACGCCGTGCGAAAAGAACATCTGCTTGTCGATTCGACTTCCCCGAATCTGCTGGAAGAGACCTTTGACTACGACCTGCCGCCGAAGATCAAATTCGACGGACCGCTGCTGGAAACGATCGACGGCCAGGTCGTCGAATTCGATCCGACCTCGGTCCGGACCCGCGACATCGTCATCACGGACACCACGTTCCGCGACGGCCAGCAGGCCCGCCCGCCGTACACCATCGAACAGATGGTCCATCTGTACGACTTGCTGGCCAAACTCGGCGGCCCGAACGGCGTCATCCGGCAGACCGAATTCTTCCTGTACACCAAGAACGACCGCGACACGCTCGACCGCTGCCGGAGCTTGGGGCACCGGTACCCGGAATGCACGGGCTGGATCCGCGCGGTAAAAGGCGATTTCCGTTTGGTCAAGGAAGCCGGACTGCAAGAGACGGGCATGTTGACCAGCAGCTCGGACTACCACATCTTCAACAAGCTGAAGTTCAAGAGCCGCAAGGAGTGCATGGACTCGTATTGCGAAGTGGTCGATGCCGCGTTCGAGGCCGGCATTCGTCCGCGCTGCCACCTGGAAGACGCGACCCGCGCCGACTGGGACGGGTTCGTGCTGCCGTTCGTCGACCGCTTGATGCGGATGAGCGAGCAGGTGCCGGAGGACAAGGCGGTCAAGATCCGGATCTGCGACACGATGGGCTTCGGCCTGCACTATCCGGGCGTCGAACTGCCGCGCAGCGTGCCGAAGATGATCTACAAGTTGAACCGCGAGTGCGGCGTGCCCAGCCACCGCTTGGAATGGCACGGCCACAACGATTTCCACCGCGTCCATGCCAACGGGGCCACCGCTTGGCTGTACGGCTGCGACGCGTTGAACGGAACACTGTTCGGCTTTGGCGAACGGACCGGCAATCCGCCGCTGGAAGGCGCCGTGATCGAGTACATTTCGCTCAAACACGACCTGTGCGGGATCCGCACCGAGGTGATCACCGAACTGGCTGAGTACATGCGGTCGATCGACTTCCCAATTCCGGTCAACTACCCGTTCGTGGGTAAGAGTTTCAATACCACCAGCGCCGGGATCCACGCGGGCGGCCTGCGGCAGGACGAACGGATTTACAACATCTTCGATACCGCCAAGCTGCTGAACCGGCCCCCGCGCGTCTCGCTGACCGACAAGACCGGTGCCGACGGCACCGTGATGTGGGTCAACGAGTACTTTGGCTTGAAGGGCGACGACCGGATCAACAAGATCAAATGCCACAAACTGGCCCGCTGGGTCCTGGACCAGTACGAAGTCCACGGCCGAATCACGTCCATCAGCGACGAGGAAATGGAGACCCGGGTTCGAGAACTGATGCCGGAGTACTGGGAAAAGTACAAAGGCGGAGCCGGGGCCTGATTACCCTGCAGAGGAGAACCTCATGTCGTTTTCACGTCGCCAATTCGTTCAAGGCGTCACCGGTGGACTGCTGGCCGGGAGCCTGCTGGCTCGAACCGGCTTGTCCGCCGCGGATGCCCCGGATCGCGGCCTTCCGATCGTCGATACGCATCAACACTTATGGGACCTGGAGGTCGTCAGGCCGCCTTGGCTGAAGGGGGCTCCCGATCTGCTGAATCGGCGTTATGCGATGCCGGAGTACCTGGAGGCGACGCGTGGATTGAACGTGGTCAAGGCCGTCTACATGGAAGTGGATGTCGATCCGCGCGATCATGTCACCGAGGCGGAGCACGTCATCGGCCTGTGCCGCAGCAAGCAACATCCGACCGTAGCCGCCGTGATCGGCGGCCGTCCGGCCTCGGACCAGTTCGCCGAGTACGTTGTGCGGTTCCAGGGCAGCCCGTACGTCAAAGGCGTGCGTCAGGTGCTGCATGGCGGAACACCCGCCGGATATTGCCTGACCGACGAATTCGTGCGCGGCATTCGATTGCTCGGCGACGCGGGCCTGAGCTTCGACCTGTGCCTGCGGCCGGGCGAGTTGCAGGACGGAGTGAAACTGGCCGCACAGTGCCCGGAAACGCGGTTCATCCTGGATCATTGCGGCAACGCGGACCCCAACGCCTTTCACGCGAAAGCCGGCGGCGAAAAGCCAAGCCACGATCCGGATGCGTGGAAGCGGGACATCGAGGCGTTCGCCAAGCTGGACAATGTCATCGGCAAAATTTCGGGCGTGATCGCCCGCGCGCCGCAGGAGGGCACGGCCGCCGCCCTGGCTCCGATCGTCAACCACTGCCTGGATGCGTTCGGCCCGGACCGCGTCGTCTTCGGCGGCGATTGGCCCGTGTGCCTGCGGGGTGCGACGTATCGCCAGTGGGTGCTGACCCTGCGGGAAATCGTCGCCGAGCGGCCCGCCACCGATCAGCGGAAACTGTGGCACGACAACGCCGTGCGATTCTACGGACTGGAAGTTTAAGCCCTGTTCGACGATCTTATCTTCCGCGGCGCGAATTGCCGCCGGTGGTGTTAGCACCGTTCGAGGAATAAGTGGCGTAAGCTTCCAGCTTGCGATGCCATGATCTTACGCAAGCTGGAAGCTTACGCCACGGAGAAACCGGACACTTATTTCTCGAACGGTGCTTAGCCACAGGACGGCAAGAGCCGGCCCGTAGGTTTCATCGACGGGGTTCCTAATGCTTGTTGGCTTTCGCCTCGCCCCTGGCCTTGCGCGGACGCTGATATTCGTCCATCAGCCGCTGTCGCGCAGCGGCGAGGATTTCCGGCTTGTCCCGCTGGGCGAACGCTCCCGCCAGCGGATCGCCGGTCCGCTGCATCAGGGCCAGCAGTTCCTGGCGCAAGGACGCGATTTCGGCCTGGCGGGACGGATCTTGGATCAGGTTCTGCCGCTCGCAACGGTCGCCGGTCAGGTCGTAGAACTCCTCCGGCACGCGGTGCAGGTAGAAGTCGGTGCGGGCTTGGACCGCCGAATCGGAATCCGCGGCGGCCAGCATGGCCCTCCACGACAGGCCGGTGACGGAAAACCTCCCGAAGATCGAAGTCACGTTACGACGCGCGGCCAAGGCCGGATACAACTGCGTGGTGCGGGCAGACTACAGGATTCGCTTCCACCCGCCACTCCAACACCTGCTTGTCCGCGCGCAGACGGTCACGCAGTCTCGCGTAATCCACCTGCTGCACCGGCACGCCGTCGTCGATCGCCAGGCAGGCGGCGGTGGCGGCGGATTGGCTGGTGACCATGAAGACTGGTTCCATCCGGACGCTGCTAAAGGCGGTGTGGCTGGCGGACAGGGCGAACGTGACGAACAGGTTCTCACATTCGTTGGCGCGCGGCACAATGGCGCCGTAGCCGACCGGATAAGGCGGGGCGCCGCCGCGGCCGGTGGCGGTCTTGCCCTCGCGAATCACCACGCCGTCCTTGACGATGCGGCGGATCTCGTGCGTGTCGGTGCCGTAGGAACCTAGCCCCACGGAATTTGGGGCGACCTCGCGGCCGAAGGTGTGGTGTTCGGTCAGCACCAGGTCCGAGACCATGCGGCGGGCCTCGCGGATGTACAACTGGTGCGGCCAGCCGCCGTTGCCGGTAAACTCGTCGCGCGGCAGACCGAAGCGTTGCATCTGCGTGCGGACTTTTTCCGGCACCCGCGGATCGGTGGCCAGGAAGTGCAGCAGGCCGCGGTGATAGTGCTCGTGCTCGCGGGCGATCTCGTCCCGGCGGTCGTAGCTCGCTTCGGCCCATTCCCAACTGGCGCCCGGCAGATTGCCGCCGAAGGTGGCCGTGTTAAAATCCCATTTGCCGTTCGGCAGCGGGTCGTGTTTGGAAAACCAACGCAGGTCCAGGTCGTCGCCGATCGCCTGGCAAGCTTTGATGAACCGGGCCACCGGCTCGTAACGCCGCGCGTCGTAGTCTGGCGGCGGCGCGATCGGGAGACGGTCGTCAGCCGTCGTCAAGCACAACCGGTAACAATACGCCTGGACCCCCGGGGCCGGTTCGCCCGGAACGCCGGGATCGCCACTTTGCAGCAGCGGCAACAGGCCGCTGTGCGGATCGCCGGGAATGACATACGGATCGAGCGGGAAATCGCGGTCCCACACGCCCTGGCCGCTGGGTGTGCGGCCGTTGGGGCCGGGCGGCTTGTGGTCGAGCCGCGGCTGGTAGATCGCCGCGTAGTGAATGCCGTTGTAGGTCTCGCCGTATTTTGCGTTGCCCTCGCGCAGCAGCGTGTGCGACACGCCGGCCTTCGCCATCAGATCGCCCTCGTAGCTGGCGTCGATGAACATCCGGGCCTGGAACACGGTGCCGTCCTCGGTGACTAATTCAAGGATTCGCGCACCCTGTTTGCGGACGCTCGCCAGCCGTGCGGCGAAGTGTACCGGCACCCGGGCCTCGCGCGCCAACTGGTCGAACAACCGCTCGGCCGTGTGCGGCTCGATCGCAAACGCGCCGCCCGTGGCTGGGCCCCCGCCCTGGGCCGTAAACGGCTGGTCCCAAGCGAGCGTCTTGCCGTAGACGCCCACCAGCCGGGTGAAGTACTCGCGGGCGATGCCGCCGACCGAACGCGGATCGCCGATGTCCACCGCACTCAACCCGCCCGCGGTCATTCCGCCCAAGTGCCGGCCCGGCTCGGCAATCACGGCCCGCTTGCCCATCCGCGCCGCTTGTACCGCGGCCACGACACCGCCCGACGTGCCGCCCCAGACGCACACGTCCGCCTCGACGACGCGCGGAGCGTCCGCGGCTCGACCGGACCCCACGCCAAGTGCGAACAAGATCGCCAACGCTGTCATTGTCCATCGTTCGTTCATCGTGGCACCGTGACATATCGAGAGGAATGAATTCGAGCCGGTTCAGTTCGACTGGTTGGAGTTCACGCTTCAGCGTGTTTCCGGGCGGGCTTTCCCGCCCGTCCGAACAGCCTGAAGGCTGAACTCCAACAAAGAATCACGGCCTCGAAGCGTATGATGACATGGAGAACCCGACAGGCGGTTGTTTCACGCCCTCACTGCGGAATCACCGGCAGCACGATGTGCGACGGGTGGTCGGCGTCGTGGTGTACCGTATTGACCGCCACCACGTGGCGGCGGTGTTGGTTCAGCGGTTCGCCCGAGTTGGGATTCACGTCGAAACGGGGAAAATTGCTGCTGGAAATATCCACGCGGATGCGGTGGCCCCGCTTGAAGATATTCGACGTCGGATACAGCTTGACGGTAATCGGGTAGATCTTCCCCGGTTCCCCCAGGACTTCCTTCTGCAAGGTTTCGCGGAACCGCAGCCGCTGGATCCCGTCGCCGATGTTCAGGTCGAATCCGCCCGGCCAGGCGGGGCTGGGCGGATAGACGTCGATCAGCTTGGCCGTGAAATCGGTGTCCACGGCCGAGGACGAGACCCACAGTTTGACGGCCAACTCGCCGGTCACCTCCAAGTCCGCGGGCAGCGGTTCCGTTTGGAACACGAGGATGTCGTTGCGGGCGGACAGCGGGAGTGGCTCCTGGCCGTTCCAGATGTGCGGGCCGCCTCGCTGGTCCCAAGCTCCCTGCAGCATGATGTCGTTGTTCGAGGAAATGTTGCCGCCGATCGTCGGCACCGGATGCCGCGGGTCGAACTGAAAACTGGTGGCTCCGCCGCTGCCGGGCGGCGTCTGGTCGCCCAGGCGGCCGCCGGGTCCGAAATAATAATTGGTCGCGCGGGCTCGCGCCAGCGGCCACTCCTGTTCATCCCGCCAAATGCCGCCGTGTTCCAGACGCCCGTCCTTGTCCTTGCCGCCGGTGCCCGAGCCCATGACGAAAATCCGCACCTTCGTCCGGAACGGATCCGCCTTGCCGACGCTGTTGTCGATCCCCTTCAGCCAGTGGTCGTACCACTCGCGCCGCCAGGCTCGCGGATCGGGAATCGCCGCTGCCGGGCCAAAACTCACCTGGCCGTGAAACGCTTGCCCCTGCGCGCCGTGGATCCACGGCCCCATGATCAAGTACGCCGGGCCGGTAATCGCCTTGCTGAGGGCCACGAAGTTCGCGGTCGTGTTGCTGCCCCACGAGTCGTACCAGCCGCCGACCAGGTACACGGGCATGTCCTTGTAGTCGGAGGCATAGTCGACCAGGTTGTTCTGCCGCCAGAATTCGTCGTTGATCCCGTGGCCCATCGCTTCCACCAGCCATTGCTCGTAGGCGGGGGCCAGACGCAACGGCGTGGTGCCGGCACGCAGCGGGAGGTTCGCCAAGTACTGAATCCTCTGACTCGCCATCTCCGTCAGCACGGCCCGCGTACCCGGATCGCGCTCGTACTGGCTGCCGCGCCCGGCGTTCAGCATGATCCAGTTCCAGAAGCGCAACTCAAAGGCCCCGCCGTTGCGCATGCTGGCATAGCCCAAGTTGGACATGGCGTCGACGGGGATCGCCGTGGTCAGATGCGGACTGCGGGTCATCGCCAGCGCGTGCTGAGTGCCGCCGACGTACGACGTGCCGATCGTGCCAATCTTGCCGTTGGACCAAGTCTGCTGGGCGATCCAAGCGGCCGTATCGAAGCCGTCGGGACCGTCGTCCAGCAGCATGTGCCAAGTGCCTTCCGAATCGTAGCGGCCGCGGGTGTCCTGAAACACGACCGCATAGCCCCAGCGGGCAAAGTAGTGGCCGTCGGCGTTTCCCTTGTCTGCCGAACCCTTGCCGTAGGGCGTCCGCATCAAGATGGCCGGCAGCCGCTCGGCCACCGGTCCGCCGTCCCGGGTCGGCAGATAGACGTCGGCGGCCAACCGGACGCCGTCACGCATCGGCACCATGACATTGTGCTGCATGCTGACTTGGTACGGGCCGTCTTGGGCGTGGCAAACCGCCGTCAATAACAGCAGGAACAACCACGAACGAACCGGCGTCATGATCCATCGAATCGAGTGGGGCAACATGGGAATTCCTTCCTGGGGCTCGATCTTCAGTCTTTCGCAGCGTGTTTCAGAATGAACTCGACGATGGGCGTCGAGTCATCCAAGCCGTGCGGATGGTGGCCGACGCCGGGTTTGGCGATCAGGGTAATCGAGCCGTCCAGCTTGCGGTAACGTTCCGCGATCAGGCCGGTGTTTTCGTCCCACGGTACCACGTCATCCGCGTCGCCGTAAACGTGCAACAGCGGCACACCGGCCCGGGCTATCGGCGTCAGGTTGTCGACTGGGTTCTTGTCATAGGCCAACGCCTCGGCTTCCGATTTGAATCCATATCGTTCCAGGATCAATTGCCAATCGCGCGGGCTGCCTTTTCCCTTTCCCTTGCCACCCGGCCAGCTCTTGAAATCGCAGACCGGAGCGTCGCCGTAAATACAAGCGACCTTGTCCGGATTGGCGGCCGCCCAGTTATAGACGTACAGTCCGCCGCGGCTGAGTCCGACCAGCGAGGCTTTCTTGGCGAAGCCGTACTTTTCGGTCAGTTCGGCGTACAACGTGTTCCAGTGCTCGACGGCCGCGGGACACCCCAGCATGTCCGGAACGCTCAGATAGACGATATGAAAACCGTGACCCAGCAGCGCGATGTCCGGAGCCGGCTTGTGCCCGAAGAACTCGCCGTGCCAAACCCAGGGCTTGCCGGGGGCCGGCTGACGCGGCACAACGACCGAAGCGGTCTTGCCCTGGACGGGGAACTCGTAGCGGTCGAATCCGTGCCAATCGCACTTCGTGCCAGGGAACGGCGAGGCAGATTCCATCGCCTGGGCGTGACGCGTATACGTGACACCCAATGCCGCCAGGAAAACAGCGCACGCGAGCAACGCTCGCCGTCGGAGATCATGCAGATTTGTCATGGAACCGCCTTTCGTTTGGTTAATGGTGCCAGCTGTAGCAACGATGGCCGAAATCAGTTCCCGATGTTCAAGACTCCCCGCCGAGCGGTCTATTGATTTAATCGGTGGTAGCATGTGGGGTAAGCTTCCAGCTTGCCGACGCTGCCTACGTCTAATTTGCTATCTTGCTTCCGTTGCACTTTTCGCAAGCTGGGAGCTTACGCCACGATTAAATCAACAGCCCGCAAGCTCGGCAGGGGCCCGAAATCCGCGTTCAAATTTGTCCTACCGAAACCGGAACGCGTCTTCAGCGATGGGAAGCGGCCTTCGTTTCGAGCCATCGACTTCCACCTGCCAACATCGTGACACGTTTTGTAGCGTCAGGCAACCGGACGCCATGTGTGGCCGCAACGAAGGCCGGGTGCAAACGCACACCTCCCATCTGCCCTTTGCCGGGCAGAAAGGTCCAGTTCACCTTGACCGCTAGCCCGGGTCCGCTAGAATGGCGGTTGTGAATGGATGATGATCCGGACCGTTGATTTCAGCAACTTGTGGTTCTCTTCGCATCCGGTCCGGATGATCGCGGACGTCATTAGGGGCAACGTGGATCGACCGCGAGGGTTATGTACGTTCGTCGTCGCGGCACACTGGTCGAGGTGGAAACTCCGGCCAAGGTGAACCTTTTTCTGGAGGTCTTGTCTCGGCGCGCAGACGGCTTTCATGAGATTGAAACGCTCATGGTGCCGATCGGCTTGTACGATCGTGTCTCGTTGGCGGCGAACTCGACAGGGACATTGGGTTTGACGTGTCGCTGGGCACACGGGGTGGAAGGGTATCGGACCCGCCATGCCTTGGGCGGCACCGGCGTATGGGAAGCACTTCCTGCCAATGCAGACAACCTCGCGCTGCGGAGCTTGATGCTGCTGCGTCAGCAGTCCGGCGTACAGGCCGGGGCCGACGTGATGCTGGTCAAGCGGATTCCTGCGGCGGCCGGATTGGGCGGCGCATCGAGCGACGCGGCAGCGGTGCTGGCGGCAGCCAACATCGCTTGGGGACTGGACTGGAGCCGCCAGCAGTTGGCGGAGGTCGCGGCGCAGTTAGGAAGTGACGTGCCGTTCTTCCTGCAGGCTGGTGCGTGCCTGTGCCGCGGGCGTGGCGAGCGGATCGAACGGGTCAGTGGATGCATGCCGTTGCACTTGGTGGTCGTGCGGCCGCCGGGTGGCTTGGCGACCGCGGCGGTGTACCGGGCGTGTTCGCCTGCTGCACAGCCGCAGCGTGCCGAGGCGCTGGTGGCCGCCGCCCGTGACGGCGACACGGCGCAGGTTGGCCGGCTGCTGTTCAACCGTCTGCAGGA
This sequence comes from uncultured Pirellulaceae bacterium, assembly GCA_964645045.1. Classification (GTDB taxonomy): domain Bacteria; phylum Planctomycetota; class Planctomycetia; order Pirellulales; family Pirellulaceae; genus Anammoximicrobium. The sequence continues at coordinate 40,015 of CAZXYZ010000050.1, read as the reverse complement.
GGCGGCGGAACGGTTGTCGCCTTGGATCGGGCGATTGCGGAATGCGTTTGGGCAACTGGACTGTCTCGGGCATCAGATGAGCGGCAGCGGAACGAGTTATCTGGGACTTTGCCGGCACGCCGGTCATGCGCGAAGCGTGGCGGCGAGATTGCGGGCGGCCGGGTGGGGGGCCGTATTTACGGCCAGCACGCGGCACGTTGTGGTGAACGGCGACTGACGATTCATGGAGCCGGAGCGCTGCGGATCCTGTGCGGCTGGACGCACCGGCGGCGGGCTCCGCAGGGAACCTTCGAGACGGCGGACAAGGGCGAACAAGATTGAGGAGACGCTGTATGGACATCACCGAGGTTCGCGTGAAACTCATGGAAGACTCGGACGACCGGCTGCGGGCGTTCTGTTCCGTCACTTTTGACGACAGCTTTGTGGTCCGGGACCTGAAGATCATCGACGGCACCAGCGGGCCGTTTGTGGCGATGCCTAGCCGCAAGCTGACGTCGCATTGCCCGAAGTGCGGGGCGAAGAATCACTTGCGGGCCCGCTACTGCAACCATTGCGGCGGGCCGCAGCCGCAGGAACGCGCGGTGCGCGATCCGGAGGGGCGAGTCAAGTTGTACGCCGACATCGCCCATCCGATCAACTCGGCTTGCCGTGAGATGATCCAAGCGCGGGTGATCGCCGAGTACCGCAACGAATTGGAACGGGCCAAGGAGCCCGGTTACACCACGCGCTACGACGACGACTACGGTGACGAGGACTTTGACGCCGAATTCCTGCCCGAATCCGGCCCGCGGGCGACGATGAAGCAGATCGAGCCGGCCGAGTCGACGCCGCCGCCACCGCACCATCCAGCCACCCAGCCCGTCGCCAGCCCCACGCCGAAGACCCGCCGCGACGGCTTTGGCGCGGGGGTCTTCGACGAGTAAGATGCATCCTGCACGCGGATTCGCCATCCGCACGAATCGCCGCGCATCCCATCCGTGCCCCGGCCCTGCCATCCGTGCTACCAACGGCCATGACTAGCACGGATGGCAGGGCCGGGGCACGGATGCAAACCAAGATGTTGCCCACCATTGATCAGTCCTTGCAGTCTTGATGGAAGGAGTATCCCGACATGACACACTTTTCCCGCCGATCGTTCTTGGCCGCTTCCGCGGCCGTTGCGGCAACCGGAAGTTCCCTGCTCGATGCCGTGTACGCGGCCGAGAGCATTCCCGGTTTTGACCAAACGAAGACCGATTACGACCGGACGAAGGAATGGAAGCCCTTTAGTGACCGCAAGGTCCGCGTGGGAATCGTCGGCCACGGCGTGTGCCAATTCGGTCTGGCATTTGATCTGCAGAATCATCCCAACGTCCAGTTGGTCGCGGTCAGCGATTTGTTTCCCGACCGCTGTGCCGAGATGGCGCGCCGGGCGAAGTGCGCGAAGACGTACTCGTCGCTGGAAGAGATGGTCAAGGACGATTCGATCGAGGCCATCTATTGCGCCACCGACGCCCCGGCCCACGCCAAGCACGCCATCCTCTGCCTGGAACATGGCAAGCACGTGGCGACTGCGGTTCCGGCCTTCCGGGGCGACATCGAGGATGCCGACCGGCTGCTGGAATGCTGCAAAAAGAACCCGGGCCTGGTCTACGCGATGTTCGAAACATCGACCTTCCACGACGATCTGTACGCGATGGAAAAGCTCTTTGCCGCCGGTGTCTTTGGCCGGATCGTCTATTCAGAAGGCGAGTATTGTCATCCGCATTCCTTGGGCGCTCCGTCACTGGGCTCGTACAAGGACTGGCGAAAGAACGGCTGCCCGATGTGGTACCCCACGCATGCGACGGCCTACTACGTCGGTGTCACGCACCAGGGCTTGATTGACGTCTCGTGCCAGGGCACGCCGTATTTCGACGAATCGCTGCGGGTCCCGAACGCGATCGGAAACACCTTCAAGTCCGAAGTCGGTTTGTTCCGGACGGCGGAGGGGGGGCTCTCCCGGATGATCGTCTGCTATTCGCAGGGCGAGTACCTCGAAGCGGGACGCATTCGAGGCGAATACGCTGGATTCAACCAGACCTTCGTCGGCGATGCGACCGGCAAGAAGCGATACGACGCGGCCATCAAGAGTGGCGTGCAGATCAAGAAATACGCCTTGCCGCCCGGCGTTCAGCCGGGCGGACACGGCGGCTCGCATGGCTACCTGGGGGACGACTTTATCGACGCTATTCTGCGCAGCCGAAAACCGCGGGTCGATGTGATCGATGCGCTGAATATGACCGTCCCCGGCTATTACGCGCACCTGTCCGCGATGAAGGACGGCGAAACAATGAAGGTGCCGCAGTATACACTGTAAGCGTCTGCTCAGGACGGCGGATTTCCCAGGAAATCCGCGGTTGGAGTTCGCGCTTTCGCACCTGTCCAAAATCAACTCCCTGCGGAACGTGAAGTACGACGGCCCTTCCGGGCCGTCGGGACGGCCTGGAAAGGCCGTCCTACGTCGGAAAACGCGGAGTTGATTTTGGACAGGTGCTTAGTGTGTGTTACGGCGGGCCTGGCACGCTGAAGCGTGAACTCCAACGGATCCGAGCATCGCCTCCATGCTGCGGCCCGCTCCACTCCAGTGTTGGCGCGTCAACCTCTGTTCTGGGACGCTTTCGCCTTCGCCTTCGCCTTCACTTTGGGCCCTGACCGAGTGATGATGGATTCCGGCGGGTCCTGCGGTGTGACCTTCAGTTCCGTCCGCAACCGGGTTAGTTCCGCCGCCAGTTCCTGCTGCGTCTTGGCGTACTCCGCCTGCCCGTAAACGCTCCGCAGCTCGAACGGGTCCTTTTCCAGGTCGAACAACTCCCAATAGTTAACCGCCGGCTCGTAAAAATGCACCAGCTTGTAACGCTCGGTAACCACGCCGTAGTGTCTGGCCACGGAGTGCGGGCCGGGGAACTCGTAGTAGTGATAGTAGAAACTCTTCCGCCAGTCGGCAGGCGTCTGGCCCTTGAGCACCGGTAACAGGCTGCGGCCCTGCATCTCGGGGGGCACCGCCACGCAGGCCGCATCCAACAGGGTTTCCGCAAAATCCAAGTTGGACACGAGGTCCGCATTGACGCCGCCCGCTTTCACCACGCCAGGCCAACGGACCAACAGCGGCGTGCGGAGTGATTCCTCGAAGATCCAGCGTTTGTCAAACCAGCCGTGCTCGCCTAAGTAAAAACCTTGGTCCGCCGCGTAGACGACCAGCGTGTTGTCGGCCAGTCCTTCGTCGTCCAGGTACTGCAGCAGCCGTCCGACACTCTCGTCGACCGACTTGATACAGCCCAGATAGTCGTGCATGTAACGGTTGTATTTCCAGCGGGCCAGGTCGTCGCCTTGCAGGTTGGCTTGGCGGAACGCCTCGTTTCTCGGCTCGTAGTAGGCGTTCCATTTTTCCAACTGCTCCGGCGTCAATTGCGAGGGAGCGACGAGTTTCACGTCCTTGGGCGTCATCGTCTTGGCAATGGTCATGTCCTGGTCGCGTTCGGCCGCACCGCGGCCCGCATAGTCGTCGAACAGCGTCGGCGGCTCCGGGTACTTCCGGTCGTTGTCGTGGCCCAGGTATTTCAGGTTCGGCTCCCATTCGCGGTGCGGGGCCTTGTGCTGGGACATCAGCAGGAACGGCTTGGAACGGTCGCGGTTGCGGAGCCACTCCAGCGACAGGTCGGTGATGATGTCGGTCGTGTAGCCCTGATGCTGAACCCGTTCGCCGTTGCGGATCATGGGCGGGTTGTAGTACACGCCCTGGCCGGGCAGGATTTGCCAGTAGTCGAACCCCGTCGGGTCGCTGACCAAATGCCACTTGCCCACAATCGCCGTCTGGTAGCCGGCCGCTTGCAGCAGCTTGGGCATCGTGGTTTGCGAGCCGTCGAAGCGACTGTTCGTGTTGTTGTAGAATCCGTTCTGGTGGCTGTACTTGCCCGTCAGCACCACGGCCCGGCTGGGTCCGCAGATCGAATTGGTGACCACGCAGCGGTCGAACCGCATGCCCTCGCGCGCGATCCGGTCCAGGTTTGGCGTGTCGAGCAGCCTGCGGGGATCGTTGTAGGCGCTGATGGCCTGGTACGCGTGATCATCGGAGAAGATGAACACCAGGTTGGGACGCTGAGCGTCGGCGGCCAGCGCTGCCGGAACGGACCAGCCGGCCGCAAGGCCAAGAACGGCAGCGAGAAGCGTGAGTCGGTTCATGGTGAAAACTCCAAATCGAACGGTTGAAAATCAGGTTGCGATGATCGTCTCTCGGGCTTGATTGTGCCTGACGTTCCTCTCCCGATCAACCCGCCTCGGACGGCAATTCCGAAGTGAGGGAGCTCCGTTGGAATCCACGCTTTAGCGTGCCCGGTGCGGCGGGCATCGCCCGCTTGGCACGCTCAAGCGTGAACTCCAACAATCCGGTTTTCCTTCGAGAATCGCACCTTAACGGACTTGGCCGAAGGAACGCAGCACCGGTAACCGTCATATCGTCCGCAGCGCCCGCTCCAACCGGTCGATCAAATCCTGCGGCTCCTCCAGCCCCACGGAGATCCGGATCAGGTGACGGCTGACGCCGCAACGTTCCGCAAAATCGAGTTCGCGGTAGTGGGCCAGCAGCGTGAAGGGGCAGCAGAGGCTGAAGTTGACGCCCAGATTGGGGCCTTTGCACAACTGAAGTGAATCGTAGAACCGCGGCGAGGTGCGTCCGGGATCCTGCAGCAAGATCGAGAACAGCCCGCCGTATCCGCCTCCGGGCCGGCGGAACGCATCGTAGTTGGCCGGCGCGCAATACTTCGGATAATACACCTCCGCGACCGCCGGGTGTGTACGGCAGAACTCGCAAACCTGCTCGGCCGTGCGGTTGATCCGGCGGACCCGCTCCGCAAAATCGGCTGAGTACTCGGCCAGCAAAACCGCATCGCCGTCCCACAAGTTGTCTTCGTATTCGCCGTCCAACGCCTCGCGCAGGCGACCGGCCAGCGGACGGTGCGGATTGAGGATCACCGCTCCCGCCAGCACGTCGCCGACCCCCGTAAAATACTTGGTCAGACTGGTCACCGCCACGTCGGCCACGCGCAGCACGTCCGTGTTGACATAGGTGCCCAGTGTCTCGTCGACAATCAAGGGAAATCCAGACTGCCGCGCGAGTTCGCCTAACGCGGCGAGGTCCGGGCTGACCAGCAGCGGGTTGGACGGAAATTCGCAGAAGACCGCCGAGATCGGCTCGGCGCGGACTAAGTCGCGCAATTGCCCCAGATCGGCCTCGTCGCCGCGGGGCAGGAAGTGGGCTCCTAGGCCCAGGTCCTGCTGGACCTTGAGCGTGTCCACGTAGGGAAAGCCAAACTGCACGCTCATCCGCGCCGGCCCCAGGCGGCTGATTGCGCGATGGACCGTGTAAATGGCGCTCATCCCGGAGCTGAAGAGATAGACTCCGTCGGCCGGCACGCTGCACAGTTGGCCGATCCGTTGGCGGACTTCCCGTTTGGCCGCCTGACCGTCCGGAATGGGCTTGCCGCCCAAGAGCGTCTCCGCTCGCCGCGAAGAGATTCCGTCCCCGCTGTGCCGCCAGTGCTTGCGAGCCGCCTCGTCGGCAGTACGAGGGAAGCAGACGACGAACGGACCACCCTCGGCCCAGGATTCGATTCGGCCCTCTTCACCGCTCCACCGCTGCAAGGACTGCACGCAGCGATCGGCCGACGCCCGCGACGGGTACACGTGGCACAACTCGTCACCGCGGACAAACCGCCGGCTGCATGCCTGAAATAGACGTTCCGTCAGCGGATGGATGAAGAACCGCGGATAACCCGTCTGTAACTGGCCCAGGACGCGTGAATCTCCTTCTTCGTACGCGATCACATCCGCCCAAGTCGGCAAGCAGACCGAGTTGGCATGCACCGACGGCGGCAGCGGTTGGCCCAAATCCTCCGGCCGCCACAAGGGTTGACGGAGTAGAGCGCGTGGTGCGGAGTCGATCGTGAGAGCCTCTGCACTTGAGAGTAGCGGGGCACCTCGTTGATTTGACGCGATGACAGCCAGCACACGTTTCGCCTCGGCGTATTGCTCATGGGAGCCGATGTCAAACCACCGTCCCTCGTCGGCCTGGATCGTGTGAGCGTAAACGGGCACGCGCTGGTGCAACCATTGGACGAAGGAACCGGTCATGTCCGGCGAGTTTCCTTCCGCCACGTACCGCTTCACCAACTCCCGCACTTCGGCGCGAAACGCATAGATGCCAATCGACGCCAAGGTTGTGCCCGGAACGGGCGGTTTTTCCCGGAACCCAACGACCCGGCCCGTCGCGTCGCATTGGGCCACGCCCATTTTGGCCGCCTCGGTCTCGGAGCCGACGTCGTACAGCGTGATCGTATTGCCGCGGCAGCGAAACGTGTCCAGCACATTGTCCAACGCGAACGTAAAGAGGTTGTCGCCGTTGACGACAAGGAAATCGCCCCGGACGTCGGCTTGCTCCAAACCGAACTGCAAATCTCCGATCGAGCCCCGCCGATCCGCGTTCGACGTCGCCCCGTCGTCGAGGATTTCCAGACGCATGGGCTGCGGCCTGGCGTCGGCCCACCCGAGAAATGCGTCGACGAACGCATGGTTGGCCACCACCACCCCGCTGGCGATGCCCGCCGCTGCCAACCGCTCGACGACGTAATCCAACACCGGCCGTCCCGCCACCGTCAGCAGGTGCTTGGGAACCGTGAGCGTCAACGGATGGAGCCGTGTGGCAAACCCCGCACACAAGATGACACAGCGCACGAAAGACACCTCAACCATTTCCGGGAACTGAACTCTCTCGCCCCCCCCTGGCCGACTCTTCGCAGGCCACGCGGACGGCGCCGCCCACAAGTCGCATTCAGCCGCGGAATCTTACCACACCCTCGCCCCGCCGGGGTAGGGCGCATTCGCGTCGCCTCCAGTGTCGAAATGGGTGATCGGGCAGAGATTACGCGTCTCCTTCTCCCCGGGTTCATCAGGCACTTGGAGCCTGGGACAAACCAGCAGGAAAAGGTAAAGAGGCATTCTACTGCAACATCAACAATGCTCAGGAGCAAGTCGAAGCGGGCGGGCTGAAGAGCCACACGAGCGTAAGTGCTCCGTCACAAATTCTATTGCAGGGCGGTTCGCCAAACCGTCCAAGACGGAGTGGCATTTCGTCCGACAAAACGGGGAAGCTTCTGCAGCGATACCGATAGCCAAACTACGCCGCTCGCAGCATCTGCTTTCCTTTTCCCAAACACGTTCCAGCCGCAACGACCAGAGCGGCGAATCGAGGCCAGCGGGATGGTTTCCGTGACAGATGGCTCTGCCTCTACCGCCAATTCAGGACGCGGAAGACGCCTTCGCGTTTGGCGATCTGTTCGGGCAGTTGCAGTAGTTTCTCGCGGCACATGCTGAGTGCGATGCCCAGGCCGAACAGCGCCGCGCCACCGACCGCCAGATAGACGCCGGCCGGCTTTTGCTGCTGCCAACCCAGCGAGACCACGACGATCATCAGATACAAGGTCAGCGACGCTCCGCCAAAGAACGTCGTCGCCTTGATCTGCCAGCTGTATCCGGTGACCAGCAAGGCCACGGTCACAAAGAACAGGGCCATTTCGTCCAACGCTGAAAAGCGGGTGCCATCGGGCCCCACGAAGCGGTAGTAAACGACGGCGATCACCAATGGCAAGGTCGCCAGCAAGCCGCCCAGCCACAACCCCGCCGTGACCAGGTCGCTGGCCTTGCCGGCCGCCTCCCGAAAACGGCCCACGTAGCTAGCGCCGACCAGCAGCAGGCCCACACCCACGCAGAAGATCTCCAGCTTCTGCCACAGGCTGAGCTCGATGAGCACGTTCAGCGTCAGGAACGTGACGCCAGCCAAGGCGACGGTCGTGGTCGCGTACAAACGCCGCCACAAGCCGCCCGGCGACAGGCTGACGGCCGCCAAGCTGGCCAGCGTCGTCGTGACCAGCGCCCACAGATCCCGCCACTCGTAGCTGCCGGCCGCAATCCGGTTCAAACCTTGGAGCACGGCTGCCAACGATGCCATTAGCAGGATCGCGTTGCCCATTTGGAAGGCCGCCAGGCCGCGGCCGCGAGTCGCCACGCCCGGCGCGCCGGTCAGTCCGTGGTAGATCGAAACCCGCTCGATTCCCAACATCCGGCTCAGGCCCAGAGACCCAACGCCCAACAAGGCATACAGCATCGTGTACGACGGGGCGGGGACTCCGTAGTAACCCAGGAATTGCCACAACGCACCGCAGGCCGCCAGCGTCGCGAAATACACATTCGCGCTCCGCCGCCGGAAGACGGCCGCCAGGATGTAGAACACCGCCGCTTCCGCAAACACCAATCCCAAGACGAGGTTGTCCGGGGATTGCTGCAAAGGCTGTAGAACTCGTTCGACCATTTGCAGCGACGCGACCAGCACGTGCAGCAGGATCACGGCCGCCGCCGTATGGGCGACCCAACCCAACGGCCGTTCGACGGCCCGGCCCCGCCAGAGTCGGCTGGCGACCAGATAGGCGATCGGAACGAGCATCAGCCACGGAGCCTGTTCGGTCCAACGGGTCAGGTTCAAAACGCGCAACAAACCGGCTGCCGCCACCAGTAGGGCTGCAGCGCTGCCGAACAGATTTGCGGCCGACCAGCGCGGGGACGTGTTCTGGAACAGATGTGCAGACATGCGGTTGCAGACCGCGACCAGAAGCATGACCAAAACGAACGGCCAGCCCGTCTGGTAGCTCCAATCCAGCGCCGCCGCCACGCTGCTGGTCGCGCGGATGTGCAGCAGCAGACCGATCAAGATCGGCAAAGCGCCGAGCACCATAGCCAACGGCGGCAAGACGCGGGCGACCTTCTCGTTGGCCTTGGCAAAGAACATCTGGACCAGATTGACAGCCAAAGCGGTCACGGCCAGCACGGCGATCCAGCCTTCGCCGCCCAGAAAACGGCCGGCCACCGTCGCCTCGGCCATGACCACGCAGAACGCCGCCAGGCAGATGTACACACCGACTCGCCGCACCACGAGGTCGGAGTACAGGTAAGCATAGACGCCGGCCAGCCAGAGACCGCCCGCCAGCAAATAGTGCTGCGTCAGCCAGTTCCCCGGCCAATCGATATTCAGCAACCGGTGACTGCCGTGCAGGCCGGCCAGCCAACCCACGATCTGGGTGCCCAAGAGAATCAGCAGCGACGCACCGACCTGGGCGTGCCCGGACCAGAAGAACGGCAAGCCGAATTTCTGTCGCGTGAAAGGCTCGCCCTCCGTGGAAAAGGCCCGCTCGGCGTGAATCGAAATCAAGCCCAAGACCATCAGCGTCAAGGCCAGGCAGGATGTGTCGCTCGCCCTGCCAAATTCCGCCAGCAGGAGGGTCAACGTCAGCGTTGCGCCAGCTTCGACCGCGTATACAAACAGCGGATCCCGCAGCACATACACCGTGGCGATGTACAGCAGGCAGCAGGCCAGTCCGCCAATCCAGAGGTGGTTCTCCACGCTGACGAGGTCCATGTGAGCGTAGAACCACAAATTGAGCGGCGCCAGAATGCAGCCCAGAAAGGTCAACGCCTGGCCGGCGATGCGAAAACGCGTCCTGAGCCGGATCCACCAGCCCGCGCCCAGGACCGCCAGGCTTCCCAACCCCGTGGCGGTGGCCAGGACCAGCTTGTTTTCAAAGATGCCGAGGCTGGTCAACCAGACGATCAAGCCCAGCACGCACAGGCCGCCGCCGAGGGTCAACATCCACTGGATGCTGCGCGGATCCAGCAGGGCCTCGAACATCCGCCGCAGAGAAAGAGACGTCTTAGGCGAATCACCCTTTGGCGGAGCGCTGGGCGGATCAAAGAATTGATCGATCTCGGTGGTCGCCGCACCGGGCGGCAGCGAGCCGACTAGTTCCGCTTGGATCGGCTCGTCGGCAGACTGCGGCACGTGCAGCACGACGCCACAGTAGGGGCATTCACCCCGTTTCCCGGCGAACTCGTCGCGGGCCCGCAGGGCTCGCCCACAGGACTGACACACGATCTTGATGGCCATGAAACGTCTCCGGGAAACGAGGATGGGGGAACGGCGGCAGCGCATGCATTGTATCGCGGCCACTCGCCTAACGCGAAGAGAGAGACGAAATCGGATAACCCGGGGGCAGTCGCCCCGTTAGTCCGTGAAGAAGAGACAGCCAGCGCATGCGCTGGTCGATCCAGGCCTGGACTTCGGGTGCGATCGGACATGCTGACCTGGAGTTGCCTGGCATCGCCGGACGTCGCATTGCCGCAAGTTCCCACAGCCCCGGTCATGGAATGAACGGATTCGTCGGGCCAGCGGCCTGTTGCAGCTTCTGCACTTCCTTCTGATCGCTCTCGCTCAGACGGTCCAGCGGAACCAGCACCTCGCGGCCGTCCTTGAGCCGCAATTGGACTTTGCCTTCAGACATGCCCAGGAACTCCGCTTCCACGCTGAAACTGCCGGTGTTGTCCTTCCAGGTGCGCCGTGCCGGCGTGTTGTCCGCCGACGCCGCCGGGGCCCCGCTCGCGGCCCGTAATTGGGCCAGAGTTTGAGCATCGAGATTGGGCTGATCGACCTCGTCCGGCGCGAGCTGAATGTCGGATCGGGAATAGTCCTTGGCCCAACCTCCACCGCGGCCTCGGTACACCAACTTGACCTTCCCATCCGCCAACACTTCCTTGATTTCCGCAGGATGCCAGCCAGCGTAGTCGCGGGCCTGGATAATCTGGCCCACCACCAGCCTTGTTGTTTCCGTCACCGGGCGCTCGGTGGATGCTACGGGCCAGTGGTCGGCGTACTTCTGATTGAGTTCGATCTTGCGAGCGACCTCCGGTGCCCATTTCTTCAGTGCCGGCCATGCGGCGTGTTTAAGGTTGAGATTCGAGTCCTCCACTTTCGATAGGATCGCCTCGGTGATCTTGGGATCCGGCGCCTGCGGAGTCTTCGAGGCCAGCTTGTCCAGCGCACCCTTGACTTTCCAGAAGTCGCTGGAGGCAATGTCGGCGATAACTTGCTGCCTCTCCTTTGGCGTCAGCGGGATGACCGCCTCCGCCGCTGCCTTGGCTTGCGCCTTCGCCTGTGCCTCCTTGGCCTCGCGTGCCGCCTTGTCGCGCGCCAAGCGAGCTTCCTCCTGGAGTTTATTCCACTCCGCGTCGGTGTAGCGCCGGTACTTGATGGTGGTGGGAACGGTGAAGGTCACGTTCTTCACGTTGACGACGAGCTTCTGCTGGTAATCGAGCTTCTCTGGAATTCCCAGGGCGCGGTTGAACGTCCATTTGCCACTGCCGGTGATTTGGATGCTCTCGTCGGCTCCCGGTGAATTCATCTGGAACGTCTTGGCGATGACCACAAGGTCGCCCTGCGACTGTTCGACGCGGTAAGACGTAACCACCGACGCCGACGTGCGTTTTTCCGACTTCGGTCGTGCGAAGGGCGAGAATCCCGCCGGACCGAATCCCGGACCGAATCCAGGTTCTCCGAGCTTGTCGTTCGCTTCGGTAAGGGTTGCGCCGCTGTCGATTTGCCAACTGGTTTCGTTGGCTTCGGGCAGCTTCTCCATAGGCAGAATCGACAGATTGCCCAGGAGGACTGGAAGTTGCGACGATCCCTCCAAGCTGCGGATATTGCCCAGTGGAGTCATGACGATGGTATTTGACGTCTGCTCCAGGCCCTGGAAAGGATTGCGATAAAACGGCCCCGGCGGCCCGCCTGGCGGGCCGAAGAAGGGCATGCCGCCCCTCGGACCGGATGCCTGCTGCTTGGAAGTTTCGGTCTTTCTCAAACCGCCGTTGTAGGTGATCTTGAGCAGATCGCCCTCGGTACCCTCCAGTGTGTACGAGATCTGGCCCTTGTAGGTTTCCACCGCATCGGGCAGGTCGGCCGAAATGTCCACTTCGTAACCGAACCCCGAGCCGGGCTGCCACCGATAGCGCAGCGGATTTCCGATCGATGCGGCGCCCTGCCCCTGCCCCTGCGAGACACCAGAACACGCCACGATCGCGACGGCCACTGCCAAAGCCGGCACGTGCCTGAGAAGAGTACCCAGGAGTCTCCGATGAATGACCATGTCTTTTCTCCGAAGCCACGGGGAGTTGCAGGAAATCTCTGGTCCCCGAGTTTAAGCGTCTCGTGGGCTGCCTGCAACACCCGGCCAAAGCGTGACGGGCTGAAGCGTGACGGCCGTTTCGCGGGGCAATGTGGATCCAGCGCGAAACCCGGTCTTTAGTTCCAGACCAGCGCACGATTCCCTCGCTGTTCTTGCCACCATGCCGGGCTGTGATCGCCTCGCCCACGCAATAGCGACACAAGCAACAGTGAACTAGCAACAGTGAACTACCTTGTAGGTGGTAAATTCATTGGCTAACATTGGTAGGTTTTACGACAGCGGAGCCAGCGGCAACGTTCCGGTCAGGACGGCTCGTCGCTTTTGTACCAGTCGATCACGATCCATTCCAACCCTTGCAGCGACAAGGAATTACGTTAGACTGTTCCGATGTCCCACCAGCAGTAGCGAGAGCGGAAGCGACGCTTGGTCTCCAACCCCAGCAGGCAGCTCGACCATCGCCGGCGGGCAGTAGCGTCCAGACCGGTTCGACCGCGGATGGAGGATATGGAATCGGTCCGGGCCGTTTCGGCACTAGGTCACTCTGCGGAGCCAACGAAAGTGGCAACGGAAGTGTCATTCCTGTTCGACAAATCGGCCCCACCTCAGAATGGGACTTCGGAGGCCGTGCTGCAGCCAAATGGCACGCGAACGGCAGCAAAGAAGACGATCTCCGACCTGCGCTTTCAAGAAGCTGTCCTGGCCGTCAAGGAGTCCGTGGAATGCCGCGATCTTGAAGAACTGCGGACTCGCCTGATTTCGCGATTCCACCAGAACAGCCAGGAAACCAGGCTCCGTTACGCCCGTTTCGTGCTGCACTGGTTCTTCCCAGATGGCATCGACGGAATCGCGAGGAAGACCTGGATGGCCTACCAGGACGACAAAATCCTGTCGGACATCCTTCGATACCTCTACCTCGAACACGAGCCGGTGATGGGGGCCTGCGTCGCCGACTGCCTGTTCCCACTGGAAATCGGAATGCGGGTCCCAGCTGCGGTTTTCGATCGGTTCCTGATCGGGTATTTCGGCGCCGATCCGACGAAGAAAACGTCGCAACGACTGAAATCCAACCTGAAACTTCTGGGCATGCTGGAACGTTGCCGGGGTGAGGATGATCGGCTTGCTTCACCCGGCCCCAGCAAGATATCCCTGCTCATCCTGACGCATCAGATCTTCGCCCCAACCGAGCCACGGACCATCGAACTTCGGCACTTGCTGGCGAAACCATTCTGGAAATACCTCGGCTTCAAGAGCGACGACGAGGTCCGTCGGATCCTGCGCGACGCGGATGCAGCCGGGCTGATCGGCAAGTACGTCGTTGCGGACCAACTCGAACAGGTGACTACCTGCCTGACCGTGGACGAATTGCTGGCCAAGAAAGCGAGGCTGTGATTCATGCAGGCAATTGACGATCTGGCTCAAATCGTGCGGCAGCGCACTTGGGACAAAGAGCTTTTGTTGTGGTCTGGTCCCGAGGCCAAGTTGCTGCCTGCGCTGAAGGGTCTGCAAATCGAGACGCTCGATCTGCTCGATTTGTTCGACCCCGCCCACCCCACGTGGCCCGGTCTCTCCGAGACCGGATGCGAGTCTCGGAGAGACGCGGCCACGTGGGATGACGACGACGTCCGCCACCATCTTTCCCGCTCGCTTCGCCGGCAACTCCAAGCCATTGATCGCACTGCCGGCAAACGGACCGCCCTCATCGTTCGTTCAGCCGGCCTGCTGGCACGGTATCGCGTCGGCGTCCGCGACTTCTACGAATGGTTCTGCGATGACTTTTCGATGGTGATCCTTCTGGTTGAACGACCTGCTGTTGAAGAGGACTGGCCGGAAGAAGTGGACGGTGATCCGGACCGGCTGGTCGAGTACTTCGCCGAGGCCGGTATGACCAAGCGGCAATTCGGAACATAGAGGTTACGTCATGGCACTGCAGAAGATCTCGAAAATCGTCAAGCTGAAGCCGCCTCCGCAAACCACGCCGACTCTTTCGAAGTACACCGAGAAGGAGATGGCGAGAGAGTGCGTTGACCAATATCTCCTGACGGCGTCCCTGCGGGCGCACTTCAAGAGGATTTTCGAGTGCGTGGTCCATCGCCAAGGCCAGGGCTTCTGGGTTCAGGCCGAATACGGCGCCGGCAAGACGCATTTCCTCGCCGCGATCGTGGTCCTGCTGATGTGGATTGAGGAGAAGGTGTGGGATTGCCTGCGTGACGACGAGCTGAAGAAGGAATACGCCGATGCGCTGTCCAAGACCAGGATGTTTCCCGTGGCTTTCTCGCTCCGTGGCATGGGACAGTCCGAGGGTCAAGACAGCTTGATGCGCGTGTTCGAGGAACAGATCCGCGAAAGCCTGGAACTCCACGATCCGGCCCTCGCCGCCCAAGTGAAACTGACATCGGCCGAGATCGCCGACGCCTGGTACACGAACGAAGCGAGCACGGCGCTCAAGGCGGCAGTCGCGGTTTCCTTCCAGGAAGAACACCACTGCACCCCCGATGATTTCCGAGCCCAGCACGGTCCCAAGAAGTTCGGGCAGGAAATCGTCCGTTCGGGACTCGCCGAGGGGCGACTGAAAGGCAAGTACAAGGAACGCTTCGCCTATATCTACGATCAGATCACGAAGCTCGGAAACTACGACGGGATCATTTTCGTCGTGGACGAGTATAGGTCCTGGCAAGATCGTCACGTCGCGGGCACCGCCGCCTATGCAGAAGACGAAGAAGTTCTCGAAACGCTCGCCTTTGTTCTGCCGACACAGCACCTGAATATCATTACCATGATCGCCAGCCAGGGCGACATGCCGCAGAAGCTGTCCGGCGGCGGTCAAGGCGATCGGTTCATGCCGCTGTATCTACTGGCGGACAAGAACAAGGGCGACTTTGGCGAGATCGTCACCTTCCGTTGCCGCGAGCTGGCGTCCGGGGCCGCCACGGACATCAAGGACTACTACGATCTATGCCGGAACGAATACAAATTCATCCGGCAGTCGCAAATCTCGCTCAACTACTTCACCGCAATTTTTCCCTTCCAGCCGCGCACGTTCGACGTGATGCGCCGCATCACGCAGAGCGCCGACCAGCACAACCTGCCCACGGCGCGATCGGCCATCCGCATGGCCTGGCAGACCCTGTCCGACGGCGAACTGCTGAAGGGCAAACGGCTGGTCACGCTCTCGGACATCATCCGCAGCGACGAATTGCGCAAGGGCCTGAACCACGAACAATATCGTGACGATTTCCAGGGCTTGCAGGGAGCCATTGAGCAGCTGCCCGAGTTGGACGTGGCGCCGGAGGAACGGGAGCAGGCCCGGCGCGTCTTGGAAACCCTCTTTCTGTGGGTCCTCAGTCTGCCGGACAATCTGCGCGACGGTCTGACCGGCCAGGAAGTTGCCGAAGCCGCTTGGCTAATGGACGAAGCGGTTGACCCGACGACCCAAGCGGAGCACATTCTCGGCAAGTTGACCCAAAGCGGGTTTCCCATTCGCGTCGAAAAGAAGACTCGTGACGGCAAGGAGTCGGACGTCTATTCCTACGAAACGTCCGTCACGCAGGTTAACCCGGTGCGGCACTTCATCCCGCTCAAGAAGAAGGCCAAGGAAGACATCAAAACACAGGACCTGAAATGGGTCGAATCGCTGTTTTGGCAACTGGCGGATCTCACCGCGGAGGCGCAGGAAGAACTCGGCGTCAACGGTGGGATCTTCGCCGACTTCCAGCCGACCGATCAGCGGACCACTCAGGATCGCCAAGCCGGCAAGCCGGCCCAATACCAGTTCCCGCATACGGCAGCCGGATCGACCAAGCGGGTCCACAAGGTTCAATACGGCGGCGAGGTGATTGTCAGCGACCGCTGGCGTGCGGAGTTTGGCGAAGAAATCAAGAACCCGGACCAGCACTTTCGCATCGTCTACCTCACGTCTGAGCCTGACGCGAACGACGCGGCCATCACGGCGGATTTGAAGGACTCGCGGATCGCCGTCTGCCGGCCTGAAGCGTTGTCTGCGGACACGCGCGAGGCCCTGGCCGACCTGATTGCCGCCGAGACGATGAAGCGAAACTCCACCGCGCCCAACCAGGAGGGACTGCGTGCTTACGCCGACACCAAGCGGCGTGAGGCGCTCAAGGCCCTGTTGAAGGACCAACTGGACGAATTCCGCCGCGGCAAGGTGCTGACGCAGAAAAGCTACGGCATCCCGACCACCGAGATCTTCAAAGTGTCGAAGGATCGCGAAGCCGATCTGGCTGGCCGGTTGCTGGAAAAAGCCTACGATACGCCCCTGTTCAGCCCCAAAGATCTGAAAAAGGACTTCACGGATAACGACGCCAAGAAAGTTTTCGGGGGAGTGTTCCACAAGGACCCGGCGAAGGCCGAAAAAGACGCGGCTACGAACTTCGGCGTCGGCCTGGAATTGTGCGTCAAATCGCACCCCGGCGAATTTCGGCCCGACGCTTCCCAGGCGTTGACTCGCCTCCGCGAAACGATCAGCGGACGCACCGACGTACCCCTGGCGGAGTTGAAATCCGCACTCTGCAAGACGCCCTTCGGGCTGACCGATTCGATGGTGGTTCTTTATGCCTGTGCGCTGGTCAAGCTGGGCGGTCACGAACTGGTGCTGAACCCATCCAGTCCCATCACGCTGGCCAACCACGTGGCCGCGTCTCTCCGAGACGCGAATCGAGTCTCGGAGAGACTCGTCCACGTGCTGACCACGCACACGCTGGCGCTGTGCGATTGGAACGCCAAACTGGACAAAGCGCTGCTCGGCGCCCGGCTGGTCGTTTCCGTCCAGAAAGGCTGGAAGGAGGTGCTGCCGTACGCCCGCGTGCTGGACGATACCCTGAAGCCGGCTGCCACCCCGGACGAAGAACCGGAACGTAACGAACAACTGCTCGCCATCCTCGGCAAGTTGAAGACCGACGTGCCGGAAGTGGAAAAGAGCCTCACCCAGCTGGCCGCGAAACTCGACGGCGCTGTTCCCAAGTTGCTCGCCGAGACCTGCGCGCGGCTCACTGCACTGACCACCGTCGCATCGTTCCAGGAGTTCGATGCCGCGGTGCGCGAGAGCTATCCGACCGCCGAAGACTTCGGCAAAGCGTTCGATCAATATGCCAGAGGCCGGCAGTTGCGCGACCGCGCGTTTGATCTGAGCCAGGCACGGGACTACGTGTCGGGTGCTTGCGATATCGCAGGCCCCATTGACCTCGAACGCAATTCGCTGCGGAGCTTCTTCGCTTTCGAGGCCCTACTGACCAATCCGGGTGTCATTCCCGCGCGGATCGAGCACTTTGAACGCTGGAAAACGGGTTATGTCCACGCTTATCGCAAGGCGCATCGCGCCTACCACGAAAAGCTCCGCGAATTGGACGCAGCACTGGACGCACTCAAGCCCCAGGCGCGGGCTTTGGTCAAGATGAACGGCATCGTCGAGATCGGTCCCCCGCTGCCGTCCACGGCCAGTGTGGCGGCGGACCTGGCAGCCGTCGAGAAACGGCTGTACGTCTGCCCGGACGCCGAGGAGCCGGCGGTCGACGGGGCCGAACCGACCTGTCCCAAGTGCAGTTGGACGCCTCACGTGGCCGAGTCTCTCCGAGACTCGAATCCCGTCTCGGAGAGACGGGGCCACGTGGGCGAGCCTCTCCGAGACTCGCAGCAGCCTGAACTGGCCCTGAAAAAGCTGTCCGCCCTGGTTGCCACGGGAATGGCCGACCGCTTCCAGCGGTTCAAAGACGCCGCGATTGCCGGCATCCTGAAGAAGGCTGCCGATCAGGGTGATCGCCCCGAGCTGCAGCAACTGCTGGATATCGTCCAAGTTGCCAACGCCGACGTCTTGGCTGGCGTCCTAACCGACGACCTGGTCGAATTCCTGCGGAAGCTGTTGTACGACGAGAACCTGGTCCAGGAAGAGATCCCGCTGGCGCCCATCGTCCAGGCGGTGGGGGCCATCGAGGAAGAGCACATCGACGAGGCCGTCGAGCGGTTTGCCAAGCTGCTGGCCAAGGCGGTCAAGGATGCCAAAGCGAAGCACGGCAAAAGCAAGCGGGTGCGAGTTTTCCTGCGTCTGGAGAGCATGGATGGGGGTACGCAGTGATGTCGGACCAGATTCCAGCCGAAGGTGCGTTTGACGAGCAGGCGGAGGCGCTGGCGGCCTTCTTAGCCCGGCACGTCAAGCCCTACGACCCAGCCACGGACGACTACGAGCGTCCGCCGTTCGCCGCCGACATCAAGGAAGGCAAGAACGACCCCATCTACAACGCTCATTCGTACCACACCAAGGTGCCGCCCCGCAGCATCATCCCCTACATCCTCCACTACACGCGGCCGGGCGACGTGATCTTGGACCCGTTTTGCGGGTCGGGCATGACGGGCGTGGCCGCCCAAATGTGCGCTGATCCGCCCGCTGACATTTTGGAGCAGTCCCCGGAACTGAGAGACCGCGTCGGCCCGCGAGTCTGCATCCTAAACGACCTGTCGCCTGCCGCTTGCCACATCGCCTACAACTACAACACGCCCGTGGATGTGGACACGCTGCGCTGCGAATTCGAGCGGATCAAAGCGGCGGTGAAAAGCGAATTCGACTGGCTGTACGGCACCGAGCATTACGAACCGGCGGTCGGGCTGTATGCCCAGAGTAACCCAGACGTTGCCAGCCGACTGATGAACCCGCCGGAGACGAGAGGCAGGGGCCAGGATACGCTGTTCGATGGCCAGGAACGCACCTGGGAACTGATCACCAAGGCCGAAGTTGAGAAGCGACTGGGATATCCCGTCACCGCCCTGCCTCGCGACAAAGGCTGGGGAGACGTAGACGTCACCAAAGTCAACCAATGGATTCGCATTCCAGCGACAATTGAATTCACGGTGTGGTCGGATACCCATCGCTGCGAGGGGTTGATCACACTCGAAGAACCGAAGGTGACCGCAAAGGGCAAGACAGTTGTCCGAAAGAAACGTGTTTCGCGTGGCTGTGGCAAGGAGATTAGCTTGTGGGATGCCGCAGTGGATCGCGAGGCGCGGCAAGTACTTGACGCCTTCCCCTGCCCGCACTGCGGTCAGAAATGGAAGAAAGGCGACGTCCCCCGAGTTCGTTCGATTCCCGTATTGACCCGATACGAGGTCATGAATGTTCGCGGCAAGAAGGTGGCGTACGAACGTCCCGTCACGTCGCGGGAGTCGAGTCTGATCGACGAAGTGGACGCACAGGAAATCACGAACTGGCATCCCCAGGAACCGTGGGATGACCGGCGGGAAATGTGGCGTGGCGGGCATCGCGATGCGGGCATCAAGACGACGGCGGACTTCTACACCAAACGCAGCCTCAGGGCGCTTGCCTTACTCTGGCATCACGCGTCACATCACTCTGATCCCCGAATTCGCGCGGCGCTGATGTTCGTGCTCACGAGTATCTCGAACTCGTATGCCAAGACCACTCGCTACAACTTTGGAAAACGTGGAAATGGGGGCATATCGGGAACGCTCTACGTCGCTTCGTTTACGGTCGAAAACGCCCTTCCCAGAATCCTCGGCAACAAGTGGCCTGATGTTCTCGTTGCCCTTGAAAGTGCCACGATCCGAAACGCGACCTGCGTTGTTAGTCGCGGCTCAGCGGGCGTCCTGTCCGGGATCTCGGACAATGCTGTCGATTACGTGTTTACCGACCCGCCGTTTGGGTCCAACCTGTTCTACGGCGACTGCTCCTTCTTGTGGGAGTCGTGGCTGGGAGATCTTACCGACTTGAAGCAAGAGGCGGTCTGGAACAAATCCGTCAGACCCGAGGAAGGCGGGAAGACACTGGATGACTACGAACGCTTGATGGCAGCCTCGTTTCGAGAGATGTTCCGGGTTCTGAAGCCGGGCCGCTGGGCCACCGTGGAATTCAACAATTCCGATGGGCGGGTGTTTGCAGCCATCAGGAAAGCTGTGACAGAAGCAGGTTTTGACATCGCCAACATGTTGCTTCTGGACAAGACGCAGAAATCTTTCAAAGGGACGAAAGGTGCGGCCGGAGAAGAAGACGTTGTTGATAAGGACGTGCTGTTCAACCTACACAAACCAGCTGTTTTCCGCACAGAAGTAGCGTCCGAAGCCCATGACTTGGAGCACCAGATTGCCGACGCCGTGCGTCAACATCTCCAGACGCTGCCGGACCGAATCAAGGCGGAGCCCGCGAAGTACAGCGACGAGCATCGCACAACAGCTACGATCAACAGCATGTTGATGAACGTGCTGATCCCGCGAGGGGTAAGCGTCCAGCGGCTGAACTTGCCGTTCATCGAGCGGGTGTGCGCCAGGTATTTTCGCAAGGTCGGCCAGTACTGGTACCTGCGCGGCCAGGCCGTGGGCAATGGGACCAACCAGGATGGACTTTTTGAGGAAGAGGTGCAGGTCCGGGACGAAGTGACGGCGATCGAATGGTTGCGACAGAAACTCCACGCGGCACCAATGCTGGTTGGCGAACTGAAACCATTTTGGATGCGGGCCACGGGCTTGTTACCGGCGGCGGTCTCTCAGGCGTTGTCGTTGGAAGACCTGCTGGCCGAGAATTTCTGGCGCGACTTGGACACCAATCGCTGGCGCGAGCCAACGGACGAAGAACGGGAGCGGATGAACGACGACCGTTCGATCCGGGTGCTGCACGACGCCGAGCGGTACGTGGCGGGTAGCCTGCGCCGCTCGACCACGGATGCCGAGCGATCTGACTGGATCGACGTGCTGTTCAAAGCTTGCCGCGAGGTGGAGGACGGCGAGGCTCGCAGCACGCCGGCCCTGCGCGGCTTTGATTGCGGCGAGGGCTACCGGCTGGTGGCTCGACTGTTTCAGACCATCTTGAAGGAACACGTACCGCCGGCCGATTTCACCCGCGCCCAGAAGCAAGCCGCCGCCGCCTCGAAACGCATCACGCAAGATGTCCGCGAGGAAGACATCCGCCGCCAGGCCGACGCGGGAAAGAAACGAGGACCAACGCTGTTTGACATGGAGGACGTGACATGACCCACGTGGCCGAGTCTCTCCGAGACTCGATTGGCGTCTCGGAGAGACGCCCCCACGTGGTCCGGTCTCTCCGAGACCGGATTGCGAGTCTCGGAGAGACACGCCCACGTGAGTTTTTATCACGGAGACCAACACGCCATGAGTCCTGATTTGCAGTTCTTTGATCCGCAGCAAGACCGTACCATCGTGTGGCGGAACCTGCCACACTGGGCGCAGGCTGGAACGGTGGCGTTCATCACGTGGCGCACCGCCGACTCGCTGCCCGCGGAGGTCCACGAACGCATTACGCTCGAACGGCATCGATTACTCCTCGATCGCGGCATCGATCCGGCGGGTGACTGGAAAGGGGCGTTGGCGAAGCTGCCGGAAGTCGACCGCGGCCGGGTGCAATGGGGCTTTTTCCGAATCTGGGACGGAGCCTTGGATCAGGGCCGGGGTGCGTGCGTCCTAGCGGACCCGGAATTTAGTAAACTGGTCGGTGACAGCCTGATGCACTTCGACGGCGACCGCTACGTGTTGACCGACTATGTCGTGATGCCCAACCATGTCCATCTGTTGGCCGCATTTCACGACGAGGATTCGATGTTGAAACAATGCACTTCGTGGAAGCGGTACACGGCGCGGGAGATCAACCGGCGTTTGAAGCAGAGCGGCGAGTTCTGGCAGGTCGAGCCGTTCGATCATTTGGTTCGCAGCCCGGAACAGTTCGAGCATTATCGCCGGTACATTAAGGAAAACCCGCAGCATGCCCGTTTGGCGGAAGGCCGGTATCGTTCGTACTCGAAGGATTTGGGAGCAGAACGGAATTGACGGGGACTTGATGCGAGTCTCGGAGAGACTCGCCCACGTGGTCCGGTCTCTCCGAGACCGGCGTCTGGCTATACACTGATTTGGACGGCGGATTGAAGTTGAAAGGAAAACCCATGATTCGAGGCCGAGTTCAACAAGGCGTGGTGCTTCTGGACGACCCGGAAGCCTTGCCCGAAGGGACCGAAGTCAGTGTGCGTCCCCTCAAGAGCAAGACGAAAGCGACGAACGCGGGGCAAGGCGAGCCGACGGTGGGACGGGCCCTGCTACAATTGGCCGGCAAGGCTGAGGACTTACCTCCAGATGCTTCGCGCAACGTGGACCACTACCTGTACGGACACCGGAAACGATGACTACGCTGTTTGCCGACACGTCGTTTTTCGTCGCCTACCTCAGCAGCCGCGACGAAGCACACGAATGGGCCGTGGAGTACATGACCCAAGCGACAGATCCGATACTGACATCCGAATGGGTTCTCGCGGAGTTGGGCAACTTTCTTGCCGAAGGGCCTAGCCGGCGGCTGTTTGGGCCGCTTGTGCGGGCGCTGTACGAGGAGACCCGTTTCGAGATCGCCGGACCAGACAGCATTCCGTTCATGGACGCCCTGCAAATGTACGTGCGGCGGGCGGACAAGGGATGGTCGTTCACGGACTGCGCATCCTTTCGCCCGATGAAGGCAAGGCGGATCACTGACGCACTGACGACTGACCATCACTTTGCGGAAGCCGGCTTTCGGGTGCTCCTAAGTCCCAAATGAAGTTCAGGATGACAGGACATGACGCAAGGTCCCATCGACATCTTTTTCGAGTGGCTCGGCACGCGACCCGCGGATGCCCGCATGGCCGTCGCGGTCGACGTCGACCGGCTGCTGGCGGACGCGGGGACATTGGGCAAAGGGGTGCTCGTCGACAAGACCGGCCGCAGTTGGCGTTTGGTCGTGTTCCGGGGCGACGATCTGGCCTTCCGCCTGGCATATCGGCAAGCGCGCCAGGAGCCGCATGTGCTGGTCGTACTGGCACGAGGCACCGCGGCGGACAGCCGGATCGACGTGTCGCATGTGACCGACGTTTTGGCGGCCAACGAAGGTGGTCCACCGCTCGACCTTTCGATCCCGGCGGTCTTCCGCCGGCTTTGCCCCAAGATCAATTTTCCGGTGGCCGAACTTCGCCGGTTCGCAGATGCGCTGCTGGAGCGAATCGAAGCGGTGCCGAATGCAACGGCCAAGATCGTTCAGCGGTGGGGGCGTCCGGACGACTGGGGCCGCGGTCAGGTCGCGGCGCTCGTGCTGCTCTGCCGGCATCCGGATTGGGTCCTGGCGGATCTCTGGCCTGATGAGACCGACCCAGCCACCGCCGTGGCACATGGCCTGCGAGTTCTGCTCTCGGTTCCGACCGAATCGTCCGACTTGCCGATCATCCGTCAGATGCTCCAGGAGGCCCTTCGCCCCCAAGCCAAGGACCACTTCTTCTGGTTCGAGGCCGCGCCCGAGCAGATTGCAGCGTATCTGCTGGTCCGAGCCTTCGCCCTAGATGCGAAGTTGCAGAATCCCGTGGTCCAGTTGAAAGGACTACAGATCTTTCCGTTCGAGATGCCGCTGGACAAGCTCGAGCCGGACACCGTGACGGTCATCGCTCGGTTGCGTTCCGATGCCGGCGCGTGGAGGCTTGTGGAGCAACGGGCCGAGGCGTTCTTGACACCCAAGCGATCCGAACGGTTAGCCAGCCTGCTTCCCGCGCAAGCCGGCGCGAAGACGACCGCGATTCTGACCTCTCCGGCAATGCTGTTTCCGTATCTCCGCAGGGGCCTATTGCAGTTCTTCGCCCCCACGTGGCCCGGTCTCTCCGAGACCGGATCCGCGTCTCGGAGAGACGCGGCCACGTGCGGCGATTTAGCTTGGGCTGCAGGGCTGGCGTCGCACGCGGCCGTGAAATCCGCCTTCGGTGAGGATGTCGGCCTTCGGCGCCAGTGCCGCGCGGCGGTCAGGCTTGCCGGGGGTATCAAGTCGATCGAAAGTCGGCTCGTCGCTACAATTCCGGCCTTTGCGCACGCCGACGAACTCTTGGACTGGTACGTGGGTTCCGGCCACCACCGGCTGGAACTCGAAGCGGCCCGCGCTCTGCATGATCTGCATTCCTGCGAAGATGATGAACTGAGCACAACCGGACAGGCGTACCTTTTCGGCTCCGGCGATGAACAGACGCCGGCCCCGGACTCGCTGGGCCACAGGATCCGCCAGCGGTTGGATGCCCTCGATACGAATCTGGCGAAGTTCGTTCAGGCCGATCCGGAATCGTTTGCCAAGGGGGCAAAGAGTGTCGTCGGCTTCCTGAAGGGCGAACTGCAGGGGGAGCTGACGCCGATTCTGACCGGTGATTCTGACCGGCGCATCTGGGTGCTGATCTTCGACGGGATGCGATTCGACACATGGGAAGCCGTCGTTCAGCCGCTCTTCGGTGAACACTTCACGATCTCCGGCCAGCCGCGGTTCTGTGTCCTGCCGAGCTACACGCAGTATGCTCGCGGCAGTCTGTTCGCCGGGACCGCGCCATCGGGATGGGCCACGGGGAGAATCTCGTCCGAAGCAACTTTGTTCGCCAAGAACATTGGTCTGGCGACGCATGAGGTAAAGGAGAAGCTGCGTCTGCTAAGCGACGCCGACACAACGAAAGCCAGGACGGTGCTGGGGTTCACGGACAAGAACGTGAAGCCGGTTAACGTCTTGATTTACCCGATTTCGGACGACTGTCACGATTACCGCGGGGATCTGGCATCCTTCAACAACAAGATCCGTCAGGACATTGTTGGCGACCCGGTGACGGGAATTCGCGGTGTGCTGGATGACCTGCTGCGGCGGGTCAGGCCCGGCGATTTCGTTCTGGCGACGTCCGATCATGGATTCGTGGAACTCCCGTCCGACACCGCGGTGGAGACTGCCGACACGGAGGCAGCCGCTCATGGGGTTGCCCTCTCGGATTCCGTCTTTTACCGGTACGCCAAAGGGTTCCAGCCGTCTGGGCTGAATTCCACCGTGGGCGTTACGGCCGGCAAAGACATTCACTATCTGTGCGTTGGGCGCCAGTGGCTGCGGCGAAAGGGTGTCGGTACGAGCGTCCGTTACTCGCACGGTGGGCTGTCCCTGTCGGAAGTCGTCATTCCCGCCTTCAGACTGGAATGTGTGACTGAGAAGTTCGCCGCGGTCGAGTTCACCGGCCTGCCAACCGTGATCGCAGTGGACGAGGACCAGGAAGTCGAGCTATCGTTTGGCGTGCGAAATAAGGGCAACGTGGATGTCGATTTTGAACTGATCGTCCGGACCAATCTGGGTGAGCAGATTCTCACGCAATCGAGTCCATTGGCGCCAGCCGCCACGCTGCCCTTGAAGTGTGCCGTCAGCGGGCGTTGCACGCTTCGCCCAACGGGCGAGGCCGACCCGTCAGGTACGCTGACGGCGGTCGAGCTTCGCTTGCGACACACGGATCAAGCAGGAAAATGGCGTGACGCAGTGGACGGAACCGTCAATCTGCCGGCGAAGGTTCACCCGAAGAAAACAAAGCTCGCGACCGACGCACTCGCGGGCTTCGATGACGTTTGACCGAAAACGCACGTGGCCTAGTCTCTCCGAGACTGGATGGCGAGTCTCGGAGAGACTCGTCCACGTGGTTGCATCTTCGCGAGGTTAACATGGACACAACGGACGGCGGGGCGTTGGACGCCCTGAATGCCAAGATCCTCAAACACCTGGGCGACCGGGTGATTCTGAAGCCGCTCACGCGGTGGAACGAAGCCTACAAGGAGTTTCCCCGCTATGTGATGGAGTACCTCGTCAGCCGTTACGTCAGCCCCAGCGATCCCGTTCTCGGCCAAGCGAAGATCGACCGCATTCTGACCGAGCACTATGCCGAAAGCGCGAAAAAAGAACTGATCAAGAGTCGGATCAAAGAGAAGGGCGACTACACGCTGCTTGGACAATTCAGCCTCCGCCTGGACCAGTCGCGAGACCACTATTGGGCCGACGTTCCGGCCCTGGGAGACAACACGGTCCGCGTCGCCCCAAAAGTCCGCGAACAGTACGGCGACATCCTGCTTACGAGCGGCGCCTGGGGCACGATGGAGATCGAGTACGACGCAACCTACGAGATCAAGGGCAAGAAGTTCCCGTTTTACGTGCGGGCGTTCACGCCGCTGCAGTACACACGGATCGACCTCGACGACTTCATTGCCAAACGGCCCCTATTCACCGAGGACGAGTGGATCGACCTCCTCGTCCAGTCCGTCGGTTTCAATCCGACTCGCTTCGACCGCCGCGTCAAGATGCTGATGCTGTTGCGTCTCGTCCCGTTCGTCGAGGCCAACTACAACCTGATCGAGCTAGGACCGCGAGAAACCGGCAAGACCTACACGTTTCGGAACACCTCCAATCGGGCCTTCGTCGTGTCCGGCGGCAAGGCGACGCCAGCGACGTTGTTCTACAACAAGGCCACCCGCAAGCTGGGTGTCGTCGGCCTCAAACACGTCGTCTTTTTCGACGAAATCGCGAATACACGCTTCGACGACGCCGAGGCCAGCATCAGCGTCTTGAAGGACTACATGCAGACCGGCAAGTTCAGCCGAGGCGACCAGGAGTTCTCCGCGCAATGTTCGATCGTGCTCGGTGGCAACATCGACACGGACCTGGAACTACGACAGCCCGCGGGGCGGTACAGCCAGTTGTTCGAGCCCCTCCCGCCCGAGTTGCAGGACCCCGCCTTCCTCGACCGCATCCATGCCTACCTTCCCGGCTGGGAAATGCCGAAGATCCGCCCTGAAAACTACGCCACCGGCTACGGTTTCCTAACAGACTACCTCGCCGAGATCTTCGCCGACCTCCGTCGCCGCAACTTCCAGACCCACGTCAATGCCTGGGTGGACATGGGCGCCATGACCGGCCGCAACCAAGACGCGGTCAAGAAGACCACAGCCGGGATGCTGAAATTGATCCATCCGCATCGCACAGTCGAAGAGCTGGCAGAGAACGAGATCGCGCCCGTCGTCGAACTGGCCGTTGAGATGCGAAAGCGGGTGACTGACCAACTGGCCATCGTCCTGCCGGCGGAGTTTTCGAATGTGGCGTACGCCTATCGTCTCCATCGAGCAGGATAAATCGGAGTTGTTTATGGCCTTACAAAGGGGGTGGCGTCGCCCTTGTCAGAGACCAGGGAAGTGTGCATGCGGCCGTGCCGAAAGGAATCAGCTAATTCCCTATTCGGCTTGGGCAGCGGAACTCCCTGACCCGTTTCTGGAAGATACGATTTGGACAATCGCAAATGCCAAATTGTCGCTGGTTCTTTCTACACCGTTCGCATATTCGAGGAATTGCTGGTAAATGCCCTGGTGCATCGCGACTACTTTATTCAGGCCCCTGTCCGGCTGTTCATGCTGGACGACCGAGTGGAGATTATCAGCCCCGGCAACCTGCCGAATCATCTGACCGTCCAGAAGATCCGCGCCGGCAATTCTGTCATCCGGAACCCGGTGTTGGCATCCTACGCCGCCAAAGGCCTGTTGCCGTACCGCGGGCTCGGAACCGGCATCCGTCGCGCGCTCGCGGACTGGCCGGCGGTAGACCTGATGGATGATCGCGACGCATGCACCTTTACCGCCATCGTCGGCCTGGAACCGGGTCGAAATGCACCTATATCCGTGGCAAATGCACCTATAATTCAAGCTAATGCACCAATAAATGCACCTTTGACGGACCTGCAGCGGAGCTTGCTGGCCCTGATCGCCGCCGCCCCGAGCATCTCGTACGACACGCTGGCGGCCACCCTGGGCTGCGATCGAACCACCGTGATGCGCAACGTCCGGGTATTGAAGACGATGGGCCTGCTTCGGCGGGCGGGCTCCCGGAAGGCGGGGCGTTGGGTGATTGGCTCCTGAAGGCACCTGACGTTTTTTTTGCGTCGGCCATTGCCAATCGGGCTGAAGGAAGTTATGATAATAGTCGATAGTGAGATTTAATCTCATTTAGCGCACGGAAACGTCGTAACAGGCGGTTGCGAATATGTTTGAGTTGATTCCACTCCGTTGCTTGCGGTCCGGGCAGACTGCGGAGGTCGGCCAATTGGTGGGCGATCCGCAGCAGGTTCATCGCCTGCAGGAACTCGGTTTGCGGCAAGGCACGAAGGTCGAGATGGTGCAGCCGGGAAGCCCGTGCATCATTCGGACGTCGGGGACCAAATTGTGCTTCCGGCAGAGCGATGCGATTGGCGTGCTGGTGCGGCCAGGTGTCGACGCCCGCCGGGATGCGCCCGACCATGTCAGGGCCTGACGCGGACAAGACGGTCACCGTTGCTTTACTGGGCAATCCCAATACGGGCAAGTCCACGCTGTTCAGTGCGCTGTGCGGCGTCCGCCAGCGGGTGGGGAACTATCCGGGCGTGACGGTCGAAAAATGCGTCGGCCGGGTCGAGATCGGGGGGCGGCGGTTCGAGGTAGTCGACCTGCCCGGCACGTACAGTCTGGCGCCGCGTTCGCCGGATGAAATGGTGGCGGTCGATTTGCTGCTGGGCTGCAGCGGCACGACTTCTCCTCCCGACGTCATCTTGTGCATCGTCGACGCCAGCAATCTGGAACGGAATCTGTACCTGGTCAGCCAGCTGTTCGAGCTGGGCAGGCCGGTCGTGCTCGCCTTGAACAAGATCGATTTGGCGGCCGAGCAGGGCTGGGCTTTGGATGTCGCGTTGCTGCGCGACCGTCTGGACGTTGCGCTCGTTCCCACCCAAGCGCATCGGCAACTCGGACTGGAGGAACTGAGACAGGCCTTGTTGACCGCCGCCAGCAACGGTCAGCTACCGCGGGTCGCGGCGCCGTTTCCCGAAGTCTTCAGCCGCGAGGTAGAGTCGCTCGTTCAGCAGTCCGGCCAGGACCGCCGGCCACCGCTGCCGCGGTACCTGGCCGAACGGCTGCTGCTGGACGTGGGCGGTTACTTGGAACAGGCCCAGCCGCCGGTCGCGGACCCGGCGCTGTTGGCCTCGGTCCAAACTGCCCGCCAGCGATTGGCCGAGGCGGGCATGCCGGCGCCAGCGGTCGAGACCATCGCGCGTTACGACTGGGTGGTCACGGTGCTGGACGGCGTTCAGAAACTGGCGCACGCGCGGCCGAGGTCGCTGAGCGATCGGTTGGATGCGGTGCTGACGCACAAGCTTTGGGGCACCGTGATCTTTGCGCTACTGATGGTGGTCGTCTTTCAATCGATCTTTACCTGGGCGGCGCCGCTGATGGATCTGCTGGACCGGGCCTTCGGCGCGGTGGGCGACCGTCTTACGGCGGCGCTGCCGGAGGGCATGCTGCGTTCGCTGATCGTCGACGGTCTGATCGCCGGCGTCGGCGGGGTGCTGGTCTTTCTGCCGCAGATTCTGATCTTGTTTTTCTTCATCTCGCTGCTGGAGGAATGCGGATACATGGCCCGCGCGGCGTACTTGATGGACCGGGTCATGGCCCGCATCGGCCTGAGCGGCAAGTCCTTCATTCCGCTATTGTCCTCGTTCGCGTGCGCGGTCCCCGGCATCATGGCGACGCGGGCGATCGAAGACCGGCGCGACCGGCTGGTGACGATTCTGATCGCACCGCTGATGACCTGCAGTGCGCGGCTGCAGGTCTATTCGCTGCTGATCGCCGCCTTTATCCCGGATCACCGCTACCTGGGCGGCTGGGTGCGGCTGCAGGCAGTCACGTTGTTCGCCCTGTACGTGGCCGGCATCGTGGCGGCGGTCGTCGTCGCCTTGACGCTGCGGCGGACCTTGCTGCGCGGCCGCACGCCTTCGTTTGTGATGGAGTTGCCCGGATATCAATGGCCGTCACCGCGAAATGTGGCCGCGCGCGTGTGGGACAGCGGCTGGTCGTTCTTGCAGCAAGCCGGCACCTTGATCATCGCGGTCGCGGTCGTCGTTTGGGCGGCGGCCTACTTTCCGCATGATCCGCGGGTGGAGCAGGCGGTTCGCAGCCACTACGCCGATCAACTGCGGCAGTCCGATGCGACGGCTGCAGCAGCCGACAAGGCAGTCCTGGAACAGCGGATGGCGAACGAAATCGCCGCGGCCTACATCGAACACAGTTACCTGGGACGGGCCGGCAAGTTGATTGCGCCGCTGGTCCGGCCGCTGGGCTGGGACTGGCGCATCGGCTGTGCGGTGATCGCTTCGTTCCCGGCACGCGAGGTCGTGATTGGCACGCTGGGGGTAATCTACCAGCTGGGCGGCGACCAGGATGTCGCGTCGCCTTCGCTGCGCGAGACGTTGCGGACGGCAACCTGGCCCGGCTCGCAAAAACGGGTCTTCAACGTGCCGGTGGCGCTGTCGATCATGGTGTTCTTTGCGCTTTGCGCCCAATGCGCGGCAACGCTGGCCGTGATCCGCCGCGAGACGAACGGCTGGCGCTGGCCGGCGTT
Organism: uncultured Pirellulaceae bacterium; assembly: GCA_964645045.1. Lineage (GTDB taxonomy): Bacteria > Planctomycetota > Planctomycetia > Pirellulales > Pirellulaceae > Anammoximicrobium. The sequence goes on along the minus strand of CAZXYZ010000050.1, from coordinate 9,721 downwards.
CACGTTCGTCTACATGACGGTGCTGGCCTATGCGGGCGCGCTGGTCACGTATCAGGTGGGGATGTGGTTGGGCTGACCGCACGTGGCGTAAGCTTCCAGCTTGCGGTAGAAAGTGGCATCGCAAGCTGGAAGCTTACGCCACTTGTCGTACGGCCGTGCCTTCGCGGCTCGACGAAGTAGGAGGGTGCGAACGTGGATTTGCAGGAACTCTTGACGCTCGGCGTCGTGTTGGCCGCCATGGGCTATCTGGCGAGGCAGACATGGCTGCGGCTTTCCGGCCGGCGGACCGGGGGCTGCGGATCGTGCTCGCGCTGCACGGTCGTAGCCGACCGCGAAACGCCGACTGCGGGGCCGTTGGTGCCCATCGAGACCTTGATCGCCTCGACCAGACGGCCCTCGACGCTCACGCCCGGTGCTGCTCCAGGGCCTGCAGGACCCCAGCCAGGTCCTCGGGAAGCGGTGCGGTGAACTCAATTTCCTGGCCCGTTTGAGGGTGGACCAGCTTGATGCGGAGCGCGTGGAGCGCTTGACGGTTCAGCAGAACGTGGTCATCTTCGCGGCCGGTGACGATCTCGCCCAGGGTGATTTGCGCGCGTCCGCCGTACAGCCGGTCGCACAAGACAGGGCAGCCAATGTGTGCCAAGTGCAGGCGGATCTGGTGCGTGCGTCCCGTCTTGGGCCGGGCGCGGATCAAAGCGAAACCGCGAAACCGCCGTTGGACCTCGTAGAACGTCTCCGCTTGCCGCGTGGTCGAGTGGCCGGCGCGGATGGCCATCTTTTCGCGCTGATACGGGTGGACGCCGATGGGCTGGTTGACGATGTCGCGGTCCCGGTCCGGCGTTCCGGCGATGATCGCCAGGTACTCCTTTTCCGTCGTACGGCGCTCGAACTGGGAGGCTAATTCCAAGTGTGCGCGATCGTTCTTGGCCACGACGATCACGCCGCTGGTGTCGCGGTCCAAGCGATGCACGATCCCGGGTCGCGCCGGACCGCCGATAGTACTGAGTTGGTCGCAGTGATGGGCCAGCGCGGAGGCCAGGGTTCCTTTCCAGTGGCCCCGCGCGGGATGCACAACCATGCCCGGCGGTTTGTTGACGGCCATCAGCCAGTCGTCTTCGTACAAGACGTCCAGCGGAATGTCTTCCGATTTGGCACACTGCCTGGGCACCTCGGGCGCGACGATGCAAATTCGCTCGCCAAGCCGCAGCCGATAGGCGGCTTTCGGGTGTTTGCCGTCCACGGTCACTTTGCCGGCGCTAATCGCACGGCGCAGTTGGACGCGGCTGTGACGGGCGAACCGGTCGGCCAGAAAAGCGTCCAGCCGCTGACCGACGCCGGCGACATCGACGAGCAATTCGACCGGCGTGTCAAGCAGTTCGTCCGCAGCCATGAAGCACCCCCGTAAAGGTGCGATTTTTGGGGAAATCCGCCGTGTTGGGCATTGTTGGAGTCCACGCTTTAGCGTGCTTTGCGGACCATGCCCGCCGCAAAAGACACGCTAAAGCGTGAACTCCAGCGAAGTTAGCACCTTCACCGACATGGCAGCCATGAACCTACGACTTGGGCTGTTCGGCGGGAGGCGGAGTTGCCTCCGCCGGTTTCGGCTCGGGTTCCGGCTTGCCTTCGGTAGCAGGCTCGGGCGCCGGTTTGGCCTCGGGTTCCACCGCGGGCTTCGCCTCGGGAGCCGGGGCCGGCTTTACCTCCGGCTGCGGCACGGGCTTGGCTTCGGGTGCGGCAGCCGGTTTCGCCTCAGGCCCAGACGCTGGCTGAGCCTCAGATTCTGTCGCGGGTTTCGCCTCGGAAGCCGCTTCGGGCTTGGCCTCTGCCGCAGGAGCCGGTTTCATCTCACTGCTGGCGGGCGGCAGATCGGAACGCTCCGGCAGAACATCCAGGTTGGCGGGCACGTTCGGCTCCATGCCGGGTCCCGGCATGGGGCCCGCGGGCGGCTTGGGCACCTGCTTCTCAAACCAAGCAAACCAACGCTCCGAATCCCGGCCGGCAATCTGGTCGTGCCGACGTTGGGCCAGCTGGCCGAGCGCCGAATTCGGCTCGGCGGACGCCACCTTCGTGTAATAGTCGCGAGCTTTTTCGACCTCGCACAGGGATTCGTAAACCTGTGCCAATCCGTAACGGGCGCGCTGGAGCAACATCGGATAACGAGCCCCGTCCTGTTCGACGGCTAGGAATTCCTTCTCGGCGTCCTTGAGGTTCTTCCTGGCCTCGTTGCGATCCCGAAACAGCAGCATCGCGCCGGTGGACAGCTTCATATCGCCGGCGGCTTGCCGAGCCCACAGCGCAGCCGTCGAATCGCTGTGCAACCGAGCGACTTCGATCAGCGCTTCAGGCTGTTGTTCGACCATGGCGCCGAAATAGTCCTCCCAGCTGGCACCGGCCTTCGCCTGCTGCTGGCTGCTCACGTACAGTACGGCACCGCCCAACACCGCAACCGTCGCCACGCCGTAAAGAATCTGTTTCTGGAACGGACGAACCTTCTGCATGTAAACGCCGATTCGATCCGCCAGTTGATTGGTCTGCAATTCGTGCCGTCGTTGAGTCTTCATCCTGGCCACTCATCTGTGCATGGGAGATACGAAAAGGAGACAGCCTCCTTTCTGCGGCAACCAGCCTTCACCGGGTCCGGCATCCGCAAACGCGTCGCAAGTATAAGTGCGACAAGCAGAAACCGTCAATAGAGGCACGGATACGGTATGAGGATTCAATCGCACAACGTTCCGAACTCGTCATCCCAGGGCCGACTGTCGCAGGGTGCGGTCTTCTGGGAAAAACGTCGCGTTGAGCCACCGGGGGGCTAACGCCCCGCTCGCCGAAACGGGTGCGGTCTTCGGGAAAAAGCGTCGCGTTGGTTCCAGTTGGAGTCCACGCTTTAGCGTGCCAAGCGGGCTATGCCCGCCACAAGCCACACGCTGAAGCGTGGACTCCAACTGGGGCATACCCCTGACAGTGGATCCGGGAACCAAGTCAGCCCGAAGCATACTTTGCGCAATCTGCGGGCCTTATGTAGACCATCTCATGCTGGACAAACAGTTGATCGCAAACCACCGGCGGCTAGCGCCTTGCCGCTCAGTACCTGTTACGGCAGCGCCGTGGCGCTGGCGACAGCAGGCGGGCTGATAGCTTCGCACAGGACGCGGAAGCCGACGTTGTGGACCGGTTTGTAAGGTTCGTAACGCCAACGGGATGCCGATGTGGCGTATTTCAGGGTTTCGTTCCAGGAACCACCGCGGACGACTTTGGGCCCCGGCCGATTGGCGTCGTCGCGGCCATCGGCCGGGCGATACGGGTAGGCCAGGTAGGTGCTCAAGCACCATTCGGCAACATTGCCATGCATGTCGCACAGGCCCCAGGCGTTCGCGGGAAACCGGCCGCCGGGGGCGGTAAAGGCGATTCCGTCCTGGTAATTGGCTTCGGCCCGGCCGTGGTTCCACGACTGGATGCTGCCATCGGCGATGTTCGCGAACGGGCGCATCGGCGGGGCATAATCTCCCGCCGCAAAGGTTGTGTCGGTGCCGGCGCGGCAGGCCCACTCCCATTGAGCCTCGGTGGGCAGCGTACACCGCACACCGGTGCGCGCGGAAAGCCATTCGCAAAAAGCCATCGCATGCTGCCAGGAAACGCGGACCACGGGCTGGTCCGGAGCGTCGATCGGCGTGCCACGGCGGGTCCGGTCCTTCCACCGCTCGTCGATCACGCCGCTGTTGTGCGCCGGATCGAACTGGGCGTACTGGGCATTGGTCACCTCGAATTGCCCCAAGTAGAACGGCCGGTCAATTTGGACGATCGCCTGGGCGGATTCATCGGCAAATCCGCCTACGTCGCCCATGACGAACTCGCCTGCGGGAACCAACCGGAATGGCATCTTCTGGCCTGCCCCCAGGTCCAGTTCCCGCTGGGCCGGGCCGGCGGTCTGCTGGCGAGCCGCCGCGTCGTCGGCCGAGAAGGGCCAGCCGGACAAAGCCAGGGGCTGCTGGGGCCGCGATGGAGCCGCGACCGGAGGCTCGAATGCCGCGATCGTCGGCACGGGCAACGGATCCTCGTCGTGGTCGTCCAGCTTGGCATACCGTTGCTTGTAAGCCGCGCGCCGTTTCACTTGGATGTCCTGCGGCGGCCGATGGCTTTCGCGCCAGTTGGCAGGATAGGGAACATTAAAGTCGATCCACGCGTATAATTGCTGCCACTCGTCGCCGGTCAGCTGGACGTTGTAGTGGCCTTTCTTGAGCATTTGGACCAGCACGCTGGTGTCGGCTTCGTATTCCGCCGGCTTGGGCATGTGGTAATCGGACTCGTAGCCAGGGCGGCGGACGTATCGCTGCAGCGCGACGTAGGCCGGACTGTAGGGCCCGTCGCACCCGACGTGCAGCCGTTTCGCCCGCAGGTCGATCGTGGCCAGCGTCTCGTTGCCAATCCGGCAGGGCTGGCCGTCATGGCAGCCCACGCAACGGCGGTCGAGCAGCGGCTGCACCTCGCGGTCGAAACTGAAGCCGCGCGCCGGACCGAACCAGGGCTCGATCGGCGACGGCCGCCTGCCCATCGCCGCAGCCGAGTACCTGCTGGGCGGCCCGCTATTTTGCTGTTCGTGGCAGCCGACGCACGAGATCACCTCGTCGGGCGCGGCGGTAAACCAGCTGCGCATCACCTGCTGCGACTTGCCTTCGGCGTCCAGCGGCTGGACGAAGATCGGCGTATTGGCCGGCACGCGGAACAAGGCGGAGCCGTCTTCCAAGACGGGCACCGTGCCCAGGATCTTCTTTACATCCCAGCCGCCTTCGAGCGACGAGGCGGCCGTGTCGCCGTTGCCGGCATAGCGATAGTGGTGCGAGCCGATCCGCAATTGCTTGATCGAGCCGCGCGGGAAGTCTTTCAGTCCCGGCCCTGCGTAAACATCGGCGATGTAGACGGTCGCCTCGGACTTGGCCAAGTCGACGTGCGCAGGGATAACCGGCGGCTGCGGTCGCGGCTGCAGAGGGATGGGCGTGATGTAGCCGCCCTTCAGGATCGGCGTGATGTTGTCGAAAATGTCCACCAGACACAGGTCCCACGCCGACAGTGCATCTTTCTGGACACTGACCAAAAAGTACTTGCCCGCGCCGAGATGGGTGCCGGCTTCGGCCAGTGGCCAAGGCGCAGCGAACTTGGGCCACGAATCGAGCACCAGTTGGTCCATCGTAATCGCCTCGACAGGCTTGCCCCAGCCGGGAATCTTTTGGACGGCGCCCGCCGCTTCGTAACGGCCCTTGGCCGGATCCAACAGCACGAGTTCCCCGGCGCGGGACACGCCGTGGTGCCCGGAGACTACGCAGCTGACCATCGTCGGATGGCCGGGGATGGGCCGCGGCCAGTACATGGCGTTGGGCCAGTACGAATTGCTGCCGTAGTACTCCATCTGGCCGCTGCCGTCCGGGTTCATGCGGAACAACAACCGGCTGAAATAGTGCGGCGTGTCCGTGTATTCCCAACGCGTATACAACACGCGGCCGTCATGCATGACCGTGGGGTTCCAGTTGTGATCCTGGTCGAAAGTCAGGCGGCGTTCGTCCGTGCCGTCCGCATCCAGGACGTGCAGATTGCCCACGTCCGCGCCACCCGTACAGGGCACGGCTTGCTCACAGGCGTTCGAGACACACAGGATTCGGCCGTCGGGCAGATAACAGGCGTCATAATGGGTCACCGGCGGATCCGAGGCCGACACTTGCCGCAGGCCGCTGCCATCGACTTGCATCTCCCAGACGGTTCTGCCGTCGGAAAACAGCAGCCGCTTCGCATCCCAGTGCAGGTCCATGTCGCTGACGCTGCCGCGGTAGATCGTGGTCAGCTGACCGTCGGGCCGGACCGGCGACAGAACGCAGATCTCCTGCCCCAGCCGATTGGCGCCGCCCCAGTTCGTGTTGAAGCTGGGGTTCCCCTTGACTACCAACAGCTTCTCGAACCGCAGAATGGGATTGGCCAGCAGGATTTCCGCGGCCGCTTGCTCGATCTCGGCTTGTTTGGACAACAATTCGTGGAGCGGGTCGCCGGCAGTGTCGAAGATCCGCTGGCGCAAGGCGGCGGCTTCCCCGGCAATCGCGTCGATGCGGGCCAGATGCGCGGCCGCCAGCGGATAAGCGCCCCGCCACGTGTCGCGTTGATCCTCGACCGCACGGCGGATTGCTGGAACGCGGGCCGCCAGCGCGGCAGATTCGCCGAGCGCCGCCACGCGGTACAGCAGGGCCCGCAACGGTTCGGAGCGAACTTCGGTCGCCAGGCTGCGTTCGACTTCTTCGGTCCACTGGGTCAGCCGGTCCACGAACGTGTCGCCCGTGTCCTTGGACTCATCCGCCACTGCCTTGCGCAGTTTCGCCAGCCGCTGGCGGATGGCCGCGGCGTACATGGGCGTCAGCCTGTCATCCGCGAGCCCCGGCAGCCAATCGCCCAACTGCTTGCCTTCGCTGGCCCATAGTCCCGATTCGCGTTCGATCCGCACCTGCGCCGCAGCCAGCGTCCCCGTGAACTCGCGTTCCACTTGATCCAATGCCCGGTTGCGGCGAGCCGCCCGCGCATTGTCGTCGCCCGCGCCGGGCCGGGCTTGCCGCGGCTGGGGCATGAACCAAAACTCACGTTTGCCGTCGCGGCCGGCGGTCAGCCGCACCAGCAATTGATGGCTGCCAGCAGGACCTTCCAGCTGCCAGCGGCGAGCATTCGCGGCCAGCGGGCTGCGGTCGTCGAGGCGCATGTCCTGGGGCAGCAGCCGCACTTGACCGCTGCTGGCGGACAGCCGCGCGACCAAACGGTCCTTTTGAAAATCCTGCCGGAACTGGACGTCGCGGCACAAATAGACCACGTCCCCGGTCGCCGCGCCGGGGAAGCCCGTCAGATCGATGGGCTTCCCATCCTGGAAGTCGTCGCGCCGCTGCCACGTGAGCATCTGGCCCTCGCGGCCGGTGAAGCTCGCGGACAGATCGACTTGTTTGTCCCGGTCCAGTTGCTTGGCAGCCTCGCTACCGGCCGCCAGGGGCCCCAGAACGTACCAAGGTCCCAGTGTGGCCGGGACGTTGTGCATCGCCAGGGCGTCTTGCTCCACTTCCCAGTTCAAAATCGCTTCGCGCGTGGCGATCAGCGACTGTCGCCAATCCGCTTGCTTGATCAGCCCCGGTTCCGCAGGTGCGCGGCGGACGGCTGCCTGATACGCGATCTCAGCGGGCGACGGCGGAGTCACGTCATGCGATTCCCCCAGCACTTCGATTTCGATGTATGCGGACCAGCCGCCCATGATCGGCTGCTTGGCCGGTTCCCCGGCGCGGATCCCGTAGCAGCCCCAGATCCGCACTTCGATCCAATCGACTTTTTCCGCGGCCAGCGGCCCGCCGGCAGCATCGATGAAGCTGCTGTGGTATCCGCCCGCGTCGTCGCCAATCACCTTCGGGCCGGTGGTCAAGTCGGGGGTATCGCGGAACTTGGGCCGGACACCCGGCTGAGCCGCATTGTTGAAGAAGCGGACTTCGTAGTCCTGGTTGGCGCGGGTATCCCCGTTGAACGTGTACAGTCCCACTTCCTTGATCGTCTTCGGTTCGCCCAGGTACCAAGTCAACACGGTCGGTGCGCCGCCGATCGTCACTCGTCCCACACCCGCCCGCTCACCGGCTTGGCCGTCCGTCAGAAAATCGGCATCGACGCTTTCCGCGGAGTTGTCCACCGCCAGCTTGACGCCACCACCGGCCAGCAGATTACAGGCACTCTTGGAACGGATCTGACCTTCGCAGGCGATGAAGCCTTCCAGGGAGTTGGCAAAACTCTCGGTCTTCATCACCTGGGCGGCCTTCGCCCGCGAGTCCGCGTTCAGGCTGGCCGCGACTGAAACCGCCAACAGTACGATGTTTACGGGGCGCATGATTCAGTTCCTTGCGGGTCAAAGTCGAGGAAACAAGGCGGGGCTCTGGCAGAAAGCGGCTCACCGACGTTGATATTCGTGCCTGCTTGCCTGCGTGTCAACTCCCTCGTAGGCGCTTTGGGCTACAGGCGAGCCTTCCCGGCTTGGCATACGGACGCAAAACGGCCTGCCAGACTGCTTGCGGCAAGGGTCGAGAACGTCCGAGTCCCGACGATTAGCCGCGGGGATGGGGCTCCGGGACAACACCGATGCACCGCTCGCCCCTGCGCAAATCGCGGGCGGCGCAGGGAGCTTGCGGGCCGATCGTGACGCAGTTCCAGAAAGCCGCCCCGATCGCTGCCAACGACGTGCGCCCCATCGCAGATCTGGCTCGATGGCTCGTCGCATCGACGCAGGGACCGGCGTGATCCGAGCACCGCCTGTGAAAACCGGCGGGATAGAAAACAAATCGGTACGCCGCAGGACCGGCTCTGATCGCAAACTAGGCCATGTGCGCAACAAGTTATCTTGCAAGGGGATACGGCCGCTTATCAACATCCCGGATCAGGCGGGCGCCGATATTTCCCCACGCCCCGGCCGCCGTATTTCCGTGGGCCCCCTGCGAAAATGTTCGCTGGCCCGTTGCGTACCCGCGGGCATTTCGTACAATGAACCCCGGCAGACGACTCAAGCGATCGATCCGGCCTGCCGATACAATGCGGTTGCCGGATGTTGCGAAGTCGAAGCGGAAAAAAAGAAACTGAAAATCTTCCTTCTGCTTGTTGACATCCGCGAGACCTGCTGCTAAATTTCGCGGCTCCCGTAAAGGGACTGGTGATCGGAAGTGGTCACCGACTGATCTTTGACAATTTGGTTGTAGCGTGTAGATGGCATCTTCGGAAGATGATCCGAGCCATGCGGGCGCAAGCTCAAGTGGTTCGGAAAGTGTTGAGCGCAAAACTTGCTTGTTGCGCGAATATCCGAGAGCATTGGATATTTGTGGTCAAGCTATTAAGGGCGCATGGGGGATGTCTTGGCATCAGAAGGCGATGAAGGGCGTGGAAGTCTGCGAAAAGCCCGGGGGAGCTGACAAACGAGCGTCAATTCCGGGATACCCGAATTAGCCGGCACTAAATACATAGGTGCCGTGCGGCCAACCCGGCAAACTGAAACATCTCAGTAACCGGAGGAATAGAAAGAAAAATCGATTCCCTGAGTAGCGGCGAGCGAAACGGGAACAGCCTAAACCGCAGAGGTTTCCTTTGCGGGGTTGTAGGGCCTTCCACATGGGAGTTACAAAGCGGTCTGTTAGCGGAACGGCATGGAATGGCCGGCCACAGCGGGTGACAGCCCCGTACGCGGCAATAGAACCGTCTCCCGGAGGGTACCTGAGTAGGTCGGGTCACGTGAAACCCCGACTGAATCCACGGGGACCATCCCGTAAGGCTAAATACTCTCTGATGACCGATAGCGAACTAAGTAGGGCGACTGAAAGATGAGAAGAACCCCTGCTAGGGGAGGAATGTGAACCTGAAACCATGCGCCTACATTCTGTCGGAGCACTATGGCTTTTGCCATGTGTGACGGCGTGCCTTTTGCATAATGATCCGGCGAGTTACCGTTGTTGGCTTGGTTAAGGCCTTCCGGGCCGTAGCCGTAGGGAAACCGAGTCTGAATAGGGCGATTTTGTCAGCGGCGGTAGACGCGAAACTGCGTGATCTACCCATGAGCAGGTTGAAGCGCGGGTTATACCGCGTGGAGGACCGAACCCACTTGGGTTGAAAACCGAGGGGATGACTTGTGGGGAGGAGTGAAAGTCTAATCAAACGCAGAGATAGCTCGTTCTCTCCGAAATAGCTT
>CAZXYZ010000049.1:51337-76468 GCA_964645045.1 uncultured Pirellulaceae bacterium | reverse complement strand
GCCGACATCGTGGGCCGCACGGAATGGGGCGACTGGTGGGTGGCGAAAGCCAACGACGCGGGCACGGGGTCCGTCAACGAGCGGTGGGGCCATTGGGATCCCGTCGCGTGGCAGGACGTCTCCGTTGGCGATGTGAACGGCGACGGCCGGGCCGACATCGTGGGCCGGACGGCGTGGGGCGAGTGGTGGGTGGCCAGAGCCAACGACACGGGCACGGGGTTCGTCAATCAGCTGTGGACGGTCTGGTCACCGATCACTTGGCTGGACGTGCAGGTCGCCGACGTCAGTGGCGATGGCCGGGCCGACATCGTGGGCCGGACGGAGGGTGGGGAGTGGTATGTGGCCAAAGCCAACGCCACGGGTTCCGTCAATCAGCTGTGGGGTTTCTGGTCACCGATCACGTGGTTGGATGTGCAGGTCGCCGACGTCAGTGGCGACGGCCGGGCGGATCTCGTGGGCCGGACAGACTGGGGCGACTGGTGGGTGGCGAAAACCAACGGCACGGGCACGGGGTCCGTCAACGAGCTGTGGGGGCATTGGGATCCGGTTACCTGGTCGGATGTGCATGCCGCAGACGTGACCGGACAGGATGAAGTCTCCGCGCTGATGGCCTTGGGGGTCCCGCCGAAGCCGGCCGCTGCGGAATCCCTGAGCCAAAAGTTCGCGGATACCACCAATTCCGGCGCTCGACCCTCGACGATGGACTCTCGGCTCCAAATAGATCAGTTGACGGCCGTGGTACACGAACGGGGGCGTGTAGCCGGATTGGCGGACGAGCATGGCGAGCCTGACAGCGAGGACGTGATGTCCGGCTGGCTGCTGCCGGGCACCCGCCGGTTGCCGACCCCGGCGGACCTGGATGCCGTATTCGGGGACGGCACTTGGATCGCGGACTGATTCCGTGTCACGTCGGGCGGCTTACCAGGGCCTGCCCGGATTGACGGGCGGACCTGGAGAGCCGCTGAAAGGTTTCTCGCTACCATCGATCCGCTCGTTCCAGAAGTTCTTTGAGAACACGCCGGTCGTCCCACGCCACGGTTTGGCCCAAACGGGCACTTCTCCGCTGCACGGACCGAGTTCGTCCGTGGTAGTCGCAGCGAGTGTTTTGCGAAGAATTCACAATAGCAACACTCGCTCTTAACCGTTGCGCGCTAGGTTCCTGCCACCGTTGGAATCACTCCCATCATCACCGCCCTCGGCATGACGATTCTTCCTCCCAGCCGCGGAGATCGCTATGACCCGAATCACGCCCAAGTTGCGCCGTCGCAAGTCAGCGTCCAGGAAGTCCGCACGTCTTCTGGACGAACGTCTTGAGGACCGCTGTCTATTGAACGGCAGGTCCGTCTTTATCAACGAGATTCACTATGACAACAGAATGGCACTGTCATACTTAAGTGCCTTGCGGCCCTCCCGTTGCGGCGACGAAAGTCCGCTGTCTGAGGGAGGTATTTCTGTCGTTGTTTCAGCGTCCGGCAGGCTCGAAGCAGACGGACGGTGACGGGGAGGCTGCGCTGGAGTTGGCGCGCAGAGGGAGCGGGACGCCCTCAGAGCGGCGAAAGACGTAGCACGTGAAAAAGCATCAATGCACGCGTCCTCCATGTCAGAGGAGGAGATATCCCAGCCGAGAACTCAGACCCTGGAGACGGGGAGGACTCCCAGTTCTGCACGCGCTTCGTCGCGTGGTTTGGTGAGAAGGTTGCCGCCTCGCGCCAGGTTTTGCAGGCCGACGGTCAAGCGAACCACGTTCGAGCTGCCGACGAGGCCGTCGGAGTCCTTTGCCAAGGCCACCACGTTGTGGAAGCCCGGTGCTGCGCTGCTCCAGGTGAAGGTCCAGCGACCGACCGGCGCAAGCTTCGCCTCGCCCGGCAGCGTCGATGGCTCGAAGGCCTTCGCCACGTCGGCGTCGCTCCGCAGGAACCAATTGCGCCACGGCCCGCCAAGGGCGAGCAGGATGGCGCTCTTGAGGTTTGTGTTGCGGTCGCTGGCGAAGCCGGCGAGGGGAACATCCCATCCCGCGCGCTCGGCGCGGGTCTCCGACCCCGCCGTACTGCCGACCGTCAGGTCTGCGGCGCTTTGGGAGACCTGCGGTCCGGCCCCATGGGTCGGGCGGAGACCGGCCACGGCGCCGTCCGGCTCGGGGAGTTCGAACCCGTCAGCGGGCTCGGCAATCCGCACGTTGGGCGCCACGTTGCCCTGGCTCAGCAGGGGTAGCTCGTCGAGCGTGAGCAAGTGCTCGTGATTGAACGACTTCCGCATCCAGTCGGGCGGATTGCTCTTGCCGCCGGTCCCGGGCGCAGGACTTCGTAACCTTGCAGGAGCAGTTCGCGGCGTTTTGTCTGGTGTTCGACTCGCCGGAGCACAACCCGGTTCTGGCGGTCGATCGCATCTGGATCACCCGCGGAGAGGCGGCGGAGCCTCGTGTGCCGGTGGAGGAAGACTCGAACCATGTGGAAGAAGCTGCCGGATCGTCCGCCGTTCTCGTCGTCCCGTTGCTTGCAGTTCAGGCAGTCGCAGAAGCCCCGGCCGTCGTTGGGCCCAATCGCCTTGATCGCGACCTCGGGGTGTGTCCGGAAGATCTCGCACGGTTTCTCAATGCTCAGCCGGATGACGTCCTCGTTGATGTGACACCGTTGGCTTGGCTGTACGAGCCGCTGAGCACCCCAGGCTTGAACTTGATGCGGTACGCCACCGAGATGTCATTAGCGGTCATCTCGATCTTGGAGTGCTCACAGTCAAGGAACCCCTGGTCATTTTCGATGATCTTGCCCGCCTCGCCGGGAAGCCCGGTCGCCTCGGTCGCGTTCCAGTAGCCGTGCGTGACGATGGCCAGTTGGTTCGTGGGCACGTGGTAGCCCACGTCGAAGCCGCTGAGCAGGTCGCCGCCCCGGGCGATGACCAGATAGGTGTTGGTGAGCAAGCGGATGTTCCCGTCGTAGCGGTATGACGCGGTGATGGTGTGCTACGTGTTGATCCCCGGATGTTGTAACCGTCAATCCGACGGTACAATGCGTCCAGTGGCCGTACAAGACCGGCCGGGGAACAACAAAGCTGTGAGAGGCCCGTTACCGTGACAGACTATCCTGACGATGCTGATGGAGCCGTATTGGCCGACCTCGCCGCCCGCGGCGTTGACATGTCCAGCCCGCTGCTGATCGAGTTTGCCGTAGCCGCGCCGGATGAAGCCTCGGCAAATGCCATTGCCAAGTCCCTGCGAGCGGCCGGATACGACACGGAAATTTGCTTCGACAAGGGTGAACCCGACGAAGATGAACCCGACGAAGATGACGAACTCGATCCCGATGACGAAGAGTTCGGCCCTTCGTGGACCGTATTCGCCAATGTCAGCATGATTCCGGAGCACGACGAACTGCTTCGAATTCAGGCCGAATTGGATCGGATCGCTGAGCCCCACGGCGGCCAGGTTGACGGTTGGGGAGTCATGCTCGAGTGAGACCAGGCTCCGCACTGCCGAGCCGCCGCAACGTGGGCGAGAACACCTTCCCGATTCCGCAAAAACCACCCCGCGTTGCTGCCAGAGCGTGCGGCCGCATCTGGGGCAGTCTGTCTGCCTCGACCGGGTCGAGGGCGGCGAGTCCGGAGTCGAGTGCAGGGACCATTGGAGAATCGATCATGCGACAATATGCGGCCTGGCTGATATTGGTGTTGGCGAGCGTGACGTGCAGTCCCGAGAGGTTCAAGGATGGCGGCGCTACTCGATGACGATTCGGGCCGCTGAGGGTTGAAGAGCGGAACGGCGGTTCCGTGCCGGATGGCGTTGGTCCGCTCTGGTCCACCCTACGCCCGCGTTACGCGGGTCACCCAGGTGCGCAGGTCGCGGAGATAACCGGCCGGATCGGGTTCGAATTCCAGCGTGTGGCCGGCGGCGGGGTACTCGATTTCGGTCTTGTCCGGCGAACCGATGCGGCGGAAATAGTCGCGGGTCCGCGGGTTGTCGACGATCCGTTCGCGGCCGGCCAGCATGAGCAGGGCCGGGACGCGGATTTGCTCGGGGACGGCGCGGGCGTAGGCGTTCAGCTTCAGGTCGGCCAGGGCAAAGCGGATGGTGATCCGGCGCAGCGTGTGGGGATCATCCCGGATGTAGTCGCGCCATTGCGGCGTGTCGGTGAACAGAGCGGGATCGCGCAAGGGGATGGCGATGCGCAGGCCCGCCAGACCGGCAAAACCGGCGATCCGCAACAGGCTCCGCTGCATCAGGTTGGCCTGTTGGCGCGCGAACAGGCCGGGACAGATCATCGCTACGCCGGCGACTTCCGGCAAGTTTCGCTTGGCCAGCGCCGCCACGGACTTGCCGCCCCAGCTGATGCCGGCCAGCACCGTCGGTACGCCGGGCGAGAGGCTCGCGACGTAGCTTTCGACGTCCGTCAGCCACGTTTCGTAACTCTGGACATCGCCGCGCGCCGTCATGTTCAAGCCCGATCCGCGCCGGTCCAGGGCATGCACCTCGAAGCCATTTTCAGCCAAGTCGCGGCAACTGCTCACGTACCACCCGCCGTGGCTGACAATGCCGTGGATCACGATGACTCGTCCCACTGCGGCGGGACGGTCCCAGACGCGGACGGCAAACCGATAGCCATCGGCAGCGGTGAAATATCCAATTCGCGGTGCGGGCAGCGTCATGACTTTGCCATGTTCCGCGACGGCAATCCAGTTCTTGGCAGCGTTCATTGCCACCCCAGCCAGGCTCGAGTTCACATATTTCTTGGCTGTCAATCGCTGCCCAAGCAAAGTCAACGTCCATGGTCGCGTTTCAGGAGCTTGGGCCTTTCACCTCGCCAGAGGGACTGCTCCAACTTCTGAACTCGCTGCTCCAGGACCTTTCGTTTGTACATGCGGTAGCCGTTCGCGGCACGATTCTACGGCTCAAAGTTTACCAACGGTTCTATGTCGGAACAATCAGCCCTGCCGATACCGGAGGCGATTCATCGCAATCACTTGCTGCTTGACAGGATCTCGCCGTATTGGCGATCGAACTGCCCGCGGGTCAGCACCCGGTCGCAGCCGGCCTGCCGGGCGGCGGCCAGGCGCGATTCCATAACGTGCGGGGCATAGGCGATGATCTGGGGCACGTGTTCCGGCCCGCGCAGACCCGGGACGAGTTGCTGAGGATCGCAGTTGGCGGCGGTAAGGTCCAGGATTACGAGACCGATGGCGGCAGAGCGCGCCAGTTCCAGCAACGCGGCCGCAGTGCTGACGAGCCGCAAGTCGACACCGGCCGACTGGGCGGCCGCTTGCACCCGTGAGGCGAAGATCAAGTCGGTGGTCAGAAAGACGGCGGGCATGTGTTTGCGATCGTCAAATCGCCCCCGGTCCGCGTTCCCGTCCGCCGATCTGGATCGCCTGCTCCATCGGCAGCACGAAAATCTTGCCGTCGCCGATATTGCCTTCCGGACCGGTACGGGAGACGTTGATGATCGTGTCCAGCGTACGTTCCAAGAAGTCGTCGTTGACGGCGATCTCCAAGGCGATTTTCCGCAACAGGTGCGTCTTGTACTCGACGCCGCGATAGGTCTCGGTCCGCCCCTTTTGCCGGCCGAAGCCTTGGGCGTCGCAGACGGTCATGCGCTCGACGCCGATTTTGGTCAACGCCTCCTGCACCGCCTGCAACTTCGTCGGTTGAATGATCGCCACCACCAGTTTCACGATTGTGTCTCCTAAACCTGCTCTGGCAGATCGTACGGGGCCCGCATCGGACGACTCAAATAACGGTTGGCTTCATCGTCGCCGGGAAAGATCTCGCGCTCCGGGTCCCACGTCAGCTTGCGACCCACCCACCGCACGATGTTGCCCAAATGGCAGACGATGGCCGAACGATGACCGATCTCGACATCGGCGATGGGACGCTCCCGCGTCTTGATGCAGTCCATCCAGTTTGCCAAATGGTCGTTGCTGACCGGCAAGCGGATCTTCCATTGGTCCTGCGGCACCCGGGCGACCTCGGCGGGGCTCGTGGTGAACTCGTTGTTGCCGACGCGCACCTTGCCGCGATCGCCGATGAACACCGCGCCGGCCGCAGGCTCGCCAGGTTCCAGCCGCACTTCGATGCCGCTGGCGTAACGCATCCGCACGCGATAGCCCGCGCTGCACAATCGGTCGCCGCGGGCGAGCAATTCGGGGGCGTCGTAGACGACGGACGGCAACTTGCCGCCCTCGGCCCAGATCTCGACGGGGCCGGTGTGGTCGGTGTCCAAGGCCCACTGAATCTGGTCGAACCCGTGGGCGCCTGTGCCCGTCATCTCGCCGCCCGAGTAGGGGCGCAACGAGATCCATCCCGGTTTGGACCGCTGAATGAAGATGTCGCTGTGAAACGGTACGGGAGACGTCTGCCCGCACCAAGCATCCCAGTCCAAGCCGGCCGGCACCGTTTGGCCGGGGAACGATGCTCCCCAAGGACTCGGGTAGTTCATGATCAGCACGGTGTGGATCTTGCCGGCAAACCCGTTGCGGACCAGTTCGCAACCCAGGCGGTGATTTTGCATCGACCGCCGCTGCGTCCCGGTCTGGAACACGCGCTCGTACTTCCGCGCCGCTTGGACCATCAGACGGCCTTCGTGGATGGTCAAGCCCAGCGGCTTTTCGCAGTAGACGTCTTTTCCCGCCTGGCAGGCTTGGATGCTGGGCAAGGCGTGCCAATGGTCGGGTGTGGCAACGATCACGGCATCGACGTCCTTGGCGTCCAGCAGCTGCCGGTAGTCCGTACAAGCACGGCAATTCCGCGCCGTCGCCGCAGCTTCCGCTCGCGTGCGGTCGACGTCGGCCACGGCGACGATCCGGCCCGCCGGGGGCAAACCCATCAGCTGGTTGCCGCGGCGGCCGACGCCGATGTACGCGATCCCGACGCGATCGCTGGGAGCCGGCTTGCCCGACGCGGCCAGGACGCCCGCCGGAACGAAGTACGGGGCTAGCACTGCAGCCGCGATGCCTGTCATCGAACGTCCCAGGAATTGCCTGCGTGTCACTTGGTTCAGTTGTCGTCGCATCATTTCCGTCGTCGCCTCGCGATTTCCAAGGCCGCCGATTCATCGTTCGCGATGGTTAGCACTAGGTGCATCTTGAGCACATCAAACAGCTGGAGGACGAAGGGTGACAGCGAGTGGAGCACGAAGGCCCCGCCAGCCGTGCGGAATCTTTTCTGGCACAACAGCAGCCAGCCGACGCCGCTGGAATCCAACGTGGTCACGCCGCTCAGATCCACCAGCACCACGGCTTGGTAGCCTTCGGTACCCAAGTGTCCAGAGAGCGGTTCGTCGGCCGCCAAGAAATCCGTCTGGTGTACCTCGTCGCACACCGCGACCCGCGTGATTCCATCGGCACCTGGCGTTACAATCAACTCCATGCATAGACTCCGCTGATCTTCCGCGTCGAAAATTTTCTCGCCGCTAATGCATACGCTAACGCTCGCGGCCCGTTCCAACAAGCGATGCATCGGCTCCGGGGGGCTCAAAAAGAAAATTCCGGCGGGGGGATTTGCCTGCCGGACTGGACATCGGTACCATTTCCTTGACGCCCGGAGGATGTCCGGTCCAAGACGTACCGCTGTGCCAGGATGCACAATCGGCGCTTTGGGGTTTGCCGTCGCAGGCCCCGTCTTTGAAGCGACCGCACCAGGCAGGTTTCACCTGTATCGAACGTACCAGCCGTGGGGCCGTCGTTTCGCGCCGTCTTTTTTGCACACGGGCAAATCGTAGTCTATATTCGAGCAGGCCGGTTTTTGGTCCTTCCCGGTTCACTTCGGCCGGCCCGCTATGATGGACATCCTGAAACGGCGTCAGCCGCCGTGCGAGTCACCACGCTTGACAGCCTCAAGCGTCGTTCTCGCACGCCGAGCTGCCGCTCTCCCCCACCTTTGGATGGCGACCTGACAATGGAGAGACGGTACAGTCCACGACGCGCAACGAGTTGGCCGAGGTGCGTCCGATCCTTCTGCCTGTTGTTCGCCGCGGTCATCAGCTTGGGGCTGGTGCCAGCCGGCGTCCTGGCCCAGGTGGTGATTCCGGCCGAGGCCCTGTCGACGGAAACCGCCGTCACGCAGGTCATTCAGCGCGGCCAGGCCCTGGAGTCCGAGCAGCGGTGGAGCGAAGCGCTGGCCCATTATGAAGAGGCCATTCGGGACTATCCCGAACGGGCCGATTTGTGGGACCGCTTGACTTTCGCCCGGATGCACTACGACCTGGGCCGCCGGCACGACGATCAGAGCTTTACCGGCTGGCTCCAGCAGTTGAGCGAACGCGAAGCACTGGACGTGTACTCCGAGGTCTTGCGGAAAATCGAGTCGTATTACGTCAAACAGCCTTCGTGGCAAGAGCTGGCCCAACGCGGCTTGGACAACCTGGTCATTGCGTTGGACTTGCCTGCGTTTCGCAAATCGCAGCAGATCCGCGGTTCCGATGATGTCATCCGGGCGTTCTGCGATCGCGTCCAGCGGCGGATGAAGGTCACGGCGGTCCGCAATCAACGCGAGGCGTGCGACGTGGCCACCAACGTGGCGCGGTTGGCCGAGCAGGAGTTGGGGCTGCGGCCGGCAACGACCGTCCTGGAGTTCACTTCGGGCGCCGTGTGTGCCCTGGACCAATACTCGTGTTTCCTGACCGGCGGCCAGTTGGACGAGGTGTTCTCGCAGATCGAAGGGAATTTCGTCGGCCTGGGAATCGAACTGCGGGCGCAGGACAAATCCTTGCTGATCGTCAACGTCTTGCCGGGTGGTCCCGCCCAGGCCAGTGGCATCCGCAACGGCGACCGGATTGTCGAGGTCGACGGGTTGTCCGTTTCGCAAGTCAGCACGGACGAGGCCGCCGACATGCTCAAAGGTCCCGAAGGCAGCGCGGTCCAAGTTGCACTGGTCGACGCCTCCGGCAACAAACGTCAAGTGCGGATCGTCCGCCGCCGGGTCGAGGTGCCCAGTGTCCAGGATGTTAAAATGGTCGACAGCCAGTACGGTGTCGGCTACTTGCGGCTGACCAGCTTCCAAAAGACGACGGCCCGCGAATTTGACGACGCCCTGTGGCAACTGCACCGGCAAGGGATGAAGAGTCTGCTGGTCGATGTGCGCGGCAACCCGGGCGGATTGCTGCCCGCAGCCGTGGAAGTGGCCGACAAGTTCGTCACGGCCGGCACGATTGTCTCCACGCGGGGCCGAAACTCGCACGAAGACTTCGATTACCAAGCGCATGCCTTCGGCACTTGGCAAGTGCCGTTGGTCGTCCTGATCGACGGCGACACGGCCAGCGCCAGCGAGATCTTTGCCGGCGCCATCCACGATCTTCGCCGGGGAACCGTGGTGGGCCAACGAAGCTATGGGAAGGGCTCCGTGCAAGGAATCTTCGCCTTGAATTCGTCCAAGGTGGGCGTGCGGCTGACGACCGCCAAGTTCTATTCGCCGGGAGGTCATGCCATCAGCCACAACGGCGTCTATCCGGACGTGGCCGTCCGCACGGCCAAGAAGCCCGTGACCGAAGGCCTGGACCAGACCATCATCGCCGAAGACGCCACCCTGACGGCCGCTCTGCAGGTCGCCCGCAACAGCCAACTCAGCCAGCGACAGGCATCGGCGCCGTAGCGTCACCCAATCGACCCCTGCAAAAGTAAGATTCTGAAGAAATCCGCAGTGTCGGGCCTTGTTGGAGTCCACGCTTCAGCGTGCCGGGCGGGCCATGCCCGCCGACAAAGACACGCTAAAGCGTGGACTCCAGCGAGATTGGCACCTCTACACGGCTGCACTTGACAACTCTCCCTTTGCGAAAGGAAACACACCATGCAGCGACGAGAATTCCTGGCGGCAACTGGCGCAGCGGGACTGCTGCCGATGACTAGCGCGATGGCTGCCGACGGCCCAGCGGCGGGCGGCGAGCGGGACTATTACCATCTGCAGTTGTACCACCTGGACACCGACGAGCAGCGACAAGGTTTCGATGCCTTCGCCCGGCAGGCCGCGATCCCGGCTTTGAACCGGTTGGGCATCTCGCCGGTGGGAGTGTTCTATTGCCGAACTTGACCTACATGCTGATGTTCGACAGCGAGGACGCGATGAAGGCCGGCTGGAAGAAGTTCGGCGGCGATCCGGACTGGCAACGCCTGCGCGGGATGGACGAATACGCCGACCGCAATATCCTCTCGGGCATCACCAACCTGGTGCTCAAGCCGGCCGAGTACTCGCAGGTTTAACCGCCGGGACCCTGGGGATCGGAACTGAGCATCAACTGGTCCAGCTTGGCGCCGGGCTCGCGCGCGGTGATCAACAATCGAAACGACCCGGCGGGCAACTCGAACGGCGCGTGTTGTTTGCCCAGGTCAAGTCGCACCGGCTCCCAGGACCAGCTGCCTTTGTGGCCCGTGTGCCAAGCGCCTCGCGGCACCAGCGGCGTGCCGTCGTCGCGCAGCAACTGGACGAAGAACGAGTCGTTCTCGCCCGTCGTCGCCAGCACTCGTCCCCACAGCCAGTAGCGGCCGGCCCGGGCGACCGTCAGCGGCCAACTGACCGTGCCCTGCGGGCTGCCCGCGTTGGCGTCCTCGGGTTGCCAAACGCAGCATCCCCCGCATGCGCCGGGATCATCGGCTTCGGTCACGCTCGGAACGAGCAATCCCGCCTCGGCCTCCCAGGCGACGCGGCCGTCCGCCGGTACCACGATCGGCTTCAACTCTTTCATCCGCCGGGCGATCGACGTCACCGGCTCGACCGCTTCCAACAACACTCGGCCGACGTCCTGCCCGTCCAGTTCCAAAACGGCCAGGCTCGGTTCGGGCACCAACTCGATCCGGCCGCGGCCGTAGGGGGCTTCGGCCAGAATCGAGACCGGCTCGTCGTGGCCGAGCACCTCGATGCGCAGGCTCTCGGCCGAAGTCTCGACCGCGATGGGTTCCACATTTTCGAATCCCGCACGCCACTGGGCAAAGGCCGCGTCGTCTCCCAGCCCGCCGGCCACGCGGACCCAGAACGCGGCCCCTGCCTCGGACGTGGGCTGGGGCGAGCGATGCTCGACGGTCAGCCGCAGGGCGGCGTACGGGTTGCCGTCGTCGATCAAGGCTGCGGGAGCCGGCAAGCCATCCTGCTTTTGCGCCCAAACCAGCCGGATGCCAACGGCGGCGGTGCCGTAACGCAACACCAGCCCTTGGCCGCAAGCGACGGGAACCGACGCCGGCTGAACCGGCGTTCCCCGCGCCAAGGTAACGGGACGGCCGCCCAGCCAGATTCCGTCCGGACGCCGGAGTACGAAATGGCTTTGCACGTTGGTGACCAAGTCCGTGGGGAGGTCTTCGGGGCGATAGACGACCAGCCCCAGCGCATCGGGCCCCCGCTGGGCGCCGGCCCAGAAGGGTTCCAAGTGCAGGGCCTTCATGTGGCGGGCCGAACTGGTTTCGTATTTCTTCTTCCCATACGGATCTTCGCGGCCGTCGGCGATAAAGTAGCAGTGGATCTGGCGGCGGTCGCCGGGCAGATCGACGGTCAGCGGAAGGTCTTGCAGCCCATACGCCGCGCCGGCACAGCCCAGCGTCACATCGGCGTACAACTGGTGCGTCCGCGACTGGTTCAGATTCTCGCCCCAGCTCTGCCGCACCAGACGGGGAAAGCGATCGGCGCTCAACCGCTTCAAATGCCCGGGAGGCGACCAGCGGGCAGCCAAGGGTACGATCAGCGCGCTTGGATCGGCCGTCTCGCCGTCCAGCCAGCCCGCGGCCGACAGGAACGCGTCCACGCCCCCCAGTCCGTACAGGTAGTCGTAACTGCGGCTCTGCGGCCCGGCCAGCCGCTGTGCGGGGCCGAACCAGTTCAAGGCGATGTCGGTCCACAACAGTTCGGCCAGCGCCCGGGCCTGCTGTCGTCCACGCTCCTGATCGGCGAACATGTCGATCAGCATCAGGCCACTCAAGTCCGGGTAATAGTACGTCGGGCTGCAGTACTCGCACGTTCCGAACTGCCACGTCCAGACCACGATCGCATCCAACCGGCGGTATCCCTCTCGGGCGGCGTCCGGGCGGTCCAATAATTCGCCCAGCACGATCAAATTCGACGCATTCAGCACGGCAATGTTCGTATAATTGGTCCGCACGCGATGCCGCAGGCAACCCTCGACGCCATGCTCCATCAGTTCGCGCAATTGCCGGCGCGCCGGCTCGGGCACCCAATCGCTGTGCCGCCGCCACAGCAGTACGGCGTCCTGCATGCAGAACTCCACCGCATTGCGGTCCGTCACGCGGTCGTCCCGCCAGTACCAACGGAGATTGCCGAAGCCTGGACTTTGGGCGTCCCGGTCCTGCATCCGCACGGCCAGCTCAAAGAACCGTCCCAGCCGCTCGGGATGAACCCGCGCCTCGCCCATGGCCAACGCGGCGGCGAACAGACTGCGCACGCCCAGCGCAGCGTCCGGCTCGGCCGTCGCGATGCGGGTCCACAGCCGATCCTGCCGCACGGCGGCTGCCTGCACGATGGCGGCACGCCCTGCGGCATCGATCTGTGCCGCTGGCGCCAACCACGGCGCGAGACACCACACCACCACCGCCCAGGCGGCAAGCGAACCAACAAGACGCCAGGACCTGACGTTCCCCATGATCTACGCTCTCTGCTCACGATGCCAACGTGTTCGCCGCGCGGCACTCCACCGCTGCGGCCGCTTTGACCCGCGAGCCGATGGTGCCCCGTCGGCTTGAGTTTGTCAACGGGGACATGCTTACGAGTCTGCCGCACAGTGGCTACGAAACCCTGTAGTTGCACACCGGGAGGCGAACGGCCGGCGTAAGCCCGCCGGTTTTCCACGTGCATACACATTTGCCCGAGGAGTTCGCAATATCACCTTCGGTGAAATCAGTAGACGGTCGGAAAAGTGGTCGCCGAGGCAATGCACCGATGGGCTGACGCCCACCGTTCGCCAGGATTTCTGCAACGTTTGGGTGAACGAAGCCCGTGGCAACGGTGGCCGAAACAACGTCCTCCTTTGTCCCCTCGCCCGCTGGCAGACGGCTGGGCGTTGTTCTCCCATTTATAACCAGCAATCTATAACCCCAGACGTCCGCACGCGCATATGCCTTCGCAGTCTAATTTGCCGCGCGTATGCGCCACCCTCCCAGCGCAGGTTGCGGATTTCTCGGGGCCCCTGCCATGCTTTGCCATTCACTTTCACCGTCTGGCCATTTTTGACGGTTTCGCCGCTGGGGCTGATGCTAAACTCGGTGACCGTCTGCCAGTTGGCGAGCAGTGCCGTGACTTTCGGATCCGTCGCCATCAACTCATGCAGGCTGACGGATACACTCTGCCAGTCCGGAGAGCCTTTCAGCTCTTTGACCACGGTGTAGTCAACGGCGGGCTTGCCGGGAGCGAACGCGCCCCAGGCGTTACAGTTGAACTTGATCACGAGCGTATTGTCCGTCTGGGATTGAATTT
This sequence comes from uncultured Pirellulaceae bacterium, assembly GCA_964645045.1. Lineage (GTDB taxonomy): Bacteria > Planctomycetota > Planctomycetia > Pirellulales > Pirellulaceae > Anammoximicrobium. The sequence goes on along the minus strand of CAZXYZ010000049.1, from coordinate 63,078 downwards.
CAAACACCAGCGTTGCGCCGTCCGGACCTCGCCATTTTGCATCCCTGAGCTTTCGCGTGGTTGCGGTCCACAGGGGCGGATGCCCCCAGTTCAGCCGATACCAGTCGTGCCAGCCGCAGGAACCGTCGTCGATCATCCGTTCCGGCTTGTCCGTGGCCTTGACACCCGCTGCCTGCAATTGCGAGGGCGCTGCCGACAGCACTCGGGAACTGATGGCGAACGTGGCGGTGTTGTCCTGTCCCGGTGCCTGCGCCACCGTTCGATATGGTTTCGGGGTGGCGTACACCACGTTGGCATAAGCGAACAGCGGCCGCTCCAGGTCCATGACCGGACAGGCAGCCGTCCACTGTCTGCCAGCTTCCACGGCCATCGCATCGCGCCAGAAGCGGGTCAGTTCGTGCGGATCGAGCGAATAGTAAATATCCACACGCTGCACGGGCGCCGAGTCGTCCGGCGTGAGGGTAAGGAGCGGTACGCCGTCGGGCGTCTTGAGATTCAGAACAAGTTGCGGCGTCTGCGGCATCTTGAAGGCGCCTTTCAGATGCTCTTCGAACCAAAGGTATCGAGTGATGGCATGCTCGTCCGTATGACGGTGGTTCAGGTGTGGGGAAATGCTGAAACGCACGCGGTCATCGGGCAAGGTACGCCAGTTCCAGGCCATGTTGTCGATGTGGGCGTGGAAGTCATTGGTTGGCGACAGCCAGAGCACCGGGCAGGTAATCTGCGGGATGTAGGCGTTGTCGGAGATGCAGGCCAATTCCAGCGGACGGAGCTTGGTCCTGCTGCCTCCCGGCAACTCGGCCTGGCTCTCCAAAATATCTCCAGCACCCCCGCAGGACGGCACGGCTGCCTTGACCCGCGGGTCGATCCCCGCCAGATCCGTGGTGAGCTTACCGCCCATGGAATGCCCGTAGACACCGATCCGTGCCGGGTCCACTTCGGGCTGCTGTTCCAGGAAAGTGATGGCGCGGCGTGCGGCCATCAACACCAGGAACCAGTTGCTGTTCCGAGGCGATTCGACCGTGTCGAGCGTATATTCGTCGGGCGTGAGCGGACCGGCGAAATGGTTCACCTTGTTGCGTTGAGGCGGATGAGTGGCGTCGAGCTTGCCCCAGTCGGTTTGGGGGCCGTCGTAGGTCGCCTGCGTCCGGCCAAAGTTTAGCTTATTGCCGCCCCAGTTGATGGAAATGCCGGCATAGCCGCGCTTGGCGTAGGTCACCGCGCTATCGAGCGACGCCGCCTGGCCTCCGCCATGCATCTCGAGGAGGGCCGGGAGTTTCGTTCCTCCCTTTGGAAAAGCGTAGAACGCGGCGACCTTGGCCGGCGTTCCTTTGAAGACACCAACCTGGTAGCGGACGATTCGGCAGACCACGCCGTCCTGCTCCCACGCCTGGAGGATTTCGGTATCCAGCGGGGTGGTCCGATCGAGTTCGTCGAACCCCGCCCAGAGTTCTGCGGCGGTCTGCGGGATCTCCGCGGATCGGGCGATGGATTCGGCGAACAGCAGCGTCAGCGCAGCTACCGTAGCGCCGAGAACATGACGGCGAGTGATCGTGTGTTGTCGAGAAGGCATACGATGGTCCTCAGCTCCTGGTATTTCTTGCGGCAAAGCATTCGGCTGTCTGACTTCAACCCCAACCGCCTCGCGGGCGGTTGATTAAATCGTGGGATAGGCTTCGAGCCTGTCGAATGGGAAAACGGCGCAGATTAGTCACCTGCAACTGGGCAATCCTGACAGGCTGGAAGCCTATCCCACGTATGTTTGCTCCTGTAAATCAACAGCCCGCTCGCGCGGTTGGTGAACAAGTCTTGTCAACGAGATCGAGATTGTACCTGTCCCCCCCCACCCTTTCCCAGCCTGCCGTCGGAGGCGGCAGGCTGGGAAAGGGTGGGATGGGAAAAACCGATTCTCGACCTCGCTGACAAGACTCGTTCACCGTCCAGACAAGCTGGACTGGGGTCGCAGCGGCGAAGTGAGACAGCCGAAAGCATAAGGTGACAGAAAACCGATCGAAAGAGAATCAGGCCACTTCCGTGTTGGGCCACTTCCGCCCTTCATTTTCTTGTCACCCCACCTTTCTGTCCCCTTCTTCCATTCTTTGCCCGTGGTTTCCAGCTACGAACAGTTCCCAGCGTTCTGGTCAAGGCCGTCTGGCCGTTGAGGAGAACACCTTCAGCGGTGAATTGAGGCGTGCGATTCATGGCGGTGATCGGGACCTGATTTCCCTGGCGGAACTTGTCGGAACGACACCGGTTCATTTGTCCGAGTTTTTCACCGGGGACCGCACCCTGCGTTCGGATATGCTCGATCGGCTCGTCTCAGCTCTCGGAGCAAGGCTTGTTGTGTCAGGCAGCGAATCAGGCTCACCGTAGCACGACCGCGACCGACGGCGCAACGTCGACCGGACCGCCGTGGCATCCAGCGTCCATGCACAGGTGGATGTGACCTGTGCTCGCAACGCGAACGCCGTGCGCACGTTCCCCGCCACACGAAGTGGCCGGCGCTGGCGTACCAAAAGACGGTGGTTTTCTACCACGTCTCATTCTGCCTGTACGTTATATGGGACAGCCCCGATCACAGCGGACCTTTTGAGCGTGCCGACCGTCTCGTCAGCCGGCTCCCGGTCGTGCTGCAGCCGTGGGTCCAACCCGACACCCTATTCACGCAAATCCCATCGCCCGGCTAGTCACTCAATCGACGACTGTTTTTCGGGGGGCTCTTTTGCTCCGACGGATCGCATGAGTTCGACGAACCTATTCCCCATGCCGTAAAAACTCGACACGCGGGCAGGATCGTACTTGCCCTGGATCATCGCTACAAGATCGAACGCGAATTGGGCAAACGTCGCCTCGGTCCACATGATCATCGCCCCGAGATGCACATCATCGGCGACCTTCACCGACTGTGACATGCCGAACTCGCCGAGCGGCGTCCGCTTGTCCTTCACCGTACTTTCCACAGGCTCCGTGGATTGAAGGATGCTGATTCTTCCTGCAGGGAGATCATTGGTGTGACTCGTATCCCGCAGAACCACTCCACCGAAAAACCCTCGCAGACTAATGCCGTCCAGGAAGGACGACAGCGCTGCTTCGCTGTATTCCGCTTCTTCCCGCAGTTCAACGAAGACCGTTCCGCAACAGAAGCAGGGAGGAAGGTATAGCTTGTAACGGTCCTCAGGGTCGTCAACATCCTGCGTCAAGGGAGCCAAGTCTTTCAGGTGGGCGATCGCGGCTTTTACATTACCGGACGAAAAGCTCGCTTTCACCTCCAACACCGCCAGGACATACTCAACCGGGATCGCCAGCGAGCGTCCCTGTTGCGAGTTATCCGGATTATCCTCGATCCAGAGTACCGGCGATTCCATCTGATCGTAGATAATCACGTCGAAGTGGGGAGCCTTAACGTTGCTGGCAAGTCCAGGTGACACCACGTACCCGGAAGTCACCCCGTAGCGTCTGGGCAAGAAGCCACCGAGCCACTTCCGAAGCGCACCTTCGGCGACCCGGCCGTGGTACGTCTCCACTTCATGGGCCTGCGTTTGCTTCCGGGCGCGGTCATACGCGTCGAGAATCTCTTTTCGCGCAGTCAGGATCTGTTCCCACCCCTGCGAGGGGAACTGGATTTTCAGCTTCTCCTGCATCATCTTCACTCCAGATAGCCGGACTGTTGAAAAGAGGTGGGCGGCAACCGAGTCAATAATCCTTGCTTTCTGACGCCGCTACCGCCGAGGTAGCCATCGGCACCTAACTCCAATGGCTGCAGTCCCAAAAAGCCGTCTCACAATTCAAAGTATCGAGAAGCCGTCGTGCAAGCCGGTTTCTGGGACAGCCGCTGATCTCCGCGATCCCCCGTAAACTAGCCCTGCCGATGGGCCGATGCAATACCTCGCGGTCCAGAAAGACGAGTTTTCTCGTCGGCGCGTGCATCCCTCCTGCCGGCGTCATGCCGCGAGTCACCGCCGTCGGCCCCCTTGCATGCTCAGGGATGACAGACCTCCGCACGATGCGGCGTGGCGCGAATTCCGACTCGCAAGGTTCGGCCGACTTCATCGCCGCGCAGTCAAAACGACGACAATCGCGGTCGGGTTTGCACGTGACTGGCGCTCGATGGGGCGTTCACCGCACGGTCACCGAGTCTCGGGTCTTCTCGCCTTCGATTCGTATCCGATCCGTAGGAAAGGCCGCATCCCCGAGCCGATTTCCCTCCAGCAACACATCACGGCAGTCCCGGATGGTGAGCTGCCCGCGTTCGACGGCAAACCGGTTGCCCACCAGACGCACTTGCTGCGCGTGTTGGATCTCCATCCGGCCGTCGATCTCGTTGTTCTCGAAACGCAGGCCGATCAACGGCGGCTCAGCCGCCGCTGCTGTCGGCCCAGGCAGACCGTGAAGCCGGCCATCGCACGAAACGGCCAGTTCCGGGTTGCCGCGGCCGAGCTTCAGCCGACAGCCCCGCACGGCTGAGCCGGACGGAATCGGTCCTTCGATGTGTTCGCCGTAGAACCACAGGAACGCGATCACGTCACAGTCCTCCAGCGTCACGGGCGATTGGAAGCGGCACGAGTTGCGGATCGTGCAGCGCCGGATGGTTGTGTTGGGATTCGCCGCTTCGACAGCCCATACCTGGTCGCCAGCCGCCGCGCCAAGTAACTTGCGGTCGAGCGTCAAGGTCACGTCCGGCGCGAAACGTGGGTGCGGATTCGGCGTCTCCGCGACTGCCACCACGCGGACGCGACCCAAGAGTGTGCCTCTGGTTGGGGCGTATCCCGCCAGCGTGTCGCCCTCGCGCCAGGCGACGTAACTCAGCGGGAAATTCTGACGCACACGCAGGCGAGTGCCTTCCAGCGCTTCTACCCGCGACAGGAAGGTGGCGATGTTGAACGAGTCGTCGTTCATGCCGTCCAGCACGCAATCCTCGAACAGCAACTGGGCGCGGTTGCCTTTCACGTGCATGCCGTCGCGCCAGGACGACGTGATGCGCGAGGTGCCGGGTTTGGGCCGCACATGCACGCGGCGCAAAGTTACCGTGCCGTCGTTGCGTTGCACGACACACGCGAACCACGGGGCCGACCAGACTTCCAGGTCCTCGACCAGCACGTCCCGATTGCCATCCAGTTCGATGACCGCTCCGCCTCCATGCCGATGCGCAATGCCCCGCACCGGAATGGAAATGCGCGTCATCCTGGGCCGGATCGCACCGAAATCCTGAACCCCCCTGTCCGCGATCGCACACAAAACTCGTGGGTCGCCAGGCACCGCGTTGAGGTCGGCCAGCAGGTAGTGCGTGCTGCGCAAGGCGTGGGGGCCGGGATTCCAGAGCATGGCAAAATACGCCTGCTCGCCGCCGGTCCGCGTCGGTCCGCCCAGCGGCGGCACGGCAAAGCCATCGGCGATATGCACCTCGATACTGCGTGTGGTCTCATTCACCGCCGTGACCAGAGCTTCGGCGAACGGCAGCGGCTCATAGTCGATTCTCAGGCCGCGCACGGTCACGTCCTGGCACTCGCGCACCGAAACGCCGCGCCGCTCGCCGTTCAGCAGCAGCGTCGCGCCAGCCCCTTCAACGGTAACATGCTTTTGACGCTCCAGAGGGATGACATAGCCGGTTCCGGATGCCACCCGGTACGTCCGTCCGCTTTCAAATCGCAGCACGGCCGGCGGGGACGCTGCGACGAGCGCCCGGACGGCCTTTTCCAGCGCCGGCGCATCGTCGGCAATTCCGTCGCCTTTGGCGCCGTAATCGGTCACGCGCAGCTCCTCGGCAGGCAACGCGGCCAGGCGTACCAACAGCAGCGTGCTGAAAATCCAGCGCGTTGTTTTCATGGCGTCGTCAGGGGGCCTTGGCGCTCTCGTCGGTCCAACTGTTCCACGTCTTCAGCGATCGCTGGAGGTACTCGCGGGCTTCGCCGGGAATGCCGTAGCACATGATGCCGACCGGGCCCGGGTAGCCGATTTCCCGCAAGGTGGCCAGCAGCGCGCGGTTGTCGAAGTCGCCTTGGTCGAGCGGTTGGATCAGGCCGTTGGTCCAGGTGTTCGCGCCGATCTGCGCTCCGCAGATCGTCACGCAGAACAACTTGTCGGCGTTGGCCCGCAGCAGCGGCCGGTAGGATTGGTTCCCGTCGACCTTCAACCAGTGGCAGACATTGAAGTTGAAGCCGACTTGCGGATGATTGACCTGCTTGACCAGTTCGATATTGAACGGCACGCTCTCGTTCCAGCAGTTGACGTGGTTGTAGGCGGAGATCCGCACGCCCGCCTCGGCGGCCACGTCGCCCAGTTCCCGCAGGGCTTGGACGGCGGGCTCCATTCCGGCCGGATCGCCCGGTTTCAAGCCGTTGATGGTCACCACGACGGTCACCGGACGTCCCTTGAGCTTGCGAATCGCCTCCGGGACCTGGGCGTCGTAGCGCGCGGTGGCCTGGGGGCCAACGTTGATGGCGGTTTGCAGCAGGTAGATCTTCAAGCCAGCGTCGTCGGATGCGCGCAGGGTTTCGTCGAGCCGTGGTCCGGTCAGAATCGCGTAGCCTGCGCCGTCGAAACCAATCTCACCGAGCAGCTTCGCCAAATCCGTGACCGGTCGCGGCTTGAGGCCCGGCACGCCCATCTCGACGCAATAGGCGTAGACCGGCGGCGCCGGCGGTGCGGCTGCGACTAGACCGTCAGCAGAAGCGAAAACAGCGAGTAGTCCCCACAATAGCACGAAGCGGTAGGCAAACATGAGCGGTTCCTTTCCTTCAGGTTGTGAATGCAAGGCGAGTGGCAAAAAAACTGATGGCAGAAAAATGTTCCCATGCACCTAAGGTAATCGCTCCATTTTTCTGCCCGCAATACTCCAAATCGTCACTTGGCTGACGTAAGTGCGGTCGTGCCGCCCTTGTCTTCCACGATTACCCGGAAGCCCACGTCGTAGACTTTCTGCCAGGGCTCGTAAGCTCGACGAACCGAGGAACCGGCGTCGGCGGGGCGGTCGGCCCAGGAGCCGCCCCGGGCGACGCGGCGCTCGGGATTGGCAGCGTCGTTCCGGCCGTCTTCGTCACGGTAGGGACAGGGGCGATAGCCGCTGCGGGTCCATTCGCTGACGTTGCCCACCATGTCTTTCAGCCCCCAGGCGTTGGCCTCGGTCTGGCCAACGTAGTCCACCACGAACCAGGGGTCGCGGAATCGCTCGTCGTGTAAGGGAAAATTCATTTCCGGCGGATAGGGACTGCGCCGCTGCAAGGCACTGGGGCCGTCGTAGCCCATCTTGTACCAGCGCAACGCCTGGTCGGCCAGATTGGCGAAGCGGCCGAAGTCGGTGTCCAGCGTGCCGTAGAAGAATTGCGTGTCGGTGCCCGCGCGGGCCGCCCATTCCCATTGCGCTTCGGTGGGCAGCGTTACCGCCAAGCCCGTTCTCCTGCTCAGCCAATCGCAGAATCGCATGGCGGCCGACCAGGAAACTCGCGCCACAGGTTGATCCGGGTGATTGGCGATGTGGCCGGGCACGACGCGATCCAACGAGTGCATGTCGATGTACCGCGTGTCATGCTGCGGATCGAACAACGCATACTGGCCGTTGGTCACTTCGGTGACAGCCATCCAGAAAGGCTGGCTCACCCGCACGACGCAGCGCGGCCGTTCGTCGGGGGCGCCCTCCAAGCTGCCCATCACGAACTGGCCGGCGGGAATCCGGGCCAGCGTCAGCTTGACTCCGTCGCCCAGATCGATGCCCCTCTGTGTTCCCTCGGGACTGGCCTGTTGCCGCTGGGTCGCTTCCGCCGCCGTCAGGGGAAACCCGGTCGCCGTCAGGCCGTCCGGTTGGACGGGCTCTTCCGGCGGCGGAGCGAGGAACGGAATCGGCGTGCGTTTCCGGAACGCTTCGGCCGCCGCTTGGTACTCGCCTTCCGGATCGTCGTTGTTGTTAGCGAATGCCTTGGCCAGTTCGCAACGGCGCTGCCGCTGGTCGCACTGTTGGAATTCCGGGGGATTCCAACTGCCGGCGCGAGGCACGTTCAGATCGATCCAGCAGTACAACCGCTCTCGCGCTTCGCGGCTCATCTCGGCCAGCTTCACGCCGTGATGGCCCTTCTCCAGCATCTGGACCAGCAGGCTGGTCGAGGCGTGATACTCCAGCGGATTGAGCAACGCCATGTCGGATTCTACGCCCGGCCGATGGATGTACGGGTGGAGCGTGTCGTAGGCGGTGTCGGGATCTTTGAAGCACGGGTTGCTGCGCGGACCGACTGTTGCCGGCTTGTCGTGACAGCCGATGCAGTATTGCTCCAGAACGGGGAAGACCTCGTGGGCAAAGGCGAACGGCCGCGGTGCGCCGTACCAGGGCTCCAGCGGTTCCGGCCGGCGGTCGTGGGCCAGACTGCGCCGCGTCGGCAACGTCTCCCGCCGATTCTCGTGACAGCCGACGCAGGAAACCAATTCGCCCGGCATGCCCACCAGCCAACTGCGCATCAGCTGGACCGCTCGGCCTTCCTCGTCCAGCGGCTGGATCGAGATCGGCGTGTTGGCCGGGATCTGGAAATAGGCCGAGCCGTCGGACTCGACCGTCGCCGTGCCGAGCACCCGCTTGACATCCCAACCGGCCTGCGTACCGACCAACGGGAATCCGGCCTTGGCGTTGTAGCCGAAGTGGTACGAGAATACCCGCAGCCGTTTGACGGTTCCACGCGGCACACCCTGCAAGCCGGGGCCGCCGTAGATGTCGGCGACATGGACTTCCGCCGTCCGAGCCTCCGGCTTGACTCGGTCGGGGATCACCGGTGGCCGCGGGCGGACCGTCAGCGCCTGCGGCTCGAACAACCCCGCGTCTTCGATCTCGGCGATCAACGTCGCGTTGTCAAACACATCGACCAGGTAGATTCCCCACAGGCTTTGCGGCGTGGGCTTCATCGACACCAGAAAGTACTTGCTGCTGAGCGGATGAGGATGCGTGGTGAGTGCCGGCCGCTGTTTGCGATACACGTGCCCGATGATCGCGTCGCAGACCGTGCCGGCCACCGTCTGGCCGCGGCCGGGAACCAGCTGCACAAACCCGGTTTGCCCGGCCGGCAGGATGTCGGGCGTCACCGCGATCGGCTCGCCTTCGACGCCCCATTCCTTCGACGTCGGGCGGAAGCGGAACGGGTAACTGCCGGCCAGTCCCGGGTCGAGAATCGCCATGCGGCCACAGTCGCCGAAATCGTGATGGCCGCTGATGATGCCCACCAGCCGAGTCGGATGATCGGGCACCGGCCTGGCAAAACGAAACGCCGTGGGAAACCAGGAATTGCTGCCGTGGAACGCCAACTGCCCCGTGCCGTCGGGATTCATGGTCATCCGGCGGCGCGAGAAGTAATGCGGAATGTCGCTGTACTCCCAGCGCTGGAACAGGACCCGGCCGTCGTTCAGCACGGTCGGGTCGGCGTCGCTGTCCTGATCGAACGTCAGTTGCCGCAGTGATTTGGTCGCCGGGTCCAAGAGATACAGGCTGGCGACCTGCCCGTTGCCGTCGAGGCAGGGCAGCCCGAAGTAGTTGCCCGTGGAACCAACGATGATCCGGCCGTCGGGCAGGTAGCAGGCGTCGAAGAAGTCGAGATCCGGGTAGTCGGTCGGAGTCAACTGCGCGAGGCCGCCGCCATCGCTGCGAATCTCGAAGATGGCCCAGCGACCGCGGGCGTCGATGCTCGAAAACAACATCCGATCGGCGGGAAAGTCCAGCCGCACGTCGCGGACGATCTGGTCGCCGGACGGCTTGTACAGCCGGTCGATCCGCGGCTGGCCGCGGAGGTTGGACAGCACGGCGATTTCGTTGTCCCAGCCGCCGCGAGGCAGCGACGTTTGGTTCTGATAGTTGGCCGCCACGAAGCCGGCGTCGGCGCTCGCGACGCTGCGCGCCCGCGGCCCGCCGAAATTCCGCCGCACGACCAGCAGGCGGTCGAAATCCAGCAGCGGATTGGCCAGCAATGCGGCGCGGATGCCAGCCAACAGTCCTTCGATCGACTCGGTCTCTGCGTTCCGGCCGTCGGCCAGGGACTTGAGCAAATCCCCCCGGCCGCGCTCGAATTGGGCCACGGCCAACCGGTGCGTTGCCCCGTCGTAGCGGCCCGGGAACTCCCGTTCCATGTCCTCGATTGCCAGCCGCACGGCTTCCAGGTCGACGCTTTCCAGCGCCGCGATCTTGGCCTTGATCTGTGCTCGTTGGGCGCTGATCCGCGCCCGCTTGGTCCGCTGCTCCGCCGTGAGCCGAGTCAGTTGCCAACCGTCGGGAAACGCCCCGGATGATTTCAGCCGCAGCGCGCAGATGTGCGGAAAGGGTCCCTCGCAGTGCAACGTGATGGTGTGCGTGCCGCGAGTCATGGGCAGCGTGCATTGCTCCTCCCACTTGGCCGACGACGTGTTCCAAGCCCCCGTCACGCCCTTGAACCCGGTGTGGACCTTCTTGTCGTCCAGGCTGATTTCGACCGGGCGGGCCTGCTCGGCGGCGTACAAGGCCAGCAGCATGTAGTCGGCCGTGACCGGCAACTCGACCACGTACTCCGCCCAATTCGGCAATTCGCCCGCGTTCCAGATGCAGGACGGCCCGTCGGCATACGGCTGGCCGGTCAGGCTCACCCGCGCATTGCCGCCGTCGAAGTCCCGGGCCTCGATCGTGAACTCCGCTTCAGCAGCCTGAGCCGCGATCGGTGCGGCCACGAACAGGCCAATCAGGAACAGGCAGGACGACGGGCAGTTGAGTGGGCTGCGGTACATCGTTCTCATGATCGCGATCTCCAAGGCAGTCGGTCGGTTCATGCAGATGATGAACTATAACGGCAAAGAGTGCATGGTTGAAGTTGCCATTCTACGACTCTTCCGGCCACCGCCGGGGCTTGTCCCCGCGGAGCGATGTTCAAAACCAGATAGGCTATTGGAGGTCGCCCGCTCTCCCCCGTCCCACGCCGCCTCCGGGGGCGTGGGACGGGGGAGAGGGCTGTTCCGGGGATCGCAATCTGGTTTTGAACACCGTTCCCCGCTGGCAAGCAGCGGCGTGACGGGACTCGCCCACTTCTTCGACGGTCGCACTGGCGAGAAATCGAAAGGCCCGACTCTCCGTACGCCGGCCGCCTCACGGTTTGGATGCTGGGACTTGGCAGAGGACAGCGAGTTCCTTCTGCACGTCTTCGAGCCGCGGCCGGTGGGCGGGCGTTTTGTGGTTCGTAATGCCCAGCGACTCGGCCTGCTCGACGAACTTCCCCAGGTCGCCGCCGAACGCAATCGGCCGCTTGAACTCCTCCGTCAGCTTCCGCTCCAGTTCCTCCAGCACTAGTTTCTCCGCCTCCTCCACACAAAACGGCCACTTCAGCACCTCGACTAACTCTTCCTTGCTCAGCGGTTGGACCAAGGCGGCGACGTGTTTCCGCGATGCGTTTTTTTCCCCACCCTCACCCCGAGGGCCAGGAATCCTGTCCAATAACACGTACGACAATGCAAACTGCCGGGTTTTGCACGCTGGCGGTTGCAGTCGAATGACTAACGCCGCGAGCCCGCTGCTCATGTAATGGAGCGGGAAATGGTTGGTTTCCTTTTCCATCGCCGCGGCCACACGGTTGGCAATTGATGCGGCTTGCGCCGGTTCCAGACCGACGCTTAGCGTTTCCAACACATCACACAGACGGCTCAATTGATACCCGTCGGTTTCCTGATCCATCGCCGCGGCCACACGGTTCGAGCCCCGCAAAGCGATCGGCGCGGCTTGGGTCGGCTCCAGCCGGGCGGCCAACGCCCCCAGCGCG
>CAZXYZ010000049.1:21802-51237 GCA_964645045.1 uncultured Pirellulaceae bacterium | reverse complement strand
AGCGATCGGCGCGGCTTGGGTCGGCTCCAGCCGGGCGGCCAACGCCCCCAGCGCGAGACCCAGCCGGCTGAGCGGGAAGGATTCGGCTTCGTTCTCAATCCTTTTGTCCAGACGGATGACGATCGGTGCGGCTTGGGTTGGCCCCAACTGGGCGGCCAACGCCGCCAGCGCGTCGCACAGGGTTCCGAGCCAGCGAGAGTCGGTCTCCTTTTTCATCGCGTCGGCCAGACGGTCGGCGCCCCGCACTGCGATCGGGCCCGCTTGAGCCGGATCCAGCCGCGCTACCAACGCCGCCAGCGTGTCGCCCAGAATGCTGAGCTGGTCAGCCCTAATCTCACCTTCCATCGCGTTGGCCAGACGGTCGGCGCCCCTCACTATGATCGGGGCGGCTCGGGCCGGTTCCAGTCGGGCGGCCAACGCCCCCAGCGCGTCGCCCAGATTGGCAAGGTCGGAGGGGGAGCGGTCGGGTCCGTTTTCCATCGCCCCGGCCAGACGGTCGGCGCCCCGCATTGCGATCGGGGCCGCTTGGTTCGGTGCCATTCGCGCGCTCAACCCCGCCAACACGAGCCCCAGACGGCTGAGCTCGTACACGGCGATCTCATCCTCGCCCATCGCTTCGGCGAGACGGAGGGCGCCTCTGGTGACGATGGGCGCGACTTGGGACGGTTTCAGGCGGGCGGCCAACGCCCCCAGCGCGCCGCCCAGAAGGGTGAGCCGCTCCGCGTCGGCTTCGTTTGCCGCCGCCTCGGCCAAGTCGTTGCAGATCAGCATGGCTTGGGCCGATTCCAGCCGGCTGGCCAGTGCCGCCAGCGCGTCGCCCAGATGGCGGCGCTTTTCGCGGTCAGCTTCCTTCCAGCGCTTCGGCTAGGCGGGGGGCCAATCTTGTTGCGTCAGCTACGATTTGGCGGCGGACGTCAGGATTCAATTCGCCCACCGCACGCAAGCGGAGGGCGTACCGATACTCTGCCTGCGAAAATGAATCGAGAGACTGGAACCATTTGCGAATAAGCCGTTCTCGAACCGAGGCATTCTCGAGCTCGGCCAGGTCCCACAACGCATCGCGTTCTTCGGTCGACGAAAAATAATCGTCTTCAATATTGTTCACAACGCTAATCGTTCGTACGAAGCTGCCGACCAGGGCGTTTTCCATGCCCGCTTGAGCTTTTTGCGAGGCGACGCGCGCACCCTTAGCGACTTTGTATTGCCATGCCGCGGCTGCAAACAGGCAGACTGCAACGGCAGCAGCGCCCAAGGCCAACCAGGTCAATCGCTTTTGTCTCTTTTCCGCAGCATGAGCATCGTCCGCACGTGCTTGCGCTTCGGCTTCTCGCTCCTGTGCCAGTTTCAACTCCCGCTGCAAGCGGCGTTCCTCCTCAGCCTTTTCGAACTCGCGTTCTCGGCGGCAGGCGGTGAGGAACTCACGTTCCAACGATGTGATCCGGTCGGCGAGCGCGGTGGCGTGCTCTTCCGTTTCGGCGAGCTTGGCGCTGGCAGCGTGGAAGAGATACGGCTTGCTGCGGCCATGAGCCTCCCAATCGTTTGCCGCACGTTCGAGTTCGCGGTGAATGCGCTCCAATTCGCGGTCTTCGCCGAGCCACGTTCGCAGACGCGGCCAGTTCTGAATCAGCGTCTCGTGGGCAATCGACAACGAGTCGCCGTCGGCCACGATCAACCGCGCATCGGGACCGGCCAAGACGTTGATCGCGGTATCGATCTCGGCGCTGTCCGCGGCCTCCGCGTAAAGCGATTTGCGATCGACGCGGCGGCGGGTGTCTTCGGTGCCGTCCTCCAGGGAAGTCAGTTTCACGAAGATGCGGCGGGCGATTTGCTGCTGCGGTGGGCTGAGCCGCTGCAGCGTCTCCTCGGCGCGCTGCTCCAGGGCCCCGGTGACGCCGCCGGTCTTGTGGTACGCTTCCAACGTCAGCCACGGGCCGCGCCGCTTGCCCCACAGTTCCGACAAAGCGTGTTCCAGCAGCGGCAAGACGCCCGCGCGACCGCGCACGTCGGCCAACAACACGTCCATCAGGCCCGTTTCCAACATCGCGCCGACTTCTTGAGCCGGGCGCTGGATCACCTCGCGGAGGGCCGCCTCGTCCCGCGCTAATTCTCCCAGCAGCAGCTGCCGGTCTTGGAGCAGGTTCTTCAAGTCCGGCACACGCAGGCAGTGCGGCATGAAGTCGGCGCGGACCGTGATCACCACACGGAAGCGGCCGTCAGGGCGCAGGGCCTCGTGCGCCAATTGGTTCACGAAGCGACCGATTCGCTCCTCGTACCGTTCGCGAGCCGCCGCGTTGCTCCCTGTGCCGGGGGCATGCGTGAACAGCTCTTCAAACTGGTCGACGAACAGGAGCAGTGGCTCGGATGTTTCGGCGAACCAGGTCTCCAAGGTGCGTCGCAAGCCGGTTCCCGGCTCGTCGAATTGAGCCAGCAAATCGGTCACCGTGCGACAACGTTCCGAGGCGGGCAACTCACCCACCAGGGCATTGACCAGCGAACGAAACGGGTCGTCGGCCGGCGTGAAGGGGACCACGCGCCAATGGCGGCTGCCGGGGATCGCGTCGCGGGCCAGACGCGGCAATAAGCCGGCCCGAACAAGGGACGACTTACCACTGCCGGACGAACCGACGACGGCCACGAAGCGGTTTACGCGGAGTCGATCGATCAGCCCCCCTCCGTCCTGCGTCGGTCCGATGTCTTGCTTGCGTCCGAAGAAGAACCGGGCGTGCTCAGACTGGAACTGCATCAGGCCGCGGTACGGGGCAGGTTCGTCCGGCAGGTCGATGCCTTCGAACTCGGTGGCCAGCCCTCGAATACCGGCGACCAGCCGCTTGAAGGCGATGTCGCTGTGGATTCCGTCGCGGAAATCGACCCAGGTGCGCAGCTGCAGGAAATCCGGGATCGTGTCGGGGTTGGCATGCGGCAGGATGACGGGGATGACGCGATATTCCTCTTTTTCGCGCACGGCCCTCATCAAGGCGACCTGCATCTCCTCACTGTGCCAAGGGCCGCTTCCATATGGCCCGAAGAACACGGCTACCGTGGCACTCCGCTCCAACGCGTCGGCGAGTTCAGGCTGCCATTGGTCGCCAGGGATGAGATGCCATTTGTCGAGAAACGGCTTCAGTTTGGCGTCGCTGACCAGCCGCTGGGCGATTTGCTCGACTTGCGGCTTGTCCCGGCTATTATGTGAGAGAAAGACGTCGAAGTCAGACGCCGCAGTCATGGGGACTCGCCCGTTGAAGGAGACGCGATGTTTCGTACCTTCGTTGATTCTGGCATACCGAGCGAGGTATTGCCAGAGCCTGATATCGGGCGAGACCGACGTGGCCCTGCTCGGGTCAGATAATCATTGGGCCAACCGGCGCGCACGGCGACCTGCGGCAATTCGCCCGCGTTCCAGATGTAGGACGGCCCGTCGGCCTACGGTTGGCCGGTCAGGCTCACCCGGGCGTTGCCGCCGTCGAAGTCTCGGGCCTCGATCGTGAACTGCGCGTCCGCCGCGGCAGCCGTCGTCGGCAGGGCCGCGAACAGTCCGACCAGGAGCAGGCGGGGCCACTGGCGATGGGGTTGGTTGCGGTTCATTGATTTCATGTTGGTCTCCGATGGATCCGCGGTCGAGCCACGGCCGTTTGTCGGCGTGGTCGAAATGCACTACCGGCTCAGGTACACCCAAGCAGAGTCCTTCGATTCGCGGGTTTCCGTGCCCTGCGTCTCGCGGAACCAGAGCGACACCGGGCGCTGGTTGAAGTTCCGCTCGTTAAGGCCGGCGAGAGTGGCCGTGCTGTTGTCGATCACGAAGGCGGGCACTTTTTCATCCCAGCCCTGGTTTGAATAAATGAAGATCCCCGCTGCATCGGTGATGCCGCCGTTGACCGTTTCGATGATAGTGCCGATCTTCTCCGTCTTCATGCCGAGGATCCACAGCTTGCCGCCGTTGTTCCGCAGCATGGTTCCGGTGTGCTCGGTGTTCAGCTGGCGGCACCAGGCGCTTTGGCCGGGCTGGAAAAGATTCAGCCGCCCGCAGAAATCGTCGAGGAAGATGTCGCCCGTGCCGTGGCCCTCGACGTCGGCCCCGATCCAGGAACTGACCACCAGCGTCCGCGCCGACTCGTGGCGGATCTGCACGCCCGCTCCGCCGCTGCGGTTGCCGCAACGCTCGATGATGACCGCCGCCGCGTCCGGCAGCCCGCGTGGATGTCTGCCATCCGCCAGCCTCCAGAGCGCCCGGCCGTCCGTATGGAAATTCCCCTCCAGGCCGATGATGCGCTCGACCGGCCCACGGATCTCGACCGTGCCGTTGAACTGGAACTGCATCCCGGCCGGCAGATAGACGGTCTTTGCGCCCGAATCGATCGCCGCCTGCAATGCCGCGCTCGCGTCGGCCTTGCCAGTCGGGTCCGCGCCGAACTTGACGATGTTCGCCCAGTCGCTGGCAGGATCGCCCCAGGGGATGGCGGGAGGATCCTTGACGGGCAGATGATGGATGGCTCCCGCGCTGGCCAGGGTGCCATCGGGCAGCGTGCGAAAGAGGGTCGCGACGGCCTTGTGCGAGGTGTCCTCCGCGATCAACCCGGCGGGCCCGATGTCGCCCTTGTCGCGGCCCTTGTCCGCGTTGTCCACCGACCGGGCGTAGCCGCTGACCGCGACGTTGCGCAGATACAGGCGGCGTTCATTGAGGATGCCGGGCGTTTTGTCCCCGGCGTTGCGGCCCGTGATCCGCGAGTCCACCAGCGTGACCGTACCCCAGGAATCCTTCTGATTGTAGATCGCCGGAACGGCGTTCTCGCTGTCCAGCCCGCGCACGAAGATCATCTGGTGATAGTTCCACCAGCCGAATTTCCGCTGCCCGCGCAACGTCACCCGCTCGAAGGTCTGTGAGTTCACCGGCCACTTGGTGCTAATGCCGACCTCGAAGCCCTCGACCACGAGGTTCCGCACCAGCAGCGGGCCGATCTCGTTCGTGAATCCCATATCGAGGCCGATGGCGCCCGAGCCGTCGGCGGCGCGGAGCGTGAGGTTGCGGATCGTGCCCTGATTGCTCGCGTTGAACTGCAGGCCGATGGCTCCGGGATTGCCGCGCCCCACTTCGATGGTCAGGTCGCGCACCGCGTTACGGAACCGCTGGGCCGGGCTGTTCCCGGTCCAAATCAGCGCCTTGGGCTGCTCGGCGGCAAAGCCCGGCGTGGCGTCCGGCAGATGCAAAATGGTCAGCGACTGGCCTGCGCCCTGGAGCATGGTACGCTTCTGCTCCAGGCCGCCACGTGAACCCGCCGGCCACTTCAAGGTGTCGCGCACCAGCCACCGGCCCGCGGGCAGGAAAATGATCCGGTTGCCGCTGGGATGTTGGTCGAGTGCCTGCTGAATGGCGGCGGTGTCGTCCTGGTCGTCGTCGGGCTTGGCGCCGAACGCCCGCACATCGAGCACACCGCCGTCGGCGGGAAACGCCAACCCGCTGTCCGCCGTAGCACCGCTGGCGGGATGCAACAGCGTCAGCGCGGCGAACACGTGGAGAACGGTCCGCACCCGTCCCGGGGCGAGCGCCAGCGTGGTGATCGCTGTCATGGTTTGGGCTTTGGCATGTGGGTGATTCCTTGGCGTCTGCGGGTGCTTTCAAGCCTCTGCGTCATGCGGGCGACAAAAAGCGAAGGATCTACTGTAGCAACAATAGTTAACCCAAATATCGCACACCAGCAGTTTGCCTTGGCCGCCACTCGATTGGCAGGAGCAAGGCAAGAACATGGAAGTCAAAAGAAGACTCAAGGAAAAGACACTGTTGGCGTCGCCAAGCGGGAATTCCGGGTAAGGCTTCGCTGGGCTCTCGATGACCGCTTTACCCGAAGGGGCCGATGGATTAGACTTTATTGTTCACACGTCACCTCGCTGTAAAGGGTCAGGGTGGCGTCGCCCCTTCCGGCCGCGAGCCGAACGCGGCTAGGTCACTGCTCGGTCGCATAACGGGTAGTAAATCGAAGACAAAGCATCTTCAGAGAAACGGCATAAGTGATTATTTAGTAAAGATTTAGGAGAGGTGGCTGAGTGGTCGAAAGCGCCGGTTTGCTAAATCGGTGTAGGGTTCACACCCTACCGCAGGTTCGAATCCTGTCCTCTCCGCTCGTCCGAAACGGCTCTTCGTAAGTGGCTTTCGCCATTAGACTTACGAAGAGCCGTTTCGTTTGGCACACCTAACTGTGCCACAACTGTGCCTTTTCCCGGCCTTGCGCACTCTCGTCTGGACAAATCGACGGTCGTTTCGCCAGGGGCATTTACCCCCGGCATGAACCGTCCGGATGCAAGCCGAGCTGCAAAGCCGTCAGACTTCACCGTGGTGGCCTCCTTCCGCTGCTGATGGTGTGGTTGTGCCCGCAACCACCGCGGTGGCGGACCCTCCCACGAAGTTCAAACGCTGCATTTGCCGCTGGGCCTCGTCGTCGTGCAGGTGGTAGTAGTGACGGACCATCGCCGAATCGTGATGGCCCAGCCACCGCATGACGACCGGCTCCGGGACGCCGGTGTTCGCGCAGACCGAGCAGAAAAAATGCCTGAACGAGTGCAGTCGGCCGTCTTCGAATCCGATTTCGCCCTCGGGCGTCGGGAAGTTCTTGGCCAACGGGGTCAATACCTCCTTGATCAGCGTCCGGCGGGCAATATCTGGACTCAGCACGCCATCTCGCGGACCATGGAAGACCCGCCCATCCGCGTGATGTTCGATGCGTTCCAGCGTCGGCCGAAGATCATCGTTGATCGGAAAGGACCGGCTGCGGCGGTTCTTGATCTGCCGTGCAGTGCGCCCCCTGTCGCGAACCACCTTCGCCGTCTCGTCGACCAACTTGATGACATTGACACCGAAATCGATGTCGGACCAGCGTAGGGCCGCCAATTCGGAGATCCTCATCCCTGTGCAGGCCAACGCGGTGAGCACGTCACCCAACCAAGTCAATTCGGAGACCTCGTTGCATCTCGCCAGGATGGCGGTGACTTCTTGCACGGTCCAGCAGTACGTGTCCGTGCCTGTGGGCCGAGTTAGCGGCAAGCGAATTCGACACGTTTCCGGCAGGTGTTTTTCGTTGATGAACCAGTTGACCGCCTGCTTGATGGTGGTCAGTTCGAGGAACTCCGTGCGGTAGGCGTAGCCCTCACCATCCAGCCACGCGGCATAGCGTTCCAGGAGACGGGCCGTGACGTCGTTCCAGAAATGCACACGTTGCTTGATCGCAAACGGTTGGAACTTGTCAAATACGGCCCTGTAACGCTTCTGCGTCGACGGGCGTGCGCCGCCGGTCACTCGGCTACGGCCAACGTGGTCTCTGTACAGTTGGATTCCATCTGCGAGGCTCAAGCGAACGTCGAGTGAATCCTCCAGCACAGCCGGGTCGGCTAGATGCAGTTCGACGGCCTGGACAAGGTCAAGTTGCCGTAGGGCGTCCAGTGCCTCCGTGTAATCCTTCGTTCCGAGCGAATGACGTCCGGGGCTTGGTTCGTTGGCTCTGCCATCCGCCTGCCAGAGTCCGCTGGTGCGGAGATACAGCCGCCACTTGAAATAGCGGCCGGTAACGTGTTCGTACTTTGTCTTCTTCGGCATGGTCGTTTGCCTCCAATGTCATTTGGGGCGCCGAGGCAGGCGACGCGTCCAACGGGGACGCGGGCCAGGGCGTGGTTCCGTGGGCGTCCCCGTAGATGGTGTCAAGTGAGTCTGTTCGCTCTGATCTTCGATCCGGGCGGAGGCCGTCGTGCTGTTCGTTTGTTCCAAGGCGTCGACAGGGGCTGCAGCCGGACAAACTGCAGCGTTCGCCGTCGTGTTGTTCGTTCGTTCCAAGGCGTCAACACGGAGAAGAATCTTCTTTCCCTTGCCCCCGACTTGGACGGCTGGCAGGCTGCCGTCGCGTACTCGTCGACGGACGGTAGACTCGGAAAGCCCCGAAAGGCCGACAAATTCCTGGAGTTTCAGATATGTCCGGTCACGCACTTCGCGATCCATCGCCGCTGTCCACGAGTTCAAAGAACGATGGCCGAAACACTCGCTCAGCCTGATCGCGAAATGATACGCCAGGCATCTTGGGACAGTCGAGCGCGCGAAGCGTGGAAGCAACACGCACTGTTTGCGCGTTAGTGAAGTGGGAAACGGCACAGAAGCCGGCAAGGGCTACCGGAAGCCGGGACCAGCCCCTTTGTGGTCACGAGTCATGGTCCTGCCACAGTGCCGGCTGAGGCGTCCGTGACCGTCGGCCTCGCTCGGAACGGCGGCACGAATCGAAGAGCAGGGGAGGGGGCCGGCCAGGGCTGGCAGCGGCGGCTAGAAGGGACCCGTGGGGAATCCCTGGCCGCGACTAATCCAGTCCGAGCCCAAACGTCTGCGAATCCAGAACAGGTCCCTATGGACCGTATCCCAGGTTACTTCGAGAAAGGACGAAATCGCCTCCTTCAGCAATCGAAGCTTTCGTCGAATAGCGATTGGGTGCCGGTGGTGGAGAATCCGCCAGTAGTGCTGGACCTCGAACACACGGGCGAACTTCAGCAAGGACCTCTTGGCGGAGTTTTCTCGCGAAATCAGCTTCATCCACTCCGTGAGGTGGTCAGGCGGCGCGGTCCCGTGCAAGGCATCGTCCAGAAGGTTGCGGAGGGTGTCGCGGCTGGGAACCGGAAACGTGTCCGGCAGGCAAAAAGCGCCGCCCGAGTTGTTCAACTGCGAAACGGCCGACAATGGAACGCATCCAGCCA
Organism: uncultured Pirellulaceae bacterium; assembly: GCA_964645045.1. Lineage (GTDB taxonomy): Bacteria > Planctomycetota > Planctomycetia > Pirellulales > Pirellulaceae > Anammoximicrobium. The sequence continues at coordinate 42,522 of CAZXYZ010000049.1, read as the reverse complement.
TCAGCGGTTGCAGCGGAATGGGGAGGTACGGTGCAGCAAGTCCCAGCAGTCGCCAACGAGTGAAAAACTCGTTGAACGCCGCTTTGTATCGTGGCCAGGACGGGTCCGCGCCAGGGTCGTCACCGGGCAGGAACATCCCTGTCATCGGAGGAGTCCCAAGCCGGTCAAGCCCCCACCGCTGAATCATTGGAGTCCATGCTGCGAACAACTCGTCGTGTTCGTCGAGGAAATCACTGTTCGTGAGGAGCCAGCCCACGTAGGCACGCGTGGTCCGGTGGAAGACCTTCGCACGATTCTCGAACGCCTGAGCGAGATGCTTCAATTGGATACTGTTCTTCTTTAGGATGGCGGCACACTCGACGGAAGACAGGTCTAGCGGCGATTCCCGCAGCAGGTTGTAGGAAAACACTCGCCCCTGCCAGAGGCCGACATTGAAGCTGGCATCACCGCACATGTCCGAGAGCTTCAGTTCGAGTTCCACCGCCTCGGCATCGAAGGCTTCTTGACCGATTTTGCTGTAGACCGAGTCCCAGAGTGGACGCGGCAGCGCGAAGAGATACCGGCCCTCGACCAAGGGATGATGGAGAAAGCGAGCGGGCACCGTCCCGTTATTGAATCGCGGATCGAGTGCCAGGATTGGACGCCCGATGAAACGGACTTCCGCATTTGGTGGCACGCCGAGTTCGACCCGAATGTCAGAGTCTGGCGCGATGACCTTGGCAAGTCGTATTGCCTGCTCTCTGCCCATAGCGGCACACCCCATCGTGATTACTAGAAGCAACCAACCTTCGTTTGCACGTTTTCCTGCGTGCCTTCCACCACAACGATAAAGGGTCACGGCGGGAAGTCAATCGCAGTTTGGACCACAGAGGGCTTGATCGGCAAACAGGCGGTTGTGTGCTCGCGCACCGGAACGTGCTCGGTGCAGTGAGAATCATCGTCGGGTTGCAGACGGAAGCAGACGCGGGCATCAGCGTCGGGCAGACGCCTGCCCGACGGCAACCCAACGACTAAACCAACTTGTGAGCCCAGGGGCCGGCTCGGTTTGGTATTTCGGCAAGACGATCTAGGGCGATTGCTGCCCGCAGAAGCTAACCCATGGTCATCATGTATTATGCCGCGAAAAGCCGCGAAATTTAGCCCCCCCGGAGTATGCATGCCAAGCCGCGTCATGTTTTGGTCGGCAGCCCTCGAAACGGAGCCAGAATTAGGACCGAAAAGCAAGCCTCACGGACGCGGGACGGTATCGACCTCTTGCGTTACTCTCGCGTCGACGGGAACACGCAGAGCGAGCAGGGCGCCGCCAACGCGACAAAATGCAGCCGGAATCGCGTGCGAGAATGGCTAACTCACCCCTCATATAGATATGCCGCAAAAACAGCCAGAATTTAGCTGCCACGTCCGCGGATCTGGTGACGGAAGTGGGCAAACGGACCGTAATCCCTTAACTTCAAGCGGTTTCCGTCTGCCCTCGACGAGGGCAGGCCAATGGCAAACGGGCAGGCCGCTCCTTCTCGTGGTCGCGCTAAGCCGCCGCGCACTCCGCGGCCAGTTGTTCGGCAGTCGGGAGGTCCGCGAACGGCGAAGAGCCATCGGCGATGCCTTCCGGCACTGCGAAACGCCACGGACCGTTGGCGCTGTCGCGTTCAGCTGTGATCAGGCCGTCCCGCCGCAGACGATCGAAGTGCGCGCGGACCTGTTTTGCCGACCACGGGCGCAGTCGCCGAGCCAATTCGCGGGCTGATGACCTTCTCCAGACACGTTCGGAGACCTGTGCGTCAACGATCCCCATTCGCAAAAACGAATCACGCCCGCGGCGAGACCGCTGAAGCTGCTCAACCAAGCCGATCACGGTCACCGACCGGACGTTGCCAATATCTGCCAGCTCGCGGCGGGTGATGAGGTCGCGTCGTGCTGGATGCCCGCCGTATTTGTCCAGGTAGTCGAGCTTCTCCACTTCGGCCTCGGTCAAGCTGTTCTGGCTGTGGCCGTACCTGACGGACAAATACACGTTGGCCCGGTTGATCATGTCCGCGGCCAGAGGGTCCTGCTCCGTGGAACTTGTATTGGCGGTCAGCGAACATAGCACATTCCGCACCAGTTCGTAGTCATCGAGGTTGGCCACGGCTGCAGCCGGGACTTCCTGGTCCGGCTGAGACGACCGCAGGACGCAGGCACCTGCCAAGAGCGCCCGCAGAATCCGTGACTCCCGAAGGCTGGCGAAGCGATCACCCGGTTGTGCAGACGTCCTCGCAAACAGCGTCTCGATCCGAGGGTCATATTGAACGCTGGTCGGTGTATGCAGGTCGCAGCCGCAGGCGTCATCCGAGTGAGCCCGACCAGCGAGCCAGTCGATGACCGAAGCGGTCTCGCGCTCGGTGCAGACGACGGAGAGAACGGCTCCGGGATCGTCTTCGGCTGCGTACGCCGCCGAGCTAAGGAAGACGGCTGGCCGCGGCTGCGAGGCGTCGGCCAACTGGATCGCCCACGAGACCTCGCGACACAGACTGTCCGTCTGAACGATGACGATCCGCAGGCCTGCCAGCATCTCGTCCAGGTCTTTGAGGTCCTTGCGAGTGCGAACGCGGAGCACTTGTCCGAGACCAACGCCTTCGGTAAAGTACCGCCATAACTCGCACGAGATCATCGCCGGGAAGTCTCGGAAGTTCAGGGCCAACGACTGCCCCACCAACCCCGCGGCGATTGCCAGTTCACCGAGTGCGACAGAAGGTGGCCGGGAAGCGAGTTCGGCCGGTTGATTTAGCCTTGCCATGTGCGATTCCCCCCTCTCAGAATGGGTCCGCCGTGGACTTTGCCACGACGAACCAGGGGCGACCGGAGCCGCAACTCCCGTCGCGGCAGAGGCTTTTGCTCAGACAACGCAACTAAGGTATTCCGCGCGCCCGCTTCCGAGAGCGCGCCCCATACCTTGATTCCGTTGTCATGACCGCGTCAGTCGGACTGGCTCGCTGCCTATGCGGTTCCTTCTGGGGGCCGGACTGCGGCCGTCCGGCCGATGTCCCACCACTTCCCTACGACCAGCGCGAAGGACCAATGACGACACCACTTGTCTCGTTGTCTCGTTGTCTCACGATTTGCGTTCGCTACTGCGTGGTCAGGACTTCGCTTAAGGGGATAATCTTGCCGGTTTTGGGTCTGGTGCCATTGTGCCATTGGAGCGATCAAGATTGCCGCTGGCAGGTACTGGGCGACTACGAGGACATCTGGCTGCTTCGAGCTGACCGGGGATGTTAAGTGCGGCAAACACCGGCAACGCCCAGATCCGTCGGTCAAGATTGTCTTCGTTTGGTTCCCCAGGGCGTCATACTCGAACGTGGTGGACTGAATCCGCGGATCCTGTGGATCGTCAATCTGAATCGTTCCATCCGGCAGCGTGATTTGGCGAATGTTGGTGCGTTGCTGATAAACCTGGCCGAGCAAGTTGTAGATCGTCTCGCTGCGCAAGGCGACGAGCGTGCCCAAGGCGTATCCGGTCAGGCGGACTTCCTGGGCTGGCAACGGGTGACCGATCGTGGCGTTTTGGACCAGAAATACTCGGTAAACGGATCGGGCGTGAAGGCGGCGGGGATGGGGCCGCTGGTATCCAAAACGCGCACGCCGCTGGCGCTGGGGTTAAACGACGACACGCCCAGCGGCAGCGTGCGGGTGAGCTGACGGCCTTGCGCGTCGAAGGTGAAGCGGGTCTCACGAACATCGGCGCCTTCGTGGCCCACGCCCGTTTCGTGGTCGTAGGTAATTGTGCCGTCGGTTCCTTGGGCCACGTTGTCGCGAATTAGCGTCTGGTTACCGTTGGCGTCGTAACCATATTCGTAGCGCGGCCGCACCAACTGGCCCGTCTGCCAATGCGCGACGGCGGGCAACACGACCGCACTCAAGCGGCCACTGGCGTCGTACTCGAGGAACTTGGTGGGCAGCGCATCGAACCGCTTCCGTCCCTACCCGACGTCAAGTGTCAGGAGTTGACTCCATCGCCACGTCACCGCATTTGGGCCAAGAAAGGGGTAACTTTGTGTGAATCGTCCTGGCAGCCTCCAATACCCAATTACCGGCCTGTTCAGGGGTGTCACCCTGCCCGCTCTCGCTCGGAGCGAACCTAGAAAACGGCGGAAGGTAGTCTTCGAGCTGAGAGTTCTCAAGTGACACCAGGAACTCGCGAGACGCTCTGGAACGAAGATGTTGTTTGAGAGCCAGCTGAAACTGCCACGGTTTGAATGCTCCGTAGTCGGAATCCCAAAGCCAGCCACGCTTCCTCCCCCAATCCATGATTTGCACCAATTCGACAAGTCCATCGTCGGGCCGGATAAAGCGTGGGTCGATGCTGCAAATCCTTCCCAACACCGTACGCAGGTCGCATACGATGTCGCGCAGTGGAGCCGGACACGCGATATCCGCACAGAACTGCTCGTTTTCCCGGGGCGCTCGTGAACGAAGATACTGCCGCCGAATCTCGACCATCGGGTCTCGAACGAACCGATCCTGCAACAGTTGAACAAACCGTCCGAACAATCCCGACCTCATGAATCTAACAACTCCACGCCGGCCCTTATGTTGTACCCAACCAGGTAGCCAGCCATGAACCCGAGCGCCCCGTGGCCACCCCAAAACGCTGCAGTTCGCATACCATATATTCCGATAAACTCGAGCAGGCTCGCAGTAATGCCAAGACGTACAGCGAGCGAGGTTCCCGCGATGGTTTCCGACCAGTGGCTGATCATCTGTCCGATCACGCCTGTCTCGAACAGGACGGCCAAGGCTCCGGCCGATACGGGGAGGGCGATTGGCTCTTGTGCGTAGCCAACGGGAAGTCCGGCCAGGAAACCAACAATCGCAATCAGCTCAGAGCGAGAATGGCTAACACCTAGCCTTCCCAGGAAGTCGCTTCGAAAGTGCCTGAACACACGCGCGTGCTGGGTCCAGCCTTGGACAATTACCCTCGCGATTGCGGGAGCGTAATAGACCCCTGCGCCCGCAATCGCGCCAAGTGCAGCACCAATCACCAATCCACCAGCCGCGTAAGCGAGCGTGCCGCGAACAGTTCCTGTGGTGTACGCGCCATACACACCGCCAGCGACCATTCCTGCCAACCCTCCAACAATGGCGCCGGTCATCATCGCGCCGCCCAGAGTCCACTCACCGCTTGGGTCCGCTCCGTTGACAGGATCGCCATGCGTGTAGAGGTACTTATGCAGGCTCAGCGGATCTTGGATGTTCCCAAAGAACGGATCCAGGCGATTGAACCTTCCGGTGGCGAGATCATAGTACCTTGCCCGGAGGTACTGCATCTGGAGCCGCTGGTCGAATTGCTCGCCGCTGTAGAGGAGCGTGGTAAGAACAAGTGCGGGGTTGAAACCGATGGCGTTGCCGTACGCATCATAGGCGAACGTCTGGCCGCCGATGATGACGCCTGAGCCGTTCAACAAGGCTCGCGTGCTGCCGTGGCCGTCGTAGAGCAGGTGATACACCGGGCCAGCTGCTTCGGCTTGGCTGATTACGTCCAGGCCCAGCGTGTACGCGCGCTGCAACTGGTGGGCACCGTTTAACTCCTCCAGCACTTGGGCGTAGCCGGTGGGGTTGTTGCCGTCCACCAAGTACAGAACTTTGTCCGTGCCTTCGACCTTCTGCACGCGGATGCCGGAGGTGTTGTACTCGTACTGGCTGGTTTCTACGCCGCCGGATGTCGCGCCGTTGGTGTCGATCTCGGCTTGCGCCAACCGATTTTGCAGGTTGAACGAATACTTGGCGTCGCTGACGATGACTCGCCCCTCGCTCGTGTTGGCGCCTTGGAAGACCGTCTTGCGGGTCTCCATCGTCCAACTGCCGCCCGTGCCGGGTTGGCCGTCTGTGTCGGGATCGTACTCGTGCCACGTCGTCTGGTCCGTGGTGCGCGCACCGTCTGCGGCAATGCTTTGCGCCAACTCGGTCAGCAGACGATCGTTGTCGTCGTAGGCGTACTTGATCGCCTGATCGGGAGTCAGGTTTCCGCCGTCGCGGTACGCCGTGAACGCTGCCGCGGCCGGAGCGGTGTCGGTCAGCTTTTCGCGTCGATTCCCAACGAGATCGAAGCGGTAATCCGTAGCAAAATCGTCCTCGGTGAGCGGGTCGTTGTTGATGACGGGATCGTCGTACACCTCGCGCGTCAGACGGCCCACAGCGTCGTAAAACCAATCGACGCGCGTTGTGTACCCCTGCGAGTCCGTTTCGGTCACACCCCGCCGGCGGCCGTCAGCGAGGAGGTCGTAGTCGAATTCCGCCAGCAGCGGCTCGCCCGCGTCCCACACCCGGTCCTTGTCGGCGTCCTTGAAGTGCCGGAGCAGTTCCAGGCGGTTGAGTTGGTCGTAATCGTAGTCCGCGATCACGCGGGTGAATCGCTGACGTACTTGGTCCAGGTTGCCCAACAAGTCGTAGAAGTAGTCGGTAACATCGGGTTGGTTGCCGGCGTCAGTGCTGGCATCCACGACTTGACCGTTGCGCCGTACGGCCCGGACCTCATCCAGCCGGCCCAGGGTGTCGTACACGTACATGGTGTGGGTTGTGGCCGCCGTCGCGTCGGTTCCGCTGCCGGTCCAGGTTTCCGTGTGCCGGCCGGTCACGGTGTCGAACACATAGTGGACCACGCCTTCGGGCCCCGTCTCGGCGACAACTCGGCCTTGGGCATCGTAATCTGTTTCTTCCGTGCGATGCACGACCATCTGGTTCGCGTCGCGACGAGAGACGACCACCTCGGTCTGACGGCCGAAGGCATCGTAGCTGTAGACCCAGACCTCGGCCGGGTTCTGCGTGGCAGGTTCCGCGACCCAAGTTCGGTAGTCCGCCAGATTCTGGAAGAATCGCGTCTCTTCCAAGCGTCCTGTGCCACCGGAGTCGGTGTCATACTGGAACTCGGTCACCACGCCCTCGAAGGAGACGTGGTAAACTTGCTGACCCAGATCGTTGTACCAGAAGTACTCCGTGAACGGCTGGGGCATGAAGGCGGTGGGGATGTGCCCGCTGGCGTCCAAGACCCCCATGCCGCTGGCATTGGGATCAAACGAGGGCATGCCCAGCGGCAAAGTGCGCGTCAGCTGGCGGCCTTGCGCATCGAAGGTGAAGCGGGTCTCGCGAACGTCGGCGCCCTCGTAACCCACGCCCGTTTCGTGGTCGTAGGCAATCGTGCCGTCGGTTCCTTGGGCCACGTTGTCGCGGATTAGCGTTTGGTTACCGTTGGCATCATAACCATATTCGTAGCGCGGCCGCACTAGCTGGCCCGTCTGCCAATGCGCGACGGCGGGCAACACGACCGCACTCAAGCGGCCACTGGCGTCGTACTCGAAGAACTTGGTCGGCAGCGGCGCACCTACGGCCAGCGAACCTAGCGGCTGTGTGGCATCCGGTTGCCCGTCCGCGTCGGCGTCCCAGCCGGTGACCACAAAGGAGTCGGCATCGACGTTCCAATCCGCCAGGTACAAGGTGTCCGTCTGCTGCGTCTCCGCCTCTTGGCGTCCGAACTTATCGTAGTGGACCAAGACGAACGATTCGACGGGCGTGCCGACGCCATAGGTCGTCTTCACGCGATTGCCGAATTCGTCGTACTCGTACGAGGTCCGCTGGGCGGCGGCGTTCAGCGGAGCGGGGTAGCCAGGGAGACGGTCGCCGTTCTCGCCCACGACCTCGACCAGATTGGTGCGTTGCTCCGCGACGCGACCCTGGTCGTCATACTCGGTCTCGCTGCGCAAGCGGACGTGAAAAGCAGTTAGCGGAGAGCCGAGAGCGGAGAGTACGGACTCAGGCAAGGCGACGGAGTCGGCTCGCACGATGTGGCCGATCGTGGCCACTTGACGCCCGAGGGAGTCGTACTCGTATTGGGTGACTTGCCCATCGGCGGCGATCGAGCGGGCAACCTGGCCCTTAGCATTGTAGACGGTTTCCGTCGCCGAGAGCACGCTCCCGGAAGTTGACAGGTTTGAGCTGAGCGTTGAGGGTCCGGAGTAAGCCGGATCCAGCGGATCGACGGGGTTCCCCGTAGCCGGGTCGATGACGTCGATTTGTACGCCTTCAAGACGCTCCGTTTTCACGACGCGGCCGAGGGTGTCGTAAATGGTCTTGGTGCCGTACACCGTGGCGGTGGAGTCGAGGACGTAGCGATCCGTGGCGACTTCGACCCGGCCGTAGTCGTCGTACACGGTGCGGCTGACGAGCCAAACCACCTCGGTGCCGCCTCCCTCGCTGGCACGTCGGGCTTGGGTGGCCGTCTGCACGACTTCGCCGTACCGATTGTACGTGGTGCGAGACTCGTTGCCATACTGGTCGAAGGAGGAGACAACGCGTCCCGCATTGTCGTAGTCCGTGCGGGACGTGCTGACCGTCGTACCGCGACTAGTCAGGACCGACGTGACCAGGGCACCCGTACCGATCAGGTCGATTACGATGCCCTTGACTCGTTCGGTCTGAATCACGCGTCCCGCGCCGTCGTAGGTGGTGATCGTGCCGCCGATCGGCTCGGTTGTGCCCTCGACATACTGGTCCGTGGTGGCCACGGCCCGGCCCGCGGCGTCGTAGACTGTCCGCGAGACCAGATACTGGGTTCCCTCGCTGACGCTTCGGGTTTCGCTGCGGGTCTGAATCTGCTGGCCGCGCAGGTCGTAGGTGTTTTCCGTGACGTCCTTATTCCGGTCGGTGCTCGATGTGACCTGACCGGCGGCGTTATAATCGGTCCCGCTGCTCCAGAGGACGAAGTCCTGATACGGCGCGGCGTCGAACTGAACCGCCTCGATGGCGCTGGCGTCGGTGATGTACTGACCGGCGGACAATTCGAGCCGACCAGACTCGACCACTCGCCGGTTCCCGTCATAGTGGGTTACGTCCAGGACTTGGACGCTGCCACCCGTACTCGTGTCGAAGTACCAGGTGCCGACCTGATCGCCATTGATGTCGTAGGCGAAGGAAGTCGTACGGCCTGCGGCGCTCGTCGTGCTGGTCACGTCACCGTACTGGTTGTAGGTGCTGTTGACCAACAGGATACCAGCGTCGTTGTAGACCTTGGTCAAGTTGCCCTTCGGGTCGTAGTCCATGCGAGTAACCACGGAGGTCCGCTGGCCGTTGGCATCCAGCGCCGGTGCGTACGTCGCGGAGAGCAGCCCCCGTTCGTCATACACGTTGGTCGTCGGGTTCTGCAATTCGTCGAACGTCGTGGTCGGTTGGCCGTGGCCGTTGTAGTGCGTCGCCGTGGACGTGCCGCGTGGATGGATCGTCTCCAGCAGATCGCCCGTCTGCTCGTCGTACCGATATCGAGTCGTCAGATCGTTCGTTTCTCCGTTGTCCAGGGAATCGATCAGGCCGACGACGGTCGTTTCGGTCAGCACCCGGTCCTTGGCGTCGTAGGTCCGAAGCGCGATCCCGCCTTCCGGGTTTTCCTCGCGAACCACGTTGCCGTGAGCGTCGGTCTGGACAATGGAGGTATTGCCGAGTTGGTCGGTGATATGCTGGATCTTCGATTCGCCGTTCCACTGGTATTCGATCGTTTTTCCGTCGGCGTCCGTCACGCGTTTGACTCGGCCCTGCTCGTCGTATTCCGTCCTGGCCGCGCTTCGGCCTAGTGGGTCGATGATTTCGTCAAGATAGTGCTCCGGGGCGTCGGCCCCGGTCAGGTACCTGAAGGTCGTCGTTGCGTCGACGCGATCGGTCATGGAGACCAGATCGCCCGCCGCGTCATAGGCGTATTCAATCCGGTGACCCGCCGGATCGATCAACGCCGTAATCCGCCCGCGGAAGTCGCGTTCGAACTGAACGCTACGGCCGGCGCTGTGTTCGATGCCCATGCCGGTGAACGTCAGCGTGTTGCCCGATAGGTCCGTGATCGTCGACAGTTCGCCCGTCTCGGCGTTGATCGCCAATTCGGTCCCGTTACGCAGCTTCAGGGTGTACGCGCCGCCCAGCACTGGGTCCGCGGGCGTGTAGTCGCGCCCGGTGCTCATGTCGATATACGTGTTGTAGCTCAGCTTGCGCAGGTAATACGGCTCGACGATCAGGTCGCTGGTCACGCCGTAGTCCGGAAGGAAACGCGGCACGTAGTCGGCGGTGAAACCAAATCCGAAACTCTGCTGCTCGGGCGCGAATGTGAAGCCTTGTTGGCTGCCATCCGGCAATGTGATGACCACGCGCGTGCCATCTTCAAAGGGCCGATGACCGAATAGGCCGCCGCCCTGGGTGCCGTCCCCGAAGTCGACTGATACTTTCGTGTTGCTCAGATCCAGCCGCCAGCCGTAACCGAAATCGCCCTGAATCTCCGCGTCCAACGTGTCGTAGGTCCGCGTGATCGTGAGCGGCAGGCCGGCGACCGGTACTTCCAGATCCACGAAGCTGAGCGTGAAATTGCCGAGCTTCAGATTGCCTTCCACTTCCACCGTCACACTGTCGCTGGACGTGTTGTTGCCGGTGTCTGTGACGACCAGGTCCAGGCGGTACATTCCGTTGCGCAGGATCGTGGGATCGAAACGCCCCAGCACGCCGTTATCGATCGTGCCGGTGCCCTCGGCGATCAGGCCACCCTGTCCGCCGTCCAGCGGCGTATAGGTCAACTGCCAGTCGCGGATCGCCACGTCGTCGGCCACCGTGCCGACCACGTCGACCGGTTCCGTGACGGCCTGGCCGTCGGTCGGCAGCGCGATCACGGCCGTGGGGGCCGCGACATTGGTCGGGTCGGCCACGAATACCGAGACCGAGGCGGTGGGACTCAACTTCCCGTTGACGTCCTTGGCGGTGGCTTCGAATCGCAGCTCGCCCAGATGCGCTGCGGTCAGTGTCAATTGGGCTCGGCCCGCAGCATCTAACGCCAACGCCTGGTTGAGCGGCGTGGTAACGCCCCCTTGAGTCACGCTGACCAGCGTCAGCGTCTTGGAACCGGCGGCCACCGCCACGTCGTCAATCGCATGCACGAGGATGGCGACCGTCTCGCCGATCTCGGCCGCCGTCCGGTCGGGAAGAATCGTGACCCTGGGACCCGTATTATCCGCGACAACGGACACGCGGAAGGTTGTCTCCAAGGGTGCGGCGATGCGGTTGTCCGTGACCGACACGATCACGTCGAACTGGTCCGTATCCCCCGGGTCGGTCTGCCAGCGGATGCGGCCGAACTCATCGATCGTCAGGCCGCGGTCCAGCGAGGCCGCATCCAACGCGTATTCCAAGCTGTCCCCGTCGGCATCCGTAGCGTTGACGTCGACCTGCAGTTCCGCGCCTTCGGTGACGGTTTGGTTGTCGATGGCCTCGACGGTAGGCGGGTGGTTGGCCGGTGTCACCAGAATGGCGAACCGCTGACTGGCGGTCGCTTGGCCGTCGGACGCCTGGAACTGGAACCAGACCAGGCCCACGGTGGCGGGGGTCCAGGCGAGCACGCCGGAGGCCGGATTGCCGTCACTGCGTGTGAAGGTCCCGCTGCCGGGCAGCGTGCTGGGCTCGACCATGCTGATCGAGACCGTATCGCCCGCGTTGGGATCGTCAGCCGTCACGGTGAGCGCGAAAGTTTTGCCCACTTCAGCCATCAGCGGTTCGGGGATCGACGAAGTGATGCGCGGGGCGGCGTTGGGAGCCGTGGCCAGAACCTGTACCCTGTAGCCCTGCCCCACGCCCATGCCGAATTCATCGACCACGTTGATCTGCACGTAGAACACGCCCAGCGCGTCCGGCGTCCACTGCAAGCGGCCGGTGGTCGGATCGAAGTCCACGTTCGGATCGCTGGCCGAAATCTCCGAGTTCGGGGCCAGCGAGTACGTCAGCCGGTGCCCGTCCGGATCGGAAGCCCGGATCGTGTAGTCGTACAGCTCGTTGCGCACGGCGATCACCGGCGGATCCGACTCGATTACCGGCGGGCGATTGGCGCCGGCCACGGTGAGCGTGACGACTTGCTCGTCGCGGAGCCCCAAGGTGTCGCTGGCCACGACGGTGAACGTGTGGGAGCCCACCTGACTGACTGTGGGGCGCCACTGGATCAGCCCCGTCAGAGAATCGATTGTCATGCCGGCGGGGGCCGGGTCGGGAGACCCTGGCCCAGCTAGCGAGAAGACGACGCTGTCGCCGTCCGGATCGACGGCGGCGGCATCGTAGGTGTAGCGGTAGTTGGCGATGGCCGAGGTGGAAGCGGTCGAGGTAAACTCGGGCGGCTGGTTCTGAAGCTGCTGCACGACCGTCAACTGCGACTGGACCGGGACGATGTTTTCCCCATCGGACACGCTCAGGGAGACGGTGTATTCCGGGGGCGAGAGTTGCTCGGCCGTAGGCGTCCAGGTCAGCAGGCCCGTGGGGCTCAGGTTCATGCCGGGCGGCAGCGAGCTGAGCACGGGCGTGAACGTCAGCGGATCGCCTTCCGGATCGCTGGCCGGCACCTGATAGATCATCGCCACGCCGAAGGGCACTTCGCGCCGCGGCGCGAAATCCACCAGGGGCGGGTTGTTGCTATTGGGGTCGATGACCTGCAGGTGATACGTCTGGGTGTCCGTGCCGCCGCGCTGATCATCGGCCGAAACGGTGACTTCGTACAGGCCCGGCGCATCGGGCGTCCAGGTGAGTTGTCCGGTACTGGCGACCACCCCAGGTGTGCTCGTCGGCTGCAAGCCGCCGATCGCCACAAGCTGGCGGAGGTCTTGCATCGCGTAGCGGACCACATCGGTGGTGTTGGGATCGGTAGCGTGGACCGTATACTGGTGCAATGCGCGCAGGTTGACGGTTTGGGTGGGCGTCGAATCGATGACCGGCGGGGCGTTGTCCAGCACCCGGAGGGTGAACGATTGGCTGCTGGAGCGCTGGCCGTCCGTGGCCGTCACCACCACATCGACGTTGCCGCCCGCCGTGGGAGTCCAGGTGATCACGGCCTGCGTTGCCGGGTGCGTGGCTGACGGGATGATGTTCATCGCGACCGGATCGCCGCCCGAATCGGTCGCCGTCACACTGAAGGTGATGGCGTCCCCGTTGGGATCTTCCCCGATGACTTCGTAGGTCCACTGCCGGTCGCGCACCGCCGGACCCGTGGGGTTGCTGACGATCGCGGGCGGCTCGTTGGCGGCCACCGGCGGCAGGACTTCCAGGGGGAAATGCTGTTCTACGGGCGCATTGACCCCGTCGCTGACCGAGACGGTTACGGCGTAGTCGCCGATCATCCCGGCGCGCCAGCGGAGGACGCCCGACGCGTCGACCGTCATTCCGGACGGCGCGGTCGTCAACTGGTATTGGAGAGCGTCGCCGTTGGGATCGTAGGCATCGAGGGCGTAGGAGTAGACGTCTCCCTGACGCACGGAGTTGGGCGGCAGCGAGCGGATCACGGGCGGCAGGTTGGACGGCACGGCCTGGTCGACCACTTTCAGGGTGAACCGCTGGGTCGCTTCGCCGCCCCGGCCGTCGGAGACCTTGACGATCACGGCATAGCTGCCGGGCACGGTACCGGTCCAAGTGATCAGCCCGGTGCTGCTGCCGATCGCGTTGGTGGGGATCTGGGAGGCGGGGTCCAGCGCGTAGGTCCGGTTTTGTGGAGGATCATCCGTGTCGCTGGCCGTGACCGCATAGCTCCAAGCGACGTCCTTGTACGCCGGCCCCGTGGGCAAGGACGTGATTGTCGGCGGCTGATTGACATCCACGACACCTAGTTGGAACGATTGCGTCGCGTAGCCGCTGAGCGGGTCGCCGTCGTCGGCCTGGAGGGTAATCGAGTGCGGAGCCGCCGCCAAGTCGCCGACCGTGGGGGTCCACGTCAGCCGCAGCTTGTCCGCGAACGTCTCGTGCGTCAGTCCGGCTGGGGCGCTGGCGACGGTCCAGGAGATCGGATCGCCGTCCGCGTCGGTGGCGGTGGCCAGATACGTCCAGACGCGGCCGACGTAGGCCGGCCCTTGGGGGCTGGACGTGATGGCGGGCGCATTTCCCGTGCCCGCCGGGACTTGAGCCCCGATCGTAAACGTCTGCGTGGCAACTCCACCGCGGGTATCGTCGACTTCGATGGTAAACGGTTGGGAGCCGGCGGCGCCTGCCGTCCAGGTGAGAGTTCCGCTGGCTTCGTCGAATTCAATGATACCCGCCTGTTCTGTCGGACTGGTCAGCCGATACTGCAGTAGGGCCTGGTCGCCCGGATCGGAGTCGGTCGCCCGGACTACATACGTCCATGCTGACTGAACCTGCGCCGGCCCGGCCGGAACGGAGGTGATCGCGGGGGCCGTGTTCTGGCGGACGACGGGCAGCGTGAAGGTTTGGGTGATCAGCCCGTTCACGCCATCGGTGACCGTGACGACCAGGTCGGTGTTGCCTGCCGTCGTGGGCTGCCACGTCAGGAGCCCCGTCGCCGGATCGATGTCTGCGCCCAGAGCTTGGGTAGCCGTATCGATGCCGTAGGTCAAAGCATCCCCGTCGGGATCGACGGCGTTCGCCTGGTAGCGATAGGTCTGACCGACGACGGCGGGTCCGGTCGGGACGGAGGTGAAGCGGGGCGAAGCATTGGGTGGTACGTCGGCTTGGGCGGGCACCTCGAAAGTCTGCTCGGCGTAGGCGCCATCCGTATCTGTCACGCGGACCTTGAAGATCAAGCCTTCGGGCACTTCGCCCGATTTTGGCGTCCAGCGGAGCGTCTTTTCGGTAAGCGTGATGTGTTCCCACAGTGGATTGTTGAGGTCGTGCGAAACGACGAAGTACTCCAACAGGTTGTCATCGCCGTCAGGATCGGAAGCCTTGATCAGATAGGACCACTGCTGGCCCTGGTACGCGGGGCCCGTGGGCGTGGACGAAATCCTTGGCGGCTCGCTGGGCATGGTCTGGGCGATGACCGGCAGCGTGAAGCTCTGGGTGAACGAGGCCCCGGCCTGGTCGGTGGCGGTGATCGCGACGGGGAATTTGCCGAGCAGCTTCGGCGTCCACTGCAGCGTCCAAGTCGCAGGGCTGACGCTGGCGTTCACCACGATCTCCAAGCCGCGGTCGAGCGATGCTTGGTCGAGCGAGGGCGTGAGCGTATCGCCGGGGTTCGGATCGCTGTAGGCGATCGGGTAGGCGTAGGCCTGGTTGATGATGGCCGGGGACGGCGGGTTGCTGCTGATCAGCGGCGGCGAGTTGGGATCGACGGTCAGGAAGTAGATCTGGACATCCTGCCCGCCGCGGCCGTCGGACACGGTGACGGTGACCAAGTGATCCCCGGCCGCCGGATTGGCCCAGTTGATTTGCCCGGTGGAAGCGGCGATGGTCAGGCCGCGGGCCCGGGAGGCGGGATCGAGCGTGTAGGTCAGCACGTCCCCGTTGGGATCGGTGGCCTGCGCCGCATAGACGTACGGCTGACCGGTCGCCGCGGTGGTGAGCGGCGTCGAACGAAACGCGGGCGGATCGTTGGTCGAGGTGACGACCAGGTCGTAGATTTGAAGGTCCATGCCGCCGCGGGAATCGGTCACGCGCACGTACACGGGATGCGTCCCGACCTGCTCGCTGGTCGGCCGCCAGGCGATGCGTCCACTGTCCGCGTCGATGGCCATGCCCGCCGGCGCATAGGCCAGGTCGAACGACAGGCGGTCCATGTCAGGATCGGTCGCCGTCACGTCGTAGCGATAGATTTCATCGACGGCCACGGCGGCCGGCGGCGTGGAAGTGATTTCGGGTTGCTGATTGATGTACCCGGCAGGCAAGACCACGTCGATGGCCAGCGTGATGGTACCCGAGCCTCCGCGCCCATCGTTGGCCCGGACCTTGACCGAGTGCGAGCCGACCTGGCCGGGCTCCGGCCGCCAGCGGAGCATGCCGGTGAGCGGATCGATGGTCACGCCGTCCGGCAAGGCCGCATTGCCGGCGGGATCGTCAACGAGCTGATAACGGACCGGTTCGTCGTCGGCGTCGGTGGCCGACACGGAGAGCGAGTACTCGCGATCGGCTTCCCAGGTCAGAGGCGCCACCGCTTCGAAGACCGGGTTCGCGTTGACCTCGGAAGGATCGAGGACCGACACCTTCCAGGGCTGCAGGTCGCTGCCGCCGCGCCCGTCGATCACCTGGGCCGTGAATTGGTAGTCGCCCGACGCTTGGGGCGCCCACTGCAGCAGTCCGGTGTGCGGATCGATCGTGGCCCCGTGCGTTTCGCCGACGAGTGAGTATTCCAGCGGGTCGTCGTCGGCATCCAGGGCATCGACGTCGTATTGGTACGGAACACGAATCGTAAGCGGGATGGAGCCCAGGACCGTGGCGATGTTCAGGAAGTGCAGATCCAGGGAATGGGCCTGCCCGTCGCCGGTGACTTGGATCTCGAACGTGGCCGTCGTGCCCGAGATCGCGTCGTACTGAATGCCCGTCAAGTTCGTCACGATGCCCGGCTCGGTCCCCTCGACGTTGAGCGCAAACGACGAGTTGATCAGCGCCGCCCGGATGGCCGCACCGATACCCGCTGCCGGATCCCCCTGCCCGTAAATATCGAAGTACAGGGGGTCTCCCGGCTCGATGGGATCGCCTGGAATGCCGGAATCGATCGTCTGGGGTGACTCATTCACGGCTCCCGTCAGTTTCGCCAGCGCTTCGAGGAACTGCCGCGGATCTGGATTGCCCCAGTCACGTCCCAGGCCGATCACCAGCGCCCCCAAGTCGTTCAAGGCCTTCACGGTCTCTTGGATTTCCGCGCCGCCCGGGGGTGCTTCGTCGCGGTAGAAGCCCTGGAACTCCGCCAGGGGAACGGTCACTCCGTTTCGCCCGGTGATGATCTCGGGCTGCGGGTCGGAGGGGCGGTAGGCCGTGCCGATATCGGTCGCCAGAATGATGATGGGCAACGCGCCCGGCCGGAAACCGACGCCTCCCAGCGAACCGCTGGCAGGTAAGGTCCCGATGGTCGGATCGGCGAAGTACGAGGCAAACGGCGGCACATCGCCGCTACTGCCCGGATCGGTCTGGGTCGGACCAATCCCTGCCGGTCCGGAGTCGATCGCATCGCCGTCCTGATTCCCGTCGAAGCCCAATCCGGTCGCCACTTGGTACAGGGCCTCGATGGCCGTTTCTGGGCCGTCGCCTCCACCCCCAGGGGCGCTGCGATCGAGCGCGCTGCTGATCGCCGCCGTGAACCCGGAGGTGCCGGTCGTGAGGATGGGCTGGTTCAGAATATAGGGGCGGCCGACAGAATCTTCCCCGTACAAACCCGCATATTCCTCGAAACGTCCCACGCCGAAGGCGAAATCGACGTTCGGGAACGCGGTCCCCAGATCGGCGATCAGTTCTGGAAAAGCCGCGGTAACCGCTGGCGCCGTGTTGGTAAAGCTGCCCGTATCGTCGAACAGCAGGAACACGTCGGCGGCCGAGACCACGATCGCGTCATCCGGCAGCGCGATGCTCACCGTCAGCGTCTGCGTCTGTCCTGCGGTCAGGGCCAGATCGATCGTCCCCGGAGCGACATCACCCAGCGCCGAGTTCGCGTCCAGCGTGGGGAGGATCAATCGCTTTTCGGGCTCGCTCACGATGATCGGCGGATGATTGCCGTCTTGGGGATGGATGTAGATGTCGAAAACCTGCAGCGCTTCGCCGCCGCGGCCATCGACGACCTGGGCCGTGACCGAAACGGTCTGTCCCACCAGTTCGGCCGGCGGGGTCCATGCAATCAAGCCGCGCGAGGCATCGGCCACCGCCATGCCCGACGGATAGTCGCCCGAGAGCGAGAATGTCAGCGGGTCGAGATCCGGATCGAGGGCCGCCAAGGGATACTGGTAGGGCACGCCGACTTCGGCGTCGGTGACGGGCGTCGAGGTGAACCGCGGCGGCCGGTTGGCCGAATCGACGACGTGCAGCGTATACGGCTGGTCCTCGTAAGCGCCGTAGGGATCGGTGGCGCGAATGACCACCGTGTGGTCACCGCGGTCGCCGCCGGCCGTGGACCAGCGAACCAATCCGCTGGCGGCGAAGACGGTCATCCCGGCCGGCCCGGACACGAGCGAATAGGTGACCGGATCGCGATCGGGGTCGGGGGCATCCGCGTTATATTGGTAGATCGTCCCCGCCACCGCTTCGGTATCCGCCTCGGTCTGGAACCGCGGCGCGTCGTTCAGGACCCCCAGGACCACCAGTTCATAGTGGAACCGCGTGCGCGCTGGAGTGTGGAACTTCAGTTCGACCTGGGCCGAATCGCCGGGCGAGAAGAACACATCCGTGTCGCTGACCAGCCGATCCGTAATGTTGTAATACGGCATGCCGCCAGGCGAGATCCCGTCGAGATCGCGGACCGTGACCGCGGGATTGTCCAGGTCCTTGATGCCCAGCAGAATCGGACCGCGGACCGAGTACGTGCTGACGTTGGCCAGATCGACGTGGGCGTACAGGAAATCGGGCGCATCGTGGTAGGAGGTCCAGCGGTAGGTGACCCCGACCGCCGTCGTCACATCGGTCAAGCGCTCGAAGTCGACGTCCAGCAGAGGGCGAGGTCCCGGCGGGGCCGCCAGCGTGACGGTGGCGGTGGATTGATGGCCGGCGGCGTCCTGGATGGTGTACTGGAACGTATCGCCCGCAAACCCGGTGGGTGCCTCGTAGGCCAGGTACCCATCGGAGCGTGTGACCGTGCCCGCGGGAGTGCCGCCGACGGAGACGATCGTCAACGCATCGCCGTCCGGGTCGGAGTCGTTATCCAGCGGATAGAGGAACATCCGCACTCCCGCCTCGACGTCCTTCACGATGTCATCGACGGCCACGGGAGCCAGGTTGGCTTGGACCGTCACGGTCGCCGTATCCGATACGTATCCGTCCGAAACCGTATACTGGAAGGTGGCCAGGTCGAAACCGGCTGCGCCGGTGAAGAGGAGCTGCTTCTGATCGGGACGGATGGCCACGCTGCCGGAAGCGGGTTGCGTCACACCCACGATCGACAACAGGCTGCCCAAGTCATTGGCCAGGACGTCCAGGTTCTTGGCGACGCCGGCAATGGCCCCCGTAAACGTGTCGTTCACGGCATCTGTCCGAGCCGCGACCACCGAGGCCGTGATCGTGAAACGGAACTCGGATTCGTCCGGATCGTTGGAGTCGATGACGACGTCCTGGGAATACGCGCCGAGCGTATTGGCGTCGAACGTCAGCGTCAGAAACTCCTTCGCTTGCGGGAGCAGAACGAGCCCCTGCCAATCGTCGGTGGTCGAAACGCCCGGCGGGAAAGAGATGTCGTCGATGCTCAAGGGGCTGCCGCCCGTATTCTTGAGAACCGCCACCCGCTCGCGTTGCTCACCCCGCTGCAGGGTCCCGAAATCCAGCGGCGTGTCGCCGGTGGACAGCGGAATCGTCGCGCTCGCGTCGCCAAAGACGCCGATGTCCGGAGGCAGCGCCGCGGCGGAAATCCCCAGCGTCAGCGTGTACGCTCCTTTGGGAATCGAAGCTGATCCGCTATCCGCCACTTCGGGATCGTAGTCGGTGTTGGTCTCACCCGAGATCCCGACGTAGTACGTGCCGTCCACCGGAGCCGTGTAACTGAACCAGGCGTCGTTGCCCGCGGCCAACTCTGCACCCAGAGCGTCGAATAGCCGGACGTACCCGTTCAGAGCACTGCTCGACGTGTCCAAACGCACGTAGAGATTCTGACCGGCAGCCAGCGACACTTCGACGAGATCGACGTCCCAGTACGAGTAACGGCCGTCACCGATTTGAGCTTGCAGCGGTGCCAAGACACCGGGGGTCAAGTTCATGGGGTAGGCGGTCGACAGTTGATCGCCCGGCACATCCAGTTCTGCCGCGTCGTTCCAATCGACGATGGTGATCGTGGCCGCGGATCTCCCCAGGACGGCGTTGACGGGAGAAGAGAGCACCACCTGGAATTGTTCTTCGGGCTCGAGGGCGGCGTTGTAGACGATCGGAACTTCGATGTACTTGAGGGTTTCTCCCACGCCGAAAGTCAGCGTTCCCGAAGTCGCCACGAAATCGTCAGGGGCGACGGCGGAGCCCGCCACGGCCGTGTAATTGACCTGCAGCACCTCATGGGCCGGCGAGACGAGAGCCACGGGCACCAAGGCCGTTGTCGCGGTCTCCCGCACCATCACGTCCTGGACGCTGACTTCCCGCGGATCGTAGTCCAGAATCGTCACGTCGACGATGCCAGGCTCGCCGATCCGGGCGTAGGTGGGGTTGTACAATTCCAGTTGGAAGGTTTCATCGTCGGACGTCGAGTCCGTTTGCGTCTGCACGGTGAAAGTGGCTTCCAAGGTGCCCGGCGGAATAACCAGCCAGCCGCTGGCAGTGGCCGTGTTCAGGTCGCTCCATTCCGCCGTCCCCAATTGATACTTGTAGTACACTTGGACTTGGTCGGGCGAAACCTCCGCCAGTTGCACGCGGACTGCGAGCGAAGCGCCCTCGTCCACCGAGAGAGAAGCCGTCTCGAATCGAACCTCGGGGAACGTGTCGCTGATGTCCAGAATCGTGACGCCCAGCGTGTCCGGCGTGCCCAGTTGCGCGTAGCTCGGATTGTACAAGGTCAGCGAGAAGGTCTCGTCGGTTTCGACCGCCGCGTCCCGCTGGATGTCGATATCAAACGTCCGCTGGGTCACGCCGGGGGCAAACGTCAATGTGCCGTACAGTTGCGACGTGTTGGCGAAGTCCCAGCTGTATGCCGTGCCCATGGTGTTGGTGTAGGACACCGTGACCGTGTCGCTGGAAGGTTCCGACAGGGTAACCGTCACCGTCAGCCGGTCGTCTTCGTCGACCGACGCGGTGGCTTCAGCAAACTGGACCGTGGGGAACGTGTCGCTGATGTCCAGGATCGTGACGCCCAG
>CAZXYZ010000049.1:19934-21702 GCA_964645045.1 uncultured Pirellulaceae bacterium | reverse complement strand
CCATTGTGCTGGTGTAGGACACCGTGACCGTGTCGCTGGAAGGTTCCGACAGGGTGACGGTCACCGTCAGCCGGTCGTCTTCGTCGACTGACGCGGTGGCCGCAGCAAACTGGACCGTGGGGAACGTGTCGCTGATGTCCAGGATCGTGACGCCCAGCGCGTTCGGGGCGCCCAGTTGGGCATAGCTCGGACTGTATAAAGACAAGGAGAAGGTCTCGTCTGCCTCCACCGCCGCGTCCCGCTGGATGTCGATGTCAAATGTCCGCTGGGTCACGCCGGGGGCGAACGTCAACGTGCCGTACAGTTGCGACGTGTTGACGAAATCCCAACTGTATGCCGTGCCCATTGTGCTGGTGTAGGACACCGTGACCGTGTCGCTGGAAGGTTCCGACAGGGTGACGGTCACCGTGAGCGTGTCGTCTTCGCTGACCGACGCAGAACTGCTGCTGAAACTCACCGACGGCACATCATTGTCCAAAATGGTGGCCGTCGCCTGGGACGAAGCAATCGTCGCATTCGTGGGATTGGAGAGGTTAAGCAGGAAGGATTCGTTCAGCTCCTTCGTCGTGTCGTCCAGGATGGGTACGGTCACCGTCTGGCTGGTTTCGTCGGGATCGAAGGTCAGCGTGCCGGATGTGGCCGTGTAATCTGCGCCGACGGTGGCGGTGCCGCCGCCGGTTGCGTAGTCGACCGTGACCGTGCTCGCGGACACGCGGGACACGGTCACCGTGAACACTAACGTCCCGGCGCCTTCGTTCACCGAGACGCTGCTGGGACTTAGGGACAAGGACGGCAACCCGTCATCGTCGCCGATCGTCACCGTGCCACTGCTGCCGGAGCCGATCGCGTAATCGCTGTCGCTGGCGAGCGTCAACGTCACCGTCTCGTTGTTCTCGACCTCCGTGTCGTTCACCACCGTGATCGTGATGACCGCGCTGGTGGAGCCCGCCCCGATCGTCACCGAGCCGGAGCCCATCCCCTCGTAGTCAGGCAAGCCCGTATAGTCGTCCGACCACGCAGCTGAACCGCTGACCGTGTAGTAGACCGTTAAGGCGGCGGTGGTCGGGCCGGTGCGGCTGACCGTGAACTGCCCGCTGTTGGACCCCGCTTCGGTGGCCATCGCATCGGTGGCCGTGATGTTCACCTCCGGCAGCACGTCGTTGTCTGCAATCGTCACCGTGGCCGTGTTCGCAGAACCGATAGTGTAATTCGAGCCCATGCAGCAGTCTGTGGTCAGCGTTAACGTCACCGTCTCGCTGCCTTCGACCTCCCCGTCGTCCACCGGCGTGATGCTGATCGACGCGCTGGAGTTGCCGGCCGCGATGATCACGTAGGCCGGATACATCCCGTCGTAATTCGGCAGCCCTGCGTAGTCGCTCGACCACGTGGCTGCGCCGCTCGCCGTGCTGACCGTGTAGTAGACCGTCAAGGCAGCCGTGGTCGGGCCGGTGCGACTGACGGTGAGCTGGCCGCTGGTCGGTCCGGCTTCAGTGGCCGTCGCATCCGTGGCCGCGATGCTCACCTCCGGCAGCACGTCGTCGTCCGCAATCGTCACCGTGGCCGTGTTCGCAGAACCGATAGTGTAACTCGAGCCCATGCAGCAGTCCGTGGTCAGCGTCAGCGTCACCGTCTCGCTGCTTTCGACCTCGCCGTCGTCCACCGGCGTGATGGTGATCGACGCGCTGGCGTAACCGGCCGCGATGATCACGTAGCCCGGATACATCCCGTCGTAGTTCGGCAGCCCCGTGTAGTCGTTCGACCACGTGGC
>CAZXYZ010000049.1:0-19834 GCA_964645045.1 uncultured Pirellulaceae bacterium | reverse complement strand
TGCCAATCGTGTAGTAGACCGTCAAGGCGGCCGTCGTCGGGCCGGTGCGGCTGACGGTGAACTGACCGCTGGCCGGTCCCGCTTCGCTGGCCGTCGAGTCCGTCGCCGTGACGCTCACCTCCGGCGTTTCACCTTCGGGGTCGGCGATGCCCTCCGGGTGTTTGTTGTCCTCGTGGAGGGCGAAACTGCCGGCGGCAGCATGTTCACCGCTCAGCCACTGCCGGCCGCCAGGATAGTGGTAGACGCGGTCCGTGTGACGATCCACCGTCCATAGGTCAAGATTCGTGTGGTCGGACGGATTGAGCGTAATTCCCGAAGGGGACTTGGATTCCGGCCCCAGGGACCATTGCCCCAAGAGGCTGCCGCTGGTGTTGTACACGAACACGCCGTCGTCGTTGTTATGGTCGTCGAGGACCCACAGCTTCGTGCCATCGGTCACCAGGTCATAGGCCCAGGCGTTGTCTTCGTCGAGCAAGAAGCTGGACGTGGGCGACTGCTTGCCCGACAAATTGGCCGCCGCGCCGGCGTAGTAGAGCACTTCTTGCTTGGCATTGTCGACGATCCAGAGGTTCTCTCCGTCCGTGGTGATGCCTTGCGGCTGATTGAGGCCCTCCGCCTCCCATTGGCCCAGCGGACGTCCTTCGCCGTCATACACGGATACCGCGCGGCCCTGCTTGTTATTCGCGTTGCTTACCGAATGGATCACCCAGATCCGATCCCCCGCCGCGTTGCTGGCGACGCCGCGCGGCGCGACATGAGACAGATTCGTCATTTGCACGAACTCGCCCGCATCGCCGTAGAAGAACGAACGTTTTTCGCCGCCTTGGTGGCTTTGGTCCACGACGAAGAACTTGGAAGCCGCGGCCGCCGTCACCGTAATCGTCATCGTCTGGGAGTCGTACAGCAGTCCGCTGTCCGTCACCACAAAGGTCAACACGTAGTCGCCCGGTGGCTGGTCGAGCGCCGGTCTCCACGCGAATTCGCCCGTTTGTGGATCCAGCAGGGCGTCTCTCGGAAGCCCCGTCGCGCTAAACGTCAGAGCATCAAATGGCAGATCTACGTCGCTGGCACTGAGCGTAAATGTCAAACTGGCCAAACGGTCTACGCTTCGATCACCGATCGGCCCCAGCAGCGGGGCGTCATTGACCGGATTGACGTAGGCCGTCACGGTCGCGGTCTCCGTCACCCCGCCCGAGGCGGCCGTGTAGGTAAACGTGTCCGTGCCGTACCAGTTTGCTGCGGGTGTGTAGGTCAGGGTCTCGTCCGCATTGATCACCACCATACCGTGGGCGCCTTGCGTGACGCCCGTCACGGACGGCGTCCCCGTGAACACGTCGTTGGCCAATACCGTGATGGTCACCGGCGTGTCCTCGTCGGTCGTCGCAGTGTCCGCCACCGCCGACGTCACCGTGACGGTCACCACACCCGTTTCCGTCAGCCCGGCCGAAATGGCCGTGTAGGTGAAACTATCCGTACCAAACCAGCCCGCGACCGGCGTATACGCCACCGTCTGGTCTGGATTAACGGTCACCGAACCGTGGCCGCCCTGAGTCACGCCGGTCAATGCGGGCGAGCCCCGAAACCTGTCATTGGCCAGCACGGCAATCGACACGGGGGTGTCCTTCCTGGTGACGGCCGTGTCCGCCACAACGTCGACGACCGGCGCCACGCTGACCGTGACTGCGGCTGTTTCCGTCCCGCCGCCGGACGTGGCCGTGTAGGTGAAGCTGTCCACGCCGTACCAATCCGCGGCGGGAGTGTAGGTGACCGTGTTGTTGGCGTTGATCACCACGGCGCCGTGCGCGCCGGATGTGACCGCCGTCACCGACGCCGTCCCAGCGAAGGTGTCGTTGGCCAACACGGCGATCGTCAGCGGCGTATCTTCGTTCGTGCTGACCGCGTCGTTCACCGCGTCCGCCAGCGGCGTCACCGTCACGGTCACCGTTGCCGCTTCGTTCACGCCACCGGAAGCCACCGTGTACAGGAAGCTGTCCGAGCCGTGCCAATCGGCCAGCGGCGTGTAGGTGACCGTGTTGTTGGCGTTGATCACCACAGACCCGTGCGCGCCTGGCGTGACGGCCGTTATCCTCGCTACGCCTTCGAACGTGTCGTTGGCCAACGCGGCAATCGTCACCGCCCTGTCTTCGTTGGTGCTGGCTGCATCATTCGCGATGTCTGCCACGGAGGTCACGCTGACGGTCACCGTCGCGGTGTGTGGAACGCCCCCGGAGACGGCCGTATAGGTAAAGCTGTCGGTGCCGTGCCAATCCGCCGCCGGTGTATAAGCGACCGTGTTGTTCGCGTTGATCAGCACCGTACCGTGCGCGCCTTGCGTGACCGCCACGAGGGATGAGGTGCCGACGTAAACGTCGTTGGCCAGCACGGCGATCGTCACGGCCGTGTCCTCGTCAGTGGTCGCGGTGTCCGCCACGGCCGACGTCACGAGGACGCTTACCGTGCCCGTTTCCGTGGCGCCGCCGGAAGTGACCGTGTACGTGAAGCTGTCCGGACCGTAGTAGCCCGCCGCCGGCGTGTACCTCACCGTGCCGTCGGTGTTGATCCCCGCCGTACCGTGGGCGCCAGGTGTGACGCCGGTCACCGACGGCGTGCTCTCGAACGTGTCGTTGGCCAACACGGCGATCGTCACCGCTGTGTTCTTCTTGGTGACGGCTGCGTCGTCTGCAATGTCCGCCACCGGTGCCACAGTCACCGTCACGGTCGCCGTTTCCGTCACGCCGCAGGAAGTGGCCGTGTAGGTGAAGGTGTCCGTCCCGTACCAATCCGGCGCGGGCGTGTAGGTGACCGTATTGCCGGCGTTGATCGTCACCGTGCCGTGCGAGCCGGCCATGGCCCCCGTCACTGTCGGCACGGCCTCGAATGCGTCATTGGCCAGTACGGCGATCGTCACCGCCGTATCCTCGTCCGTGCCTCCCGTGTCATTCACCGCATCCGCCACGGGCGTGACCGTCACCGTGACCGTGGCCGTTTCGGTCGAACCGGCCGAGGTCACTGTATACTGAAAACTGTCCGCGCCATGCCAATCGGCCGCCGGTGTGTACGTGACGGTGTTGTCCGGGTTGACCACCACCGTGCCATGGGCGCCTTGCGTCACGCCAGTCACGGACGCTGTGCCCTCAAAGGTGTCGTTGGCCAGCACGCCGATCGTCACCGCCGTGTCTTCCGGCGTTGCGGCGGCATCACCCACGATGTCCGCCACCGCCGCCACCGTCACGGTCACGGTGGCCGTTTCGGTCGAACCGGCGGAGCTTGCCGTATAGCTGAAGCTGTCTGTCCCGTGCCAATCCGCCGCGGGGGTATAAGTGACCGTATTGTCCGGGTTGATCACCACCGCGCCGTGGGCACCTTGCGTCACCCCGGTCACCGAGGCCGTGCCCGCGAACGTGTCATTGGCCAACACGCCGATCGTTACCGCCGTGTCCTCCGGCGTTGGAGCTGCATCGTCCACGACATCCGCTACCGCCGCCACCGTCACGGTCACGGTGGCCGTTTCGGTCGAACCGGCGGAGCTTGCCGTATAGCTGAAGCTGTCCGTGCCATGCCAATCCGCCGCGGGTGTGTAGGTGACCGTGTTGTCTGGGTTGATTACCACCGTGCCATGGGCACCTTGTGCCACCCCGGTCACCGACGGCGCGCCTTCGAACGTGTCATTGGTCAACACGTTGACCGTCACCGCCGTGTCTTCATCCGTCGTGGCGGCGTCGTCCACGATGTCCGCCACTGCGCTCACCGTTACCGTCACGGTCGCCGTGTCTGTGACACCTCCTGAGGCGGCCGTGTAGGTAAAACTGTCCGTCCCGTGCCAGTCGGCCGCGGGCGTGTACGTCACCGTGTTGTCCCCGTTTATCACCACGGTCCCATGCCCGCCCTGCGTCACCCCACTGACCGAGGGCGTACCGGCGAACACGTCATTAGCCAGCACCGCCACGCTGACCGGAGTGTCCTCGCCGGTGCTCGCCGTGTCCGCCACGGCCGACGTGACCGTCACGCTCACCGTGGCCACTTCCGTGACTCCGCCGGAACTGGCCGTGTACGTAAAACTGTCCGAGCCGTAATAGCCCGACACCGGCGTGTACGTCACCGTGCTGTCCGCATTGATCACCACCGCGCCGTGCGCGCCTTGCGTCACCGCCGTCACGGAGGGCATGCCCTCGAACGTGTCGTTGCCCAGCACGGCCATCGTCACCGCCGTGTCCTTCTTGGTCGCGGCCGTGTCCGCCACGATATCGGCCACCGCTGCCACGGTCACGGTGATCACGGCCGTCTCCATGAGCCCGCCGGAAGTGGCCGTGTAGCTGAAGCTGTCCGCCCCGTTCCAGTCCGCCACCGGTGTGTAGGTGACCGTGTTGTCCGCGTTGATCACGACCGTCCCGTGCGCGCCTTGCGTCACGCTGCTGACGGACGCCGCGGCCTCGAACGTGTCGTTGGTCAATACGGCGATGGTCGCCGCGCCGTCCTCCGTCGTCTCCGCCGCATCCTCCACAATGTCGGCTACCGCCGAGACCGTTACGCTCACCGTAGCCGTCTCAGTGCGCCCGCCGGAAGTGGCCGTGTAGCTGAAGCTGTCCGAGCCGTTCCAGTCCGCCGCCGGTGTATAGGTGACCGTGCCGTCCCCGTTGATCACCACCGCGCCGTGCGCGCCTGGCGTGACCCCGGTCACCGAGGGCGTGCCCTCGAACGTGTCGTTGCCCAGCACGGCAATCGTCACCGCCGTGTCCTCGTTCGTCGTGGCCGTGTCGCCCAGAATGTCCGCCACCGGCGCGACCGTCACGCTCACCGTGGCCGTCTCCGGAACTCCGCCGGAACTGGCCGTGTAGGTGAAGGTGTCCGTCCCATGCCAGTCCGCCGCTGGCGTGTAGGTGACCGTGTGGTCCGGGTTGATCGCGACCGTGCCGTGCGCGCCTTGCGTCACGCTGGTCACGGACGCTGCGGCCTCGAACGTGTCGTTGGTCAACACGCCGATCGTCACGGGTGTGTCTTCGTCCGTGCCGTCCGCGTCGTCCACGATATCCACCACGGGTGCCACGCTCACCGTCACGGTCGCCGTTTCCGTCAGCCCCGCCGAGGTGGCCGTGTAGCTGAAGCTGTCCGTCCCGTACCAGTCCGGCGCGGGCGTGTAGGTGAGGGTGCTGTCCCCGTTGATCACCACCGTGCCGTGGACGCCTTGCGTCACCGCCGTGACCGACGGCGTGCCCGCGAACGTGTCGTTGGCCAACACCGCAATCGTGACCGGCGAGTGTTCCTCCGTGCTGTCCGTGTCGTTCACCACATCCGCCACGGGTGTGACCGTCATCGTGACCGTGGCCGTTTCGGTCAATCCGGCCGAGGTCACCGCATACTGAAAACTGTCCGCGCCATTCCAATCGGCCGCCGGTGTGTACGTGACGGTGTTGTCCGGGTTGACCACCACCGTGCCATGGGCGCCTTGCGTCACGCCAGTCACGGACGCTGTGCCCTCAAAGGTGTCGTTGGCCAGCACGCCGATCGTCACCGCCGTGTCTTCCGGCGTTGCGGCGGCATCACCCACGATGTCCGCCACCGCCGCCACCGTCACGGTCACGGTGGCCGTTTCGGTCGAACCGGCGGAACTCGCCGTATAGCTGAAGCTGTCCGTCCCGTGCCAGTCCGCCGCGGGCGTGTACGTGACCGTGTTGTCCGGGTTGATCACCACCGCGCCGTGGACACCCTGCGTCACCCCGGTCACCGAGGCCGTGCCCGCGAACGCGTCGTTGGCCAACACGCCGATCGTTACCGCCGTGTCCTCGTCCGTGCTGCCCGTGTCATCCACGACGTCCGCTATCGCCGCGACCGTCACCGTGACGGTCGCCGTTTCGGTCGAACCGGCAGAGGTCACCGTATATTGAAAACTGTCCGTGCCATGCCAATCCGCCGCGGGGGCATAGGTGACCGTGTTGTCTGCGTTGATCACCACCGTGCCGTGGGCACCTGGCGTCACCCCGGTCACCGAAGGCGCGCCCTCGAACGTGTCATTGGTCAACACGCTGATCGTCACCGCCGTGTCTTCGTCCGTCGTGGCAGCGTCGTCCACGATGTCTGCCACCGCGGTCACCGTTACCGTCACGGTCGCCGTGTCCGTGACACCTCCGGAGGTGGCCGTGTAGGCAAAACTGTCCGTCCCGTGCCAGTCGGCCGCGGGCGTGTAGGTCACCGTGCTGTCCCCGTTGATCACCACGGTCCCATGCCCGCCCTGCGTCACCCCGCTGACCGAGGGCGTACCGGCGAACACGTCATTGGCCAGCACCGCCACGCTGACCGGCATGTCTTCGCCGGTGCTCGCCGTGTCCGCCACGGCCGACGTGATCGTCACATTCACCGTGGCCACTTCCGTCACTCCGCCGGAACTGGCCGTGTACGTGAAACTGTCCGGGCCGTAATAGCCCGACACCGGCGTGTACGTCACCGTGCTGTCCGCATTGATCACCACCGCGCCGTGCGCGCCTTGCGTCACCGCTGTGACCGAGGGCGTGCCCTCGAACGTGTCATTGGCCAGCACGGCCACCGTCACCGCCGTATCCTTCTTGGTCGCGGCCGTGTCCGCCACGATATCGGCCACCGCCGCCACGGTCACGGTAATCACGGCCGTTTCCGTCACCCCGCCGGAAGCCGCCGCGTAGCTGAAGCTGTCCGCCCCGTTCCAGTCCGCCACCGGCGTGTAGGTGACCGTGTTGTCCGCGTTGATCACCACCGCGCCGTGCGCGCCTTGCGTCACGCTGGTCACGGACGCGGTGGCCTCGAACATGTCGTTGGTCAATACGGCGATGGTCGCCGCGCTGTCCTCTGTCGTCTCCGCCGTGTCCTCCACAATGTCGGCCACCGCCGAGACCGTTACGCTCACCGTAGCCGTCTCGGTGCGCCCGCCGGAAGTGGCCGTGTAGCTGAAGCTGTCCGAGCCGTTCCAATCCGCCGCCGGTGTATAGGTGACCGTGCCGTCCTCGTTGATGACCACCGCCCCGTGCGCGCCTGGCGTCACCCCGGTCACAGAGGGCGTGCCCTCGAACGTGTCGTTGCCCAGCACGGCAATCGTCATCGCCGTGTCCTCGTCCGTCGTGGCCGTGTCGCCCAGAATGTCCGCCACCGGCGCGACCGTCACGCTCACCGTGGCTGTTTCCGGGACTCCGCCGGAACTGGCCGTGTAGCTGAAGCTGTCCGTCCCGTACCAGTCCGGCGCCGGCGTGTAGGTGACCGTGTGGTCCGGATTGATCGCGACCATGCCGTGCGCGCCTTGCGTCACGCTGGTCACGGACGCCGCGGCCTCGAACGTGTCGTTGGCCAACACGGCAATCGTCACCGCGGTGTCTTCGTCCGTGCCGTCCGTGTCGTCCACGATATCCACCACCGGTGCCACGCTTACCGTCACCGTCGCCGTTTCCGTCAGCCCCGCCGAGGTGGCCGTGTAGCTGAAGCTGTCCGTCCCGTACCAGTCCGGCGCGGGCGTGTAGGTGAGGGTGCTGCCCCCGTTGATCACCACCGTGCCGTGGACGCCCTGCGTCACCGCCGTGACCGAGGCCGTGCCCGCGAACGTGTCGTTGGCCAATACCGCAATCGTGACCGGCGCGTCTTCGTCCGTACTCTCCGCATTATGTACCACGTCCGCCACCGGCCCGACGCTCACCGTCACGGTCGCCGTCTGCGTCAGCCCCGCCGCGGTGGCCGTGTAGCTGAAGCTGTCCGTCCCGTGCCAATCCGCGGCCGGCGTGTACGTCACGGTGTTATCCGCATTCATGACGACGGTGCCGTGCGTGCCCTGGGTCACGGCGGTCACCGAGGCCTGGCCCGCGAACGTATCGTTGCTCAACACGGCAATCGTGACCGCCGCGTCCTCGTCCGTACCGGCCGCGTCATCCACGACGTCCGCCACCGGTGCGACCGTCACGGTCACGGTTGCTGTTTCCGGCACGCCGCCGGAAGTGACCGTGTAGCCGAAACTGTCGCTGCCGTGCCAGTCCGCCGCGGGCGTGTACATGACGGTGTTGTCCGGGTTGATCACCACCGCGCCGTGGGCGGCTGGCGTCACCCCGGTCACCGCAGGCGTGCCCTCGAACGTGTCGTTGGCCAGCACGGCGATGATCACCGCCGTATCCTCGGCCGTGCTGTCCGTGTCATCCACGATGTCCGCCACCGGCCCGACCGTCACCGTCACGGTGGCGGTTTCCGTGACGCCGGCCGACATGGTCGTATAGGTAAACGTGTCGCTCCCGTTCCAATCGGCCGTCGGGGTGTAGGTGACCGTGTTGTCCGGGTTGACTACGACCGCGCCATGCGCGCCTTGCGTCACGGCCGCCACCGAGGGCGTGCCCTCAAAGGTGTCGTTGGACAACACCGCGATCACAACCGCCGCGTCCTCATCCGTCGTAGCCGCGTCATTGGCGATGTCCACTCCCGGCGCCACGGTCACCGTCACCACGGCCGTCCCTGTAACGCCGCCGCCCGACGTGGCCGCGTAGGTGAAGCTGTCCGTCCCATACCAGTCCGCATCCGGCGTGTAGGTGACGGTACTGTCCGGATTGATCACCACCGCGCCGTGCGCGCCGGGCGTGACGCTGGTGACCGACGCTGAGCCAGCGATCGTGTCGTTACCCAACACGGCGACCGTCACGGCCGCATCCTCGGCAGTGGTGGCGGAGTCTGGCTGCGTCTCATGCACCGTGATCGTGATGGTTTCCCGGTCGGTCAGCCAGGGTGACCCGTTGTCTGTCACGGTGAAGCTCAGCGTGTACGTGCCCGGTCCTTGCGTCGCCGCGGGCGTCCAGCGGAACAGACCGCTCTGCGCGTTCAGGGTCGCCCCGGCCGGCAATTCGGTCGTGGCTCCGTCAAGCCTCGTCGCGCTGAAACGGAGCGTATTGGCCGGCACGTCCGGATCGCTCGCTGTCGCCGTAAACGATAGCTCGTTGCCCTCAAAAATCTCCTTGTTCCCGATCGCATTCAGCACGGGCGGCAGGTTGACTTCATACACCGTGATGCTGATCGTTTCCGAATCGGTCAGTTGCGGATCGCCGTTGTCCGCGACCCAGAACCGGATGCCCTCGTAGGCGCCCCAGCCCTGCTCCTCGCTGGGCGTCCAGGTGAACAGGCCGCTACTCGGGCCGGTCTGCTCGAAGTTCGCGCCGTCGGGCAGAGCCTCGTGTCCGATCCACTCTGCCCCCAGCGTCAGCGTGTTACCGGGCAGATCCGGATCGCTGGCCGACACCGTGAAGGAAAGCAGTTGGCCCTCGTCCGTCTGCCGATTGCCGATGAACTCAAGCACCGGCGGGTAGTTGGGAGTGACCGCCAGCGTCACCGTCGCCCCCTCGGAGTCGAGCCATTCATCATTCGCCTTGTAGGTAAACGTGTCCGTCCCCTCGAAGCCCGCGTCGGGGGTGTACGTAAAGCCGCCGTCCGTTCGTAGCGTCAGGCTCCCGTGCTGCGGCCCCTGAACCAGCAGCGCCAGCAGCGAATCCCGGTCAGGATCCTTGTCGTTCACCAGAATCCCCTTCTCGGACGAAACGGTGAGCGGGACGTTTTTCTTGACCGAGTACTGGTCGCCGTAGGCCAGCGGAGCCACATTCGTGTCGATGATGACCTCCGACCCGGTGTCGCCGTCCTCGTTGATCAGCCGGAACACCAAGCGCGCGGTGCTGCCCGCTTCGAGGCCGGAGAGATTAACGCTCAGTTCCTGGCCCGAGTACTCAACGGCCGGCTGGACGTACAGGCCGTCTTCGCCTTCGGTCCAGTTGAAATAGGCGTCTCGCCCCTGCCGGAACGGGGGCACAAGCGGTTGCCCGGCTTCATCCAGCAAGGCCACCTCAAAGGCATCCTTGATGAAGCCTTGGCTGGTTTCGTCGAACTCCGTATAAAACTCGAATCTCAGCCACGTCGGGTCCGCCGGGATCTCGATCTCTGTTTCCAGCGTCACCAGGTACGAGTCCCCCTCGCTCATCACCAGGAACGAGTTGCCCTGCAGCGTCTCCGGATCGCTGTTCTCGAAAGACACGTTTCCCCGGAAGCTCTCGCTGCCGCCGAACTCTTGGATGGTCCATCCGTCCAAGCCCGACGCGCCCTTGGAGATCAACTGCATCTCCCCGCCTTTCACGATCCCCGGATCGACGATGATCCCGTTGGCCACGCCGTCCGCATCGCCCCGCCCGCCGTCGCGCAAAAAGAGCGTCAGCATGTTGCCGCTGACCACGGCGCCCGTATCGCCGTCGAAGACGAAGGGCACGAGCCTTTGCGTTTCCGGCTCCAACTTGTAGTAGCCGGCCGCAACATCACCTTCCGGTAGTAGTACGTCGATGCGCGTCACCTCGCCGACCGGCACGTCCTCCATCACAAACTCGAACTGGCCGAACGGAAACTCCTTTTGTCGCCCCGCCCACCGGTCCGGCAGCGCGGAGACGTAGACTTCGCTTAACCGGTGTCCCTTCCCGTCCAAGGTCACGAACTTTCCCTTGGCCCTGGACGGGAGGCTGACCACATCGGATTGTCGGCTGTCGGGAACACCATCCCGGTTCGCGTCGCCGCCGCGGGGACCGCGGGTTTCAATCTGGTCGTCGATGCCGTCGCGGTCCCGGTCCGTGCCCTGCTCGATTTGCACGGCGAGCGAAACGCCACCGCTGCCTGCGTAATCGCCGCTGGCCCGAGCCACGACCTGCTCGTTGGGATTCAGTTTTGTGTCCAGTACGGCCTGGAAGGGGACGGGGCCCGCGGCGTCCTTGCGCACCTCGATTTGGCCCAGCCGCTGTGCCGACTTCCCGTGTACCGAAAAGAACTCGATCCGAATGACCTGACCGACCCGCGCGGGAACGTCGACTTCGCCTTCCACGTACACCTGGCCCGACCCGCGCTGGCTGACCGGATGCACGACGTGCAGCACGGGCGCGCCTGGGCCGCCCTTGGGGGCCGTGACGACGTCCGCATTCTCGGCGGACGATGGACCCACCGGCGCATTGGGTGAGCCTCCTGCAGAGGGTCCATTTCCCGCCGGGGAAGCCGTGCCGGAAGCGCTGCTGGCTCCGCCATTCGCGCCGGGCGCCGCCCCCGATCCGCCGCCGGACGAGTGGGTCGCACTGTCTGCACGAGCAGAGGTATTCGCCGCTTCCGCGGACGGAGCGGAACTCGCGGGCGAAGGCGAACCGCCCCACGTGAAGGAGCCACTCGAACCTCCCCCTTGCGTTTCCGCGCCGGACGGCCCTGTGGTGCCGCCTGAACCGACTGCCTCGCCGCTGCCGCCACCACCACCGCCGCCACCGCCACCGCCGCCGCCACCCGATGATTCGCCCGATCCGCTCGGCGGGGATTGGGGATGACGATTCAGCGCCTCGCCCGCATCGGTTGCTCCCAGCGCGTCGTCAAACGGCGAAGGCAACACATCAAATTGGAATCCCCCCTGCTCAGATCGCGGCGGAGACGCGTCCACCGTGAAAGCAGAATCCGCACCAGAATCTCTTTGGGTTCGCGCAGCGTCACTGGCGCCGCCGTCTGCAGTATTCGATAAGCCGTCTTGCGTCACGTCCATGCTCGATCCAGCGGATCCGTCGCCGATCACAAGCTCCGGCGAGTGATCGGTGGCGGTTCCCGGTTGGTCGATCAACGGATCGCGGAAGATTGGCTCAAAGAGCGGCGCAGACGCACCGTCATCAAACATCCCCGGCAAGGCCAGCAACATGCTGCCCGCCGCAGCACGGTCCTCGAACTTTTCCAGCAGCGGTCGCCGATCGAGCCTGCGATTCTTCAGAGCTTTTCTCGCCCGACGCCTGTTGCGCCGATCCTTAAGTGTCTTGAGCCAGATTCCGACCGAAGTGGACATTGGTTATCTCCTGCACGTCACACAAGAAAGACGGCGTCAACACGAGTGCTTCGGTGCGGCGGACAAGCCGACGCGCGTGGAGTGGGATCGGGGTACTCTGTCGGGGCGTTAGGCCAGAAGTGTTGAGCGGATGGGGACGCCCAACAAAAACGAGCTGAGAGCGCAGAAAACGGCGTCACAAAAACAGCCTGCCGAATGCGGAATATCGGTTGTCCTGTGTAATTTTGGACGCACATAACGGCCGCCTCAAAAAGGCCAGAGAGGAATTGCAGGAAACACAGCCGCGAGATCCCAGGTTAAGACCCCAGAATGGCAAAATATTCGTTTCCGGATTTGTCTGTCAATCCCCCTTGATCTAATTTTGGGGGCTTATCTTCTTTTTCTCTCGCGCTTTGGGCGAAATGTGCGATGGTTGACGGAGTCTGAGGGAAAGCTGACTACGGCATTTCGCTTCCATCGCCAACTCCGCCGACTTATGACGATCCGGCCGCACCTGGCGCCGTGTTCCAGCGTGTTCCAGCGGCTTGACAGCTTTGCATCGGTGGCCCAAATTGTTCGGTGAGCCATCGTCACTGCGCCGTGGTCGCAAGTTTCGGAACGAAATGGCCGCGAGACGGCCTCGGACCAAGGTAACGCGGCATTTCCCCGGTGAACATGGACGAGGCTGTTCTTCTATTGGACGCGTTCTTGCTGGGAAGTCGCTCCCTCGATTCGGGCGACCACGCGATGGATCGTCCGGGCAATTCAATGGGTGGGGGGATTCGTGGAGGACAGTTTTCGTGCGGCGATCCAACTGCACCAGGCCGGCACCGTCGAGCAAGCGGCCGAAATCTACCGGGAACTGCTTCGCCAACAACCCAACCATGCCGGCGCGTGGCATCTGCTGGGGGTGGCCCACCAGCAACAGGGCAACCTCGAATTGGCGCTGGAGCACATCCGCAAGGCCATCGCCCTGGATGCCACGAAGGCCATCTACTACAACAACCTCGGTGTGACCCTGCGTAGCCTGATGCAGCACCAGGAAGCTCTGGCCGCGTTCCGGCAGGCTGTGGCGATCAATCCCGGTTATGCCGACGCGCACTCGAACCTAGCGCTCTCCCTCCACGAGACCGGAAAACCCGCGGAGGCCCTTCGCTCGTTTCACGTCGCGCTTCGTCTGAATCCCAAGCACCCGGACGCGCTATTCAATCTTGGTAATTTATATCAAGAACTGGGCCGGTATGCCGAGGCCAGTGACGTCTACCAGTTGGCGATTCAACAACAACCCCGGCGGCCCGGAATTCACAACAATCTCGCCAATGCGCTGTTGGCCCAACGCCGCGTGGCTGAAGCGGAGGGCAGCTACCGGCGCGCCATCGATCTGGATCCGGACTATGCCGAGGCTCATCTGAACCTCGGGGCTGCCTTCGCCCAGCAGGACCGCGTCGAAGATGCGGCCCGCTGTTATGAAACCGCCAGCCGGCTAAAACCCGAAAAGATGCTCTGGAAGATGCGTTCCGCGGGCCTCTGTCCGGCCGTCTTTCAGAGCGCTCAGCAGCTCGATCAATTCCGCGCCGATCTGGCTGCGCGACTCGACACGTACCGGCAATGGCCGCTGGAGGTGGACTGGCGGGACCTGCCCCGCGACGCCTTTGCGCCGTCGTTCTATCTTTCCCACCACGGTCGCAATAACCGCCCGCTCAAAGAGAAGTACAGCGTCCTTTTCGAAGGACACTTCCCTCAGAAGAAGCCGTCGCTCGGTAGAGGGAAGCCGCGGATCGGTATGCTCGTGACGCGGCATCACGAGGGCGGATTCCTGCGCGGCACCAGCGGGATTATCGAACACTTGGACGGCTCGCGTTTTGAGCCTGTAATCCTCTGCTCCCAAAGCATTCTGGAGACTTGCCGCCGCGCGATCCGACGCGCCGATGTGGACTGGGTGCCGTTTTCCGATCATTTCCCACAAGCGGTGGAGCGGATCGCCGCCGCCCGCTGCGACATCCTTTACCACTGGCAGATCGGCACCGATCCGCTTGACTACTTCCTGCCTTTCGCTCGCCTCGCCCCAATCCAATGCACGGGCTGGGGCACGCACGCAACCACGGGAATCGCCGCCGTCGATTACTATCTGTCCAGCCGTCTGATCGAGGCAGACGGCGCGGACGGACACTATACGGAGACGCTCTATCGCTTCGACACCTTTCCCACTTATCAGCCCCGCATTCCCCAGCCGCCGCCGACCCAACGAAGTTTCTTCGGCCTGCCCGACCGCGGAAATATCTACCTGTGCCCGCCCCGCCTGCCCAAGTTCCATCCAGACTTAGACCGGTTGCTGTTGGGCGTGCTCGCGTCCGATCCGGAAGGATTTCTTGTGATCATCGAAGGGAAACACCCGCATGGCTACGAACTCCTGCGCCGCCGATTTGAGGAGACGCTCGCGGGTGTACTGAACCGTGTTCTCTTCCTGCCCACCCAATCGCCAGTGGATTTTGTCCGGCTGTTGTCGGTGAGCGATGTGGTCCTGGACACGGTACACTACAGTGTGGGGCTGATGGGGCACGACGCCTTTTCGCTCGGCGTCCCGGTGGTCACGCTGCCCGGCGAATTCAACGTCGGACGGTACACCCTGGGCTATTACCGGCGCATGGGCATCGAGGAACTCATCGCTCATTCGCCGGACGAGTACATCGGGTTGGCGGTTCGGGTGGGGACAGATCGCGATTATCGGGAAGCAGTCTGTCGAAAAATCGCGGAGCGCAGCGACGTGCTTTTCGGGGATCAAGACGCGGTACGCGGCTACGAGCGGTTTTTCGAGTACGCGCTGGAACAGGCAAGAAAGCAGGGCCACTAGGCAGGTATCCAATAGCGATGTCGAACAAGGTATCCGTCCCGACGAGCCAAAGAGAAGTTGAAGATCACAATTTGGCCGTCCGCCGACGGGGCACGGATCGTGTTTGGTATCGGAGTTCTTGTCCTCGGTGCCGGGAGCCGGGACCATTTGCGCCCTACGAACTGCGGCGTCGAGGTCTGCGGCTCGTGGACAAAGACGCCGTCCTGAACGCGCCTTGTGTGACCTGTACGACGATCTGGCTCGCCCGCTGGCAATGCCGCAAGTGCGACTGCGTCTTCACCGATTACCCGGCTTTCGTACTTCCCTATAAACGCTACGCTGGTTTTACGCTGTTGCACAAGGCCGCCCTGTATCTGGAGGATGCCCAGCAAACTTATCGCAAGACCACTGGTCCGCAGGGTTGGACAACGGGCTACGTGACACCGCCGGGTGCTCCTGCCATCGTCGAGCGGAAGCTGGACCATAGCACGATTTGGCGAATGCTGGGCTGGTTGGGCTCCGAAGTCGCTGCGTTACTCGCAGGCATCCCGGTCATCCAGGATGGCAGCCCACGCTCGACCTGCCATCCCCTACTGGGCACCCTCGCGCCGCATAAGTTCCGTAGTCCGGAACGAGAGCGGGTGCTGTGCCAGGCCCGCCAGCTGCTAGATCTGATCGCGAATCGCGAGAATCCGTTCCCGGAAAAGTTTCTCCCCCGTAACGCCACAAGATCCGGCTTCGGCTGAGGTAGCTTGGGGCTTCGTCAGAGGTTACCAACGCCCGACACGGAGTCAAACAGGATGGGTTGTGACGATCGAGACGGGGCGGTTTTCTGGTGCTCGCTGCTGAATCCGGTGCGGCCGCGAGAGATCCCGAAGCCGCAGCGCGGGCGGTATTTCCGCTCCGGAAGCGAGCCGATCCGCCGCATGCACTTCCTCGGTCCCCGATTCTTCTAGGAGCGCCCACGATGGCCCTCGTGCCACAAGAGCAGATCGACGCATTGAAGCGGAAGGTGGACCTATTGGAACTGGTCCGCAGCTCGAACATCGACCTGCAGCGGCATGGCCAGGATTGGACTGCCCCTTGCCCGTTTCACGAGGATCAAGGCCTGTCGCTGGTCCTCACGCCATCCACGCAAGTGTGGAGTTGTTCAAGCTGCAAGGCGGGCGGTGATGTGTTTCAGTGGGTCATGCGGTCGGACAAGGTTGGATTCCGCCGAGCATACGAAATCCTTAACGAGCGGTATGGCGGCCACAACGGCAAACCGGTCGTGGCCACCCAACTGGAGAGCCCCGTGGCTCTCGACGCAGACGGGCAGAGTCTCCTTCGGCAGGTTGTCGATTACTACCACGCTCGGTTATCCGAGAATCCCACGGCCCTGCAATACCTGAAGGAACGCGGTATCGACCACGCGGACGCCATCGAGCGATTCAGAATCGGCTTCTCGGACCGGACGCTGGGATTTCGGCTGCCCGTCAAGAAGCTGCAAGCGGGCGCCGAAATCCGTGCTCGGTTGCAGCAGATCGGCATCCTTCGTCAGACCGGCCACGAACAATTCAACGGTTGCGTGGTGTTCCCGGTGTTTGACGGCCCGGGAAACGTCTGCGAGATCTACGGACGAAAAATCAATGACAACCTCCGCAGCGGCACACAGTACCGCTTGTACCTGGACGCCGGGTGTCGTGCGACGGACACTCGCGGCGTGTGGAACCAGTGCCAGGACGCCGCCTGCCAAGAAACCATCCTTTGCGAATCGATCATCAACGCCCTGACGTTCTGGTGCGCTGGCTACCGTAACGTCACGGCCAGTTACGGGCTGGACGGCTTTACGGACGAGCACCGGGTGGCGTTGGAACGGTGGGGCGTGCGCCGGGTGCTGATCGCCTATCGCCGCGACGAATCGGGGGACCGAGCGGCCGAGCAGCTGGCGGCCGAAGCTCTGCTCCCGGCCGGCTTTGAGTGTTTTCGCATCCAGTTTCCGTACGGCATGGACGCGAACGAGTACGCCCGAAAAATCACGCCTGCAACGCAGAGTTTGGATTTGGCGATTCGGCGGGCGGAATGGATGGGACGCGGTCCCAACCCGGTCACGCTCAGGGCGGGGAAGTCCAGGCGAGAAGAGGCAAATCGTGATACAGGCGAGCCGCATCAAGGACCAGATCAAATGCCAGACATGGAACAATTCGGCACCGCAGAGACTTGCGATGGGACGTCACGGACGCCGGGACACGAAGGTGCGTCTTTGATGAATTCCGGCCCCTTGCCTCCGCGAGACATCGACGCCGAAATCCACGACGGTCAAGTCGACATGACGCTAGGGAATCGCCGTTACCGCGTCCGTGGTTTGGGTAAAAACATGAGTTACGATCAGTTGAAGGTCAATATCCTCGTGTCCAAAGGCGATGCCGTGCATGTGGATACGTTCGACCTGTACAACGCCCGCTGCCGTGCATCGTTCGTGAAATTGGCCGCTGCCGAGGTCGCCGTCGATGCCGAAGTCATCAAAAAAGACGTGGGCCGGGTGCTCCTGAAGCTCGAAGAGTTGCAGGACCAGCAGATCGCCGATGCGCTGACGCCCCGAGACCGGGCACGCAAGCTGTCTGACAGGGATCACGACGCGGCGCTGGAACTGCTGAAGGATCCGAATTTGCTGCAGCGGATCACGGCCGACTTCGAGGCTTGCGGCGTGGTGGGCGAAGAAACCAACCGACTGGCGGGGTACTTGGCTGCCACGAGCCGCAAACTGGATAAGCCCCTGGCAGTACTCATCCAATCGTCCTCGTCGGCAGGCAAGACGTCGCTAATGGACTCGGTACTGCGGTTCATGCCGCCGGAGGAGCAGGTCAAGTATTCAGCCATGACGGGCCAGTCGCTGTTCTATATGGGCCGCACGAACCTGAAACACAAGATCCTGGCGATCTCCGAGGAAGAGGGTGTCGAGCAGGCGGCCTACGCGCTCAAACTGCTGCAAAGTGAAGGCGAATTGCGAATCGCCAGCGCGGGCAAGAATGTCGACACGGGCCGATTGGGAACCGAAGACTACCACGTGGAAGGACCAGTGATGATCTTCCTGACGACCACGTCAGACGAACCGGAATTCGAGTTGGCCAACCGCTGCCTGGTGCTGGCGGTCAACGAAGATCGGGACCAGACGCGGGCCATTCATCGGCAACAACGGGAAAGCCAAACGCTCCAGGGGCTGCTGGCGACGCGGCAGAGCCAACGCGTCGCCAAGTTGCACCAAGACGCCCAGCGTTTGCTTCGGCCGCTGGAAGTCATCAATCCGTACGGAGAACAGCTGACGTTTCTGGACAATAAAACGCGCCTGCGCCGCGATCACCTCAAGTATCTCACCTTGATCCGTTCGATCACCCTTTTGCACCAGTACCAACGACCGATTCGCACGGCCACCTGCGGCGACGAAACCATCCAATACATCGAAGTCACGCCGCAAGACATCGCGGTTGCGAACGGCTTGGCCGCTGAGGTCCTGGGGCGGACGCTGGACGAATTGTCGCCTCAGGCCCGCCGCCTGTTGATCCTGCTGCACGACGTGGTGTCGCAGAAATGCCGCGAGCTGGCTATCGATCGGTCAGCGTACCGATTCACGCGTCGGGATGTTCGTGAAGCGATCGGATGGTCGGACTACCAGGTGCGCGTGCATTTGCACAGGCTTGTGCAATTGGAGTACGTGCTGCCCCACCGCGGAAGCCGCGGACAACAGTTCGTCTACGAGTTGCTGTACGACGGTCAGGGCCGTGAGGGCCAGCCATTTTTGATGGGCCTGATCGATCCGGCCAGACTCAGCCCGGACGGGAATTTGAAATCGGCAGCCAAGGTGGACAACAAGTACGATGCGAAGTTGGAGGGGGCGGGGACCAGCTTCGGGCCTCTCGGAGAAAAGGACGAGGCCCCAACGAGCATCCAAAGTGGGCCGAAAGAGGCGTCATTGCGGCCGTCGAATCGGCTCGCAACTCCTTCGACACCAGCGACTAACGGCGAAAACCAGACGCAACCTGGGTGAAACGGGACAAAGGGACGGATGAAGAGCCCAGGTCCGTCCGCTCGATTTTCGTTTTCCGCTCTGGGCTCCATACCATTGCGAGGAGAATGAAAAAGATGGCTCCGAAAAAACGACAAGGCGAGGCCCCGCCGCGTCCGGTGGTGGGCGATCCGACCGATCCCCAAGGGATGGTCGTGTTGCTGAATCAGTTCCTGGACTGGCTGCGAGCGCGGAACTACGCGGAACGTACGGTGGAATGCCGTCAAGCGTATCTGGCCGAATTCATCAAATGGGCGGCGGTCCGGGGCGTGGCGTGTCCCAGCGAAGTGACCCGCGCCGTGCTGGAACGCTACCAGCGTCACCTGTACCACTACCGCAAGAAAGACGACCAGCCGTTGTCGTTCCGCAGTCAACACAACCGCTTGTTGCCCTTGCGGAGTTGGTTCAAATGGCTGACTCGTAATCGTCACGTGACCTACAACGTGGCGGCCGACTTGGAACTGCCGCGATTGGAGCACCGCCTGCCGAAACACGTGCTGACGCAAAGCGAAGCGGAAACGGTCATCAATCAGCCCAACGTCACCGAGCCTTTGGGCGTTCGCGACCGCTCCATTCTCGAAGTCCTGTACTCGACCGGCATGCGCCGAGTGGAACTGACCGGTCTGCAGTTGTACGACGTGGACGCCGATCGCGGCACGGTCATGATTCGCCAGGGCAAAGGCAAGAAGGACCGCATGGTGCCCATCGGGCAGCGGGCCTTGTCGTGGATCGGCAAGTACACGCGCGACGCCCGACCGACGCTACTGGTCAATCCCAGCGAAACGACGCTGTTCTTGACGGCCGACGGCGTACCCTTGGCGAAGAGCTACCTGTCGCAGTTGGTCAGCGGCTACGTCACCGCGGCCAACCTCGGCAAAACCGGCTCCTGCCACCTGTTTCGCCACACGATGGCCACTTTGATGTTGGAGGGAGGAGCCGACATCCGCTTCATCCAGGCCATGCTGGGCCACGCCAACATCAGCACCACGCAGATCTACACCCAGGTCTCGATTCGGCAGCTAAAGCAAATCCACGAGGCCACCCACCCGGCCAAAGCGACCCGGCAGGCACCAGCGGAACAGCCTCCGGACACCGCTGGCCCGTCCGGCAATCTTCCGGATGCCACTAGCGAAGATGGTCCATCCACAGGCGACTCCGTCGT
>CAZXYZ010000048.1:0-77883 GCA_964645045.1 uncultured Pirellulaceae bacterium | reverse complement strand
TGCACGTGGGCGGCATCGAGCCGTGGCCGGCACCGCTGGCGGTAGTCGATGTCCAGCCCATAGCGCGAACGCTCGTAGATCGCCGCGATCATCGGCTGCAGGGCCAGTTGCACGTCCGTATCCGGCGGGGACAAGGGCACGGGAATCTCCGGCAACGGCCGCAGGCAAAATGCCGGCCAGACCGTACATTGGGGCGCCGTCGGCTTGCGGGAGACCAGGACGTAGTACGGTCCGTCCGGCCATTCATCTTCCATCGGCATCCGCCGGCCGCCGCGCAGGAGGTCGATTTCCACGAGGTTGGCGAGGCCCTCCAAGTGAGCTTGCCGTTTGCGGCAGTACCGAAACCAGCCGGGCGTCTTGTAGCGTTTGTTGGACGGCGACAAGACCTCGACCGTCGTCACCAAACGCCGTTCGGGCCGCAGTGCGTAGACTTCGACGAACGATTCGCGGAATTCCATTTCGACCAGAGCGCGCATCGCGACCGGACTGTCTTCGGCACCGGTCGCCGGAAGCTCCGCAACGGCGGTCGCTCCTTCGCTCGCCAAACGGCTCTTCCCCGGCGCGAACGCGCTCGCCACATCGGCTTGCGAAGTTCGCCGGTTCGGAAGACCGATATCCTCCGAGGTGACGAGGGCCACGTAGGACCGTTCATGGAATCGAACCACGTAGTGGTCAGGAACGACTTGTGCCAAGGCGTCCCTGATTTGCGCAATCAGCGCCTCGTGAAAATCCTCCCACAGCCCGCACGCCTCGATGTACGGGTCCATGCCGGGAAACGGTGATCGCATCGCTGCACCTCCCATCGCGACAACGTACTCATTCTTGTGAACGTATTGTACCCGAAAACGACGCACGGAGAACGGGCCGTCTTGCCGCAATGAATTGGGCCGGCGAAGACCGCAACCTGCGGAACAGCAGGTGGTCAAGATCCTCGACTTCGGATTAGCGCGTTGCGCGGATGAAACCGGCGTTTCGGGAACCATTA
This sequence comes from uncultured Pirellulaceae bacterium, assembly GCA_964645045.1. Classification (GTDB taxonomy): domain Bacteria; phylum Planctomycetota; class Planctomycetia; order Pirellulales; family Pirellulaceae; genus Anammoximicrobium. Next base: position 76,898 of record CAZXYZ010000048.1, on the reverse strand, counting down.
CGACGACTGCGACGGCAATGGGGACACCCGACTACATCGCTCCAGAGCAGGCGGACGATTCGCACGATGCGGACATCCGCGCAGACCTTTACAGCCTTGGCTGTACGCTGTATTTTCTGCTGGCCGGCCACCCGCCATGCCGCTGCGCGGAGACGACTTGATGCGGGAACGCCGAAGCCTGCTCACGCAGCCGGGCGTGCTATGGCAGGAACCACGGATCGAGTTCGTGCCGCCGTACGAGGCAACGATTCCCCTCGGCCAGTGTTGTCAGGAGCTGGGTATTTCCGCCGAACTGGCCGAGTTTTCCGCTTGCGGCCTATTTCCAGCCGGGCGGCGCGAGTGCTTGATGTTTTGGTGTGCCAGAGTTGCGGCGAGATTTATTTTGGCGGCTACCGCAGAACCGACGGGGACTTAGCCTACTTGGTCCACGACCAACCTCAGCTCGAAGAAGCCCCGCTTCAACAGGGAAACCTCGCGTTCAAGCTGCGCGACACGCTTTTCCACGACCTGAAGTTCTTCACCCATATCTGAATCTCCGCTCGTGGACGGCTCCTGTCGACTTCCAGGGGATGTCGACGGCGCCGGCCCAATCCCATTCATGGCGGTCCCAACTGAAAACCTTGGACGTCGAGTGCTCGTCTCATTCTAAGCCTCCGCGTGCTCCATCGGAAGGGACCGACGGGCGCGGCCCTGCTCGCTGTGGCGCGGCTTGCTTGTTAGCCGTGCCGGAAGTGCGCACGAAGCCGGCCTGGAGTGAATCCGCGATCCAGTCCGTTGCCGGCCCGGCGTCAGACGGCCGGTGAGCCCTCTCGCCGCTGCGCGCCGCTTGGCACGGCCAACCCGTGGTCACGAGAGTACCGGACGGTCCAAGCAAGCGGCAAATCCTGGGACAGGTCTCTTGACAAGCGCGACGTCGAGGTCGAAATCCGCGGCGACTTCTGCGGCACTCTGGCCCCCGCTCGGCCATGACGTCGGTTTCCACCAGCCACGCCGCAAACGGCAGTCCGTCCACGCGGAAGATACCGGGTTCCTGTTCGCCGATCTGGCACCCCAACAGTTCCAACTCATCACGCACCGCCGCGTTGACGGTCGGTGCCAATACGATCAGGGAAATGTCACGCTGCGGGATCGGTTCAGCCTGCTGGCTGTGCCACAAGAACGCACAACCGACGAGTTGCGCCAAGTCGCCTCGCTGCAAGGCGTCGGTCGGGCCCTTGAACTGCATCAGCGTGAAACGATTCAGGAACGGCAGCAACACGGCCAGATCCTGATGGCTCGCTTCCGATAACTCCCCTGCCTCGCGGCGAATCAGCAGAATATCCAGCCGCAGAGGCAGCTTGCCGACCCGCACTTCCTCAAGCACCCGATATGCCGTAGCCACCTGGATTATCTGCGCCTGAAAAAGGAACACGAGCGAAAGCAGCGGGGTGCCTGAAGCCGGCAGCGGCCTGAAACGATGCGTGAGTAGCCCACATCCGCGGGGCGGCTCTGCCGTCCGCAGCTTCAAGATGCACCGTCGCTCAGCGGCAGTGTCTCGTCACTCATCGGTCGACAGCCGCCCGAAACTTCCTTATGCTGCAAGGGTTAAATCTCGCGGCATCTTTCCTTTTCTGACCCACGCAAGGAGCCAGCCATGTCAGTGAATCGCAGGTACTTGACGTTGACCATTTCTTTTCTGTTGCTCGGCCCCGCGCTGGCCGCTTGGGGGCAACCGGCGGATGGCCCGCGCGGCGGGCAGCCGTACTTGAGCCGCGAGGAATTGACCCGGAAGTATGATCAGGACGGTAACGGCGAACTCAGTCCGGCGGAGCGACGGACGATGGTCCAGGACATCCTTGAAGGCCGCGCGAACGTGCCGCCGCAGGTGCGGGAAAATTTCCGCAAGCTGGCGGCCGGCGGCAAACGGCCGGCCGAAAAGCCCACCGGGCAAGCACCGCGCGGGCCCATGCCGGACACGGTGACGATCGAGCGGGATGTCGTCTACGGCGATGCCGGAGGACGGCCGTTGAAGCTGGACCTGGTGTTGCCCAAAGAACCCAGCGACAAACCGCGGCCGCTGATCGTGTTCATTCACGGCGGCGGTTGGCGCAGCGGCGACAAGGCGGGCGGCGTGGGCCGCGTGGTGCCGTTTGTCGCCACGGGCAACTATGTCGGCGCCAGCATCGGGTATCGCCTTAGCGGCGAGGCAACCTGGCCGGCCCAGATCCACGACTGCAAAGCGGCCATCCGCTGGCTGAAAGCCAATGCCGGCAAGTACCAGATCGATCCGGAGCGGATCGGCATCTGGGGCAGTTCGGCCGGCGGGCACCTGGTCAACATGCTGGGCACCTCGGGGGATGTGCAGGAGTTGGAAGGCGACTGCGGATCGCCCGGAGTATCGAGCCGCGTGCATTGCGTGGTCCCCTTCTGCGGCCCCGCCAATTTCCTGGCCCCCAAACGCTTCGAGGGCGGCCGATCGCCGTCCGCCGTCGATCTGCTGCTGGGCGGCAAGATCGAAGACAAACAGGATCTGGCCAAACAGGCTTCGCCCATCACGCACGTCTCCAAAGACGACCCTCCCTTCCTGATCGTCCACGGCACTGCGGACAACACGGTGCCCTTTGAACAAGCCGAGATGCTCCACGAGGCGTTGACAAAGGCCGGCGTGGACGTGGCGCTGGTCAAGATCCCGGGCGGCAGTCACGCGATCGGCGGCGATGAAGTGCTACAGCGTGTGAAAGCCTTCTTCGAAAAACACCTCCGCGGACAAGACGTCAAGGTCTCCGACGAACCGATCGAAGCGGGCGAAAGCCGTGCCAAAACAAGCGGTGGGGAGTAAGATGATGATTCCATCAACACGCGCGAAGTTCTGTTTCGTCGCATCGCTTCTTCTGCTGAGTCTTCCTGCCACGGCCGCTGATTCCGGGGCGCCATATCAAGCCACGGGGTTCAAGGTCGGCGAGGTTACCGACAGTTCCGCCATCATCTGGACTCGGCTGACACTGCGCGCTCAGCCCAACCCGCCGGACGGTCCGATGGTCAAGATCGAGTACGACGGAAGCAACAAGACCGCGGCCAAGCGGGCCCGCAAAGTCGCGCGGCCCGTGTATCCCGCCGGCGTGACGGTCGCCGATATCCGCGATGCGGCTCCCGGCACGGAGGGCGAGGTCCGCGTCCGCTACCGGCCCCAGGCGGCAGGCGATTGGCTCGAGACGGACTGGCAGCCGGTGGACTCACAACGCGACTACACCCGCCAGTTCACCCTGGCCGGCTTGCAGCCGAAAACGCGTTACCAGTTACTGGTCGAGTCGCGCCAATCCGGCGGCGGTTTGCCGAGGCAGTCGCTCGACGGCCGGTTCCTTACCGCTCCCGCGCCCGACGATCCGGCGCGCGTGGTGTTTACGGTCATCACCGGCCAGGCATTCCCGGACAAGGACGGCCCGGAAGGCTTCAAGATCTACCCGCAGATGCTCCAGTTGGATCCCAGCTTTTTTGTCCATACCGGCGATATCGTGTACTACGACAACCTGGCCAAGGATATCGGCTTGGCCCGCTACCACTGGCAACGCACGTACAGCCTGCCGACCAATGTCGAATTCCACCGTCAGGTTGCCAGTTACTTTATCAAGGATGACCACGACACGTGGTACAACGACGTCTGGCCGACTCTGGACGATCGCGGGTTTATGGGCCAGTTCACCTTTGCCCAGGGCCAAGCCGTCTTTCTCGAACAGGTCCCCATGGGAAACTCCACGATTCGCACCGTCCGCTGGGGGCGGGACCTGCAGATCTGGCTGGTCGAGGGACGTGATTTCCGCAGCCCCAACAACCTGCCCGACGGCCCGGACAAGACAATTTGGGGCCCGCGGCAGAAGGCCTGGTTCAAACAGACCATCCAAGCCTCCGACGCCACGTTCCGCGTGCTGATCAGTCCTACGCCGCTGGTCGGCCCCGATCGCACGAACAAGAACGACAATCACGCCAACCAGGGCTTTACGCACGAGGGCGACGAACTCCGCCAATTCATCGCCGGCCAGAAGAACATGGCGGTGGTGTGCGGCGACCGTCACTGGCAGTACGTGTCCGTCCATCCGGGAACGGGCGTCCGCGAGTACTCGTGCGGCCCGGCCAGCGACAAGCATGCCGGCGGCTGGAAGCAAAGCGATTTTGTCGCCGACTATCACCGCTACCTGAACGTGATCGGCGGTTTCCTCGCCGCCACCGCCGAACGCGTGGACGGCAAGCCCACGCTTGTCTTCCGCCACTACGACAGCGACGGAATCGTTAAGTACGAGGACCGGATCGTGGCGGAATAGGCCTCCACAGAATGCCCTCAGGGGCACAAGAAAGGTATCCATGCCGCCCCCCGACTCATCGTCTGTCAGCGGATGCGACAAATTCGCCGCGGCACCCCAGACACTCGTCGAAGCCGGCGTTCCCACGCCCGGACAGATTGCGCGGGTCCGGCAGCGTCTGTATCTGGTCGAGGAAACCGTCCCGGCGCCAAAGGCCGGAGACAGCACGCTGGTTCGGCTGTCTTGCGTGGACGATGACAACCAGGGGCAGCCGCTGCAGGTGCTGTGGGAACGCGAGATCGATGCGGAAATCGTCACGGGGGAAGCCTGGGAGGCGGTGGCCAAGCGGGGATTCGATCCGCCGCGGCTGTTCGCGGCTTACCTGAACACGCTGAAATGGAATTGCGTCACGGCGACGGATCCCAAGCTCTTCCAGTCGCCGTTCCGGGCAGGGATCAAGCTCGACGCCTACCAGCTGGAGCCGCTGCGGAAGGCCCTGCTGCTGCCCCGTGTCAACCTGTTCATCGCCGACGACGTCGGGTTGGGCAAGACGATCGAAGCCGGGCTGATTAAACGCGAGTTGCTGCTGCGCAAGAAAGTCCGGGAGATCGTCGTCTCGGCGCCGCCCTCCATGCTCGTGCAGTGGCAGGAGGAACTGGAGAACCGGTTCGGGTTGACCTTCGAGATCCTGGACAAGGAGTACGTCGCCCGCGTCCGGCGGGAACGCGGCTTCGGAGTGAATCCCTGGACGACGCACACTCGCTTCTTGATCTCGCACCGGCTGCTCATCGACGAGGCGTACACCGGGCCGTTGCTGGATTGGCTGGGCGATTTTCGCAGCGGTACGCTGCTGGTCCTGGACGAAGCCCACCACGCGGCGCCGGCCAGCGGCCAGAAGTACGCGATCGATTCGCAGATCACGCGGGCCGTCCGCGAACTGGCCCCGCGGTTCGAGCACCGCCTGTTTCTGTCGGCCACGCCGCACAATGGCCACTCGAACAGCTTTTCCGCCCTGCTGGAAATCCTTGATCCCCAGCGGTTTTGCCGGGGCGTGCCGGTCAACGCCAAAATGCTGGACGCCGTGATGGTCCGCCGGCTGAAGGAGGATGTCCGCAAGATCGGCTATGCGTTTCCGCATCGCGAGGTCGTCCAGTTGGACATCGATGGTCTGCCGGCCGATGCCCCCGAACTGCAGCTATCCACGCTGTTGGACAAGTACCGACAGCTGCGGGAAGAGCGATTGAAGGGCGAGACCAAACGAAAACAGGCCGCGGCGGGCCTGCTGATCACCGGTCTGCAACAACGGCTGCTGTCCTCGATCGAGGCGTTTGCCCGCACCCTGCGAGTCCATCGGCGCACGGTTCAGCGGCAGTGGGACGAGGCCCGGGCCGAAGCCGCTGCCAAACCAGCCGGCAAGCCCGCCGGGCAACCGCTTCTTCCGGCCATCGACGCCCTGGCGGCAGAAACCATCTCCGGGGACCGCTTCGTCGTCGATGGACCGCCGAACGAGTCGCCGGAATCGTCATCGCTGGTATCCCGGTCCGGGCACCTCGATTTGCTGCCCGGCGCCGTGGATGCCGATGACGATCGGGCTACGCTGCCAGAAGAACAACTGCAGGCGGAGGAAGATGCCCAGTTCGAGGCCGTCTCGGCAGCGACCGTCGGCCCGCTCACCAGTGCGGAGGACAGAATCCTATTCGTCCGCGAAAAGAAGCTGCTGGACGAAATGACGGAAATCGCCGAGGCCGCCCGAGGCTTGCCCGACGCGCGGGTTCGCCGGTTGGCCCAGTGGATTCGTGAGAAGATGTGTCCCCCGTTGGAGTCCAGGCTTCAGCCTGTTTGTTCGCAACCGGACGGTCCCCAGCAGCCTAAAGGCTGGACTCCAACCCCTCCGCCCCTGGCCGGCGCCCGCTGGAACGACACCCGCGTGATCCTCTTCACGGAATACGACGACTCGAAGCGTTATCTCCAGCAGCAGTTGTCGGCGCTGATCGAAGGCAGCGACCGGGCCGACGAGCGGATTGCGATCTACCATGGACCCACGCCGCCAGCGCAACGCAAGGAAATCCAGCGGGCCTTCCAGGCCGACCCTGCAAGACACCCCGTCCGCATTCTGATCGCCACCGATGCGGCACGGGAAGGGCTAAACCTCCAGGCCCACTGCTGGAACCTGTTCCATTTCGACGTGCCCTGGAATCCGAGCCGCATGGAGCAGCGCAATGGCCGGATCGACCGCAAGCTCCAAGAGGCGGACACCGTGTACTGCCTTTACTTCGTCTACAAGCAGCGGCCGGAAGATCGGATTCTCCGGGTCCTGGTCCGCAAGACGGAAACGATCCGGAGGGAACTCGGGAGCCTGTCCGAAGTCATCGACGCCCGCTTGGCCGACTCGCTGAAACTCGGCATCCGCCGCGATCGGATCGCCGCCTTGGAGCAAGACATCGAATCCGCCGATCTCGATCCGGAAAAGCGGCTGACCGTCGCCGACGAGTTGGAGGCGTCTCGCGAGCGTGATGAGCAACTGCGCAAGCAGATCGACCACCTCCGCACGCGGCTGGAGGAGTCCCAGAAGAGTGTGGGCCTGAACGAAGCCCACTTCCGCTCGACCATTTCTTGTGCCCTGGAACTGCTGGGAGCGGAGCCGTTGAAGGCCGTCGAAGAGACCGATGCGAAAACGGGGACAGGCACCGGTCGTCCTGATCGGAGCCAGTCCCCGTTTTCGCCGCCGCGCTGGGCCTTCCCCGCGATCGACCAGCGGGAGGGCGCGGACCCGACCTGGTCCGACACGATGGACACCCTGCGGGCGCCCAAGGAGCGCGAGCAGAAGTTCTGGGAGTGGCGCCGCACATCGCCGATCCGCCCCGTCGTCTTCGAGGACACCGGCAAGATGGACGAGGGCGTCGTCCACCTGCACCTGGAGCAACGCGCGGTTCAGCGGCTGCTCGGCCGGTTCATCGCCCAAGGGTTTGTGTACAACGACTTGTCACGGGCGTGCCTGGCCCAGACGTCCGACGCCATCCCTCGCGTCATTCTGCTCGGGCGACTCTGCCTGTATGGACCAGGCGCGGCACGGCTGCACGAGGAGTTGGTCCCGGTGACCGCCCGCTGGACGGACCCGAAGGTACGCAAGGGCCTGCTGAGCCCGTATGCGCGGGAGGCCGAATTGAAGACGATGGACCTGCTCGAAGAAGCCATTCTGCTCAAGACGGGCGGCGGCGTCACGGGCGTGGTGCTCGAACAGCTGCAAGCATCTGCGCCGCGTGACGTTCAGGAACGCTGCCGCACTTGACGGCTCGCGGCGAAGAATTCGCCCGTGATGCCGAGAAGAAACTGCGGGATCGCGGCCAAGCTGAGGCCAAGGCGATGCGGGAGATCTTGGAAACGCAGAAGAAACACATCACGGAGACGGTCGTCAAGCACGAAAAAGAGGATACCCGGCAGCGGCTGCTGGGCTTCGCCGAAAATGAACTCCGGCAGTTGGAGGCGAATAAGCGGTACTGGGCCACACGGCTCACGAGCCTCGAAAAGGAACTGGAAACCGAACCGGACCGGGTTCGCGGCGTGTATCAGGTGAAGGCCAGACGGATCGAACCGGTCGGCTTGGTGTACCTCTGGCCGGTGACGGGGTAAGTTGGAGTCCAGCCTTTAGGCTGTCTTCCGGCCCCCAAAAAAATTCAAGAGCAGGCTGAAGCGTGGACTCCAACGGTTGTAGTCCAGCCTTTAGGCTGCCTTCCGGCCAAAAAGAAATCCAAGAGCAGGCTAAAGCCTGGACTCCAACATGAAAGATCCGGAAATCATCGCTCATCAGCAGTGGCTCGGCTACGTTCAGCCGGTGGGGCTGGTCGTGTCGATCCCCGCGATGGTCCAGGCCCAAGCGTATGTGAACCGTAACATCGCTCCGGATCACCAGCGATTCCTAAATTGTCTGCCGGACGACGACACCAGCCCCCCGGCGATTACTGATCTGGCCCGGTTCACCCAGGAAGTGCTTGGCTGGGAACCGGCGGACCTGATCGACCTCCGCCGAGACAGTCCAGACGTGCAGTCTCTGGAAGTGGCCTTGCCCGAATACCACGAGACGTTGCGGCCGACACACGGCGTCCGGGAATTCACCCCACAACGGGCCACGGACCACGGACAACTGACAACTCCCAAATGGCTAATGCTCGTCCAGCAATGGCCGTTGGCGCAGGACCTGGACAAGAACACCGCCGCACATGATGGCCACTGGCAGGCGACCCCGCAGGCTCGCATGGAGCGGCTGTTGCGCGAGACGAAGGTGCCCACGGGACTGTTGTTCAACGGCACCGAACTGCGGCTGGTCTACGCCCCACGCGGCGAGAGCAACGGCTACATTACGTTCCGCGTCAAGGAAATGGCCGAGGTCGCCGGCCGTCCGATCTTCGCCGGACTCCACATGCTGCTGTGCGCGGAACGGCTGTTCAGCTTGCCGGAGAAACAGCGGCTCCCGGCGATCCTGGCCGACAGCCGCAAGTACCAGAACGTCGTCAGCACCCAGTTGGCCGAGCAGGTATTGGCAGCGCTGTTCGAGTTGCTGCGCGGGTTCCAGGCGGCCGACGCCCAGCGGCGTGGGGAACTGTTGCGCGAGGTGCTGGCCGCTGATCCGAACCACGTGTACGGCGGCCTGTTGAATGTCCTGATGCGACTGGTGTTCATCCTGTACGCCGAGGACCGCGGGCTCTTGTCCAGCGATTCCGTCTATGCCAACTTCTATTCCGTGACCGGGCTCTTCGAGCGATTGCGGGAGGATGCCGGCCGTTACCCGGACACGATGGACCAGCGGTACGGCGCGTGGGCGCAACTGCTGACGCTGTTCCGGCTGATCTATGACGGCGGCCAGCACGACAAGTTTCACGTGCCGCCACGGTGCGGTTACCTGTTCGATCCCGATCGCTATCCGTTCCTGGAAGGACGGGCCAGAAGATCTGGAGTCCAGCCCGTTGGAGTCCCCGTTGGAGTCCAGCCTTTAGGCTGTCTTCAAGGACAGGCTGAAGCCTGGACTCCAGCAGGAAGACAGGCTAAAGCCTGGACTCCAACGATTCCCCATGTCTCGGACGGCGTCCTTTTCCGCGTCCTGAGCAACCTGCTGATCCTGGACGGCGAGCGGCTCAGTTACCGCACGTTGGACGTGGAACAGATCGGCAGCGTGTACGAAGCCGTGATGGGCTTTTCTCTGGAGGTCGCCCAGGGCCGTTCGATCGCAATCAAACCCACCAAGTCGCACGGCGCACCGGCCACGATCAATCTGGAGGCGCTCCTGGAGCGAAAGCCGGCGGACCGAGTCAAATGGCTGGCCGAGCAGACGGACCAGAAGTTCACGGGTCAAGCTGCCGAGGGGCTGAAGAAGGCCGAGTCGCTCGAAGACCTGTTGGCGGCGTTGGAAAAGAAAATCGCCCGGTACGTCACGCCCAACGTCGTGCCCAAGGGCGCGATGGTCTTGCAGCCGTCCGACGAGCGTCGCCGGAGCGGTTCCCACTACACGCCGCGATCGCTTACCGAGCCCATCGTCCGGACTACGTTGCGGCCGGTGCTGGAACAAGTTGGAGTCCAGGCTTTAGCCTGTCCGGAAGAGCAGCCCGCTGGAGTCCACGCTTCAGCCTGTGCTGAAGAGCAGCCTAAAGGCTGTACTCCAACGCGTACTCCAACGTGTACTCCAACAGATATTCTGAGCCTGAAGATCTGCGATCCAGCGATGGGCAGCGGCGCGTTTCTGGTCGAAACGTGCCGGCAACTGGGCGACGAGTTGGTCCGGGCGTGGCATGTTCACAACTGTGCGCCGAAGCTGCCTCCCGACGAAGACGAGGTGCTGCACGCCCGGCGGCTGATCGCGCAGCGGTGCCTGTACGGCGTGGACAAGAACCCGATGGCGGTCGATTTGGCCAAGCTCAGCTTGTGGCTGGCGACGTTGGCCAAGGACCATCCGTTCACGTTCCTGGACCATTCGCTGCGCTGCGGGGATTCGCTGGTGGGGCTGTCGCGCGAGCAGATCGCCGCGTTCCATTGGGAGAACGTCAGTGGTCCGTCGTCAGTTGTCAGTGGCAAGAAGGCCCGGCGACATGCAACTGACCACGGACCACGGACTACTGACAACAAACCAATGTTTGCCGACCCGATCGCCGAGCGGATGAAAACGGTCACCGAGTACCGGCAGCGGATTCTGGCCGCGCGGGACGACAAACCCTACGACCAACTCCGGCAGGAACTGGATGTGGCCGACGAGGCGTTGTCGCTCGCCCGGCTGGCGGGCGATTGCGTCATCGCAGCGTTCTTCTCGGCAGGCAAAGATCGCGAACGGGTCGCCAAGCTGGACACGCTGGCGCGCCAGCTTGTGAAGTACCTTGGGCCACAGAGCCGGCTCGAAGACCGTCAGCCGCTGAAGGAAGCCGTCGCGTCGCTACACAGCGGCGACCACCCGCTCCAGCCGTTTCACTGGCAGATCGAGTTCCCGGAAGTGTTCACCGTTGGAGTCCAGGCTTCAGCCTGTCCGGACGACCCGCAACGCGGCAAACCGATGAAAGAACAGCCTAAAGGCTGGACTCCAACCGGCGGCTTCGATGCCATCGTCGGCAACCCGCCATTCGCCGGCAAGAACACGCTCATCAACGGCAACCGCAATGGCTATCTCGACTGGCTCAAGACCCTGCACGAGGAATCACACGGCAACGCCGATCTCGTAGCTCACTTCTTCCACCGCGCGTTCAACTTGCTCCGGCCCAAGGGCTGCTTTGGGTTGAGATGATCACCGCTTACCTGTTTCACGCCGGTGGACACGAGGATCCAGAGAAGCTGAATGCGAACGAAGCCAAGAGCTTTCAGGGGAGCATCGTGCTCGGCATGGGCTTCACGTTTGACGACACCGACACCAAGGGCGTGGCCAACCCGCTCTCCTTGATGCACGACCTCGTGGCCGAAGACCCGAGCAACAAGGAACGCATCTTTCCATACATCGGTGGCGAGGAAGTCAACGATAGCCCGACGCACTCTCATCACCGGTACGTAATTAACTTCGCCGATTGGCCACTGCGCCGAGAGAATTTGCGAGCGTCGTGGGCGGAGGCCGACGAACGGCAACGCAACGATTGGCTCCGCAACGGTATCGTGCCGATGGACTACGAAGGTCCAGTCGCTGCGGATTGGCCGGCGCGGCTCCGAATCATCGAACAAAAAGTGAAGCCCGAACGCGACAAACTTGGCGGTAATCGCGACGCGGAAATTCGCAAACAGCGATACTGGCTCTGGGGCCGCTTTACCCCCGCCCTGTTCGAGACAATTGCCGGGATGAATCAGGTTCTCTTTATCCCATTCGTCGCCAAGTGGCACGCGCCCGTTTTCATTCCTGCGTCGACTGTCGTTGCTGGACCAGCGAATGTCATTGCTATCGAGTACAGTCGTCAGTATGCAGTGCTGCAATCTTCGATTCACGAGGGTTGGGTGCAGTTCTTGAGTTCGTCACTCGAAGAACGGCAAAGGTACACACCCAGTGACTGCTTCGAGACCTTCCCTTTCCCCGCCGGGGTGTTGGAGTCCAGCCTTCAGGCTGTCTCGGAACAGGCTGAAGCCTGGACTCCAACGACCGCCCTCGAAACCGCCGGCCGCGAGTACTACGAGTTCCGTGCCGCGTTGATGGTCCGCAACAACGAGGGCCTGACGAAGACCTACAACCGGTTCCACGACCCGTCTGAGACGTCGCCCGACATCTTGAAGCTCCGCGAGTCGCACGCTGCGATGGACCGGGCGGTGTTGGAAGCCTACGGCTGGCACGACCTCGTCCAGACCGCCACCTGCGAGTTCCTGCTCGACTACGAGGACGAGGAAGACGAGGAATTGTCCGTTGTCAGTGGTCCGTCGTCAGTTGCAAAGACCAGTCGTCGGAAAAAACCCTGGCGTTACCGCTGGCCCGACGAGTTCCGCGACGAAGTCCTCGCCCGCCTGCTGGCCCTGAACAAGGAGCGGGCCGAGCAAGAACGGCTGGCGGGGAAAGCGGCCGAGGCGGCGGAGGGAAAGGAAGCGGGCCGCAAGCGGTTGACTGGTGGACGCAAATCTAGTAAAAAGAATGCGGCGCAACGCGATCTTCCAGGAGTCTGACGATGGCCAACACCAAACGGACCAACCGCTCCGCCGTTCCCGCCCGCTCGACCCGACCAGCCGCCCCACCCGCCGCCTCCGCGGATCAACTGCTGGGCGACATCCGCAACATGATCGAAACGGCGCGCCAGCAGGTGGCGCGAACCGTGAACTCAGGCATGGTTGCCCTGTACTGGCACATCGGCAAGCGGATTCGGGAGGATATCCTGCACGAGCGGCGCGCGGAGTATGGGGAGCAAATTGTTGCCACACTGTCGCAACAATTGGCGGCGGAGTATGGAAAAGGGTTCAATCGGTTCAGCCTCTCGCGAATGGTCAAATTGGCGGAGTATTTCCCGGACGAGCGAATTGTTGCCACACTGTCGCAACAATTGAGTTGGAGCCATTTCCGGGAACTTCTGCCCCTCGAAGGCCGGCTCAAACGCGAGTTCTACGCCGAGATGTGTCGGCTTGAACGTTGGAGCGTGCGCACGCTGCGGCACAAGATCGACCACCTGCTGTTCGAGCGGACGGCGGTCGCCAAGAAGCCGGAGAAGCTGATCGAGCAGGACCTCGCCGCGTTGCGCGACGAGGATCGGCTGACGCCCGATCTGGTCTTCCGCGATCCGTACTTCCTCGACTTCCTGGGACTGACGGGCAGTTACAGCGAGAAGGACGTCGAGCAAGCCGTCCTGCGGGGACTGGAGGCTTTTATCCTGGAGCTGGGCACCGACTTTGCCTTCGTCGCCCGTCAAAAGCGGATGACGGTCGATGGCGAAGATTATTATCTGGACTTGCTGTTCTACCACCGGCGGCTGCGGCGACTGGTAGCCATCGACTTGAAACTCGGCAACTTCCAGGCGGCCGACAAAGGGCAAATGGAATTGTACCTGCGGTGGCTCGAAGCGTTCGAGATGCAGTTTGGCGAGGAACCGCCAATTGGGCTTGTCCTGTGCGCCGGCAAGACCGACGAGCACGTCCGCTTGTTGCGGCTGGAGGACAGCGGCATCCGTGTCGCCCAGTACCTGACGGAACTTCCTCCGCAGGAACTGCTCGAAAGGAAACTCCACGAAATGATCCGCCTGGCCCGCGAACGGCTCGCCCGGCAAGCGCAAGACCCGTTGCCCGGCCCGACCTTGCCAGCTCCCGAAAAGCCGTCACCCGGCAAGAAGCGGGGCAGGAGCCATCGAAGCGCCAATTGAGCGTCCCCCATGCAGTCCTGACGTGGTACACTGGGGGAAAGCGACCGCAACCAACCCAACGGACCTTCGTCGTCCCGGTGAAACGGGAGCCTTGTAAGGAGTGATTTCCCAATGGCTACAACCATCCTCGAACTGCTGGGCACCGTGCGGTCCGACGGCACTCTGGACCTGGACCAAAAGGTGACCGTCGCACCAGGAAGGGTTAAAGTCGCTGCGAAACGAGTGGGATTCGTCGTGAAAAAAGCCACATAATTCGCGTGGGAGAGTTCCAGTGTTCACCAAATACGGTATATTCACTACGTAGTGAGGGATCGTGAAATGGTGAACAGTTGGCGGGAGATCGAACGGGAGGCGGAGAACGCCGTTCGTCGAATCTTCGACGAATTGGGGGGATTCAGTGTCGATGCGCAGCATAGCCGGACCCTCGGTGAGTTCAAGTTGGACTTGGTCACCCAGGCGACATCCGCCCAGGCCAAATTCCAACTCGCGATTGACGCGAAGGCCAGAATCACCCCGCAGACTGTGATCTCAGTCTGCGAGCGGATGCAACAGCTTCCAACCGACTTCATTCCCGTGGTTTATGCACCGGTCATTTCGCCGCGGGTAGCTGAGATCGTGGAGCAATTCGGCGTCGGCTACGTCGATCAGGCGGGCAACTGCCGCCTGCGTAGCGCCCGCCACGGATTGTTGATCGACCGCCGTGGATACAAGCTCCCCGCTCGGCCGCCGAAGGGCGTCGCCGACCCCTTCTCGCCGAAGTCGAGCCGTATCGTCCGCGCTCTGCTGGCGCGACCCGATGAAGGTTGGAGGGTCCGCGAGCTGGCGGAACATCCCGATGTGGAGGTGAGCGTCGGACTCGCATCGAAAGTCAAGCAGGCCCTGGTGCAAGAAGGCTACGCGATCGAACACGAGAAACGGCTTTATCTTCGTGATCCCAGCGGACTGCTCGAAAACTGGGCCAAGAAATACGCTGGACCTGCTGAGCAGATCCCCATGTATTTTCGCGGAAACCCGGAGGCTGCCGAACAGGCAGTGTCGAGTTGGTGCCGGGACAACCACCTCCAGTACGCTCTGGCCGGCTTTTCTGCCGCGTGGCGGCTGGCCCCGGAGGTGCGATACAGCGTGGGAGCCGTGTACGTCGAGAGCAGTGGGTTTGACCGCAAGATGCTGGACAGGCTGGCGGCTTACCAGGGCGGCAAGCGAGTCGACACGGGGGCGAATCTGCTGTTGTGGCGTCCTTTCGACCCCTCCGCCCTGGCCGGTAGCCGGACGGAGAAGGGGACCGACGCCCCGGTCACCTCGGCGATCCAGACGTTTCTCGACCTGAAACGAATGGCGGGACGCGGTGAAGAGGCGGCGGCGGCCGTTTACGAAAGACAGTTGGTCGGCGAATTGCGACGCGCGGCCGAGCGGATCAAGGAGCTGCGGCATGCCGACGTTTGATCCGATCAGCGCCAGCCACGCCGTGCTGATCGAGGTGATGAACGTGCTCGGCGCATTTCGCGAAGACATCGTTCTCGTCGGAGGCTGGGTGCCCGATCTGCTGTACCCGCACCGCGGGCACATGGGTTCGCTGGATGTCGACTTGGCGGTTTCTCGCAGGTCGCTCGATGCGAACGTGTATCAGACGATTCTCCAACGCATGCTCAAGGCGAATTATTCGCATCACACGTCTCCAACACACTTCACGAAGACCGTGGCCGGTGTCGAGGAACCGGTCAAAGTTGATCTGGTGGCTGGACAGTACGAGGGCGCAGCGAAGACTCGGACGATCCAAGTCAACCAGCTTGAACTCAATACGCTGCGGGGGCTGGATCTGGCCTTCGAACTCTGGCAGGAGATCGAAATTTCCGGGGTGATGCCGGATGGAGTCGAAAACACGGTGCGTGCGCGGATCGTCAGGCCGGAGGGATACATTCTGATCAAAGCCTTTGCGCTGGACGAGCGAACGAACCCCAAGGACGCCTACGACATCGATTTCGTTCTGCGCAATTACCCGCCTGATATCGAGGCATTGGCGAGCCGCGTCCGGCCATTACTTCCGAACGGTCCTGCCCGCGAGGGTTACGAAATCCTCAAGGCGAAATTCGCCACTTTGGGATCGGTCGGCCCTTCATGGGCGGCGAAAGTCGCAGAAGAGCAAGGTGACGACTTCGAGCAATCGCAACGCGCCGCTTTCGAGTACGCCCGAGCCCTCTTCACGGCGACGGAAAAGGGCGGCGAAATGGAAGGATGATGACGATGAAATACTCGCGGTTCAATTACTCGTTCGCGGCCTGTCTCTTGCTGGTTGCAGGCGGACGATCCCAGACGCTAACGACTTGCGCTGGCGCCGACGCCGAAGAGGCGCCTGCCCCTTTGGTCCAGCCGTGGCGCCAATTTGCCCTCGAACCGGATTATTCCGGGGCGTGGGTGGTGGCGGGTGACCTCGACAGCGACGGCGCCGTAGAAGTTGTCAGTGCCCGCAACGTGGATCGCAATGACGTACACTACACGAGCGCGGCAGTGGCCCAGCGGCTGGATGGGAGCGTGCTGTGGCGCTGGGGCGATCCGACGGTGGGGCGGAAGAAGTTGCACCACGATGTCGCCTGCCAGATCTACGACTGGGACGGCGACGGGCGTCCCGAGGTGGTGCTCTGCGCGGAAGGGTTCCTGGTCGAGTTGGATGGCGCGACAGGCCGGGAGCGGCGTCGCTTTCCTATTCCCAAGGACGCCAGCGATTGCTTGGTGTTTGCCAACCTGTCCGGCGGTCCGCGCGCCACGGACGTGTTGGTCAAGACCCGCTATACACAGATTTGGGCGTTCAACCGCGAGGGCCGCCAGCTGTGGACGGTCCAGAATCCCGGCGGGTACCGGACGGCCCACCAACCGGTCCCGATCGATCTGGACGGCGACGGCCGCGACGAAATCGCGGCCGGCTATGCGATGCTGAATGCCGACGGAACGACCCGGTGGGTGTTCCAGTCGCAGAAGGTCGACCAAAGCCGCGGCCACTGCGATTGTTTCCGGCTGGTGCGGGCCGGCAAGACACCGGCGGAGTTTCGTTTCGCGATGACCTTGTGCGGAGCCAACGCGATTGCTTTGCTGGACGGCAACGGCAAGCCGCTCTGGGAATTGGCCGGCGAACACTTCGAATCGATCGACGTGGGCCGGATCTGTGCGGACCTGCCGGGCGTCCAGCTGGCCGTCGACATCGACCATCGTCCGTGGGGGCAAGGGCCGCTCTGGGTGATCGATGAACAAGGCATGGTGCAAACCAAAATCATGACCGACTACGCCCGTCATCATGGCTTGTTGGACTGGACGGGCGACGGGCTGGCCGAGGTGGTCGTGGCTCAATCCCGCAGCGTGTACGATGGCCAGGGCCGCTGCGTGGCCACGCTGGCTATGGACGAGAGCGACGACCGCGCGGGCGAGGAGCGAATCGTGCTGACGACCGGCGATTTCAGCGGCGACGGAGTGCCGGACGTGCTGCTGACCAACCGCGCCCTGACGCACGTGTACGTGTACCGGAACGTGTACGGTCAGAAACCCGCCCCCCCTGCTAACCTCGGAACGGAAGTGAATTTTACGCTGTACTGAAAGGCGGCCGTGGGGCAGGCTTCCAGCCCGCGGCAATTGCCGTTCACGGTAGATTAAGATGAAGACACACCTGCGAATGCGGCCTCTTTCCAGCCGAGCGACTGCGAGGCAATCCTGCGGGATGGTGTTCGCTGTTCTGACGATCGCGCAGCTGGCCTTGCCCGTCATGGCCCGCGCTCAGACCATCACGCTGCCGTCGTTGCTGGCGGAGATGACCGACCCCGAGGCCGTCGCGCGATTTCCGCAGCCGTACTATCGGGCCCTGCAAGAATCCAGTTACAACCGCGCCTCGACGAATCGGAACCAGCCCGACCAGACCGTCGCGGGCTGGTTCGCTGACAGCGACGGCCTGGGATTCATCCGCACCGAGTCCATCGGCAACAAGACGGAGTGGGTGATCATGGAACATCACGGCCCCGGCTGCCTCACGAAGTTCTGGACGCCGTCCTTTTACTTTGGGTTCCAGGATCGGACGGGACCGCATGTTCGAGTTTATCTGGACGGCGAGGCGGTTCCCGTCCTGGATGAAAGCCTGATCGAATTAGTCACTGGCAGGGGCTCGTTTCGGCCGCCGTTCGCCGCCCCGACCGCGCGCGCCGGGAACTGCTATCTGCCGATTCCGTTTGCTCGAAGCTGTAAGGTGACGATGGCGGCAAGACCGTTCTACCACATCATCAGCTACCGAGCTTACCCGCCAGGCACGCAGGTCGAGACGTTCACCCGCACCGGCTACGAGGCGGCGGCAGCGGACTTGGCAAAGGCCGGTCAAGCGTTGACGGCACTACCGAACGTGAACCAGGGTGCGATTCAGAAATCGGCCCAGCTCCAACCCGGGGAAAAGATCGGGCTGACGCTTCCCGCAGGACCGAACGCCATTCGCCAGTTGACCGTGCGTTTGCCCGGCGCGGCGAGCGAGCCCGCGAGCCTGCGGTCGACCGTGCTGGCGATGACGTTCGACGGCGAGGAAACCGTGTGGTGTCCGCTGGGCGATTTCTTTTGCAGTGCGGATTCGCTGCACCCGCTCCACACCTGGCAGCGGTCGGTCACCGTGGACGGCACGCTGGTCGGCCGGTGGGTGATGCCTTATCAGGCTGCGGCCGAGGTGCGCGTGCTGAACCTGGGGGCCCAGCCGGTCCAGATCGCGCTGCAGGCCGACGCGGCGAACTGGGATTGGGACGAGCGGTCCCTGCACTTCCACGCCCGCTGGCGCCCCGATGACGTCGTGCCCGGAACGCCGTTTCAGGATTGGAACTACATCGACATCCGCGGCCAGGGCGTGTTCGTGGGCGACGCGTGGACCGTGCTGAACGTCCAGGGCAGTTGGTGGGGCGAAGGCGACGAGAAGATCTACGTCGATGACGCGTGGGACCAGGGGTTTCCCACGCATTTCGGCACCGGCACCGAGGACTATTACGGCTGGGCCGGCGGCGAGGTACCCACGCGCAAGGATGAGTTCAGCGTACCGTTCCTGGCCAACGCGCGGGTCGGCGGACTCGACGGCCGCACGACCGGCTTCAACATCTGCACCCGCACTCGCAGCCTCGATGCGATTCCCTTCACGCAACGGCTGCGTTTCGACATGGAATCGTCGTTCGGCACCGACATCCGCAATCCCTGGAATCTGCTGGGCTACTCCGCCGTGACCTTCTGGTACGCTCGGCCGGGCACCACTCACAATCGCCCGGCCCAACCGGCCGAAACGGCCCGTCCGATCATGTCGCTGGCCGACCTCAAGATGCGGGCCGATCAAATCCGCCCGCCCGTCCGGAGGGCCACGGCAGCGGAACCCGGCAGCCTGGAATTTGAACTCCTGAAGCCGTCGGCTGGCTCGCCGGGATTGCCGGTGGGCCCTCAGCGGCCCGCCGAAGCGTTTCATCCCGAGCAATGGAGCGGCGAGCAGCACCTCTTTATCCCTGCCAGGCAGGCGGGCGACTTTGTCGAATTCACCTTCACCGAGCGTTTCTCCGCCCAAGCCCTCACCCTGTACATCACCACCAGCTACGGCTTCGGGGTGGCGACGATTTCCGTCAATGGGAAGATCGCGGCGGAACGTGTGGACCTTTTTAGCGCCGAACCGGCGGTCCGGGCGATCGACTTGGGCGTCCACTCGCCCGTCGATAACCAATTCGTCCTTCGTTGTGAATTGGTTGAGCCCAACGCCCGATCGCGAGGCGCCCGAACCTTTCTGGGCCTGGATCGCATCGTCTTCAAGCCCGCACGGCGGGGTCCGTAGCAGAAGGACGTGTCATGAAAACCGTTTCGATGCTGGCCAGCATGGTTGTCGTCTGGCTCACGGGCAATCTGGCGGCCGACGTCGCAATTTGCGAACTCGAAGATCGCATCGGAGGGCAAGTCGCCGAGCCGTCCTGCGGCGGCACGGCCGACCTCGATGCCGCGCTCATTCGCTTGCGAGCGTTTTCCCAAGACCGCAAATGGCGCGAATTGATCGGACAGTTCGAGCGTGAGGACTTCGCGGCCTGGCCCACGGAGGCCGCCGGCCAGGCCAGCGAAGCGGCGTACCTGCGCGGCCAGGCTCATTCGTTTCTGAAGAACGGCCAGCAAGCGGAGGCCGATTTGAAAGCGGCGGTGACATTCAATCCGCGGAACGCATTGGCATGGCTCAGCCGGGGCGACAACTGCTCCAGCAATCTGCATGACGGCCAACAAGCGCTGGCCGCCTATCGGCAAGTCCTCAAGCTCACCGGCAAATCGAATGGTTGGCTTCCGATCAGCGCCACGTTGGCCCTCGCGCGGATCCTGACCGATTAGGTCAAGACCGACGAAGCACTCGAAGTGCTCCAGCAGTACGGCGACATGGAAGGCATGGCTCCGATCTGGCGCATCAGGATGCTGCGAGCCTACGGCCATGTTCATGCCGCTCAAGGCAAGGAGCCGGAGTCGCTGGCCAAGTTCCGCGAAGCGTTGGAACTGGAAACGCGGCAATGAGCGTGGCGCCAGCGACGACAGCACTGCCGCACTCGGAACGAACTCCGCACTCGTCATCACCAAGGAGAACGCCGCCTGAAACTCAACCGCCTGATCGCCAGCTTGAGCGTCTCGCTGGCACTGTGCGGCTCGGGACGGGGAGCATACGGGGAGTCCCCAGGGCCGCGGCTCTGGGCCGGCACCGCCAAGGTCGACATCACCCCGGCCGAGGAAGTCGCCGTTGATATCCTCGGCACGAGCCTGAAAGTCCGCGATCCGCTGTCTGCCCGAGTGCTCGTGCTCAAGGACGAAAAGGTCTCGCTGGCGATTGTCTCCGTGGATCTCATCCTCTTTGCTTCGCCGAAGGTGATCGCCGGCGCCAAAGCCAAATGGGGTGTCGACCACGTGATCCTCTGCGCGACGCACACGCACGCGGGCATGGTGCCGCGAGGCCTGGTCATTCAGCCGCCTGTCGCGCCGGATTGGACGCGCAGCGGCAAGGCCCCCGCCGACACGATCGATTGGCCCGGGCTGTCCGCCGACCCCTGGTACGCCGCGACCGAAGACAAGGTCGTGGCTGCCATCGGCCAGGCCATGCAGAACCTCTTTGCGGCTCGACTCGTCGCCGGCAAAGGGCCGTTCGAGAGCGCGTACATGGCCCACAATCGGCGGCTGGTTCGCGATGGCCGCGTGACAGCGTTGTGGGAGAATCCCGACCGCCGGCCCACTCAGCCGATCGACCCGACCGTCGGCGTCCTGCGTGTGGAAGACGCGTCGGGCAAGCCGCGCGCGTTGGCCGTGCATTACGCCTGCCACCCCGTGGCCCTGATGGGAGCCGGCGTCCTCTCGCGCGATTTCCCCGGCGCGATGGTGGACTACGTCGAACAAACGCTCGGTGCCGACTGCCTGGCCCTGTTCCTGCAAGGCGCCCAAGGCGACATCGACCCGTACGATCTGCACAGCCTGCGCGGCGAGAACCGGTTCAACATCGCCCGCCAAGCCGGGATCTCTCTGGCCAAGGGGGCTTTGCGAGTCGCCGCCGACTTGAAAGTCGGGCAAGCCGCCGACCGGCCGGCGATCCAAGTGAAGGAGAGCCTGCTCACGATTCCCAACCGGAACGGAAGCCAGACGACGGACGTCGGGCTGCTCACCGTCGTGATCAACCGCGACCTCGCCTTGGTCACGATTCCCGGCGAGCCCTTTATCCAGCACCAGCTCAACCTGACCGCCCGATCGCCGATCGCCAACAGCTTCATCCTCGGTCTGGCGTATCACGGCCAAGGATCTCCGTTCGTGGTCTATCTCCCCACGCGGCAAGCCGTAACAGAAGGCGGATACGGTGCGACCGAGTGCAGCTTTCTGGCCGCCGATGCCGGCGAAAGGATGGTGAACGAAGCGTTGGCTTGTATCCGTGAACTCGTGACCAAGGGCGAGTCTGCAGCGGACTAGCACGCCACGGAGAAAGGTGAAAGATTAAGTGAAAGATTAGGGGGAGACCGGTTATCTTAGGGCCTCTTAGTAACCGATCCGTTCGAACTGTTCAGCGATATCCGGCGGGAGTTCCACCAGCGGCTTGTCCGCTTCGCTCGCGGCATAGTTCAGCAGGTTTCGCAACAGACGCTCGGCGGCCGGGTGCCGGCCCAAGTGTTCGCGGATCCGCAGCGTATTGACGATGAACCGGCCGCCACCGAAACGATTGACGGCCACGGTGAGGCCCGAGGCGTAATCCTGCGAGGCCTTGATCGCCCCCGCCACGGCCTCGGCCGGCGGCTCCTGGCCGGCGAACACGAGATCGGGGATCAATTCGCGATAGTACCCGTAGTCCAGCAGGCCTCCCGCAGGCAGGCCGTCGAAGATAGGGTGCTGTTTGGCCCATTCGTCTTTCAAGTACAGCCACCCGTGGATCGGGAGCAACTCGCCCTTCTTTTCCAGCGGCAGCCAATGCGTCGGCCGGTTGCCTTCGGCGAAAACCTCGGGCGCGAGAAAGACGGCGGTCGAACCTCGGGCCACGTGGCGGGCCAGTTCGCGGAACGCGCCGGCCGGATCCGCGCCCGCGGGTTTGCCGCAGACCAGGATGGCCTCGCGCCCCGCCTTGAATGCCGCATCAAAGGGCCGATGGCGCACACCGTGTTCGGTCAGCCACGGGGCCACGCGCGGATCGTCGCCCCAGAGGACGATTTCGGAGTCCACCGGCGGCATCTTCGCCCGGTCGGAGACGAAGAAATCCACCACGCCGCCGGCAGCCGCCCCACCGCGGAGGAAGGAAACGTGAAAACGATAGCGCCCTTCAGGACCGTCGATCGGCACTTGCTCGTCAAAGCAAGGAACGGCCAGAGGTAGTTCAGCGGCGTCTGATTTCGCTGGCACCGTGACCTGCAGCGTCCGCTCGCAGACCGTCCTGCCGTCGGGCCCGACAACCTGCAGTCGCACCGGGTACTCGCCGGCGGCCAGCGAATCTTCGTTGGCCAGCACGGCTTCCAAACGCACCGGTTCACCGCGGTAGATGTGCGTGGGTTCGGCGAACAAGCACCAGCGCAACGGATACCAGGCGTCGAACAGCGCGTCGATCGTACCCGGCTTGAGTTCGCGAAACAGCGTGGTCAAGCCCTCGCCGCACATCACGTGATCGATCGCGCCGGTCAGACTATGGCCCACGATGTTCGGGTTCGCGCGGATGGCGTTCAGCCCCAGCGTCCGCTGGCCTGCCATCTTCCGCAGGCTCTCGGCAAAGAAGTCCTCCGGGCGGGTAAACGTTTCGTCCAACCGCCAACGCTCGTAGTCCGTGAGGAAGCGGTTCAGCTTGTCGGCAAAGAACTGGGCATCTTCCAGCTGGTCGGCGCCGCGCTGCTCGAAATGGCGGACCGCCCGCCACAGATCGACGGCACTGCCGATGCCGTATTCCGATAGGAACACCGGTTGCGGGCCGCCGGACAGCGTGCGCAGCGAGTCGACGATCTGGGCCGTGTGCGGCACACGGGGGTAGACGTGCCGGTCGCTGATCACATCTTCCCAGACGGCCGAGCCGGGATTGCTCAGGCTGCCGATCACGCCCACGCTCGATTCCACCGGATACCGGGCAAAGGTGGCAGCCGAGGGCTTGGCACCCGGCGTCAACCGGCCGTAGCTCCACACGCCGCGGGGATTGCTGTCCGTCGAGAAATCGGCGGTGGCGTCGACGCGTTGGCCGTCGGCGGACGTGATAGTTGCGGCCAGGGCCGTGCTGTCGCCGCCGTAGCTGCCGTTGCCGTAGCCGACGGCGAAGTCGATCGTATCGCCGGCAGCCAGTGCGAGGCTCTTCGTGTATTTCGCCTGGTTGCCTTGGCCGTCCAGGTTGAGCGCGCCGTCGAACAAGGGCCGGCCGTTGTGCAGGACGTGGACGTCGGTGGTCGCCCGCTCGGCGATCCCCGTGAAGACGGCTTCGAGTTCCACCTGGCCCATCGCCGGCGCCGTGAACCGCACGACGCTGTACTCGCCGGCCGGGCCGGGGTGCAGAGCCAACTGGCCCGCAGGCCAAGTGATCCCCAACGCGCGGATCGTCTCGGCCGTCGCGTTCCGTGCGACCCAGGGTTCGCAGGGGGAATCCTGGGGCCAAATCCGCAAGCCCGCAACCTGGGCGATGGCGCTGCTGCCGACATGGTCGTATCGGCCGCTGTTCAGGAACACCATCCGCGTCGCGTCCAGGTCGCGGACCAGCGGCAACATCGCCACCGCGTGGCGGAACGCCGGCCCGTCGGGCGCTTCGTTCAGCAGACCCCAGATCACGACGCTGGGGTGGTTGCGGTCGCGGCGGATCAGTTCCGTCACGTTGCTGTCAAAGCGAGCGGCCATTTGCGGGCTGTCGGCGATCGGCCACGCGGCGTAGGACTCGTTGTAGACCAACAAGCCGATCTCGTCACAGCAGTCCAACTGGTCCGGCAGGGCGCCGCCCCAGATAAACCGGACTGCGTTGAATCCCATCGCTTTCAAATTCAGCAGATCGCGCCGTACCAGGTCCGGATCGTGTGGCAATTGCAAACCGATCGGAAAGTGATTGCAGGTGTGCGTCGAACGCAGGTACAGGCGGCGTCCGTTGAGCCGGAAGCAGCCGTCGGCGAACCGGAAATCGCGGAACCCGAAACGCGTCGAGCGGTCGTCGGCCGAGGGCGAGCCTTCGGCCTGGACCCGGGCCGTGGCCCGATACAGCACCGGATTGTTCAGCTCCCACCGACGCGGTTGGGGCAGCGCCAGATCGACCGCGATCCGCGTCTGGCCGGGCGGGAATACGTGTTGGCCGCCGCCCACGACAAGCGTCGGCCCGCCAGACGCGGAAGCGACCAAGAGTTCGACCGCCCCGTTGCGGTCCGTGCGGCCAGCGTGGGCAACGGTGATTTCTCCCTTGATGCGTCCCACGCCGCTGTCCGGCGCGACGTCGGCGACGATGTACAGATCGGCAATCCGCACTTCCGGAGTCGCGGCCAGTTCGACCGGGCCGACGATTCCGCCGTGATTGAAGCCCGCTCCGGCCGTGTAGGGAATCACCTTGCAGCGGTGGGCGGTTTGTGCGAGCGTAATCCCGTCGATCGGCTCGTGCGTCGGATTCAGAACACGCACGGCCAGGCGATTCGTCCCACCGGGCCGGACGGCGTCCGTGACATCGATCTCGAACGGAGTCTCGCCTCCTTCGTGCCCGCCGACGCGCACGTCGTTCAGCCACACTTCGGCCAGGTAATCGACGGCTGCGAACCGCAACCACCAGCGACCGTCCGGAGGGGGATTCGCCGGAGCGTCGAATTCGCGCCAGTACCAGGCTACGCCGTGATAGCCGGGGAACGGGACCTGAACGATTCCCGGCACGGAGACCTGTTTCGCCTCCGGTCGAACCGCCGCCCACCACTGCTGGTCGCGGCCTTCGTTGTTTGCGTCCGTAGCCAACGACCACGGTCCGTCGAGCGACAGCGGAGCGATGACGGCGTCGGCGGCGAAGGCCGGACCGGCGAAGACCACAAACAACAAGAGCGTGGGCGGCAGTACTTTCATGGCAGATCCAAGAGAGCTTGCGAAGGAGCAGGCAACACTTTATTGTGACGGCTGCGAGGAGAATGGTAAACCCGGCCTATGCGTGCTGCAGGATTGCAAGTGAGAAAACGCCTGTTGGTGGCGGCCGTCGTCATTGTAGCAGTGACCGCGGCGTATTGGGGCGCGATCCCGCTGGCCGTGCAATTCCACACGGGCCGCGCTCGCCACTTCCTGGAACAGCGCGACAACGAGCTTGCCCTGCACCACTTGGCAATCGCGCTGCGGCTGGCGCCGGAACGGGCGGAAACCTGTTTTCTGCTGGCCCGCACGTATCGCCGGCTCGGCCACATGGAACGCGTGGAGCCGCTGCTGCACGACGCGGAACGGCTGGGTGGTGATCCTCAGCGTGTACAACGCGAGACCTGGTTGGCTTGGGCCCAGGCCGGGCGGTTGCGCGAAGCCGAACCGCACCTGAGCGAAATGCTGATGGACACGTGGGGAGACGGCGCGGAAATCTACAGCGCCTATGTGCAGGGTTACCTGGCGGACCTGCAGCCGCGCGAAGCGTTGCGGCTGTTGGACGCCTGGCAGCACGACGATCCCAACGATCCGCAGGCGTATTTCCTGCGCGGCGACTTGAACCGGATCCTGGCCTTGCGGCGGGAAGCCGCCGGAGCCTATCGGCGCGGTTTGGAATTGGCTCCCGGCCAGACGTTGATGCGCGTCCGGCTGGCCGAGGTACTCGATGAACTAAGCGAGACCGACGAGGCGATCCGGCAGTTTCAACGGTGCGCCGACGAGACGCCCCACGATGCGGCCCTCTTTGCGGCTTGGGCCAAGTGCCTGATCCAACAGGGCCACACGGACCAGGCCCGGCCGGTCCTGCAGCGGGCGCTGGGTATCGCCTCGATGCACTTCGAGGCGTTGCGGCAGCTGGGCGAACTCGAATTGGCGGAAGGCAATCTCCCGGCGGCCCTACCGCCGCTGCAAGCGGCCGCCAGCCAGCGACCGTACGACCCCACCACCCGCAACGCCTTGGGCAAAACGCTGGAGGCGCTGGGCAAGTCCGAGGAAGCTCGCCCCCACTTGGCCTACGCGGCGGCGGCTGGCGAAGCGCTGTCCCGGATGGAACAAGACCTGCGGCGGGTCGTTGACCAGCCCACGGACCCGGAACTGCGATCTCGGATCGGCCTGACGCTGCTCCGGTACGGTCCACCGCCGGACGGCGTGAAATGGCTGCAGACGGCCCTTGACCTGGACCCCAACCACCAGGCCGCTCATCGGGCGTTGACAACCTACTACGAAAGCACGGGAAACCGGCAACAGGCAGCCGAGCATCGGGCAAAAATCAACGGGGAAAGCCCAAAAGTCGAAGAGGTCGAAAAAGTCGAAGAGTCAAAAAGTCGCTGAATCCCCCCGCGGTTGCATGGCGAACGGCCGGCGTCAGCCCGCCGGTTTCATAACGGTCGGCGAGCGGCCGGCGTCAGCCCGCCGGTTTCATAACGGTCGGCGAACGGCCGGCGTCAGCCCGCCGGTTTCATAACGGTCGGCGAACGGCCGGCGTCAGCCCGCCGGTTGTCCGCACGCTGCTGCCTTTATCCGCAATATCCGCGGCACCACCGAGTGTCCGACCGGCTCACCGCGACGATGCACCGGCGGGCTGACACCGGCCGCTCGCCGAGATCTGCGTAACGTCTGGGTCCGGGCGCTGCCCGGCCTAGCCGAAGTGTTCGAAATAGGGAATAATCGGCATCCGCTTGGCCGTATGCCGACCGAGGCGGCCAGGACAGGCCGTCTTACCCAAAACAGTGATTACCCCATTTTCTGTGGCTCGCCAACTTGGAGGAAACCGCGATGGTCGAGAGTTATTTGAAGAGCATGTTCGGACTCGAAGGGCAAACCGCGGTGGTGATTGGCGGAGCCGGAGTTTTGGGCGGCGCCCTGTGCCAAGGCTTGGTCCAAGCCGGAGCCCACGTCGTGGTCGCCGATCTGACCGAGGACGGGTGCCGGAAGCGCGTTGAGGAACTTGCGAAGCTCGGCGGCAGCGCCAGTCACTCGCTGGTGGACGTCACCAGCCGCAAGTCGATCGAAAACGTCTTAGCGACGGCCGTCCAGCAGAAGGGGCGCGTCCAGATCTTGGTGAATTGCGCCGGCGTGAATGCCGCCAACGACTTCTTGGAGGCCACCGACGCCGATTGGGACCGCATCTTGACGATCAATCTGCGGGCCGTGTTCCAGGCTTGCCAGATCTTCGGCCGGCACATGATCGAGGCGGGCGGCGGGGCGATCGTGAACATCGGCAGCGTGACCTCGCATCTGCCGCTGTCCCGCGTATTCGCCTACTCGGCGTCCAAGTCGGGCGTGCTGAATCTGAGCCGCAACATCGCCCAGGAGTTTGCCACCAAGGGCGTCCGCGTGAATGTCATCTGTCCCGGCTTCTTCCCCGCGGAACAGAACCGCAAGGTGCTGACTCCCGAGCGGATCGACTCGATCATGCGCGGCACGCCGATGAAGCGGTTCGGCGAATCCGAAGAGTTGATCGGAGCCCTGCTGCTGTTGGTGTCGCCCGTCGCCGGCCAGTTCATCACGGGCACGCACATCAACGTCGACGGAGGCTTCACGGCGGCGTGGTTCTAACAGGACGATTCAACCCATGATTATCGACCACTTGCAGCGTGCCGAGCGGTACCTTTCCGTCCATCCGGGCCTCCGCGCCGGCATGGAATTCCTCCTCCGCCCGGACTTGAAGCAGCTGACCGCGGGCCGTCACGATCTGGACGGCCGCCGGTTGTTCGCGATCGTCGCGTTGGACCAGGGACGCGGCCGGGAGAAATCGCTGCTCGAATTCCACCGCAAGTACATCGACATTCAATATCTGGCCGCCGGCACCGACATCATCGGCTGGCAGCCAACGGAACGGTGCGACCGCATTGCCACGCCCTACGACGCGGAGAAGGATATCGGATTCTTCTACGATCGTCCGGAGACCTGGGCCGAGGTGCCGGCTGGATATTTTGCAATCCTGTTCCCCGAGGATGCCCACGCCCCGTTGGCCGCGACCGGAAACGTTCACAAAGTGGTGGTCAAAGTGGCTGTCGACTGGTGAAAGTCTCGATGATCGCGGCGGCGGGGCCATCCTTCGTATCGGGCGGGATGGGGGTGGTGCTGGCCCAGATCAATTTTGCCCCGGTCGCTTGCAGGCGAGTGACGATACTTTCCAGCCGCTGTTCGTAATCGGCTGGTTGGGTCGCCCGGTCGTGAATGCCGAAACACGAGAGATTCATCGTGATGTTCCTTGAATGCGGGAACTGGTGTAGGACGGTCCTTCCGGGCCGTCGTGACGGCCTGGAAAGGCCGTCCTACAGGGCCAGAATCTTGCTCATCTCCGCCGAGATTTCCGCCAGACGCTGGCGATCACCGCCGCGGACCTCGGCCGTGGCCCAGCCGCGGAAGGGGATCTTGCCGAGTTCTTCGCGCACGCGATCCCACTGGATGTCGCCTTGGCCCATGGGAAAGTCGAACCCCTTGGCCATCCCTTGGCTCATGGCGGTTTTCAAGCTGTACTCCTTGACGTGGATCTTGCCAATCCGCTTGCCCAGGACCTCGATCCACTGCTGCGGCAAGCCCCACCGCATGACGTTGCCCACGTCGAAATACGCCTGCACCCAGGGACTGTTCAGCTCGTCGATGTAGCGGGCCATCGTCAGCGGCTCGATCAGGAACGTGGCCCAGACGTTCTCGATCAGGATCGGAATGCGCTTTTGCTCGGCGTGCGGGATCGCCTCGCGGATCGCCTCCTGCGAGCGGCGATAATTCTCCAGGTACGAGCCGTTGGGATCCGCCCGCACGACGTGCAGGATCGAGGTCGCCCCGTAGATTGCGGCTTCGTCGAGGATCGCTTTCAGATCCCCGTGGCTGGCGCCCGACACGCCGTGGATCGGAATGCCGACCTTCTCGCTGGCACGGGCCAGATCCCGCGGCTCCAGCCCGCCCGACTTCAATAGCCGGCTGTTGACTTCGACCCCCTCGAACCCGATGTCCTTCACCAGGCGGAACTTGTCTTCGGCGGAGAGTTCCCCCTGGATCATTTCCCATCCGACCGCCTTCTTGATGCGGTCTCCGGAATCAGCGGCCCGGGCTTGCGCCGCGGAGTCCGCCGCGGACGACAGGGCGGTGCCCGCCAAAGCGAGTCCGCCGATCTGCAAGAAATGACGACGCTCAATCTGAGATTTCATCGCTGGAGTCCTTATTCGCTACGGGTGTGAGGCACAGTTCCATCCAGTTCAACAGATCTTGAAGCCGCCTGCAAGAACACCTGCGGATGTCACGACGTCATTTGGGACAGTCCTCGCGGTCGCCCTCGGAGATCGTGTACTTGTATCGGCCAAAGGGCCGTTCTAGACTGCGCCGTATCTTTGAAACGGTTTGGGCACACCGCAAGGAGTTGGTCAAGGTCTGATCGTTGACTTGCCAGAAATTTCACGCGAAGGCGCGAAGGCGCTAAGAAGAAACGACCGAGATCAAGAAACCTTCGCGCCTTAGCGCCTTCGCGCGAGGTCTTCCTTCGACCGTTTACAGCTAGGATTGAGGCCGTCGATCATGAGACATCCGACATTCGTCTGTTCGCCGCGGTTCCGGATCAACACCGCAACATTGCTCCTGGCGGCTTTGCTTGGCAGCCACGCGGCGGCGGCAGAACCGCCGCTGGAAAAGCGGATCGTGTTTGGACCGGAATCGGCGCCGCAGTGGTCGGCCCCGGAGTCCGCGGTCGAGACCGCGGCCTCCCCCTCGCGAACCGGCTCGCCCGTGCTGCACTGGCACATCACGGTGGACCACTTTGCCGGCGAGGCGAAATACCCGATCGGCTGGCCCCGCGCCAATTGTGCCTTGCGGGATGCGGCGGCCCGCGACTGGTCGGACTGGGACTATTTTCAATTCTGGGTTTTCACCGGCACCTCGCGGACCGCGCTGCCGCGTGATCCGGTCGGCCTGGCGCTGCACACGCCCGACAAGCAGGACGCTTATGCGCGCCCGTTAAGCGAACTCAAGAAAGGCGAGTGGGTGCAAGTCCGGATCCCGCTGAGCCAAGTCCCGCGCCGCGGGGACGTGCGGCTCATGCAAGTTCACATATCGGAATCCAATTACCGCCACCAGGACCAGTTGGACTTCTATTTCGACGAGATCGCGCTGCTCCGTTACGCCCAGCCGACGCTGCTGGACTTGGCTGCGGAAAACGCGGTGCTGTTCACCGACGCACAGCAGTTGGCCGTGAGATTCCAGCTGGCCGGAGTTAAAGCGGAAGACCGCGTGGAAGTTGTCTGCGAATTGCGGTGCGGTGGAAAGTCTGCCGCCCACACGGCCGCCACATGCGGTCGAGGACCGCAGCGCGTGACGATCGACTTGAGCCGCGTCCAGTTGGCCCCCGGCGATTATGAAGTGGTGGCACGCGCTGCGGGCGGCGCGGAAACCGCCGCTCGGCTGCGACTGGTTGAATCGCCGTGGAAATGAAAGACCGGGGGCCTGACGCCCAATGCCACTTACTATGAGACCATTTGGGGGCGTTCTTGTTAGCGGAGCGGCGCAAGCCGCCCGGTTTTCCGACTGTAATACCGGACGGCTTGCGCCGTGCCGCTACGAAGTAAGCGGCATTGGGCTGACGCCGCCCCGTTCGCCCAGACCCGTGCGATGGGTCGAGTCGCCTTGGAAATAAAGAGGGAAACACGATGAACGGGTTTGTCTTCGCATTCCTGTTGGCTGCCGCGCAAGGCGTTCCCGCCGCGCCGAGCTTGTTCGATTTGGGCAGCGGCCATTCGGCGGTCTGGGAAGGTTTCACGCGTGTGACGCCGGACAGTGTCTTCTCCCCGCAAACTGGCTTCGGCTGGCAGACGAAGGACGGCTTGAAGCCCCTGGCACGGGCCTACACCGGTCTCGTTGAGAACCGCAGCCGCGGCCTCGACGAGCCGCCGCCGATCTGGACCAACCCCATCACCGAAGACGCCATTCTGGGCGACCGCGAGGCCGTGTTTCTGATCCAGATGCCTCCCGGCGAGGTCGAGCTGTACGTGATGTGCGGCACCAGCGAAGCGATGTCCAGCCAGTACTTCGACTTTACGGTGCAGGTCGGGGATGACCGGCAGCGGGTACAGATCGAGGGCGGATACCAGTTTCGTGCGTTGCGGTTCCACGCCCGCGCGGGCGACGCTCCGCTGGCGATCCGTTTCACGCCGCGCAGCAAGTGGGTGGCTTGCGCCAGTCTGGCGTGGACCGCCGCGGATGCGGCTCGCGTCCAACAGGAGATCATCGGCCCGCTGGAGGAATGGACCTATCGCATGCCGCCCGCAGAATGGGCTCAATGGAAGGAAGATCCGGAACCCGACTCGGGCACGCTGCCCGAACCGAAGGAGGCCGACCGAAAGCGAGGTTTCGTCGTGTACTCGCGGCATTACCTGGAATGCGTCTATCCGCACACCAAGCCCCGCCCGGAGGACATCAATCCGGCACTTCGCCTGTTTGCCACGCCGGGCGAGTTCGAGCCGTTGAACTTCGTCGTGTACCCGTTGGCCGATCTGCACGAGGCCCGCGTGACCGTCAGCGACATCGGGCCGGTGCCCGCCGCGAATATCGACGTGCGGCACGTCCGCTTCCTGCGGGCGCGGCCCAATTACACCGTGCGCTACCGCTATCGCGTGGTGCCTGACGTGCTGGAACGTTTCCAGTCGCTGGATCTGACGGCGGGCGAAAACGCGCGGTTCTGGCTGACGGCGCACGTGCCGGACGACGCGCCGGCGGGGACGTATACCGGCAAGGTCACCTTCGAGTGCTCCGGCGGCAAGGCCGAGTTGCCGGTGACACTGCGCATTCTGCCTTTCTCCCTGCGCGACGATCCGGAAAAACTGTTCGGCATTTACTACCGGCATCCGTACGATCTGATGGCCCGCGCCGACGATGACGTTTCGCGGGAGTACTTCCGCCGCCGCGCCGAACTCGAATACGCCGACATGGTCGCGCACGGCACGCGCAACGTGGTCCTGTCGTGCGGCAGTTCGGCGGCCGACGCTCAAGGCAAGTTTCAATTCCGCTGGGAGCTGTTGGCCGAACAGCTTGAGTTGGGCCGCAAGCACGGCTTCCGCGGCCCGCTCGTGATGCACATCAGCACCGAAGCGGTCTATGCCAAGTATGTCAAAGAACGTTACGGCAGCCATCTGCGCGGCGTGCAGGATCCGCCGGAGGAATTTGGCGGCGAACTGACCGCCCTGGTGAAAGCGGTCGAAGGCGAACGACGGCAACGCGGCTGGCCGGAGTTTCTGTACTACCCGGTGGACGAGCCCAGCACGGATCAAGCGGCGGTGAATTTCATGGTCAAGGTTCTCAAAGCGATCAAGGCGGCTGGCGTGCGCACGTACGTGACTGCCGATCCAACGCACGACCAGTTCGAGCCGCTGCGGCCGTATGTCGACATCTGGTGTACGCAGCCCTTTGCACCGGACCGCGAGACGATCCAGGCCGACATGCAAGCGCGCGGCGTGGAGTACTGGTGTTATCCCAATCACGTCAACGGCGAGAACGATCACACGCCCGTCACCGGGGCGCGGATGACGTACGGCTTCGGCTTCTGGCGGTCCGGGTTCCTGACCCTGATCCCGTGGATCTACTCGTCCAGCACCGGCGACCCGTTTAACTACCTGGACGGCAGCTCGATGGACTTCTTCAACCGCCGCGAGCCCGACGGCACGCCGATCCCCGTGGCGATGTGGGAGGCTTATCGCGAAGGCTACGACGACCACCGCTACATCTACACGCTGGAGCAGGCCATCGCCGCCGCCCGGCAGCGTCCGCAGGCCGCGTGTCAGCAAGCGGCGGAGACGGCCCAACGCGAACTGCAATTCGTGTGGAACGCGATCCGCGTCCAAACCAAGTACAAGTACGATGGTCTCTGGTCGCCGGCCGAGTTCGACGTCTACCGCTGGTTGATCGCGCAGCAGATCCTCGCCCTGCAAGAAGTGATGGCGGAATAGACAAAACTTTTGCTGCCCTGCGCCGTCGCTGCTTGTTGATTGCCTGGGCTCGCGGTACGTTATTCGCTTCACACGCACGTCACACCTTTTTGCGGAGTTCAATATGTTCAGACGGAATTGTTGCGTATTGGCCGGGACGGTCTTGGGCCTGATATCGCTGTGTACGCTCGCCTGCGTCGCAGGCGACGAGCCCAAGGTGTGGCAGACCAAGTTTGAGGATGCCAAGACCAAGGCCAGGGCCGACAAGAAAATGCTCCTGGTGAACTTCACCGGCTCCGACTGGTGCGGGTGGTGCATCAAGCTGAAGCAAGAGGTGTTCGATCAGGAAGCCTTCCTGAAGGAAGCTCCGCAGCGGTTCGTCTTCGTCGAGTTGGATTTTCCACGCACGAAGGAATTGCCCGCGGAACTCAAGGCCCAGAACGACCAGCTTGCCCAGCAGTTTGACGTCGCAGGATTCCCAACCATTCTCGTGTTGGACGCCGAAGGCCAACTGATTGCCCGCACGGGCTATCGTCCCGGCGGACCGGAGGAATACCTCAAACACCTCACAGAATTCGCCACGGCTCACGAGACGATCGTCCGGATGCGCACGGAATTGGCCGGCGTCCAGGGACGCGATCGCGCCAAGCTGCTGGACCAATTGATCGAGGCCTACGGCAAGCTGGAAAACGAGCACCCGGACATCAAGGCTTGGAGCGCGGAGATCGTCACGCTGGATGCGGAGAACCAGGCCGGATTGAAGGTCAAGTACCAGTTCCGGCAATTGCTGGCCGAGGCCGACGCGTTGAAGCAGAACCGCAAGCACGAGGAAGCCAAGGCGGTGTATGACAAAGCGTTGGCCTTGCCCGGCATCAGCGGCGAACTGAAGCAAGACGCCTACTTTTCCCAAGGCGAGTGCTTCTTCTACTCGCAGAACTTCGTCGCCGTCGTGGCATGCCTGAAGCAGGCCATCGCGGCCGCCCCGGACAGCGCGCAGGCAGCGAAGATTCAGCCCATGATCCAGCGTTTCACTCCGATGGCCGAAGGCCAGGAGGCCGTCGCCAAGATCAAGGCTCAACTGGACGCCGCTCAAGGACTGGATCGCGCCAAATTGCTGGACCAGCTGTTGGACGCCCGGGTGAAGCTGTCCACGTCCATGCCGGATCCGGACCTGGCCCAAGACACCGAGAAGTGGTCGCAGGAGATCGTGGCGTTGGACGCGGAAAACAAGGCCGGATTGAAGAGCAAGTACGGAATCCGCGTCTTGTTGAGCGAAGCCCAGAGCCGGTTGCGGGAGCAGAAACTCGACGAGGCGCACGCGGCGCTGGACAAGGCATTGGCGCTCCCGGGCCTGGCCGGAGAACCACTGCAGGAAACGCAGCTTGCCAAGGCGGTCTGCTACGCCGCGCAACAGGAATTCCAGAAGAGCCTCGACTGTGGCCAGAAGGCGCTCGATGCCGCTCCGGACAGCCCCAAGGCAAGCACCGTCAGGAGCCTGATGCAACGCGCCCGGGCCGAACTGGACAGTCAGAAGGCGAAAACGCAACCCGCGACGGAGCAACCCCCGACGGAAGCGCCAAAGCCGCCCGCGGCGAATTAGCCCCGTAGTTGCGTTCCGAGAGGCGAACGGCCGGCGTAAGCCCGCCGGTTTTCCGCGTGTCCGCGGATTTGCCCAAAGGGTTTGCAGTATCACCTTTGGTGAAATCCGCAGACGATTGAATACCTCATTTCTGCGCAGTCGCAGAGCTATGCCTCGGCGGCCCGCAGTCGGGCTGCCAGTTCCTCCGCTGCAACCCGCTGGAACGTCGTCCGAAATGCGTGGCGCGACGACAGGTTGGGATTGTAGAACGGGTCGTGGTGTATGTGCTGGGGCCAGCGTTCGGCCAGACGCCGGCAAAACTCCTCCTCCAACGGCGACCGCCCGCGCGTCTTGCTTTCGAAGTGATACGCCTGGACCGACGGATTATAGATACAGCGGTAGCCGGCTTGCCGCAGGCGCAGGCACAGATCGACGTCGTTGTAGCTGATGGGAAACATCTGGGCATCGAAACCTTGCACTTGCCGAAAGGCGTCGTGTCGGATGAGCACCAGGGCGGCCGTCACGACGGAATACTCCTGCAGGGCATTCGCCCGGCCGCAGTAACCGTCGTTGGTCCGCGGCAATTCCCGTTGTCCGTGGTAGGCGGTTCCCCGGATTCCCAGGATGACACCGGCATGTTGGATCGTGTCATCCGGATACAGCAGCTTGGCTCCCACGGCGGCAATCGTGTCGTCCGACTCGGCGGTGGCCACTAATTCTTCCAGCCAGCCTGCAGAGAACCCCCACACATCGTTGTTCAGCAGAACGAGGTACTTCGAGTCCAGGCCGGCGATCGCTTCGTTGTGCATTTCGGAATGGTTGAAAGGCTTATCGTAACGATGCACCTGCACCACGCCCTGACGCGACAAATCCGCCAGGTAGTCGAGCAGTTCCGGCTCGTCCGATTGATTGTCGATCACTGTGATGCCGTAGTTTCCGTACCGCGTCTGCTCGCGCAGCGAAGTGATGCACGGCCGGACCAGGTCAACGTGGTTGCGCGTGGGGATCACGATCGTCGTCTGGGGGCGGCTTGTTGTTTGCAGGCGGATACGCGGCAGCTTCGAGGCGCCCTCATGCCGGTCGATGGTTGCGGTCAGCTTGCGGCGGGCCAAGGCATCCTGCAGGACCGCCAGACGATTCGCGGAAAGCGTTTCCTGCCAGGTCACGGATTGGTCGCGAGGACGGCGCCGATACAGCACGTGGGGCACGTGGACGATCTGCCCGGCCGGCAACCGCTCGGCCAGACGCAGGCACAGGTCGTACAGCGCCGCGTCCCCATACGTCTCACGCACACCGCCTAAGTCGGCCAGCGAGGAGTGAGCATAGACGGCCAAGTTGCCCGTGAAGAACCGCGACAACAGATGCTCCGGCGAGAAGTCCGGCTTGCACTGCCAATCGGTGCCCAGGCCCCATCTACCGCGGAGCACTTCATCCGAGTATAGCCAGCGGGCCGCGGGAAAGTCCGCCTGATAGCAGCGCATCCAGAGCAAGGCCCCGGGCGCCAATTCGTCGCCTGGTTCCAGGAACCCCACCCACGGAGCGCGGACGTGCGCCAGACCCGCCTTGATCGCGGCGGCGACATGGGGCGCGGCATCCGGCACGACGACCTGAATCTTCCGGCGCACCGTCTCGTCGCGGGTGAGGTCCTCGCCCCAGTCCGCGCCACCGGCATACGGAACGAGGATCAACTCCCATCCGGCGTGCAGTTGCCGCGTCAACGAGCGGAGCGTTTGCCGGGCGGCGGCCTCGTCCTCGCTGCCGACGGGCAAGATCAACGAGTACCGAATTTCCGGAATCCGCTCGGCAGCCCCTGCGGCCACAAGCCGCCGGCACACGTTTCCAGCACGCCACTCGCGGCAGCCCGCCCAACCTCGCCGCGCGGCCGCACGAAGCGATCGGATCGAAGACTTGTAGTGGAGCACGCCACGCCTGATCCACTGCTCTGCCGTTTGCATCCCATTGATCTGCATTGTCAAGACTTCGATCTCCAGCAAGGCCGAAATTATTCATAACGGGGGAAGTCCGTCAAGCTCGTTTTGTACCCCACGCGATTGAGGATGGCACATTCGTATTACAAGTTCCAGATTTCTTGTTTTCCTGCGCGCATTTTTCCTCAACGAATGAAGGAATCAACGAATCGTCAACGGTGATTCGTTGATGCCCTCATTCGTTGGGACTACCTCTGGATCTGCGTTTGGCTGCGGCCGGACGGATGCTCGCGGTTTGATTAACGAGGGCGTGATCTGCCCAGCAGGCGGGCGGCCGGCTCCACAATCCGCTGCTTGAAATAGGTCCGCAGCCGGTTCCTGAGCTTTCGCGATTGCCGCTGGGTGCGATAGGCGTCCGTCATCGCCTGACCGAAACGGATCAGCCGCTCGCGCGCCGCCTCGGGTTCGCCCCGCTGGAATGCCATGGCAATCAGTTCCATCTGCATGACGGCGGTGTCGCGCTGAGACTTCGCCTCCGGGTAGATCCGGGCGCAAGCGACGGGGACGTCGCACGCCGCAAATTCGCCCATCGCCCGCAGCCGCATCCAGAGATCCGGATCGAGGGCGAAATGCAGCCGTTCGTCGAGCCCGCCGACGTGCTCGCAAGCATGCCGGCTGAAGAGACACCCGGGCTGATAGAATTCGGCCTCGAAATTCCACATCGCCAAGGCGCGTTGGTCGCCCAATTTGGGACGGTGCAACTCCAACAGGTCGCCGTCCCGGTCGATCAACTGCGTGGCCCCCACCCAGAGCACGGCTTGGGGCTGGGCGCGAATCAATTCCGCCCACGTCCGTAGGGCGCCGGGCAGCAGGTAGTCGTCCGAGTTGAGCCAGCCGACGTAGTCCCCCGTCACCCGCGCCAAGCCTTTGTTGATGGCGTGCGCCTGACCGCGATCGGGCTCGCTGACCCACGACGTCAGCCACGGTTCGTACTTGCGGAGGATTTCGACGGTGTTGTCCCGGCTGCCGCCATCGATCACCACCAACTCCAGACGCGGATAGCCCTGCAGCAGGACGGACCGGAGCGTTTCCTCGATGAACTGGCCCTGATTGAACGAGGGCGTCACCAGACTGATCGCGGGCCAGGGCGAGCCGTCTGGCATCTCGGGAGGCAGTGGTTGGACCGGTTCGCCCCACGGCCAGCCGTTGCGGCCTGGGGGAGGCTTTGGAAAACTGCAAGCCCAGTTTGAGAATTCACGGTCTGCCATGTCGGTCACTTGCCCGGCGGCTGGCTGCAAAGCCACTCCTGCGCTTCGCGGACGCGGGCGATCTGGATGGGATCGACAATCAAGTAGCGGTGCGGTCCGCCGGCCTCTTCCCGGAACGACGTGGTGCCGTCGCTTTCGACCACGATTCGTCCCGGGGGTGACAGATCGAAGTAACCACGCTCCGGCCGCACGGCGTACAACACGCTCGTCAGATCGTAGGTCGGCTGGTCGTTCTGCAGCCCGCGGTAGTAGTCGTAGGCTTCGACCAGCGGATGCCGGGCCACGAAGCGGTAGTCTTCCTGCATGCTGCGGGCCGTGTGCTTGATCGCGTTGCCGATCTCCCAGCCGCTAGCGACGATCGGCGTGGGCCACTCGGCGAACAACTTCCGGGCCGCCTCGACGTCGGTGACGATATTGTACTCTTTGCGGCCCTTCATCTTGTCACCGAACGCTCCCGCCATCGTCGACAGCAGCCGCACTTTGCGCTGCACCAGTTCCCTGCCGGTCAGCGGGCAGACGTCGTCGGCGAGGCTGTCGAGCAGCCGGGCGAGGTTGGTGGAAAACCCAACTTGTGCCAGCACGACCGATCCGTCGGGCTGTCCGGCCAAGGTTTTGCGGAGCAGGCCGACTGCCTCGGGGGCTTCGCGGCTGTTGTGCAGTTTATGCGGATAACGGACTTGGCCGTCGTCTTCCGCCGTCACGATCTGGCGAAGGTACTTGCCGTCC
This sequence comes from uncultured Pirellulaceae bacterium, assembly GCA_964645045.1. GTDB lineage: Bacteria > Planctomycetota > Planctomycetia > Pirellulales > Pirellulaceae > Anammoximicrobium. The sequence goes on along the minus strand of CAZXYZ010000048.1, from coordinate 38,340 downwards.
TGCGAGGTCACACCGCCGCGGACCATGCCGATTGGGATTTCGGGCCGGCCGAAAAACGTGTTCAGCAAATCCACGATCGGTGCGGCATAGGGGTTGTCCTTGGTGATCGTCACCGCCAGCGGCTGGCACTCGCCGCGGCTGGCCAGCGCGTGAATCATGCACAAGGCCATCGCGTCGTCGACGTCGTTCCCGATGTCCGTGTCGAACATCAGCCGCACCGGCTCGCGGATCACCTCCGCCCCAGCCAGTGGACGCGACAGCAAGACGGCACACACGGCAAGGCCGCAGGCGACAAGAGGCAAGACTCGGTGGTTACGCATGGGCTGCTCCTCCAATTCGACGGTTATACTTTGACCACAGTCGTGTTGTTCGGCCGGCCAATCAGATGGCAGCGTATAACGCACCACGCTCCATTACAACCCGTTCCAAGACAACCCGTGATCGATCGTCCTTCATTTGGCCCCGCCTTGCCTCCTTCCTCGCAGGTCTATAATGCCTAAGTTCAAGTCAAATCACCCCCTGGAAATCCAATGACCGCCAACATCGAACGACCGTCGAATTTGAAATCGCTGCGGGACAGCGGCTGGCAATCCAAGTCCGTCAAGCGTGAAGTCCACGACAACTTCCTGCGGATGCTGGCGTCCCGCGAGGAGTTATTTCCGGGCATCATCGGCTTTGACGACACGGTGATCCCGGAGATCAGCCTGGGCCTGCTGGCGGGCCACGACCTGTTGTTCCTGGGCGAAAAGGGACAAGGCAAGACGCGCCTGATGCGTTGCCTAGTCCGGTTCCTGGACGAGTATATCCCGTTTATCGACATTCCGCAGGCCCCGTTCCACGACGATCCGTATTATCCCATCACCAGCGTCTGCAAACGGTTCGTGGCGGCCCATCGCGAGGAGGAGGTGCCGATCGGCTGGTGGTATCGCGACGAGCGGTACGCGGAGCGTTTGGCGCCGGGCACCAAATTTGCCGACGTGATCGGCGAGATTGACCCGGCCAAGCTGGCGGGGGGCGAGAGCATGTCCACCGAACAGGCATTGCACTTTGGCCTGATCCCCAGGATGCATCGCGGGCTGTTTGCGGTCAACGAGTTGCCGGAGTTGGACGAGTTGGTCCAGGTCGGACTGTTCAATATCCTCGAAGAGCGCGACGTGCAGATTCGCGGCTATCCGATCCGGTTCGACCTGGACATCATGCTGCTGTTTTCCGCCAATCCGTCGACGTTCAACCGCAGCGGCAAAGTGATTCCGCAGCTCAAGGACCGGATCGGCTCCGTGATTCACACGCACTACCCGCGCTCGCGCGACCAGGGCATCGAGATCATGCAGCAGGAGGCCGGACTCGATCTGGGCGGCCCTTATCCCGTGGTTGTGCCTTACTTTATGCGCGAAATCGTCGAGGAGATCACCGTCCAAGCCCGCAAGTCGAAATACGTGGACCAGCAATCGGGGATCAGCGCGCGGTTCAGCATCGCCAATTACCGCACGATGATTGCCAGCGCTCGGCAGCGCGGCGTGTTGCTGGGCGAACGGCCGGCCGTACCCCGCATCAGCGATCTGGGCCGGATCTACTCGTCGTCGCTCGGCAAGCTCGAATTGGACTTGATGGGCAGTCACCAGATGACCGAGCGGCAGGTGCTGGATTCCGTGACCGCCGAAGCAATTCGAGTCGTGTTCGAAGAGTACGTCGACAAGCACGGATTGGGGGAGATCTCGGAGATTTTCAACAAGGGTGTCAAGATCGACGTCGGCGATCTGTTGCCATCGGCGCAATACGCCGCCCGCCTGAAGCGCGTTCCCCCGGTCTGGGACAAGGCGTTCGAGGTCAATGCGTCGGAGGACGAGGCCGTGCGTGCCTCGTGCGTCGAATTTGTGCTGGCCGGCCTATATTCGTTGGACCTGGTCTCGCGGTCTCAGCAGCATGGGCGTATAACTTATGAAGTCGGCTAGACCACGGCGCCACATGCTCAGCAGGTATGCCGGTCTGGACGACCCCTGCGTGGTGGTCGCGACAACCATTGCGAGGCGCTCGATAAGTTGCGTTGGAGTTGTATGGACGGGCTATCCCGCTACAATTTGGGCACAACGTCGCGTCGGCGAGGTCCTAGCAGCAGGATCGCGGCAATCGCGAGTCGACTTCGCTCGAAGGCCTGCAAGCATTGCGCTGCTCATGTGAGGGCGGCGTCCTAACTCTGAGACCACCAAGAAGGTAAAGGAGCAAGGCATGCGAACATCCGATCCACTCGATCTACTCGCCTTTAATGTGAAACTCCTGGGCCGGCGTAGCAAGAAAAAAGTCCTTGTTAGCGCTGGCAAGGAAGGCGATAAGGAACGAATGCTCTCGTCCATTACTAAGCTGCTCGAACTCAGCGTCGATCTCTATGCCACCCCCGGCACGGCCCGTTTCCTCGATCGTCATAAAGTACCCAATACCCTAATCTACAAGATTGCGGATCAGCGTGATCCCAACATTCTGTCGCTGCTAAAACAGGATCAGTTTGACCTCGTCATCAACGTGCTTACGGGAGACCACGACTACGACGAAAAAACCGATGTGAACCTGATCCGATCCTTAGCGATTGAGAATGGGATTCCGCTGATCACGGACGTTGATGTTGCAATTCGGACGATTGAGCAGATCGTTCTAGATCACGCACGGAACCGATACAGCTACGCAAATCGGACAGAAGCCGAGCCGTGGAATCTGAAGGTTAAGTTTCTGGAGTTGGTGGCACAACACGGTGGGTTTGCGTGTCACCATGCTCACTTCGACAAGGCTTATCTCATTTCGATGGATAATCTGAAGTTGGGGCAGGTTGACATGCAGAAAAAGTGGGAATTGTATAAATTCCTAAAGGAGAATTACACGCATGGCGATCTTGTGGAACGGATTTCTCGCGGCGTTAGCAAAATGATCGAGCAAGGCACGACCTATTGCCGTACGATGGTGGACGCAGACAGCACGGTGAAGCTTCTTCCGATCAAAGCAGCCCTAGAAGTTAAGAGAATTTTTCGGGACAAGATTACGTTTGAAGTCGGCATCCAGCCTCTGCAAGGGGTGCTCGACGCCGAGTCAAGAAGGTACTTTGCGGAGGCGTGCGAGCTTGCCGATTTCGTGGGTGGCCTTCCATCGCGAGATCGCCCGTTCCCGGAGAAGCATCTCGACACGATTATGGATATTGCGAAATGCCTGAACAAGTGCCTGGACGTTCATGTCGATCAGGAGAACAATCCTCTCGAAAATGAATCGGAACTCTTGGCTCGCAAGACGATCGAGCACGGTCTTGAGGGGCGGGTCTTTGGGGTTCACGCAATCTCGTTGGCGGCGAAACCCGCAAACGACCAGGATAGGATCATTGCACTGCTCAAGGACGCTGGGGTGGGAATCATCGTTTGTCCCTCGGCGGCTCTGAGCATGAAGCAGTTGCAGATGTCGGCACCGCTGCACAACGCGATTGCTCCATTTTCCAAACTGATCGATGCAGGAGTCTCGCTCTACTTGGGGGTTGATAACGTGCATGATCTGTTCATGCCGATCGTCGACGGCGACATGTGGGTCGAGTGCCGGATGCTTATGGAAGCCTGCCGATTCTATGACATTGAAACCGTGGCGAGAGTCGCCAGCAAGAGACTGGACGCACCGATGGCTGCCTGACACCGCCGTTTCATTGTTTCGTTGGATATTGGCATCGGCCCGACGAGTCTGCGACCGGGCTCGCTCGCCGTTGACCGGATGTCCTTGGAGCAAATGCAAGGTTATGGCGGTTCGAGGGTCATTGCTCGAACGCCTTCAAGAGCCGCTGGTACCCTTGGTCCGGAACATCGTAGGATGCGTTGCGGAGCCAAAGTCGAGTATTTGATGCGAATTGTGGCGGTACAATTCCTTTGTCTTCAAGGACGATGATCCAGGTGAGACGCCAGATCCAGCCGTCGTTGCCATCCCAGACAAAAACCTCTCCGTTCTCGGCGAGCTTCAGGTAGCGATCTGCGCTGGCGGAATCACGCTTCTTCCACGGTTGCGCGATGGGGGTGTGGTGAGCCAGTCGCCAAGATCCGGGATACTGCTGATTCAATCTAGCTTCCACCAGACGGAATGGGGTACTGGATGTCAAAACAACGAGGAACCGACCGCCTGAGCGCAGGCAGCGCATTGCGGAATCCAGCAGGTCGAGGACGAACGAGATGCCTTCCGCACCTCCGTCCACTGCCAGTCGGAAATCATCCGAGGCATCGGCAGGACAGTCGTCACTGCGCCCACACGGCGGATTACATACGACCAAATCGAACCGAGACTGCATGTCCGGCGACGGATTTAGGATGTCGCATTCGACTACCGCATCTAATGCCAGTTTATTGAGATGCACATTGTGTCGGCATACATCGAGAGCTTTCGGATTGATATCCGACGCCACCACTTGCCCAACCTGGGCCGACTTCAAGAAAATGGCCGCCGGGCCCGATCCACAACAAGCTTCCATGACCCGCAGATCAGCGAGCGGGAGCCAGCGAGCCGCGGAGAACGACAAGACCTCAGAGTGCGCCACTTGCGCAAGTACCAGCGACTGATAGCGGTTAACGGGGTACAATCCGGGGAAATTCTCAAATTGGAGAATTTGGCCGTCCGGCCCCAATTGTTGGATGATACGTTCCATAGGTTCTAGATAAGCCGACGTAAGTATTCTCTGAATGGAGCTGAAATGCCAGAGATGGTATCAATCTGTTCCGGTGCGCTGAATCTGACTTTGTCCCTATCGAGCTGAGGGTGCCACTCGTCTGGGTTGACGTCATACTGCCACGTGAGCTGGCCATCGTCGATCGACCAAATACGGATCGCCCCTCCCCAGGAGACCGCAAGAAGACGGTGGCCCTCGTCGAGAAAGATCAATTTCCGAACGATGTCGTCGTCGTCCAGCGAGAATTCACGTTCGAGGGAAAGCTGCGGCACGAGGCCGACCGCAACGCGGTACATGACGACCTTACCAATCGATAATCCGACTGCCAATCGTGACCCGTCCGGTGATGTCGTCAATGCAAAAATTTCGCTGCTGCATTTCAGAATAAGATGTTTCCGAAATCTTCGGAAATCGTAGTAGTGCAGGTCTCCATTTTCGTCGCCAATCCAAAGTCCGTCGTCTTGGTTAACCGACGCGTTCCCGTGAAAATGCAGGGCGCGGATGACCGAGGAACTCGACTGCGCGAGAGAAAGATCGGCGATTTCGGTTGCCTGCCAGCGCCGTTCCTGACGGGGCGGTCGGCAGACACCGGGCGCGACGAATGAGACCACTTTCCCGTCGTAGCCCGCGCTGCAAATGCGATAGGGGCCCGCTGCTTCCAAACACATGACGGGTCCAGAATGCTTTGCGAACGGGATCCTGTCGAGACTTTTCTCATCGCCGATTGTATCCAGGCCAAAGAAGTACACATGGGCCGCGCGGTCGGCAACGGCGAGCCATTCTCCATCCGAGCAAAGAATGGCCCGACGAGGGTAGTTGGCAAAGCAGTTTAAGACGGCAGATTGGTCGTCGGGTTGTCGATTTTGCAGTAAGTCAAGTCGACTTACGCGTACCGTCTTGTCACGGCTTGCCGTGGCGAGCCGTCCACGCTGCAGATCAAAAGAAAGCGATACGACGCCAGCTTCGTGTCCAGACGGTATCAGCCTGATGCGGGAATCGCGGGACCGATCAAGGTCCATGACCCATAAATCGTTGGGGCCCCCCGCACCTGTCGTGGCCAAGCAGAGATAGCGATTCTGAATGACCTCGGCGTCCCAGAACTGAATGAAACCATCGAGCCAGATTCGGTAGTTAAACCACTTTGATTGGGCGAGCCGTGCGCCCCCGAAGTCCGTCGGCTCTCCGAGACGAGAAGATCCCTCGACGCGCAGCTTTCCAAGTTCGGCGTTCCGCAAGCTGGCGGCGGTTAAATCGGCTCTGCGAAAATCCGTTCCGCAGAGTCGGGCATTGTCCAGATCTGCACCGTGTAAATCCGCGTTCTGTAGGTCCGCGCCGCAGAGATTGCTGTCGCGGAGAACGGATTCACGGAGCCGCAGGTCGCGAAGGTCTGCATCACTCGCGTCCAGCCCCTGGAAACAACATCCCTCGAAGCTACTGCTGCGCAAATCGTTGGTCGAAAAGCAGTCCAGAAAAATCGTAAACGCAGTAGCTCCGCGCGAATGTGCGGTGCGATCGTGTAAGGCCGGCCGCCCGCGGTCCTTTGCCATCATGCGCATTAGATTCTCTTTCACCTGCTCCTGATCTTGTAACGGCAGGACTAGAATCAATTCCCTGCTCATGTCCCTCACTCGAGGCAGTTCCATGACCATGGCAAGCGAATCATCGGTCGTCGATTCAGAACTCGACGACAGGCTGTCGCTGATCGCCTCGCTGAGCCAATAATCGCGGAAATCATCATGGACGAAGAACCACGCTTTTCGGGTGAGATCGTACTTCAAGGATGTCTTGATAACTCGCACCAACTCAGGAGCCACTCGTCGCTGCTGCTCTGGTAGAACGTCATTAGCGATCGCGATTAAGTCATCCTCCTGCAAGCTCGCCTGCCTGCAAAGGAGCGAGGCGGCACGACGCAACAATTTACGCTGAAATAATCCGTTCGGATCCCAAGAGCGACTCCTGGCGGAGATTTGTCCCTCGCTCTCCCACTTCAAGAGGTCCATGTCACTGACGCCACCCCGGAAATCCAGTTCAGGACGCTCGTCCAGGTACTTGCACAGGAGCCACAAGTACAACGGGCGTGAATCCAGTTTGTCATGAAAGGCCTGAACGATTTCCGACGCATGCGATCTGAGCTTTGGCCAGCGCCTCTGGAGGTAATCGCCGACGTCATCGCCGGAAATCTGTTCCAAACTCAGCTCAGGCAACCTAAGACGCGACTTCAACTGGTGACGACATTCGGGGCGACTGGAAATAGCGATGACAAGTGGCGGCACTTGTAGCTTCAGTTCGCACAACGCGGTTAAGACGGCTTCGCGGAGATCAGTGCCCCGAATCGATGCGGGAAACTCGTCGAAACCTTCGATCAGCAGAATGGGGCATGCGTCGCCGCACCACTGCCGGAAGACTTGGCCGCGATCCGCGGGAGGTGGACCGACAGAAAACGGTTCAAACAACTGTCTCCACATGGCCTCGACCAATGGTTGCTGGACCGATGTGGTCGTGTGAGGGCGGTCCAACACCTCGCGCAACCCGTCCATCAGATCATCAGCGGAAATCAGAATTGGAAGCAACGGCGGGTCTTGGCCGGTCGATGGGGCATCCAACAAACGCACGCCGAGACGGAAGAAAGAGGTGGACTTCCCAGCACCTGCCGCGCCCAGAAGGACGGCTCCGCCGTGTTCAACGACGAAACGTAGCAACTCGTCGGAATCAGGAAATGATCTGTCAGAGTCTAAATTGCGGACGGATCGGGAAATGTAGTCCTTGTCCAGATCATCGATCGAGTGGAGATCCAGTCGCCGTAGCAGTGTGCATTTGAGCAACGCCAAGTACCGCGTCAACGGATGCGGGGGATTCCCAGACGTGAGATTCTCCGCGACGGGGGTTTTGGCGATGATCAGCCATCGCAACAGACGCACTACTAAGATGACTCCGGCGAGAATGATGGCAGCGACGACGACTGCTCGCCAAGTGGAGTATTCGCCGGCAAGTATCGCGGATGCGATGTAGGCTATAAAGCTAACGATGCCGAGGATTGTGCTAATGACAGCGGCATTTGCGCTTCGGATGGCCGCGAGGTTCGCTGTCGTACTGGGCGAGTCTTCATCTTTTCGAGACATGGAGGGTACGCCCCAGATCGCCGTCGCGACGAAAACGGTGGACAACAATGCCGCGCAGTGACGCGAAAGCCAGCCAAGAAGGCCGTTCGCCAATCAACCGTGCTCGCTCGTTCGGAGGGACCGCCTCCGGAGCATGACCTCAAAACGCTCGACCAAAGCCGCCAAGTCGGTTCCCAGAGTCAAGCAAATGTGCCGAACTTGCACCAAATCGAGACGAATTTCGCCGCGCTCAAACTTGCTGACAAACGACTGGCTTTGGGACAACTGGTCCGCCAATTCGGCCTGCGTAATCCCAGCGGCCAAGCGGTAATCGCGAAGAAGTTCAACCAAAACGGCGTATTCCTGAGTGAAAACTGACTTTTCCATCCGCTTGCCATCTGGAACTCACTTGACTAAGTTATGGACAAGCTAACGAGGGCTATGGGATATTCCAAACTCGACTACACAAGAATCCCCACGTTCCACAGGGACTGGATTTCCAGACAAACGGAAAGTTAGCCCCATCAGGCTTTCTCCGCCTGGATGCTAAGGCAACGGGAGGGCGAGAACACGTGGACAGTCCGCATAATGGAAAGAAGGATGTGTCGAGGGGTTTGACAGCAAACGCTTCGGACGAGTTTTTTGGGAGGACGTGGTATGGAATGGTTTGTTTATGGTGGATTGGTCCTTGATCGACTTCTCGGCGTTTCAAGATCGGAGAGGATTTCCGTGTACTTCGATGGAACGCCACCTCCGTCCGATTTTGTTTGCTCGGCCCTCGACATCAAATCCCGGATCCCAATCGATTACACGGAAATACCTCCAAGGGTGACTTGCGATCTCGACAAAATTGTGATTTTGCCGAATCGTGACTTTTTCGATATAGAGCAGCGGACCACCTGTCACCCCACCTTGCCGCTAGTCGCCAAGCTTGCAACCTACGATTTGACTGCGACGGACGTTCTTCGACTTTGGCGACTGCGAGAAACGTACCCAGAGATCGCGTTTGACGACTTGCTTGCCGCGCGATTAGCTGCTGATCTTGCCCACCTTTCATCGCTTAGGAGAGAATTCGACACGCTTGAAATGGAGTTTGTGGCCAACGATTTGACTTAAGTTCCGCGACGGCCGGTTTGGCGAATCCTGCTGCGGGTGCGAGGCCGTGTACGACCACGCCCGCGGCGGATACTGGCAGACCGCGTAGGCGGCCAGAATGAGCGTAGGACGGCCTTTCCAGGCCGTCACACGTCGGCCTGGAAAGGCCGACCTACCGTCACTTAACCCTGAATCCCGAAGCCGGCCCGGTACGTCTTGCGGATCAGCGGTTCCGCTTCGGGCGCGTTGGTGGCTTGCATCGCGGCCGAGTCCCACTCGATGGGCTTCTGCAGTCGCAGCGCCAAGTTGCCTACCAACAGCGATTCGGTGTACGGCCCGGAGTAGGCGAACTCAGCTTTGGCGCCTTCCGGTTTCCGCTCCTTGCACGCCTGGATCCATTCCGCGTGATGGCCGGCCGAACGTGGGATGGATTTTGGCGGCAGTTGCGCTTCCTTCATGCGGCTTTCCGGGATCAGCCGCGGCGTGCCGGACCAGCCGCCGCCCAGGATCGTGCCCCGCTCGCCGACGAAGTAGATGCCATTGTCGCCCAGTTGGCGGCTCGGTTCCAGATCGCCCGGACGTGGCGGCAGCTTGCCGCCGTCGTACCAGATGACTTTGACCGCCGGCCGATTCCCCTTGGCGGCAAAGTGGTAAGTGATGATCGACCACGCCGGGTAGGATTCCTTCATCAGCGGCTGGCTGGTCTGCGCTTCGGCCCCGGTGGGCGCGTCCAGGTCCAGGGCGTAGAAAGCCGGATCCATGTTGTGAACGGCCATGTCGCCCATGGCGCCGGTGCCGAAATCGAACCAGCCACGCCAGGCGCGGGGACAGTACACGGGATGGTACGGCCGCTCGGGGGCGGCGCCCAGCCACAGGTTCCAGTCCAGCGTGTCCGGCACGGGCGGCGTTTCCGTCGGGCGCTCGAGGTTTTGTTTCCAGAAGGTGCCGGGACGGTCGCTCCAGCAGTGGACTTCGCGGACCGCACCGATCACCCCGGCTTGGATCCACTCGCGCGTCAGCCGCAGTCCTTCGCCGGCGTGGCCCGCGTTGCCGACCTGGGTGACCAGGCCCGTCTCCTGCGCCAAGCGGGTCATAACCCGAGTCTCCTCGATGCTGTGTGCCATCGGCTTTTCCACATACACGTGCTTGCCGGACCGCAGTGCAGCGACGGTGACCGGCGCGTGCATGTGATCGGGCGTGGCGATCACCACCGCGTCGATATCGCGACGCTTGTCCAACAACACGCGATAGTCCTGGAAGATCTCCGCCTGCGGGTAAGTCTTGAATGTGTGCGCGGCGTATTTGCTGTCCACATCGCATAGGGCGACGACGTTCTGGCCCAATTCGGCCAACTGCCGCAACACGCCGCTGCCTTGGCCGCCAACCCCAATGCCCGCGATGTTCAGCCGCTCGCTGGGCGGCGTCTGCTCGTCCCCCGCCAACACCCGGCGTGGAACAATGTGGAACCCGGCGACGGTGCCGGCGACAGCGGCGAGAAAACGGCGGCGATGCAACATGGGAAAGTCTCCTGAGAGAATGGCGGGTCGAGACGCATCAGGATAGCAAGACCGAACGGCAGGCGAAAGCATTCCGCCGGACATTCCGCCGACATGGGCCGTAGCATCGTGGACCGAAATGACCTCCCCGTTTGCCCCGGGGCGTTGCGAGTGCAGGCCGCAACTGGTGAATGCCCCCGGCTTGTCCGGGGGATACTTGCGTTTCTCGCTACACGCGGGTCCTACTCCCGCCTCCCCCACTTCGCCCGCGGCGGCGGAGCCGCCGCGGGCGAAGCGGGGGGGGAGGAAAGGGGCGTGGGGCCGCCCGTGTGTAGCTGGAACCGTGAGCCTCCACGGGGCAAGCCCGTGGCATCCCACTCACAGACTTGGAACCTCCGGCTAGAGCTCGGCGGCTGGTTTGTTGGAATGAGGAAGTTGTTTCGTCAGCGTTGCTACGGCACGGAGTTCTTCCGGAGATACACGCTGAGCGTACCATCGTTATCGCCGATCTGGCTCCAGCGGTCGCGGCAGCGAAGGTACAGATCGCCTTCTTGGGGTGCCGTGCAGGTGCCGCGGGTGCCGAGGTCGAAGGGCTCGCTCAGAGCAAAGTCCTTCATGATGATCCCGGTCAGGCGGCCCTGCCCGTTGGCGTCGCCGTCGGCTGTCAGGTCGTCGCCGCCGGGTTGCAGCTTCCATGTGCCTTTCGCTGCATAGTCGAAGGACTGCCCGGCGGCCAGTTTGACGCCGGTGGCCTGCCAGCCGTATTTGGCGGCCGGCTTGACGGTGATGTAACCTTGGTTGGGCAAGTACTGGAACTTCCGTCCCCACTGCCAAGCGCAGAGGTCGGAGCGATAGCCGTTGTCCAGATGTTGAACAAAAAAATCGTATTCAAAAGAGATCTCGCGCGCCACCGGCCCGTAGACGGTCTCGAACGAAACGCCAGGCTGCTGGCTCATGAGGGCGATCCCCAGGGTCTTGAACCGGCCGGCGTAATTCGGGTTGCCTGCCAGCAGATGGCACAGAGCCCACCGCCAGGCATACGCTTGCCACGAATCGCCTGTGACCTGGCCGGCGGCGACGATGTCCAGCATCTTCTTCGGCGGAGAGTTCTTCAGGTAGTTGATGACCACCGGATCGATCTCGACCGCCAGCTGGTCCTTTTTCCAATAGTGGCCCATCTCGGCGAGGCCCTCGGCGTACCACGTCGGTCCCGTGTCGCCGAAGGTCTGCTGACAGTAAGCGTGGATCGATTCGTGCTGCACCACGCCCACCTTGTCGCACGAATAGACGATCGATCTGGCGACGTTCCCCAATCGCACCGACAGCGTGACGCCCGCCGGCTCGGAGATTTTCGCCACGCCTTCGGGCGGAATCAGTCCCGGCGGCCATTGCTGCAAGTCGCGCACGACGTAGCACTCGATCAGCCCCGCGGGCGGCCGCCCGAAATAGTTCGACACCAGGACGATCATCGTCTCCAGCGTGTCCAGCAGGATCTGGGCGTTGCGGTCGGACACGTCGGTGTGCAGCAAGAAGTGGGCCGAGCGCACATCGCGGGGTTTCGACGCTGTGTCGGACAGGTGCCGGTACTTGCTCACATCGACCGACGCCGTTTGGGGCGCCGGCGCCGCGTCGCCCGTGACCTCGACCGTCAGTTCCTTGACGACGGCATCGCCCGTCGAAAAACGCGCCGCCAACAACCGCGCGACGTTGTCCCCGGCCTTGGCGCGGCGATAGTCGTCGCTCTCCAGCGAAATCTCCACGTCGTTGCTCAGGCTGAATGCCAGGCGATTGTTCCGCGCGTACTCGGTCGTGGGGACGTTCACGACCAGCCGATTGTCCCGGCAGGAAAAGACATCGCCGGTGATCGTACCCTCCGCGAAACCGCTGCGTTCTCCGGGTTCCTTGGCGACCTTGACGCCCAAGTCGTAACGCTTCTCGTCGAAGACCACCAACTGCGTAACAGCGCCTTCCGTGCGTCCCAGCCGATTGACTCGGCCGGTGAACCGGACGAGCGTGCCCGGCGTCAACGATTCGGGCGTCAGCATGCCGCGGATCTCGACTTTCGCCGGAAAGTTGATCACGGCCTGCGTGCCCGACAGAGGCACGCCTTTTTCATCGTTCGGTTGGATCTTGAGTTCGATGTCCTTGCCGGCCGAGTCGGTGACGGTCATCACGCCCGTGCCGACCGTCTTGACCGTGCCTGTGATTTGCAGATTTTCGAGCTGCGTGATCGTCTGTTGGCCGTGGACGAACGCTCCGCACCCCAGCAGCAGGATCGCGGAACAGGCCGCGGTCCGGATTCGGCGATGACCAGCAGTTGGCATCAAGGATGGGGAGCGAGGGCCAGAATGTGGAAGCAAGAACATGGGGCTACTTCAGATCCTTTTCCAGGTCGTACGTGTCATCGAGCACTTTGTGCAATTCGCCTTCGACGCCTTTCTGGGAAGCCTCCTCCAGCCACTGGCGGGCTTTGGCCTTGCGCTCGTCGTCGAGGTCCTTTAACGACGCCACGAAAGCGCCCTTAATGGCTAAGGACACCGGATCGTCTTTCTTCAGCCAGCGGTCCGCGATAGCCACGGCCAGGCCGACGGGCAGGCTTTCCAAGGAGTAGGTGCGATTGGTGCCGGTGACGCGAAGTGTGATCGAGTCCTGGGCCGCGCTGACGAACCCGACGACGGTGCTGCTGCCGACTTCGATCTCATCACCGGCCTGCAGCCCGGCAACCGCCGATTTCAACGCCGCCTGGAAGCTCTTGGCGTAACCCGCTAAGAGCGTCAATCGCTCGTACTTGGCGTGATGCTCAGGCAGCTTGGGCAACGAGGCGACTTTGTCCAGTTCGGCAATCGCCGCGTCGTACTTGCCATCCACAATCGCCGCGTGAGCGGCTTGGAGCGTTTTCGCAATCGCGGCGGCCTCGTCCGGCTTCACGCCGGCTGCGCCGGGTGCCGGCGCTGCGGGCTTCGGAGGTGCTGCCAACTCCGTGGGCTTGGGCGGTTCCGGTGTCGTGTCAGACATCGCCGGTTTGGCTTCCGGCGCGAGCGGCCGAGGCCCGGCTTCGTCGGGTTGCCCAAGGGTCGGACCAGCGGGGAAGGCCGGCAGACTCAGAGGAGCATCGGGCGCGAATTTCGCTTCGGGCATCCCGGCAGGCAGCGAGACCGGCGGCAGGTTGGTGCTCGGCTGACTGAAGGTGGGTTCCGTGAGAACCTCGGTCTTCGCGGACATCTCGCCAGCAGACGAGGGTGACACGTCCGTCGCCGTCCCGGACGGGACCGGGTTCAACCTCGGATCGGGACCGCCAGCCTCGGGCATCACCGGGTGTGCGGCGTCATCGCGAGTCTCCGGTCTTGGTACAACGTTCCTTGGCGCGCGCACGACGGGGCGTGACGGCCGGGGCGACGGAGCCGGTCTGTGGAACATTTCGGGTCTCGTAACGGGCACAGGGGCAATCGGCTGGCTGCGGACGACGGGTGCGTACCTGGGGCCATTCCGCCCATCGGATTTCCGGGACAGGATGATCACGACAATCGCGCCCGCCAATAGCAACATGCCGATACCGGCGCCGGCGGCCAGGATCACCAGGTTCGAGTTGTTGGCGCGACTCCGGACCTTAGAAGCGGTGCTTCGTTCTCGGCCCGGCAGCGCCGCTGGAGTTGCGGGAACCGGCACCACGGGCCTTCCGGCGGGGATACGTCCCGGGGCTGTGGCTGGATATCCATACCCGCCGGCGGCTGGCGCCACAGGCGTGCCGCTCGGGGGCTGGCCCGGGGCCGAGGGATAGATCGGCGCCGCCGTGGCGGGGCGAGCCTGTGGCGCGCCATAGCTGGGAACTTGTCCATACGTCGGTACTGCCCCTGCCGGCCCCGCCGACATGACGGGCGCCATCGGGTCCAAGTACCCACCGGCTCCCGCTGCCCCTTGCGGATACGCTGCGGGGACACCTTGCGGAGCTTGCATCGGCAGCGCGGCGGAGGCCCCGCCAGCGGCAGGCACGACTCGACTGCGCGGAGCCGGACGATTGTAGCTCCTGGCTGCCGCGGGGCCGCCGCCCAGCTGACGATCATACTCGGCTCGCCGCCCCGGATCGGTCAAACAGGTGGCTGCCGTCGTGACTTGTTCCAGCAACTGAGCCCATTGGGATCCTCGATCGCCGGGCCGGCAACTCCGCACCTTGGCCATCGCACGGCTGGCCGCTTCGGCAATCCGCTGGACGTTCTGTTCGGTCGGGTCCAATCCGAGCAACTGATAATGGTTGGGACGCTGTACGGAGCGGTCCAGCCCCAGCCATTCGTGATACGGATTGAAGCTATCGTCGGACATATTGCATTACCTTCGGATCGGGTTGGCAGCTGGATCAAGGATTCAGAAAGCCTTTGTTGTCAACAGCTTAGATCCAAGACGCCTGATTTTGTTCCCTGGAAATAGTATATCGTTCGTTCCGGAACGGGGAAACTCTTCCCGATCACTGCCACATCTTGACGGTTCGCAAAGCGTATTTTTCCGCCAGATAACGCTCGATACCCTGCCGTTGGTCGTCGTCCAGTGGCCGGTCGAAGGCGATCACCTCGGCGACCGCGCCGCCGTGATACGTGTTGCCGCACCAGAACGGAATCGCCAGATGACCTCCGCCGAAGCGTCCCACCGGCGCGTAGGCGGCGCCGGAAGCGGCAGCCGCGCGCGTGCCGTTCAGCCAGGCGGCGATCGTATCGGCGCCGTCGTGCGTGTACGACAGGATCGCGGGCTCGTTCGGCAGCGTGCCGATGTGGACACCGGAGGCGTGATACGTAAAGCCGTCCCGCATCAGATACAGCCGAGGGATGCCGCCGTTGCCGTTCAGCGCATTGCCGCACGCGCCGAACAGCGGATCTTCGGCACGCGTGACCAGGAACACCGTAAATGCGCCTCCCAGACGCTGATTCGCGAAATCGCGAATCACCAACAGATCGGTGCCGCTGCGGAATCGCACGGCCGGTTGCTGGTTGATGACGTCCCGTTCGAACACGGGCGCGGTTGCCATTTGTCCGTCGTATAGCTTGACCTGCTCTGCGGTCATCGCCGGACCGGTCTGAGCCGGCCAGCGCGCGATCGGGTCGCCCGCTTGATGCGACTTCAGCAGATCATCGGCCTTGAGCCACAGGCACAGGCCGGCGACGGCCGCCGGCGAGGTCGCCATGCGAGCCGCTTTCGTCCTGCGGAACGAGACCGTCGTCAGTTCGCTGGCGGCGTCCTGCACAAACGCGCGGGCTTTGACCGTCGTGTCGGCCGTGAGCGCAAGCGGCCGGCCATATTCGGCAGACGACGCGGTTGGTTCCGTCCCATCGAGGGTGTAGCGGACGACCGCGCCCCGGGTCGCGCTGTCGAGGGTCACTGCGAGTGTCGCGGAGTAGGCGCCCGCGTCATCGGTCAGCACCGCGGGCGGCCAGACGCCCTTGGGCGCGGCGGGATCCGGAGCGATCACGATTATCCCCCAGGGCGAAACGGCAGGCACCTCGACCTCCGTCACGTAACCCGCGGCCAGGTGTTTCCGGACGGACAGGGCGGTAAAGAACTTGGTCTGCTCGGCGCGCTCGTGGTCAGCTCGATCGTAACCCGCCGGCACGAGCAAGTCGATCGTGATCGGCCGGTCGCCGAAAAATCTCGCGGGGTGGATGCCCAGGCGAAACGGCTGAGGGGCTTCGCCGGTATCGACGCAGTGGATCACCACCGGCGCATCGGCGTCCCCCGGCACGGCGCGCACGAACAGGCTCAGGTCCTGCGAACCGCCGCGGACGGCGAGCGGGGCACGATGGTAGCGGTCGTCGGCATGCTGGGGCATCAGGCAAGCCGCATCCTCATAACCGTCCAGGTAGACGGCGTTGGCACGAGCAAAGCCGTATAGGTCGGCGTAGTCCTCGGCCCGGCCGAAATACCGCGGGAGGCCGGTGCCCATGTACACGTCCCACGGCACGATGATGTGGCTGCCGCAGGCGTAGGCTAGTGCGATCGCGGCACGCGTGAGCGGCGTCTGGCTCGATACATACGTGAACATCTGCGCTTTGCCTTGGCGTTCCGCGCTGCGGACGGCCTGGTACATGGCCTCCGGCCGAGCCCGCCCCTCGGCCAATTCGGCCACACCGAAATCGAACACCTCGTCGAAGAAGTAACGGTCGCCCGGATGGCTGTTGCACGAGAACGGCACGTGCCTGCCGGCATGTTTATCCATTTCCGCGCGGATCCAGCGGTAGAATTCCTCGGTCGATTCTTTCTGGATCTCCGGAGGCGATTTCCCCAGCCGGGCGGCTTTCTCTTTGCAGTGCGGGCAGTAGCAGCCTCCCCACTGGATCGCCGTGTAGTTCTCGCCCGGATCGTCCATCTGCAGCGATTCGGCGCCGGCGTCGAGGTACATTTTGACGTAATCGAGATACACGGCGCGGTATTCAGGACTGTTCATACAGCCCCACCAGCCTTGCCAGGCGCGCATCCAAGGCCCCGTGACCAGCTCTCCCTGTTCGTTCAGGATTCGCCCTTGCTGGCGAGTCGAGCCGAACAGGGTGTCGGGGAGGATCGTGCTGAGCCATCCCTGGAAAGGATACCCGCGGCGCTTGATCTCCAGGAACCATTCTTTGTTCGGCCCGTTGATCCAGTAGAACCCCGTGGCGTGAAAGTCGGCCGCCGCTCGAAAGGTATCATGCGGATCCTTGTCGTTGGCCGGATGCTTGAAGCGGCTGGAAAAGCACACGGCAGAAGCATGAGGAAACCCCGCCGGCCGATTCACTTTCCGGGCGATCTGAGCGAACGTCTGTGGCGTTTCCCCTGCCCGAACTTGGCCCGTTTCCCGCTGCGACAAGCTTGTCCCAACGGATAGGAAAACCACGCCCAGCGCGAGCAACTCACGTCGATTCCCGAAAAACACGCTCATGCATTTTTCCTTTCCATCGATGGAGTGCGAGTGACTTGTCACCGCTTTCTTTCCTATGATTCTGGTGTCAGCCATCTTGGCGGACATTCATTCGCCCGTCAATCATGAGGTGCGGGCCGGTCTTCGAGAGGGTATAATTCGAGTCACGCCACGTCTGGATCGACGCTGTTCCAGGAGCAATGTGCGATTCGGTGAATAAGGTGGATTCGGTGGATTCGGTGAATCTACCTTTCAGATGCGGCCCCCGATGAAAGCTCACCTCGTACCAAACTTCAATCCGCCGGAGTCACCCACTCATGAAACGCACGTCTGCCGTAACACGGGCACTCCTGCCCGACTCACTGACTCGGATGGGCGGTGGTGCCCGCCCTACAAGGCAATTCCTACGGGACGTTTGCCGGACGGCCGTCTGTCGTACGGCGGTCATCCTGATCGCGCTGACCGGGACCGCGCCGGCTCAGCAGCCACCGTATGACGTCTGCCCGCCGGCGGACCCGCCGTATTACCGCGTGCGGTACGAGCCTTCGACGCAACCGCGCGAGCTGATCTATCCCGTCAACTACACGATCTGGATACCCCGGGACGTACAGACGCTGCGCGGCGTGATCGTGCATCAACACGGGTGCGGCGAAGGATCTTGCAAGTCGGGTCTGACCGGCGCTTTCGACCTGCATTGGCAGACGCTGGCGAAGAATCACGACTGCGCCTTGCTGGCTCCCGCATACGAGCAACCGGAGAAGGCCGACTGCCAGATGTGGTGCGATCCGCGCAACGGCTCCGGCGCCGCGTTCCGCAAGTGCCTGACCGATCTCGGCACGAAATCCGGCCATCCGGAGTTGGCGGAGGTACCGTGGGCCCTGTGGGGACACAGCGGCGGCGGGCATTGGGCGGGCGGAATGGTGCTGCTGTACCCGGAACGCGTCGCCGCCGCCTGGCTGCGTTCCGGTGTGCCGCTGCTGAAACCCGATCCGGCGCGAATCGGGATCCAGGCCCACACCCTGCCCGATGCCGCGCTCCAGGTGCCGGTGATGTGCAATCCGGGCACCCAAGAAGGCGTCACGGTGAAAGACGGCCGTTTCGCGGGCGTGTGGCCGGCGAATGAAGCGTTCTTCCGCGAAGTACGGTCCAAGGGCGGCCTCATCGGCGTGGCCGTCGATCCGCTCACCAGCCACGAGTGCGGCAATCAGCGTTATTTCGCCATTCCCTGGCTCGATGCATGCCTGAGTGCTCGCCTGCCGAAAGTCGGCACCGATCCGCTCCGGGACATGCCGACCAGCGGCGCGTGGCTGGCCGAGCCGACCGGCTCCACCGCCGTCCCAGCCGCAAAGTTCGATGGTGACCCTGGGAAGGCCGCCTGGCTGCCGAATGAGTCCATCGCACGAGCCTGGATGCAGTACGTCCACGACACGGCGGTGACGGATACCACGCCGCCCCCCGCGCCGACGAACCTGCGGATCAGCGGCAACGAACTGAGTTGGGAGGCCGAAGCCGATCTCGAGAGCGGCCTGGCCGGCTTCATCGTCGAGCGCGACGGCGAGTTCCTTGCGAATGTTCCCGAAGAAGGCAAGAACCCCTTCGGTCGCCCCATCTTCCAGAACCTGCAGTACAGCGACACGCCCACCCAGCCGCTCGTGCCGATGCGCTTTACCGACACGAAGGCCGAGCCTGGCGCGAGGCACGCCTACCGTGTGATTGCCCTGAATACCGTGGGTTTGAAATCGGCGCCCAGCGAGGACTCCGTCACGGCAGGTGCTCGCTGAGGATTGAAGCTCGAAGTGCCTGTCCCCTGAATTCACGCGCGGAAACTCGGGCGGCACCCGTGGCTGCCGTTCCGGGTTGGACGTCGATGGTTTTGGCGCGGCACCGGGTCCTGCAGGCCGATCGAGCCTATTTCGGTTTGGCGATCAGCAGGACTGGCCGGATGATCCCGCCCAGCGCAAGTTCGGTCATTTTCGAGTGATCGACACGCACCGCCAGGACGTTCTCGCCCGGCCGCACGGCGGCGGTCACGTCCACTTCGAAGGGGGTCCGGGCTTTGGCCAAGCCAGCGCGCGGAGGTTTCGCGCCGGGCGTGACGGTCGCGGCGGGTTTTGGGGCACTCGGCGCCGGCTCAGGGACCGGGATCTTCTCCCCGTTCACATAGACCTCGCTCGCGCCGTCCACCTCGCCAAAGAAGATCGTGAGCCGGTCGTGCTTGGCCGGCACGGTGAACCGCGTCCGATACCACAGCACCGTGTATTGGTCGTAGCCCTGCGTATCCAACGTGGCGCTGTAGGTGGCCACCAGCGGCCAGGCTTCGTCCTGGAAATCGGCTTGGTGAAAGCCTTGGCCGTTGCCGGTGTCGGTTTCGTCGAGGTGGAATCGCCAGCGGTCGGGCAAGACTTGCAGCAGGCGATTCGGCGGCGCCGTGGCCTCGGCACCCTGCCGTACGGTTTTGCTCAGGAAGCGTTCCAGGTACGCGGTGCCGTATTCGCGATTGGCCCCGTTGTTGGCGATGACCGCCTGCAGGCGTTCGCCGGTCTGTTCGTATTCCCGCAGGGCCGCGGCGAAGTCGCCTCGATTCATGGCATCGCACAGGGTGCGGTAAGCGCGGGCGCTGCGCAGACCCTCGGCGTGGAGCGCGACGCGCTGCTCGTAGACCGCGTGGCCCCGAGCCGCCGCGGCCGCTTTGGCCAGCAAGTCTTCGCACTGCGTCAGGAACTCGGGCGTGTACATTTGAGCGAGGCCGAAGAAGCTGCCGGCGTGCGTCGTCAGCCGCTGCTGTGCGGCGTCCAGTCCCATCCAGTACGCCCGCATGTGCGGCGCGGCCCGGGGCCCGTAGAACTTCGGCCAGTAGTCCTCCATGATGGCGGCGGCGTCCGCATGCGGATCGTAGGCCAGCCGCAGGCTGAGATAGATCTGCGGGCCGTAGATGTGCCAGTTCGACAGCACCTCGATGGTCATGTACGACAGGCCCTTGTCGGCGAGGTAGGGAAACTCCTTCCGGCAGGCGCTGAACTTGAAGAACGGCAGCGTGCCGTCGGCCAGATTGTACATGTAGTTGTAGTAGCCCAACCGGCCGGCCACTCCGGCCCAGCCGTCGATCATCGTGACCTGCTGCCCGCGGGTCGCACAGCCGGGATGGCCGAGCGGGTGCAGGCGGCAGTAGCGGATCGGCGCGATCATCGCGCACAGGTTGGGCGGCAGCTTCCGATGCACGGTCGGCGGTTGGGTGTAGTCTGCGTAGCAATAAAAGCTCAGCACGGACTCGGGGTGCGTCTTCGCCACGCGCCGGCCGACTGCGTCGAAGAAATCGACGTAGCGGTTCGAGACCGAGATGGTGCCGCTGGACGGCTCCAACGCCTGCGGGTCGTCCTGAGCCTTGCAGGCCGGGCATTGGCAATAGCCGCGTCCGTCCGTCGGGGACAGCGAGGGGTGGCGCGTTCCGCGTTCGATGGCGGCGACGACCTGGGCTGCGAAGTGCTCGCGCAGTCCGGGGTTCGACGTGCAAATCCAGCCCCCGGCTTTCCGCTGGCCGTCCGCGCCCATCGCGAAGTACTCCGGGTGGTCTTCGAAGAGCGCGGGCGACACGTAGCCGCTCCAGGAGTGCGAATGGCCGAACGGCTCGCCGCCCGCACCGTTCCAGGCTTTCCACAGCCGCGCGTTCCACGACGGACCTTTGGGATTGCGCCACAGCAGGCCCGGTTTTTCGGTGATGTTCAAGGCCCCGACCGACAGGGTTCGCGCGCGGGGGAAGACTTCGCCCAGCGGCCCGTCCATCAAGTAGCGGCAGCCCAATTCTTCCAGGAACCGGCAGACCGCCTTCAACGTCGCGGCCTCGCTTTGCCCCGCGATCAGCACGCGCCGCGGATCGGCGACGATCCGGAGTCCTTCCCGGCTCGGACTGACAATGTCATCCAGCTTCAACCCCGCCTGGACCGCGGCCGCCCCGACGTAGATCGCCGGCGCACCTTGCGGCGCATGGTCGGCGACAGCCAGCTCCGCGTCGGTGATCTTCTGCACCCACTCGACCAGCGTGCGTACGGCCAGCGCTTCATCGCTTTCCACCGCCTTCCGCCTGGCCCCTTTGGGCGTCGCCTCGGCGGGGGTAGGCGGCGTGGAAACCACGATCGTGGCGACGGGCTTGCCGCTGCGCACCAGATCTATCGCGTGGACGAACCGCGGCGCGGCCAACGCCACCGCAGTGGTAAGAACAAGGAAGAGGGATTGTGATTTCATGGCTTGTGATTGCACTCCTGATTGGGCCTGTTTGGTTCCAAGGTACAACCGTCCGGGGCGGGATGTAAGATGCCTTGGGAATCATCCGGGCTGGGTGTGTGGGCAGGCGTCATGGCAACCACCCCAGTAAAGGTGTCAAATAGGTTGGAGTCCACGCTTTAGCGTGTATCGGCGGCGGGCTTCGCGGGTCCGGGCAGCCTAAAGGCTGTACTCCAACTGAATCGTCTGCCAGCTTTTCTTGAGAAATCCGACCTTTACAGGGGTGGTCTTGGCAACCTCTGCGTAGCCGCATTCGCCAGAATGCGGGCTTTCCCCGCGTTCCCGCATTCTGGCGAATGCGGCTACCGGCCAGGAATCACGGCCACACCTCGGTGCCATTCCCGTGCCGCCATTCCCGCACCGGGATTCCCATCACTATCACAGACGGCCTGATTTCGCGTAAACTGCTGCCACAGGTCCCTTGCATTCTGATTCCCGAACCAACATCGTCCGCCATTCAGGGATTCCGCCAGTTATGAAACGCTTTCCGCTTTCACGCTCTGCTATTGCGTCGTTGTGGGCGATCTTCCTTTCCGGCTTCCTCTTCCACGTGGCTGCGGCGGGTGAGTTGCGATTTGCCGGGGCGCTGGGGAACTCGACCGAGTCGGCAGCGGCCTTCGCCGACAAGACGGCCCCCGGGATGGGACCGGTGATCGACGACGAATCGGCGATCTGGGAACGTGGCGGCAGCTCGCGGCTCAACCGCTATGCGCTCGACGGGCGGCTGCTGGCGAGTTTTGAGATAGCCGAAAGCCTGAGTCGTGAGGATCAACTCACGCGGGTGGGAAACCGGCTGCTGCTCAAGCTCGGCCGGGCGATTTACTCGCTGGCGCTGGATGCCGCGCTGGGCACAGCGCCGCAGCGTCTGGAGGTCGCCGCAGAAATGATGTCGTCGAGCGCGTGCGAAGGCCGCGTGGTGCTGTTCGACAAGAACACGGGCGAATTGTTCTGGTTCGATCCGGCCACGGGCTCGCGCACGCCCCTCGCAAAACCCGAAGGTGACGTGGCGTGGCTGCACATCGGCGAGGACGGCACCGTGTTTGTCTTCGGCGGGAACCAGGTGCGCGCCTGGAAGGATGGCCAGCCGGTCAGCGGGTTCCCGAAGGACTTCCGAGGCGAGCGGCCACAAAAGATCGGGGACTACTGGTTCAGCCACTCGTGGCACGGGACCATCAACCGGATGAACGATCGGTTTGAGCCCGAGCCGGGCGTGGTGCTGGGCGGTGCGTCGGGCTCGTTCATCGGTTATTTGCCGCAGAGCGCCGACCTGACCAACGGACGCGGCCTGGTCCGCGTGCGAGACGATGTGTTCGCCGTTTCCGGCCTGGGCGGCGTGGTCCAGTTGCTCACCTGGAACAGCCAGGAGCAGCGTTTCGAGGTCTCGCGCCGTCTGGGAGCCCTCACGGGTCTGACCGGCCTGGCCCTGGACGCGGCGGGCAATCTCTGGACGCCCCGCGGCAGTTGGCGCTGGAAGGATACCGCCGAGGCGCCGCACAGCATCGGTGACAAGGAACCGGAAATCACCGCCCAGCCGGTGGTGCTCGGCGGCAAGACGCTTTGCCTGCTGAAGAAACACTACCAATACGTGCAGCTCGCCCGCGGGCCGCTGATCGACGTCGGCGGCTGGTCCCGTCTCGAAACCCAG
The DNA here is from genome assembly GCA_964645045.1 of uncultured Pirellulaceae bacterium. GTDB lineage: Bacteria > Planctomycetota > Planctomycetia > Pirellulales > Pirellulaceae > Anammoximicrobium. The sequence goes on along the minus strand of CAZXYZ010000048.1, from coordinate 15,179 downwards.
GGCGTGCCGGACTTCGACCTGCCCGCCTCGGTGACGGGCGCCGCGGCGGTGATCGAAGGCGACCGCCGCCGGCTTGTGGTGGCAACGCGCGAGGGTTCGGCCTTCGAACTGGGGATCGGCAGCGAGGGACAACTGGCCGGCAAACCGGCGCCGGTCAGTCTGCCGGGCCTGACCGAATGCACCAGCCTCGCGTGGTTCGGCGGCCGATTGCTGGCAGCCGGTCGCGGCGCAGTGATCGTGTATGAGCCGGCGGGCGCAACCGGCTGGAAGGAAGTCTCCCGGCTGAGCGATCTCGGCAGCGGCGAATTGTTCGTTCACAGCGACGGCGTTCGTCTTGGCGTCAGCGACACGGCCGGCGGCCGCGTGCATTTGCTGGATTCCCTGACGTCGAAGCTGGCCAGTTACGACGGTCTCGCCTCGCCAGGCCCCATCGCCGTGGCGGGTGACCGGGTGGCGGTTTACGAATCCGGCCGCCAGCGGCTGGTCAGACTCGAATATGCCGCCCATCCGGCGCCGGCGGCGAACCTCACAGCTGCCCCGGCACCGGCCGCAACAGGCAAGTCCGCCACGCACACGGAGGCCGATTTTCAGGACGTTAGCCGCCCCGCTGGCGTTCCCTTGGCCCTGGCGCTGACGATCGATCCCCAGACCGGCGTCACACTGTCCGTGCGCACGTTGAAGAACGCGGCCGTCCAAATCGGTGTTGCCAATGCCCAACACGCCTGGACGCTGACCAACGCCCAGGCGCGGCAGACGGACGGCCAGTTCGATTTCCAGCTTCCTGCCGGCGATTGGTCGCAGGTGCGCATCGCTGCGGCGATTGCTTTGCCCCAGCAACGCGAGCGATTTGGCTTTCTCGACGGCCGCGCCATTCACGCGCCCTTTGACCTCGATCCCGCCACCTGGGCGCCTTTCGATCTGGAATCCTATCGCGAGCGGGTCCACACGCGCCGCCAGGAAATCCGTCTCACCTTTGATCAGCCTGTGGCGGGCAAAGCCACGCTCGTGATCGAGGACGCCCAGGGCCGCCGCGTGCGGAATCTCGTCTCCGGCCGCGTCTTTGCGGCAGGCCGCCAGACGGTCATGTGGGACGGGCTCGACGAGCGAGGCACCCTCGTCACGCCGGGGACCTTTCGCTGGCGCGGGATGACGCATCCGGGCATCAAGCCGGCGTATCGGATGAACTTTGCCAACGGCGGCGAGCCGACCACGGAATCGTGGGGGCCGAACCACAGCACGCTGCACGCCGCCGCCGGCAACGGGAAGCTCGTCTTTTTCGCCTCGCCGGTGACCGAGGGCGGCTGGGCGCTGCTGGCACTCGATGCCGCGGGCCGCTTCGTGCAGGGCTACGAGCACCAGCACGGCTTCGGCATCCAGTACGACGCCATCGCCGCCGACGACCGGTATCTGTATTGCGCCCAGGACGGCTTCGCCTGGGGCGGAACGAAAGACATCGATTCGAATCGTCCAGATTGGAAAGCGAACTGGACGATCACCGTGGTGCGTTACGAGATCGAGTCCGGCAAGCTGGTCGAGTTCCCCGAGAAGCGCCGCGCCATCGAGGTGGACACGATGGAAGTGGGCCCGGGCTCGAAGCACCCGGATCTCAACGACTTCAATCTCGGCGGCCTCGCGGTGCGGGACGGCAAACTGTACGTCGGCTCGCGGGACGAGCGGGCCGTGCTCGTGTTCGACGCCGAAACGGGCGAACGGATCGAGGCGATTCCGCTCGAAGGCGTGAAACATCTCGCTGCCGGCAAAGCCGCTGTTTTTGCGGCGGCCGAGCGCGGCGTGGTGCGCGTCGGCGATCCGCGCGTCGTCATTCCCGCGGCCAACCTGCGCATTTCCGGCCTCGCCGTGGGCGCCAACGGAGACCTCTGGGTCAGCGATGCCGCATCGCATCAGGTGCATCATTTCACCGTCGACGGCAAACCGGCCGGCATGCACGGCCAACCCGGCGGCCCTTATCGCGGCGCTTATGTGCCCGAGCGGATGGTCCATCCCGCCGGGCTCGGCTTTGGTCCCGATGGCAAGCTGTGGGTCACCGAGAAGCGTTGGAACCCCAAGCGGGTGCTCGCCTGGGATCTCGCGAAGAACACGGTCGCGGTCGAGAAGTTCGGCATGCCGCACTATGGTGGCGACGGATCCGGCTTCGATCCCGAAGATCCGAGCCGCTGGATCGGTCTGGGCTGTTTCTGGGACGTCGATCTCGACAAACGCACCGCGCGGCCGACCCACGTGCTGTCGCTGCAGGAAGGCCATCTGGGCGGTTACGAACCGCACAGCTATCAGTTTTTCCGCGAAGGCGGCCGCACCTTCGTCAGCACACGCGGGAAGCTCGCGCTGGTCGCCGAAGTGATGCCCGACGGCACGCTGCGGGATCTGGCGGCGACGGCCGGCACGCATCACTTCGCCTACGCCTTCAACTGGGACCCGCCGCAGGCCTATATCGACGCTTTTTACGCCAGGTGGCCCGAGAAGCGGGCGGGTGAAAAGCCCGGCAAAAAGGGTGAAGGCAAACCCTGGTCGCAGCGCGGCATGGGCGTGCTGTGGGTGGACCGCAACGGCGACGGCGAGCCACAGCAGGCGGAGTTCGACTTCTGCGGCGACCAGCTCGACTACGCCGGCGGCGCCTGGGGCCATCTGCAACATTCGCTCGCCTTTTTGATCCCAGTCGCCGACAAGACCGGCGTGAAGGTCGTATCCCTCGCGCCGCGCGGCTTCCTCGCCAACGGCGTCCCCGACTATCCCACGCTCGAAGAAGCCATCGCCAAGTCCACGACGCCCGTGCCCCTGACGCCCGGTTACAAACGCAGCGGCGTTTCCACCGTTCGCGATCGCTTCGGCCGTTTCCTATTCAATTCCGATCCGGAAATGAACGCTTACGCCGCCGATGGCTCGCCGTTATGGACCTTTCCCAATCGATGGAGCGACGTGCACGGTTCGCACGACGCGCCGCTGCCCGCGCCGGGCGTGATGCAGGGGAACATGGCCTTCCTGGGGCGGGCGAGTTTCGACGACACGGGCGACGTCGTGTTCCTGAACGGCAATCATGGCCGCTGTTTCCTGCTCACCACTGACGGCTTGTATCTCGACGAGGCCTTTGTCGATGTGCGGGTGAGCTATTTGAAGAACGAATACCGCCTGGGCGGCGAGATTTTCGGCGGCAGCTTCGGCCGCGACGAGAAATCGGGGCGATACCTCGTGCAGATCGGCCACGGGCCCTATCGCATCTACGAACTGACCGGGTTGGATCGCGCCCGCCGCCTGGAGGGCCGCCTCACGGTGACCGCCGAACAAATCGCCGCCGCCGAGCGTCAGAGTCGCCGGCAGGTGGCCGAACGGCATCAGGCCAAGGTGGCCGCCATCCCCGGCACGCTGAAGTGGACCAAGAGCGGGCAGTTTCCGGTGGAACTGAAACTGGAGGCCGACGCCAGCCACCTGCGGCTGCAGTACCGCGTGCAAGACCCGTCGCCCTGGATCAACCACGGCCGCGACTGGACCAAGCTCTTCGCCACTGGCGATACCGTCGATTTCCAGTTCGCCACCGATGCCACAGCCGATCCCAAACGCCGCGGGCCGGTCCCGGGCGACAAGCGGCTGGTCATCGCGCCCTTCGACGGCCAGAGCGTCGCGGTGCTGTACGAGCATCGCAAACCGGGCGGCGAGAATCCCATCGAGTTCACTTCGCCCTGGCGTGGTGAGAAGGTGGACGACGTCAGGCAAGTGCCCGGCGTCCGGATCGACGTCAAGACCAGCGACGGCGGCTACGAAGTCAAAGCCGCCATCCCGTTGCAGTCCCTCGGGCTAAGCCTCGCGCCCGCCCAGAGCATCCGCGCCGACTTCGGCGTCACCTACGGCGACGCCGGCGGCACCGACACGAACCTGCGCTCCTACTGGTCGAACCAAAGCACCGGCCTGGTCGACGACATCCCCGGCGAAATCATGCTCTCGCCCGATTTGTGGGGACAGTTGGAGCTGCGGAAGGGAAAATGAGATGCGTTACCAATGAAGAGGATAGAACGACAGCCGCAGAATTGTCCTTTTAGAACGCATCGGCATGGAACGTATTTCCAATTCGTCGGGCGGTGCTGTTGGCGATTCACTGCGAAACCCGGTTTCGTGGAGACGGGAATGGCCGATTCGGGATCAACCGTTCTCGGAGCTTGCGGCCGACCTTGGCAGCCCATCCCCTCCAGACCGTGGACGACGAACAGATTTGCAGGCCAAGCCCTAGCGAAACCCAGGCTCCGTTCGCGTAGAATGTAACGATGGGCCAGCGGCTAATCGGCGGCACGTCCGATGCCGATGAGTCCAGGGAAAGGCAGGTAGAGAATGGCTAAAAAACACCGACATGTCGTAAACCACACTTTTCGCGGAGGCCGCTTCGAGGATCACGGGATCGATCTCGACGTGCTGCCGGAGTTACTGCAATACAAGCAACTGCTGGTCGAAGTCGCGAAAGAACTGTGGCGTCGCGTGAATCCCGACCGCGAACGATTGCCAAAGAACTTCGAGGACTCGCTATTGTTGCGTTTCTACGAAGTCCAGCCTAACTGCGCCACGATTCCGCTGGAGCGGGAACTGGAGGATGAGAAGATCCAACTCTGGGAATCGGAAGATGAGTTGGACGACGCCGTGGAACTCGTCGCCCGGACCATTGACGCTGCCGGAAAGGACGAGCCGCTGCCGGACGCTTTTCCCAAGCATTTAATCTCGCTCTTTCAAGGGTACGGAAAGACCCTGCGAGACGACGAATGGATCGAACATCGGCCGGCACGATGGGAGACAACGGTCCGGTACGATACCAACGTTCGGCTACGGTTGACCCGCTGGGCGACCGCAGCCTACGAGGATTTCATCGATGTGATTGGAGAAGTCACGATGGCTCGGGTCAGCAGGCCCCGGATGGCCCTGCAACTGCCTGACGGCCGAGAAGTCGAAGCGCCCTTCCGCCCGCAGGACGAAGATGCAATCACGACGGCGCTCAAGGACCATGAGACTGCCAGACTGCGCGTCATCGGACGCGGGCAATTCACATCGGAAGGGCTGGTGCAAAAGATCATCGAAATCCAGGACGTCAATCTGTTGGCGGGCAGCCAGCCTGCCTTTGATGGTTCGGTGAAGCCGATCTGGGAAGAGTTCGACGAGGTCTTGTCAGGCGTGCCCGACCAGGCGCTGTCTGCGTTGCCCGTGGATGGGGCCGAGCGGCATGACTTTTACGTCTACGGTGCGCACGAGGCTGGTGCATGAAGACGGTCTTTGCAGATACGTTCTATTGGATCGCGCTGACCAACCCTCGAGACGAATGGCATCATGCTGCCAAGAGCTTGGGGCCGACGCTCGGACCTGTCCATATCGTCACAACCGACGAAGTGCTGGTTGAATTCCTCGCGTTTCTCTCGAAAGGCGGTCCTGACCTGCGGCAAGTCGCCGTGAAGCTCGTGCGCAAGATCATGGGCAACCCCAACATGACGGTGTTGCCGCAGACACGCGACTCGTTTAGAACCGGATTTGGCCTGTACGAAAAGCGACTCGACAAGGAGTACAGTCTAACCGATTGCATCTCGATGGAGGCCATGCGTGTTCATGGCCTGCAGGAAGTGTTGACGCACGACCATCACTTCACACAAGAAGGATTCACGATCCTGTTGACTGACAAGGGTCCCTGAGCATCGCGACACCTCGAATCGTGACCATTTCGATGGCGACCGCGTCCAACGACCGGCCGTTGCCGCGCGTAATCAGCTGCACCAAGGCCCTAACTTGGCCGACCTGAATCTGAAACCTGTGGGCGGACGGGCAAGCTTGTTCCCGGTTTGCCGAACGCCGGACCAACCTAATCAACCGCCGCGGGCATTGCCGTCCCACTACCTTGTCGCGGCGGAAATTCTACAGGATGACGACTTTCTAGCTGAAATGGAAAGGCTCGCGTCATCTTTTGGAATCGGAATCATTCATCTCGACCTGGAAGACATCGACGATTCCCGCATACTGTATCCTGCGAGATTGCGCGACTCTATCGACTGGGAGACAATCAACAAGCTCTGCGACCTGAATCCCGATTTCGCGAAGTTTCTTCAAGACGTGAGAATAGATGTTGAATCCAAGCGGATCTTTCGGTCGGAGTACGATGAGGTCATTACGGACGTAACCAGTTACATCAAGGACAGGTTGAAGATTGACCCGGGGTTCGCAGGGCGCGGGTGAACCAAAATGCGTTTCTTGTGAGCTATCAGAAACCAATTTCATCGCTGGTGTATTACTCGAACGCGGAACGTCGGCCTTCTTCCACTCGCGCTGTTCTGCCGGTACGATGTCCGCATGGCATGGCGCATTACAGACCTCGTTGTGGACGGCGAACTGGACAATACCGTCAAGGGACGTGTCACCGGCTGGCTGCGGCTGGCGGGACGGGACGAACCGGTGCGGTTGGAGTTGCGCGGGAATTGCCGGGCGGATCTGGCCGGGTGGCGGTTCCGGATTGTTCGCCTGGAGCCGATCCCGGCCTGGGCCGAGCCCGTCGATCTGGACGGGTTTGCCACGGAGCAGATCGGCGAGGCCGGGGATCCGGGCCTTGGGCGATGATGCACGCGTTTGCCTCGTCATTTGCCGTGTGGGTCGCAGGCGTTTGTCTGGCCACCTGGGAGTCCATTTCTTGCTTGCTGCCCTTTTCAGCGTGACCTAAAATAAATGCAAGCGGCAGTCGGCACATGCGCGATAAGTCCCTGATTTCGTCGTAGACGGGACTTCAGTCCGCTCGGGCGGAATCACTTCCGCTCGACGAATCTGCTGCTGGACAGCGCTCGACGCCCGCGGGTTGATTGCTGACGCCCTTGAAAGAAGTGTCCCATGCGGAGCCGTAGCGGATTCACGCTGGTCGAATTGCTCGTTGTGATCGCGATCATCGCGATCCTGGTCGGGCTGCTGCTGCCGGCGGTGCAGAGCGCCCGGGAGGCGTCGCGGCGGGCGAGTTGTCAGAACAACCTGCGGCAGATTGGACTGGCACTGCACAACTTTGAGGGCGTCAACAAGGTGTTTCCGGCGTCCGGGTGGACGCAAGCCGGACCTGGGAACCCGGCGGGAAAGTATGTCGGCTGGCGGCCGCTCACCCTGCCGTACATCGAGCAGGCTGGCGTTCAGCAACTGTACGACTTCAACTTGAACTGGTGGGTGGGGACGAATCCGACCGTAGCCGCGGTGCCGATCAAAGCCTACCAGTGCCCCAGCGTCCCCACGCGGCCGGATGTCATGTCGGCCATCGCCAAGCCGCCGCGGCCGGCTGTAACGTTCGCCAATCCGATCGCTCCGACGGACTACGAAGCCATCATGGGCGTGCAACCGGCGTCCATCAACCCGCACCTGTCTTCCACACTGTACACCAGCGGCAACCGCTGGTCGGTCATGCACCGGAACTCGACGACCCGCATCGCAGACATTCTCGACGGCACGTCTACCACCATCATCGTGGTCGAAACCGGTGGGCGGCCGGTGGTGTATCGGCAGCGGCGGGCCGACCTTAGCCTGTCGAACGACCAGGGAATCGGCTGGGCGGACAGCGAAGGCCCGTACAGTCTGGACGGGGCGCGGGCGGACGGATCGGCCGAAGGCTGCGGACTGGCGGGTGGGTGTACCGCCGCGATGAACGCCAAGAACGACAACGAACCGTTCAGTTTCCACCCCGGCGGCGGCCTCTTCCTGTTCGCCGACGCCCACATCCAATTCATTCAAGAGGCGGTCGCCCTGCCCGCGTTCGCCGCCCTCTGCACCATGAACGCCGGCGAGGTCGCGAGCGATTACTGAGCCGGAATCGTCCGGGCATCGGCAAGGATGTGGCGGCGGGAATAGCCAGCTGGTTTGTCGCTGCCAGCCGGCTGGTTACCGGCTTCCTGATCTGGCGGGGAAAGGGGAAACGCGGGGCGGACTTGCGGCAGTCACGGCCATCAGAACGGTCACTCCCGGCCGCCCAGGAATCCCTCGTGGAAGAAGACCGGCTTGTAGCCGTGGTCGGTCACCCAGCGGATTGCGGCATCGAGCCGTTGGGGATGGTCGGGGAGGTAATTGCGGTAGAACGGCCAGAAGTATTGTTCGTGTGTAAACAGGTCCAGGATCTCCGCGGTGTTCGGATCCTTGATCTGTGGCTCCAGGGTGGGCACGATCTTGTCCACGGGTACGCTGTTGCAGACGATATCGACTCGTGAGAACACGATGCCGCTGTCAAAATCCTTCCAGGCATCGTGCCGGGAGACATACTCCGATACCTCATCGTTCCAGCGGTAGTTCACGTCGTAGGCGCTGCCGAGGCGGAAGTAGCCGCTGAGCGTCTTGACGCCGCGGGTGGCCAAGGGCCGCAACGCCGACGGCCGTGTCATGCCCCAGTGGATCACGGTCGGCGGAGCATACGTCTCCGGACCCGCAAAGCGGTGAATCTGGTCCGCCACCAGGTCCAGGTCGGCCAGCAGTTTTTCCGGCGGCGCATCCTGATACGGCCGGTCCGGCTTGTCGGCATGTGCGTGAAAGGCCAGCTTGAGCCAGCCTGAGTTGTCCCGCCACTCGCCTCGATAGCGGTCGGGGAACTGCGGCAGGCTGAAATCGTCTCCGGTGGTGTAGTAGATGTTCACGGAGAACTTGGCACCGTAGTTCCGGTTCAGTTCGCGGAGCATCTGCAGGTACCAGCAGTCGAACAACGAACCGTAATTCTTTTGGCAGATGTCGCGGAGGAAAAAGCTGTTGTCGTCGATCGAGAAACGATAACGGGGCTCGGAGTACCGGTCCCAGACGACCCGCGTGCGAGCCTCGTGCCGGCCAGCCCCGTCCTCGCCGACCGCCACCAGGTCCGTTTCCTTGTCGTGCAGCACGACCTCGGCGGCGAAGCGGTCGCCTTCGCGCTGAGCCGCAGCACCGTTGACCGTCACGGGAATACCGGCCGGGGCGTGACCCCGGACACCGATTTTCAACCCCTCGGCCGTCGTCTTCCCATGTCGGTGATTGAGCACCGCACCACGGTACGGCTCCTCGATCGTGATTGCCGGCTGCGGTTGCGCCGCGAGTCCCGCGGCAGGCTTGCCGATGAAGGAACCGGCCGCCAGACCCGCTGCGGCCGATTGCAGAAATGTTCGCCGATTCATGGTGGGACGATGCATGGGGTTCTCCTTAGCGGCTGGGATCGTGTCGACGGGGCGTCCTCGGCTGTTGATTATGCGCCTGTGGATCGCATTTGCATACCAAGCCTGGATTCGGGATCGCGGTTACAGAATGGAGTCTGGTGGAATAGGGGCCTATCGGTTCCTGCGACTTTCCTCGGCGGTGCAAATGCGATGTCTGGCACTATACTTGCTCTTCTGAGCGCCGTGACATGGTTTCTCTTAGATCATTTCCGACGAAGGATCAACAATGCCGTATCTTTCCCAACTCTCGAAGTCACAAGTTGTTTGGCTCTGCGGCACCTTGATTGCGGCGGCCGGCATCGTCGCCGTGGGCTGGTTCCTTCAGCCTCGAAGTGACGTGGATCAGGTGCCGTCATTGACCACGGTCATGACGATCCGCCAGATTGCCCCGCTTCTGGACACCACCGGCAAAGCCCTGGCCAAGGAATTGCGGTTGCCGGGAACCAGTTCGATGGACACCCCGCTAGCCGAGCTGGGAGTCAGTCAAACGGCCCTCGACGGGGTCGCCGCACACCTCTGGTCGCACCGCGGCCGGCAGCTAAAGTACTTTCTGTTTGCCGCGATCGTGTTGTGGGCACTGGTGTTTTTGGTACGGCTGGGAAAACCGGACGGCGTCGCTTACAGCCAGCTCCGGTCGTGGTATCCCCGCACCGTCTACGTAGGGACGCTCGTCGTGGCGGCGATTGCCTGCGGGTTCGTGTTGGGCAAATCGCCCAACCCGATGGAAGGCGCCGTCAAGGTCTTTAAGGCCATGGTAGGACTGCAGTCCTCGGTCCCGGCCGTGGTCGGGGCGCTGGTGTTCTTTCTGTTGCTGGCCATCATCGGCAACAAGCTGGTCTGCGGGTGGGCTTGCCCCTTCGGCGCCCTGCAGGAACTGGTCTACAGCCTACCGATCCTGCGCCGTCTGAAACGCAAGAGAGTGCCCTTTGGCTTGTCCAACGTCGTCCGGGGCGGGCTGTTCGCCTTGATGCTGCTGATGCTATTCGGTTGGATCGGCGGCAAGCGCGGGTTTGTGCTGTACCATCCGGTCAACCCGTTCAATCTCTTCAACTTTGAGTTTGAAGGCCCGCCCATGCTCGTGATGATCGTGGGATCGCTCGTGCTGGGCGCGGTAGTGTATCGCCCGTTCTGTCAGTTCATCTGCCCCTTTGGTTTCGTCTCGTGGATCGTCGAACGAGTAAGCCTGTATCGGATCCGCGTGTCGCCGACGCGCTGCAACGGGTGCGGCGCATGTGGGGCCGCGTGTCCCACGGGTGCGGCGAAGGATATCGTGGCCGGGCGGTTGTTCGCCGCCGACTGCTACAGCTGTGCTCGTTGTCTCACCGTTTGTCCGCACGATGCGATTCGCTACTGCCGCCGCTTGGAGCCCGCGGAAGCCGTGTCGATCGAGTAAGCATCGTTCGAGAGACAATTGTCGCATGACGAATCAGCCGCTGGGCGCTAACCCACGGTTCTCCGAACCGGATGCCAGCGCGTTCCCGCTGATGCAACAATGATACCCCCGCGGGCCGAGGCGCGCAATAATTGCAGACCCTCGGGCTGTCCGGCCGAGACATTCTTGCCTGCTTGGATCTGTCGGCCGAGGGCTTGACCCCACCTTGGTCAGGGCCAGGAATTGCTCGAACCAGGCCGGTCCGGCACCCGCTTGCCAGCTTACTACTTACCGCTGACGCTGATCACCTTCACCGTATCCGTTCCGGAAAACGTGTCGCCATCGATCGCCGCGCTGATGCCGCTTCCAAACCCCAATTTGGGCCCCGCTTGCGCGGATCTGCTGCCGGCCCCACCACGGCGGATTCCAACCGAGCCCATCCGTCAAACAAAGCAGTAGATCCGGTTGGGTTCCGAGCAGATCAACCACCTACCCTGGCGATCCCGGGTAATGCCTTCGGCCTGCTTCACATCTTCGGGCAAGCCGTGATGTCCTTTTTCGAGACTCCATTCTGCTACGCGGCAGCGACGGGAATCGAATGCCGCAGCCCTGCGCGATTCGTGGCTCAACAGCCACAACCAGCCGGTAGACGAATCGAAAAACAGGTCTGACAAATCATCAAGTCCGTGCAAATCGAGCGGGAGGTTGGTGATCTGCCTGTCGAGATCGGTCATCAGCGGGCGAATCCGAAAAACCGCGGGGGGCTTGTCCTCACGGACGGTGAACAGCGTGTCGGTTCCACTGTCGTAGGCAAGACCTTCCAGCCCTCTGTTTTCCCTTGCCTGCTCGTCCAGGTCGATCCGTGGACCATCGTCATTGATCTTGGTGGTTCCGCGCGGAATCTCGACCAGCGTAATCCGCATCTTGCGTTCTTCAGCAATAGCAAAGCAGTCGCCACCAAGATGGCACAAACCTTCGGTGTCCTTGAAGCCTTTCAATTCCACCTCGCTGACGAACTCACCTTCGTCGGTGAATTCCACCAGGCGCTCCGGCTCGTCAACGACGACCCACAGGTGGCCCGTCTCGCGATGAAGCGTTAACCCGGACGCATCACGATCGACGTGGGGAATCCTGAAAGAACAATCGAATTGTAGCGGGACAGGGCGTGACCGGCACATAAGACGCAATATAGCCGCCGTTGCGATTCAATTCCAGAACCCAAGTCGGCCGTCGCAGGTTCGCGGTCCGTAAGTCCGATATTTCCGACGGTGCCGATTCCGACGAGAACGGAAGCCGCTTGACTAACTGCCGAAGGCTTCCAACACCACCTCGGCCGCCCACTGGGCCGCCAGGCCGACGACCTGGGGGACAATCGACCTTGGCAGCCGCTCGGACGTCCTTGCACAAGACCCTGCCGTAACGCTGCTCAAATCGCTGGTGCTTTCTGACTGCAGGCCAAACGAGCGTACCCTGGCAATTCGCGGGTCGCCTTCGGAGCCTTGACTGGCAATCTGCAAGGCAGGACATGGCATCGATCACTTATCTCTCCCAGGTTATCATCGAGCGGGGTGCGAGGGCCATCTTTGGGCCGCCCAGGCTGAGCGGCATGCGGCGTGCATAGGCGTCTTGACGGGCAAGGGATCCGGGATAGAACTGGTTCGCCCCGTAAGCGATGACATGTTTTGGAGATCGCCTCGTGAGCGAAAAATCCTTTCAGGACTACTATCCGGATGCCCTGAGCCATTGTTACGGTTGCGGCCGGTTGAATGAACACGGCCTGCAACTGAATAGCTATTGGGACGGCGAGGAAACGGTGGCCGTGTTCCATCCGCAGCCGTACCACATGGCCATTCCGGGATACGTCTACGGCGGCCTGCTGGCTTCGATTGTCGACTGTCACGGCACGGGCACGGCGGCGGCCGCGGCGTACCGGGCGGAGCAGCGGGACATGGATACGGAGCCGCCGATTCGTTTCCTGACCGCCTCGCTGCAAGTGGATTACCTCCGCCCCACGCCGCTGGGCGTGCCGTTGGAGCTTCGCGGCCGCGTCAAGGAATTCCAGGGCCGCAAGGTCGTGGTTAGCGTTTCGGTCTCGGCCAACGGCCACGTGTGCGTGCGGGGGGAAGTCGTCGCCGTTCATGTTCCTGAACGCTGGATCCCGAAGGATCTTGTTCCTTAACGATCGAGGAGAAACCCGAGCCATGAAAATCAATCTGACGCGTCGTGCGTCTGAGGGGCAAAAAGCGGGCTCAGACGTACAGAATTCAAAATTGGCGGGCAGGACGCCTTGTGAGCGACTCGACTCGATACCGCCAATTTTGAATTCTGTACGTCTGAGCCCTGGGGCTGAAGGCCGGACAGGAAACGGCCATCCTGGGCCGTGCGTTTCGTATCGAGAAGTGCGAACAGGAGTTGGGCACCAAGGATGACATCAGCATTTGGGTGGATCTTGCCGACGCGCAAGAACTGCTGAAGAAATCGGACGCGATCAATGAAATCCTGATCGTCGAACATCTTTCCGTGTGGGGCAACCCGGCGGATGTCCGCCGGCGAATGGCGGGTGTGCTGCCCGATTGTCAGGTCGTGGAAATCGCCTCGGAGACGCTGTCCCGGGCTCATGCCCGGATCAAGGTTGCCGAAGAGGCTCAGGCGTCCGTCGAGCAGGAAAGGGAGAAGCGGGCCCGGCTCCAAGCCGAACGCCGCAGCGCGATGACGAAACTCGTGCCGCTGGGTTTCCTGGCGTGTGCGGTCTGGATCGGATTCTTGATGATTCTGAATGTCCGAGAACGAGCCCCGGAGATCGGCGTGCTGCGAGCCATCGGGTTTCGCGCCGGTGACGTGCGGGTTCTCGTGTTGTCTAAAGTTTGCTTGCTGGGGCTTGTTGGCGGGCTGGCCGGCTTCGCGCTCGGCATGGCGGTGGCGATCCTGCTGGAGGTCCAAGCTCAGGCGGGCTCGGCGGTGGGGCTGGGGATCGCACTGCAGCAACTCGGCCTGGCCGAGGCGCTGGCGGTCGCCGCCTGCGTGCTGGGAAGTTGGCTGCCGGCGCGGGCCGCCACGGCGTTGGATCCGGCCGAAATCCTCCACGAACGTTAAAATGGGAGCAACGATGTCGATCGTGTACATGGCGCTGTGCGAAATCCTGCGCCGGAAAACGACGTTTCTGCTGGCCACACTGGCCGTCGCCGTGGCCGTCGGAACGATGCTGACCGTGCAGGCTGCGCTCCAGGTCTACGACTTCCGTTCCGATGCCTTGCTGGCACGGAAGGAAGTCGAACTGCGGGAAAGACTGAACGTGCTGCAGGACGAAATGCGCAAGGCCACGCTCAAGTTGAGTTTCAACCTGGCTATTTTGCCGAGCGATCAGGACGTGCGCCAATGGCACGCCACGGACTGTGCCACGACCACCATGCCCCAAGACTATGCGGACCGGCTGGCCGAGTCCCGGATTGTCTCGGTGCAGCACTTGCTGCCGATGCTGGCCGAGAAGCTGAAATGGCCCGAGATGAAGCGCACCGTGAGCGTATTCACGAATTCGTGTTGAACGCTTTCCGTCCGCACGTTGATCAGCTTGCCGTGCGCCAGGTCACAGAGCAGGAGATAATTCAGCAACTGCGCCCGATGTCGGGCGACGAGCGCTTCGACCGCCTTGAACTCGAACAGCCCGCCCGCCGCAACCAGCACGTCCAGGAAGTACGTCTTGCGAAAGGCCCCGAACGTGACTTCGACCGGCTCCTCCAGGCGAACGTCCGGCAAGCGCTGGGCCAGTTCGAGTTTGAAGATTTTTTCGTCAAAGAAACGGCCGATCTCGTTGTGAATGGCGAAAACGTGTTCCATCACTGCGTACGCGATGTCGCCAAATTCCGCTTGGGATAATCGACGGATCGGCATGCGGATCGTGATGGGCATGGGATTCGGGCGGGAACTGGCAAGAAATGGGGGGCAAAAAATGAATGCGAGGGGCGGAGACAACTTGTTCTTAGGAGGCTTTCATTTTTTTGCCCCCGATTTTTTTGCCATCGAAATCGCCTCGTCAATCATGGCACTAAACTGCGCCTCGATTCCGTAAACATCCCTGAATTCGGCGAAGGCCCACCGGCCATAGGTGCCCAGGTTATTCACGCCGGGCACCCAGTAGGCTTCCATCGTGGCTTTTTTGTCCTTGGCGTCTTCGCGTCGGTACCCTTTGATTTCGATGATCAGATGCAGCAGGTCGTCGTCGCCGTGATGCCGGAATTCCGCGTGATCGACGGTCCCACGAGGTCGGGGCTGAGTTCCAGCACGGAGTCGTCGTTGAATTCAGCGGTCAGCCGTTCCTCCGGCAACTCGACGCGATAGCCTTCGACGCGGGGGAAGCGGATTTCGCGGGCATCGCGCCCGGGGCGCACGGCTTTGACCTGAACCGTCTCGCGCGGCGGCTGCGGCGGGGCGATCACCGGCTTGGCCGTAAAGTCGAAGGGAATCCCGAACACGTCGGCGTATTCCACCGTGAACCGTCCGTCGTCGTTCAGGTCGTAGGACTGGCGGCGCAGGGCGCGGCCGATGACCTGCTCGCACAGCAATTGCGTGCCGAAAGCCCGGATGCCCAAAACATGGGTCACGGTATTCGCGTCCCAACCTTCGGTGAGCATGGAAACGGAGAC
>CAZXYZ010000047.1:0-78415 GCA_964645045.1 uncultured Pirellulaceae bacterium | reverse complement strand
GCAGCGAGGACCTGCGGCAGTTCGGCGAGCGGGAAATCAAGGCGTTCTTGACGCAGCTGGCCGTCGAGAGCAACGTGGCTCCGAACACCCAGAACCAGGCCAAGAGCGCCCTGCTGTTTCTGTACCAGCAGGTGTTTCAACGCGAACTGGCGTTCCTGGACGCTGTTCCTGCAGACAAGCCGGAGCGGCTGCCGGTCGTCCTGAGCCGCGAAGAGATCGCCCGGTTGTGGCCGCTGTTTACGGGCCTGCGGAAATTGATGTTCCAGGTCTTTTGCGGGATTCTTCAAACGAATGGCCGATCGGGCGGGGATCGTCAAGAACGCCGTGCCGCATTCGCTGCGGCATAGTTTTGCGACGCATCTGCTGGAGGACGGTGCGGACATCCGCACCGTGCAGGAGTTGCTCGGGCACAAGGACGTCCGGACGACGATGATTTATCTGCACGTGATGAACAAGCCGGGGCTGGCGGTCAGGAGTCCGGTCGATGCCTTGGCGTAGGGGGCGATCCTTGGCACTGCAAACGGTAAAAATTCTACAAGCAGCTAAATGTCTTCAACCGGCCCGCCAAACCACTTGCCGCCGGCCGATTCTACGCGGGGGCTTCAGCAAGCGTGCGTTGGCGACGAGTCCGTCAACATCTTTGCCGCTGAATTCCATGCGAAAGATCGAACAAGGTGCTGCATAAGTCTGGTTGCGTTCGGTTCGATACGTTACAATTGCGGACCGCGAACCGACGCACTTTTCTCATGTTTACCGCACCGGGAGTCACCCATTGATGGCCCATAACTCGAGGCGAAGAAAACGGCGTCTTGGCAAGTTGGCGTTTGAGTCGCTGGAGCCGCGCATCGTTCTGGATGCCCAATTGGGCGCCGCGCTGGCGGGCGATCTGGGTATTCCCGCGGCGACCGAGGTTGGCGAGGTTCCTCCGGCAGCGGTTTCTGAAGCTTCCGGAACATTGGAACGATTCAGCTCGGCCGACGAGTTGACGCAATTTCTGGTGCGGGATGCGGATTTGCGGTACGCCGAGTTGTTTGGGCGTGAGGCGTGGTCTTGGTGGGGCGGACCTTATGTGACGGCCGCGTTCGATCAACTCGCTGTCACCGATGCGACGCCTGAGCAGCGCACGGACTATTCGACGACGAACATCCAGGTGGCGGGCGTGGACGAGGGCGACCTGGTCAAGACCGACGGCCGGTACCTGTACATCGGCCACGGGCCGGAAGTGACGATTGTCGACGTCCAGTCGGCCGCCGACATGCGGATCCTCGCCCGGTTGGACAACGAGGGGGCTCTGGCCGCCTTGTACCTGAGCGACAATCGGCTGACCGTGATTTCCCATCAGTTTGCACTTTACGGCGATCCGCTGCTCATGGCCGACGCCGCGATGGGGTATCGGCCCTCGGCAGGCGAGTCAAAGTTCCAGGTGACGGTCTACGACGTGTCGGCGCCCGAGACGCCCCAGATGGTCAGCCGCTTGGAGATCGAAGGCAACTATGTCGACTCGCGGATGATCGGGGAGACGGTCTACTTGGTATCGAGCCATCCGTTCTATCTGCCTTCGCCCGAGATCGTCCCGGGACGAGTTGTTCCGGACAAACAGGAATCGCTCGAACTGCTTGGCGGGGACGCCTTGCCCGCCGATCTGGCAGCCAGGATCCTGCCCTGGCCGGGGCCGAATCCCGATGGATCGGGGTGGGTCTACGAGACGCGCGAGCAGTACTGGGCACGAATTGGTGATCAAGTGCTGGACTTCGCCCTGCCGAACTACGCACTCCGCGATGCCGCAGGCAATCCGGTCCACACGGGACTCTTAAGTTCCGCCGTCGCGACTTACCGGCCGTTGAACGGCCAAGGTGAAGAACTCGTTTCGATCACCGCCTTTGATGTCGGCGCCGCGGAACCCGCCGTGGTGGCTTCGTCGAGCGCGCCGCTCGGCTGGGCGAACACCGTGTACGTGTCCCCGCACAACTTGTACCTGGTGAGCACTACCTGGGCCGAAGCCGGCGAGTCCAGCGGCCTGTTCAAGTTCGCTCTGCGGCCGGAGCAGGGAGAGATTCCGCTGGTGGCTGCGGGACGAGTTCCGGGACGCGTGTTGAACTCGTTCTCGCTGGACGAGCAGGACGACAAGCTGCGCATCGTCACGCAACGCGGCTGGCGTGCGGCGGCCCAGAGCGATCTGTTCGTGCTGGAGCAAGTGGGCGGGAAACTGGCCCCGATCGGCCAGGTCGAACGCCTGGCGCCCGGCGAGGAATTATACAGTGTCCGCTTCCTGGGCGATCGCGCGTTCGTGGTCACGTTCGGCCCGGACAGCGGAGTCTGGATCGATCCGCTGTTCACGATCGATCTGTCCGATCCCGCCGCGCCGCGGGTCGAAGGCGAGTTGGAGATCCCCGGCTTCTCCAATTACCTGCAGCTGATCGACGGGCAGTTCCTGCTGGGCCTCGGCCGGAACGCCGACGAATTCAACGGCCGCCAGTTGGAACCCCAGGTTTCGCTGTTCGACGTTGCGGACTTTGCCAATCCGAGCCTGACGGATCGCGTGTCGTTCGGCGATGTGAATTCCTGGTCCGAGGCATTCTTCAACCACCACGCGATCAGCTACTTCCCGGAACAACAGATTCTGGCTGTGCCGCTGGAGACCTGGTATCCGTACTCGCTGTCCATCTTGCGGACAGGGAGCGAGGCGGCCGGCGAATCGGTGTTGCCGGCGTGGCTGTCCCAGTTGTGGGTCTTCCGCGTCGATACGGCGGCCGAGACGCCGCAGCTTCGCGTCCTGGGCACGATTCCGCACGACAGTACGATCCTCCGCAGCCTGCGGATCGGCGAACAGTTGTTTTCGATTTCGACCGACACGATCCAGGTTCACGACATTTTCGATCCGGGCGAGAAACTCGGGGAAGTGTATTTCGGTCCCCGCGCGATCGACGACTGGTTTACCGTGCAGCGGATGACCGAATTGGCGCAGCGCGACTTGGCCGCGCGGCTGTCCGTGCCGGTCGAAGAGATCGGCGTCGGGGCGTCCGAGGCGGTGGACTGGCCCGATTCGTGCCTGGGCGTTCCCGCACCGAACCAGATGTGTCTGATGGTCATTACCCCCGGATACCGCATCAGCCTGTTGCACGGCTCGACGACCTACGTCTACCACACCGACACGACGGACACCGTGATCCTGGCCAAGCAAGATACGGGTTCTCAGACCGGAACGGATCCGGAGCCGTCCGACCCGCTGATTCACGTCCGTTTGGAGGCGACCGATGCCAACGGGCAGGTGATCACGACGATCCGGGCGGGCGAGACGCTGACCCTGAATCTGTACGTCGATGATCTCCGCGATTCCGGCGCCGGCGTGTATGCGACGTACGCGGACATTTTCTATCCGGCACGGCTTGTCACGGTGGTGGAGGAATCGATCGCCTATGACGAGGCTTACGCCAACGGCCGGGCCGGGGACGTCGATCGCCCGGGACTGGTCAACGAACTGGGAGCGTTTGCCGGTCTGCGGACGCTGGGAAGCGACGAACGACTGCTGGCCAGCGTCTCGTTTGTCGCCCGCCGGGAGGGCACCGCCGCGTTCACGTTGACGCCGGCCGATGTGCGCGGGCATGAAACCTTGGTCTATGGCCTGGATCAAGTGGTGTCCGCAGACGCGGTGGATTGGCAGGGGGTTGAGGTCCAGGTGCTCGGCGGCTGGCACAACACCGAGATCCCGCCGGACGTGAACGACGACGGACGCGTGACGCCGCAGGATGCCCTGCACGGCATCAACGCGATCAACGCGCATGGCAAGCAGCTTCTGGAGCGCGCCGAGTTACAGGCCGGGGCGGGCGCTGCGGCCGCGGCCGACCGGTTCTTCTTCGACGTGGACGGCGACGACTACCTGTCGCCCGGCGACGTCCTGCTCGTTGTCAACCGGCTGAACGCCGGAGACGAAACCACGGTCACCGTTTCCGGCGACGACGGCTTGCCCGCCCGGCCGCTGGCCTCGTGGGTCGATTGGAAGTCGTTGCGCGAGTTGCTGCAGCAAGACCGCTGGCAACAGCCGCTGCAGACCCTGCAGCTGAGCGCGGAGCGGACGCTGGGCTTGGTTCACAAGTTCCTGGTGTCGGTCGACGCGGATCGCTTGAACGACTGGTTGCAGAATCAGGAACCGTTCGATCCCGCCGAATGGAAGAGCACGCTGGCTCCGGTGCTGGGGACGCTCCGGGAGCACGTTTCCGTCGATGAACTATTGGACCTGGCCGACCAGTTGCAGGCGAATTTTGACGACCTTGACCTGCAATCCATCCTGCCCGGCTTGGCCCCGCAGATCAGTTTGACGAGCGTCCGCGAGGTGTTCCACGATGCCTGCTTCGCCAGACTGTCCAACCCCCTGTTCCTGCTGGATCTGCTGGACACTTGATTTCCGTTCGCCACCAAGCGTCGTTGCTACCAGAGCCGCGTTATGGGGTAGGCATCGAAGGCCGCGTCGCTACCGACAATCGAGAACCCGTCGACCATGGCTTGGGCGATCAGCAAACGGTCAAACGGGTCGCGATGGTGGTACGGTAGGCTGGTTAAGGCAGCCGTATGGCGAGGTTCGATGTGCAGGTACTTGAATCCGTTCAGGTCGATGGCTTTCCGCAGAAATTCCTCGTACGGCTCCGACAGGGCGTACTTCTTCACGCTGATCTTGATGGCGATCTCCCAATAGCTGGCCGGGCTGACCATCTTCGTGTTCTCTGGATCCTTGATCAAGCCCATTGCCCGAACGCTAAGCTGCGGATCATTCAGGGCAAACCACAGCAGAGTATGCGTATCCAGCAGCAAGTTCATGGCATGTACTCGCTCCAGTCCTTCAGGTGTTCGTCATCGTCGGAGATGATCGTCAGCATCCCCTGACACCGGCCCGGTACAGGTTGTGGCTTTTCCGTGCGCAGGGCGAACAACTGTGCCACTGGCTGATGATTCTCTGTGATGACCACCTCCTCGCCCGGTAACAATTGGCGGATCAACTCAGGCAGGCGGGCCTGGGCTTCCTCAAGTGCAACGACAGGCATTCTCATCTCCCTTCGCTCTGCGGCCAGTCGATCAAGGCTCGTCCGGGTGCCTTGCCTCGACCGGCCTTCGCGCTCACCTCGGCTGCTCTTCCATCTTCAAACAATAGCCTATCAGACCAGCCATTCGGCGGAAAGCCGCCTTGATCTTCGACGACGTTGCGTCATACTCCATTGCCTGATTAGGCGATTTTCCTCGGTTCCAGGCTTGAACTGGACGCGAGGCCCGGACTACCTGTTCCCCAACGCTTCGATGTTCAAATTCCTGCACGCCGCCGACATTCACTTGGACAGTCCCCTGCGGGGGTTGGACCGTTATGACGGTGCGCCGGTCGAGGAAATCCGCGGAGCGACGCGGCGGGCGCTGGAGAACCTGATCGGCGTGGCCATCGAGCAGCAGGTTGCGTTTGTCGTCATCGCGGGCGACGTGTACGACGGCGACTGGCCGGATTTCAATACGGGGCTGTTCTTCGTCCGCCAGATGAGCAAGCTCCGCGAGGCCGGAATCCCGGTCATCTTGATCAGTGGCAACCACGACGCCGAAAACAAGATGACCCGCTCGTTGGAACTTCCGGCCAACGTGCGGCGGCTGGCGACGCGGAAACCGGAATCGGTCGACGGCCGCGCGATCGGCTTTGGCCTGGAGCGCTGCGACGTGGTGTTCCACGGTCAGGGCTTTGCGTCGGCCACCGTCGACGAGAACGTCGTCCAGCGATATCCGGTGGGCCGGCCCGGCGCATTCAATATCGGGCTGTTGCACACGTCGCTCGAAACGACGGGCGGCGAGCACGCTCGGTATGCGCCCTGTTCCACCGGCGATCTGGTCTCGCGGCACTACGACTATTGGGCGCTGGGGCATATCCACAAGGCGCGCGTGATACAAACCGAACCGCCGATCGTGTTTCCGGGCAACATCCAAGGCCGGCACATTCGCGAAACCGGGCCCAAGGGTTGCCAGTTGGTGACGGTCGATGACCGCGGCCAGCCCTCGCTGGAATTCGTGCCGCTGGACGTCTTCCGCTGGCACGAACTGACCGTGGCGGCGGACGGAGCCAAGCGGGGAGACGATGTCCTGGGACTGATCGGCCAATCGCTGCACCGCCTGATGCGCGACCAGGGCGAATTGCCGTTGGCGGTGCGGGTGATCGTGACGGGCTGCTGTCCGGCCCATCGCACGCTGGCGGCGGCGCCGGAAGCCTGGGCGAATCAAGTCCGCGCCGTGGCTGCCGGGGCCGGCGAGGTGTGGGTCGAGAAGGTGAAATTCCAGACAGCCGAGCCGGCCGCCGCTGGTTCCGTAGCGAGCGACGACGGGCCGTTGGTGGAGTTGACCGCACTGATCGAGGAAATCGGCCACGACGACCAGCGGCTGCTGGGCCTGACGGACGAACTGGCCGCGTTCAAGAAGAAGCTGCCGGCGGAATTGTTGAGCGACGGGGCTGGCGAGGAACCGTTGCGGATCGAGGATCCTGCGTTCTGGCGGTCGGTGTTGACGCAGGTCGAGCCGCTCCTGCGGACGCGGCTGGTAGCCGAGGAGGATGGCGTGTGAGACTCCTGCGACTGGACTTGCTGGCCTACGGCCCGTTCACCGGCCGTTCGCTGCCGCTGGACGAAGGCACGTGCGGCTTGCACTTGATCTTCGGCCCCAACGAAGCCGGCAAGAGTTCGGCCTTGCGCGCCTTGCGCTGCCTGTTGTACGGCATTCCGACGCAGTGCCCGGATGCCTTCGTACACAATTATCAGCAACTGCGGATCGGCGCGGTGCTGCAAGATGCGGCGGGCGAGTCGTTGCACGTGATCCGGCGCAAAGGCGTCAAGGATACCCTGCGGGCCGGCGATGACACGGCCAGCGTCGATCCCTCGCGGCTGGCGAGACTCTTGGCGGGCATCGACGAGGCCCAATTCCGCCTGCGTTTCGGGATCGATCACCACGAGTTGGTACGCGGCGGGGAAGATCTGGTGCGCGGCGGCGGCGAACTGGGCCGCGCGTTGTTCTCCGCCGGCGCGGGACTGGCGGACCTGAGTTCGGTCCAAGCGAAGTTGTCGGAGGATGCCGAGACGCTGTTCAAACCTGGCGGCTCCGTGCCCCGGATCAACAAGACGCTGTCCGAATTGGACGCCTCGCGCAAAGTGCGCAAGGATTCCCAGTTGCGGCCGGCGGAATGGACCCAGCAGATGGAAGATCTGCGGGCCGCCCAACGCGACAAGTCGAACGTCGATACGCGGCTGGCCCAGACGCGGACAGAACGTCAGCGCCGTCAACGGGTCCGCCAGGCGTTGCCGTTGGCCGCCAAACGACAACGGCTGGCGGCGGAATTGGCCGAAGTCACCGATGCACCGCGGCTGGCGGACGGCTTTGCGGAAAAACGCCGCGAGACGCTGCTGGCGCTGGAAAATGCCAAGCGGATCCAACACGATGCCGCGACGACGCTGAGCCAGATTGACGCCAGCTTGCAGGGCCTGTTGGTCTCCGACGCCGTGCTCGACAGCGCTCCGCTGATTCAGCATTTGACCGAAGAGTTGGGGGCCTATCGGAAAGCCGCCAAGGATCGGCCGGGGCTGGTTGCCCAGCGCGATGCTGCAGAAAAGGAATCGCTGGCCATCCTCAAAGAACTGGACCGCGACATCGGCTTGGAACAGGCCCCCGCGCTGCAGTTGAGCCGCGCGCAACGCGCCCGCATCCGGCATTTGACCGACCAGCGTCAATCGCTGCTGGCCGCCGTCGAAATCGCCGAACGGCGGTTGGCGGACCTAGGGCGGGACGTCGAGGCTTGCACGGCCCGGTTGCGCAGCCTGGAAACGCCGCCGGCGGTGGATGATCTGCAGCGGGTCCTCAGTCGTGCCCGGCGCGCCGGCGATCTGGACGAGCGGCGTTTGCAGGCCGACAAGGAACTTGCTCGCCTGCAGTCGCAGGCGGAGATCGAATTGCAGCGGATGGGGCTGTGGTCCGGCCCGCTCGAAAACCTGGAAAAACTGCCCCTGCCTGCCCTGGAAACCGTGGACCGCTACGAGGCGGAGTTGGCCGAATTGGACGGCGAACTCCGCACTTTGGAACGTGAACAGGCGGACCTGCAATCCCGCACGCTGGAGTTGGAGAGTCAAATTGAAAAGCTGCGGCTGAGCCAAGACGCACTGACCGAAGATGACTTGGCGGCGGCCCGGCAGCAGCGCGAGACCGGCTGGCGGATCGTTCAAGAGGTCTGGCGCGACGGTCAGCCGGCCGGCGAATCGCTGGCCGCGTTCCTGGCGGAATTCCCGCCGGCTGAGGACCTGGGCCAGGCGTACGCGCAGAGCGTCGCCCGCGCGGACGCCGTGGCCGATCGCCTGCGCCGCGAATCGGCTCGCGTGGCCGAGAAAGCGCAGTTGATGGCCGAACGCGGCAAGGCGGAGCGACGGCAGGCGGCGCTGGCGGCGGAACTTGCCGCCCGGCGATGCCTCCGCCAAGATCGCTGGGACGCTTGGCGCGGTGGCTGGCAAACGGCGGGAATCGAGCCCCTGTCGCCGCGCGAGATGCGGGCCTGGTTGCAGCGGCATGCCGCTCTCGCGGACCGAGCCGCCGAGATCCGCAACCGCCGGGAGGAACTCGCACAGCTGGTCGCTCGGATCGCGGTCCACCGCAACGAAGTGCTCCGGGAACTGGAGAAGATCGGCCAGCCGACCCTGGCGGGCGAATCGCTGGCCGATCTGCTGGATCGCAGCGAAGCCACCGCGGCCCGTTTGGACGCGGACCGGGAGCAGCGCGAACAGGCGGCGCGGGACCGCCAGCGGCTGGACGAGCAGCGGCCGGCCGCCGAGCACGAGGCCCACGCCGCCCGCCAGCAGCTGTCGCGTTGGCGCGACGACTGGGCCGCCGCCGTGGCGGCCTTGGGATTGTCGCCGGAGGCCAGTCCTGCCGAGGCCCAAGAGGTGGCGGCGGCGATCGACAGTCTGCTGGCCAAGCTGAAGGCCGCCGCCGAGTTCCGGGAGCGGGTCGAGGGCATTGATGCGGACGCCGGCGCCTTTGAGCAGCGCATCCAGCAAATCTGCGCGGCGATCGAATTCTCTCCGGGACGCTTGCCGTCGGAGCAAGTCGTCGTGGAGTTGGCCGCGCGGCTGCGGCAGTCGCAGGACGCACGCACGCGTCACCAAGAGTTGTCGCAACAGCGCCGCCGTGAAGAGAAACGTCGCCAGGATGCCGCCGGCCAGATCGATGTCATGAACGCCGTGCTGTCCGTCTTGTGCTTGGAGGCGGGCTGCCAGACGCCCGGGGAATTACCGGCGGTCGAACAGCGGTGGCTGCGGCGGGCGGACGGCGAACGGCAACTGCGCGAAGTGGAAGATCACTTGCTGAACCTGGCAGCGGGCGATTCGTTGGAGCACCTGTTGGCGGAAGCCGCCGGCGCCGACGCAGATCAATTGGACGTGAGCTTGGCCCAATTGACGGCCGAGGAAAGCGACCTCGACGCGCAGCGCGAGCAGCTGACGATCCAGATCACTCGCCGGCAGGATGCCCTCCGCCAGATGGACGGCGGCGACCGGGCGGCCGAGGCCGAAGAGCAGATGCAGAGTCTGCTGGCCCGCGTCCGCACCGATGCGGAAGAGTACCTTCGCCTGCGTCTGGCCGCCGTGTTGCTCAAACGGGCGATCGAACGGTATCGGGAGAAGAACCAGGGTCCGGTGCTGCTGCGGGCCAGCCGGATCTTTGCCGCTCTGACGTTGGGCTCATTCAGCGGCTTGCGGGCCGACTACGACGAGCGCGGCAATCCGGTCTTGGTCGGCGTCCGTCCCGACGGCCGCACGACGCTGGGCGTCGCCGCCCTGAGCGAAGGCACGCGCGACCAGTTGTACTTGTCGTTGCGGATTGCCAGCCTGGAGCATCACCTGGACACCAACCCGCCGCTGCCGTTTGTCGTCGACGACATCCTCGTCCAGTTCGACGACGCTCGCGCCGCCGCCACGCTGCAGGTGCTGGCCGATCTGTCGGACCGCACCCAAGTCGTGTTCTTCACCCATCACGAACACCTGCTCGACGTCGCCCGCCGCCACGTCGCCGCCGACAAACTGTTTGTACATCGTCTGACGGATGAGTGCGGAAAAGCCTAGGGGAGATTATGGGACAGGAACAAGACTCGAATTCGGGAGCCGGAGTCACGGTGATCGTGGTCATCGCCGTGGTTGCCATCCTGCTGTTTCTCGGCCTGCTCGTGCTCGGGCTGGGAGCGTTCTTCTTTGTACGAACCGAAGCCCGCCAGGTACAGCAGGTACAGCAGGCCGAAGTGATGCAGATGGAGGCCGTGGCTCAACTGGAGCAAGCCAGGGCGGAAGCCGAGCGAGTGCGTGCGGTGCAGGCTCCAATGCCCCTGGAAGCGCCCGCCGGGACACGCCTCGTCGTCACCATCGACTCACAGAGACAGCTATCGGTGGATGGCCAGACCGTCACGCGCGACGAGTTGCGCAAGCGGATATCGGCAGCGCAGGAAAACGGCCGGACTTCGGCCGTCTCCGTCACAATCGAGGTCGCCGACACGGTCCCCTTCAAGGACGTCGCGGACATCCAGTCGTTGTGCCGCGAACTGGGTGTTCCGTTGGTGGAGGTCCAAGCTGCGGATGCTCCTGCGGACCACGGCTCGCCCAAGACGTGAATTCCGCGGATTGATCGATTTCCGCGGGCCTGCCGGACTTGTTCGTGCGTGGGGTGGGCCACTTGCTTCAGTCCCCAACACCGAGAAACTGACGCGTCGGCTCGCTCAGTCTTGCCTCCAGCTACGCGGTTTCTGCTTCAAGTTGCCGGCGTTGGTTCTCCAGTTGGATATGCTCTTGCTCGAGCCTCGACAATTCAACTTGAACTCGCTTGGCATCGGTCACTTCCTGGAACTGCTCCTCTGACCCAAGAGCACGGAATGGGGGCAGGCTACATCCACCGCAACGGGTCGTTCTCGTGCCGGCTGGGCCAGACGGTCAAGGCGGGGAATTGAGCCGCGAGCGTCGCGGCCAGGGTCTCGACGGCAAAGCGTTCGCTGGCGAAGTGCCCCGGCAGCAGCAGGGCGATACCTTGGGCTTCCGCTTCCAGGCACGTGTGGAAGTTCGTTTCGCCGGTAACCAAGGTATCGCAGCCCGCTTGCCGGGCGGGCTCCAGAAACTCGCCCGCCGCCCCACATGCCACGGCCACGCGGCAGCATGGTTGCATGGGGTCGCCCACGACGTGCAGACCGGAAAGCTGAAGAAATGCCTTGAGACGTCCGATCAACTCAGCCAGTGTCGCCGGTTGTGGAAGACTCCCGAAACGTCCTGAGCCCAGGATCGGCGTTTGGTCCGTCTTGGCGATTAACGGCGCGATGTCGATTAGACCGAGGCCCTCGGCCAGCTGCTGGTTGATCCCTGTCGCCGCAGAATCAAACGCGGTATGCGGGCTGAAGATCGCTACGTCCGCGCGGATCAGCCGCAGCAGCAGTCGGCCCGGTGTGCTGTCCGTGGTCAGACGCTTGAGCGGCCGGAACGGCAAGGGATGGTGGGTGACAATCAAGTCGGCGCGTTCGGCGACCGCCTCGTCGGCACTGGCTGGCGTCACCGTCAGGCAGGTCATGATGCGCCGAATGCTCCGCTGCGGATCTCCAACCAAGAATCCCACGTTGTCCCAGTCTTCGGCCAACTGGGGCGGTGCGAACTGGTCGAGGTAATCGCAGACGACTTGCAACGGAATCATATCCCAGCCCCCGTAAATGCGCCCTGTTAACTTGTGCGGATTGGTCGCTTACCGCAATTTCCGCGTCGCGGAGAGCTGCGGCTACGTGCAGACCCTTTGAAATTATGCGGCAAGTCGTTTACTGTAATGGGGTCTTTGGATAAGGAAAACCCCGTGCTGCAACTGAAAATCGGAATCCCGCTGGCCAGACTCGGTTTGCCGTTCCGCCAAGCGATCGCAAGAGCGGCGGCGTTAGGAGCAGATGCCGTCGAGATCGACGCGCGGAGCGAGATCAACGTGCTGGAGCTAACCCAGACGGGCATTCGCGAAATCCGCAAGCTGCTGGAGGATCACCGACTGCGAGTCTGCGCCGTCGGCTTTCAGACTCGCTACGGTTACCAAGTCCGCGACGAACTGAGCCGCCGCGTGGATGCGACCAAGCAGGTGATGACCGCCGCCTTCAAATTGGGATCCTCCGTGGTCGTCAACTACGTGGGACGAGTGCCTGAGTCGGAAGAGGATCCCGACTGGCCGCTGCTGGTCGAGACGCTGGCGGACATCGGCCGTCACGGTCAACGGGTCGGCGCAACGCTGTGCGCGCGGACGGGAGCGGAACGCGGCGAAGACTTGGCCCGGCTGATCAAGACGTTGCCAACCGGCTCGTTGGGCGTGGATTTCGATCCTGGCGCGCTGATCATGAACGGGCACTCGCCGCGTGAAGCCTTGAAGGCGTTGGGGCCCCACGTCCGGCACGTTCACGCGCGGGATGCGGTCCGCGACGTGTCGCAGGGGCGAGGTTTGGAGACGCGACTGGGAGAAGGCGCCGCAGATTTCCCCGAACTGCTCGGTATCCTGGAAGAAGATCAGTATCGGGGCTATTTGACGATTGAACGCGAAAATGCGCGTAACGCCGAAACGGAAATCGGTGCAGCGGTCGAGTATTTGAAGAAGCTGTTTGCCTAAGCACCGTTCGAAAAAACAAGTGGCGTAAGCTTCCAGCTTGCGATGCCATGATCTCCCGCAAGCTGGAAGCTTACGCCCGCAAGCTGGAAGCTTACGCCCGCAAGCTGGAAGCTTACGCCCGCAAGCTGGAAGCTTACGCCACGGAGAAATCCGACAGTTATTTCTCAAACGGAGCTAAGGCGGGCCCAAGGCTCATCAACACGACAAACATTTAAGGAGACCGCTATGAGCGTCTGCAACTGCAAATGCGTCCTGATCGCCGCCCTGGCGTGCGCGCTGGGCGATGCCCGCTGCGCGGAAGCGGCCGAGCACGCGGCCGCGGCAGCTGCGTCCTCCCATCCCGACCGGTTCAAGAAGTTCGAACAGACCATGAACGGAGCGGTGCTCGCCGGCCAGTTCACGATTCTGGGCAAGGACCGCGAGTCAATGCCGCCCGAGGAATACACGATCAAACGCGTCAGCAAGCTGGCCGACGGGGATTACTGGCTGTTTCAGGCCCGGATCAAGTACGGCGACAAGGACGTGACTGTTCCCCTGCCGTTGGAAGTGAAATGGGCCGGCGACACACCTGTCATCACGCTGACCGAGCTGACGATTCCAGCGTTGGGCACGTTCAGCGCACGTGTGGTGATCGACAACGGCAAGTATGCCGGCACGTGGACTCATGGCGACGTAGGCGGCCACATGTTCGGCGTGATCAGGCGGAATGCCGAAGCGAAACCGGGCGCGGGCCCGTAGCCGTCGCAGACAGCCCTTTTTTTTCCGTGCGACTTCCGCTACCTTGTTAAAATCTCGTAACTAGTGCGTTGTCCAGGCTTAGTTTTCGGGTAGCCGCACTCGCCAGAGTGCGGGATTCCCGCGGTCTGGCGACCGCGGCTACCCCAAGATCTAGATTGGACAACGCACTAGCCGGTTGTTGACTATCTGATTGGGACGTTCCCCATGAAAATCCACGAATTCCAGGCCAAGCAGATCCTTCGCGACGCGGGCGTACCTGTCCTCCGTGGCATCGTGGCCACGACGGCAGGTGACGCAGCCAAGGCGTTAACTGAATTGGGCGGGCCGCTGGCCGTGGTCAAGGCCCAGATCCACGCGGGCGGGCGCGGCAAAGGGCAAATTCAAGAGTTTCCCGAACAACGCGGCGTCCAACTGGTCCGCAGTGCCGAAGAAGCCGCCGTGGCGGCCGGTCGGATGCTGGGCCACCGCCTGGTGACCATCCAGACCGGACCGGCGGGCCAAACCGTTCGCCAAGTGCTGATTGAAGAAGGCTGCAACATCGCCCGCGAATTGTACCTGGGCATCGTCGTAGACCGCGCGGCCGCCAAACCGGTCCTGATGGTTTCCAGCGAAGGCGGCGTGGAAATCGAGAAGGTGGCCGCCGAGACGCCGGAGAAGATATTCAAAGAGCACTTTCATCCGCAAGTGGGATTATTGGATTACCAAGTCCGCAAGCTGTGCCAGCGACTGCAGATCTCAGGCGGCAGTGTCCGCAGCGCCACCAAATTCATGCAGGCGCTGTGCCGGGCATTCGTCCGGTACGATTGCAGCCTAGTGGAGATCAACCCGCTGGTCATCACGGGCGGCGGCGACATGGTCGCCTTGGATGCGAAAATCACCTTCGACGACAACGCCCTGTTCCGGCATCCGGATCTGGGGCAGCTTCGCGATCTGGCCGAAGAGGAACCGGCCGAGATTCGCGCCGGCAAAGCCGGATTGAGCTACGTCAAATTGAACGGCAACATCGGCTGCCTGGTCAACGGCGCCGGGCTGGCGATGAGCACGATGGATATCATCAAGTTGCACGGCGGCGAGCCGGCGAACTTCCTGGATGTCGGCGGCGGAGCGAATGCCGAACAGGTTACCGAGGCGTTTCGCATCCTGCTGTCGGATGCCAACGTCAAAGCCGTGTTGGTCAACATCTTTGGCGGCATCATGCAATGCACCACGATCGCTGAAGCGATTCTGGTCGCGTACCGAACCGTCGGTTTCAATGTACCGCTGGTCGTCCGGCTGGAAGGCACCCGAGTCGAAGAGGGCCGGAAGATCTTGGCGGAAAGCGGCGTCGATATTATCACGGCGGACGGACTGACCGACGCCGCACGAAAGGTCGTCGCGGCAGTCGGCACCGCGGCGTAAGGCGAGGAGACACGAATTATGAGCATTCTGGTAAACCGGGACACGCGAGTCCTCTGTCAGGGCATTACCGGCAAAGCAGGCACGTTTCATACGACCGGCTGCCTGAACTACGGCACGAACGTGGTCGGCGGCGTCACGCCCGGCAAGGCGGGCGCGACCATCGAAGGCGTTCCGGTGTTTGACACGGTCAGTCAAGCCGTGGAGCAGACCGGCGCGAACGCGACGATGATCTTCGTGCCGGCCGCATTTACCGCCGATGCGATCCTGGAAGCCGTCGATGCCGGCATTCCCGTAATCGTCGCCATCACCGAAGGCGTCCCGGTGCTGGACATGATCTACGTGTACGACGTCGTCAAGCGGAACAATGTGACGCTGATCGGCCCCAACTGCCCCGGCATCATCACATCCGAGGAGTGCAAGATCGGGATTATGCCCGGCTACATTCACCGTCGCGGCTGCGTGGGAGTGATCAGCCGCAGCGGCACGCTGACCTACGAAGCGGTCTGGCAGACGACGAATTTGGGCTTGGGACAGAGCACCTGTGTGGGCTTGGGCGGCGATCCGATCGTGGGCACTTCGTTCATCGACCTGCTGAAGCGGTACGAAGCGGATCCGCAGACCGAGGCCATTTTAATGATCGGCGAAATCGGAGGCTCGGCGGAGGAAGAAGCAGCCGCCTTCATTAAGCAGCACGTCACCAAGCCGGTGGCCGCCTTCATCGCCGGCCGTACCGCGCCGCCGGGAAAACGGATGGGCCATGCGGGGGCCATCATTTCCGGAGGCAAGGGCACGGCCGCCGAAAAGATCGCCGCGTTGCGCGACGCCGGCATCGAAGTCGCGGACAGCCCGGCCGACATGGGCGAGGCGGTCAAGCGGGCGATGGCCAAGCCGGGCAGGTGAGCCCTCTCGTTCAGGGACCTTCCGCAATCTCGCGAATCGCGTCCGGACACTTGGCCCAAGTGGTCTGGTACGCGGATTCCAAGGGCGCGGGAACGTACGTGCCTGGTTCCAGAAAGATCGGCATCTCCGGCAGCACGTCGCCGACCGCCACCGGCTCGACATAGGCCACTTACTTTGGGACCATCGGGGCGTTTTTGTTAGCGGAGCGGCGCAAGCCGCCCGGTTTTCCGACTGTAATACCGGACGGCTCGCGCCGTGCCGCTACAAAGCAAGTGGCCAGGGGCTCGCACCGTTCCGCTCAACGTAAGACCGTTCGTCTCCCGGTATGCCACCACGCGTTAACCCCGGGCCCACACCCGCTGGGCCAATTCCAGCGCTTGCCGCGCCGTCTCGACGCGACCATCCAATTGAGCATCACGCACGGTGTCGAGAATGCGCTTGTAGGCGGGGCCGGGCGGGATGCCGAGTCGCTGCAGGTCATCGCCGGTGAGCAGCGGCGGTGGATTCAGTTGGGCCGGCGGCAGGGCCAATCGCTCGGCTGCATAGTCGATGTCGGCGGTGTGGCCGTCCACAACGGTGGCTACGGCTCGGCCGTAGCTCAACAGGTCGGCGGCGCCTTCTTGGATCAAGATCCGTTGCAGTTGGGGCCACGGCAGGCTGCGGGCCGTTCGGATCTCGGATTCGTGCCGCAGCAGGAATTCGGTTTCCTTGCGATCCGCGACGGTTAACTTCAGCCGGCGGCACAGTGGCTCGATATCGGCCGTGCCGCGGGACTCGTCGCGGAACGCTTCACGCACCAACGCCGCCAAGGCGACCGAGAAACTCGGCGTTTGCAGGCACCGGACGATGCTCATGGTGGTCTGCCAGGCGATCGACGGTGCATCCGCTGGCGTAGCCGGAACAATGCTGCTCAGTTCGGGAAAGACGACGGGCATCAATCCGGAGGCGACGAGCAACTCGACGGCGAGGGCCCGATTCTTGTCCACCAGCATCCGCCGCAGTTCCGCGCCGATCCGCTCGGCGCTGACCACGACAATCTCGGCCGCGTGGTGCTGGATGGCAGCCAGCGTGCCGGGGTCCAGGGCGAAATGGAACGTCGCCGTGAAACGCACCGCACGCAGCATCCGCAGCCGGTCCTCGGCAAAGCGGGCGACCGGATCGCCGATCGCCCGCACCAAGCGGCGTTGCAGGTCTTCCTGGCCGCCGACGTAATCGACCACGCGGTTGTCGAGCGGATCGAAGAACATGCCGTTGATCGTAAAGTCGCGCCGCAGGGCGTCCTCCTGCGCGTCGCAGAACGCCACCTGGTCCGGACGCCGCCCGTCGCTGTAGCCCACGTCGCGGCGAAATGTCGCGACCTCGATCTGCCCGGCGCCCGGCGGGCCCAAGACCGTGATCACGCCGAACGCCTGTCCGATGGTCAGCGTCTTGCGGCGTCCGAAGACACCGCGGATCTGCTCCGGCGTGGCGTCGGTGGCGACATCGTAGTCCTTGGGCGGCAATCCCAGCAGTTGGTCGCGCACGCACCCGCCGGCCCACAAGGCAGTGAATCCCGCTTCCCGCAGGCGGCTGACCACCTCGACGGCGAATTGCCGAGCGACTTGTGGGTCGAACGTGGGCATGAGTCCCGGCGTGCTTAGGTCCCGAATTCGGGGCGGCGGCGGCCCAATTGCGACTGCAGTCGCTGAACGATGCTGCTGTGCATCTGGCTGACGCGGCTCTCGCTCAAGTCCAGCGTGGCCCCGATTTCCTTCATCGTCAGCTCTTCGTAGTAGTACAGGATAATGATCAGCCGTTCGTTGCGGTTAAGGCCCTTGGTGACCAGCCGCATCAAGTCCGCCTTTTGGATCCGCCGCGTGGGGTCTTCGCCCTTTTTGTCTTCCAGGATGTCGATTTCGCGGACGTCTTTGTAGCTGTCGGTCTCGTACCACTTCTTGTTCAAACTGATCAGATTGACGGCGCTGGCCTCGAGGATCATTTTCTCCAACTCAGGCAGGCTGAGATTCATGTGCTGGGAGAGTTCCTGCTCGGTGGGATGCCGGCCCAGGGTCGTCTCCAGTTGTTTCGTCGCCTCCTGCAGCTTGCTGGCTTTGGATCGGACCAGCCGTGGGACCCAGTCCATGGTCCGCAACTCGTCCAGCATCGCGCCGCGGATTCGGGGCACGCAGTACGTCTCGAACTTGACGCCGCGCGTCAGATCGAAGGAATCGATGGCGTCCATCAGTCCAAACACGCCCGCCGAGATCAGGTCGTCCAGCTCGACGCCGTCCGGCAGCCGTGCCCAGATCCGTTCCCCGTTATACTTCACCAACGGCAGGTATTCCTCGACCAAGCGGTTTCGCAGCGTGGTGCTGTTCGGATCCGCCTTATACGCCTTCCAGATTTCGAGAATGTCCTCTCGAGCAGCTTCGCTTCTGACCGGGGTGGACGAGTGACCAAAGTGTCGAACCGGCGCCACGGCTATCGCCATACAATCCTCCATGATTCGTATGCCCGCCAGGAAATCACGCGTTGGCGTTTTCCCCTCGGCGGCTCGCTTCCCGCGAGCAGCGGCTCAGATCGCTTGTAACTAGAAACTTCTTGACGGCTCCGTCAAAGTCGCTCTATTCGTTGCAGTTTAACTGCTGTGGAGACAGCGACGGGTTAAAGATCTATCGGCGAGAAACGGTGTTAAGGTTGAGCCAAACCGACGGAATTGCGCGTGTCGGCCGTCACGCATCCGCGCGAGCGGGCGACGGCGACCGGGCGCTGCCTGTTGGCGATCACTTGAGCCGCGACGGCGTCCAGCGCCAGGCAGGCAGGATTGTCTCCGTCGCGCATCGCCCACACCGTACCCGGCCGGCTGGCTGCGTCAAAGTCGGGATCGTCCGGGACGCCGCCCAGCAGGCCTGGTGTCAGTTCCAAAAATCGCTCGCTCGCCTCGCACATCCGCTGGTGGACGTCCTTGGCCATATTGGGATCGGTGGTCCGGTTGAGCAGCAGTCTTAGCACGGCGGCCGGATTGGCCCCTGCCAGGCATTTGATCGCGGTGTATGCCTTCATGACCGCCTGCGGATCCGGCGTGGTGACCAGCACCACTTCGTCGGCCGCGCGCCAGAAACGTCGCAGGACCTCGTGTCCGCCGCTGCCGGCGTCCAACGCGATCAGGTCCGCGTGCCGGCCCAACTTCTTCAGCTGCCGCAACAGCCGCTGCTGAGCGACTTCGCCCCAGTCCGCCGGATTGCCCGCCGACGCTTGCCCGGCAACCACCTGGACACCGCCCGGGCCGGGCTGCAAGACCTCGTGGATGTCCCGCCGCGCCGCTAGCACCTCGGCAATCCCTGCCTCGCCGGTCAGCCCACACGCCGACGCCACACCCGGCCGGTACAGATCGGCGTCCACCAGGACGACGCGGCACCCCTGGCTGGACAGGGCCACCGCCAGGTGGACCGACAGCGTTGTGACGCCGACTCCGCTGCAGCCTCCGCAGACGACCAGCAGGGGCGGCGACGGACTGCCGTCCGCCGTGGGCTCGCGCACCGATCGCAAGACCAGCTTTCTTAGTTTTGTTGCTTGATCCAACATGTCTGACCCTTGTTCTCAACGCGGCCGCGCGGCCGCGGCTAAATCCGAATCTCGAAATCCGAAATCCGAAACAAATCCAAAGCCCAAAATCCAAACGTTCAAGGCCTCTCGATGCCGCGATTTTTGTATTTCGGTCATTTGAGTTTGAGATTTGTTTCGGCTTTCGTGCTTCGGATTCCGGATTTTGAAGATGCGCGCACCGTGCATGCATCCCACGGACTAAAACTGCAGCATCATCCGGGCCAACTTCCTGCCCTCGGCCACTTCGATGTCATCCGGAACGTTTTGGCCGTGCGTCAGATAGCTGATCGGCAGGCGGGCGTTGCGGAGCAGCGGCAACAAGCCGCCCAACGCGGCCGCTTCGTCCAGTTTCGTGAGCAGGAGGGCCGTGATGCCCAAGGTGGCAAACTGAGCCGCCGTGCGGCGGAGGCAGAGACCGCCGGAGACGCAGCTCAGGACCAAATGCACCTCGTCGGCCCGGCATTCTGCGAGTACCGACTTCAGCTCCTGAATCTTGAGTTCGTCGCGCGGGCTGCGGCCGGCGGTATCGATCAGGATCAACTCCAAGCCCGACAGCCGGTCGATCGCGGCCCGCAGTTCGCGCGGGGTGGCGACGACTTCCATCGGCAGGTCGATGATGTCCGCATACGTGCGGAGCTGTTCCACAGCGGCAATCCGATACGTGTCGACAGTGATCAGCCCGACACGCCGGTGCTCGCGCAGGCGGTAATTCGCGGCCAGCTTGGCGACGGTCGTAGTTTTCCCGACGCCAGTGGGCCCGACGACGGCGACAATCCGTGTCTCACCCGGCCGCACCACGATCGGTCCACAGACCCGGATCTCGTCTTCCAGCACGCGGGCCAGGCGCGCTTTGAGGACCAGGGGATCGGCCCGGTCGCGGGGGCCCGCTGCTTGGCAGACACGATCGATCAGCTCGCGGGCCAGGTCCTCTTGAATCTCCGCATCGATCAGGTCGGTGAACAGCCGGAACGCCGCTTCGGGAAGATGGTGAACGGAAGTACGCGATTGGGGGCGTGACAGTTCCTCGACCAGCGACGGGGGGGCCGTGGAGTCGGCGTGGACCGCGTCCCGAAACCGGTCCCGAAAATCGCCTTCCAACGACCGCGGCTCGGCCGCGACGTCCATACGGCTGACACCGGCAGGCAACCCCGCCGGCGGCAGGGCTCGGTTGGCGACACTCCGTTCGCTGCCTGACGCGATGCGGCTCGGCACTTGAACGTCCGCCGACGCCAGGACTTCGACCTGCCGGGCGCCGGGCAGCCAGCCAAACAGGCCGCTCCGCACTTCGCGGGCTTGCAGCAAGGTCGCATCGGCTCCCAGGGTGCGTCGGACCAGCTGCAACGCTTCCTGCATCGAACGAGCTCGAAAGGTTTTCACTTCCATGTGGCTACCTCCCATCAAGCGGCGATGGACATCGATTCCCGCACCATGCGGACGGACTCGACAATTGTGTCAGGGGTAATCTCGTCGTAACTCAGCACGACCAGCGCCGGCAAACGGGCGGCGGTCACCTGCTTGAGCCCCGCACGCACATCCGGACTGACCAACAGCACCGGCGGACTTCCGTCTCGTTGCAGGCTGTCCAGCTCCCGTTCGATCCGCTCGCACAAGTTCTTCACGGTCGGCGCCGACAACCGGATCACCAGCCCGCGTTCGCCGTGCTGGATGCCCGCCAGGACGCGATCTTCCAGTGCCGGGTCGAGGACCAGCACCCGCAAACGCCGCTGGGCATCGCGATAGCGTGACGACAAGGTGCGGGCCAACCGCCGGCGCACCGATTCCGTCAGCAACACCGGATCGCGGCAGTGGACGGCATGATCGCCCAGGGCTTCCAGAATCGATTCCAGGGGGCGGATCGGGACGTCCTCGCGCAGCAGCCGCTGCAACACCTGCTGGACTTCCCCCAGCTTCATCACGCCGGGGATCAGTTCTTCCACAACCGCCGGCGAGGTCTTCCGCAACTCGTCGATCAGGTGCTTGACCAGATCGCGCGTCAGCAAGTCGGCGGCATGCTCGCGGACAACTTGGCCCAAGTGCCTGGCAATCGCGGCCGTCGGCTCGAAAATCGTTGCCCGCATCTGTTGCGCTTGATCGAGCTGATCGGGGTCAATCCACGCCCCGTTCCGCCCGCTCGCGGGATCGCACGCCGGCTCGCCAGGCAGGCTCGATGCGCCGGCGTCCGCAGATACCGCCCACAGCTTGTCCGGCTGGGTACGGCCTTCGGCGACCGGGTTCCCGGCAACCTTGATCCGATAGTTGCGCCTATCCAGCCCCAAGTTGTCGCGGATGCGGACTTTGGGCAGCACGACGCCCAACTCGGCAGCCAGCCGTCGCCGCACCTCGGTGATTTGATTCAACAGGTCGCCGCCCCGTTTCGGATCCGCCAGCCGGATCAGGCCGACGCCGATTTCCAACTCCAGCGGATCCACCGCCAGATAGTCTTCGATCCGCTTCTCGACGGCTTTGGGCGGTTCGTCTGCCGCCGCAGGCTCGGCCTTTTCCGGAGTCGCCTGCCCACCTGCAGCGCGACTCAACACGAACGCCAAACCGGCACACCCCGCTCCGATCGTCAACAACGGCACCGCGGGCAGCCGGGTGAAGACGAGCAACCCCAGGAACCCGGCTGCTACCGCCAGCACCTGCGGACGCGAAAACATCTGCTGCAAGAATTCCCGCGGCAAATCGACAGCCTGCGAACTGCGGGTCACCAGCAGGCCCGCGGCAACCGAGATCAACAAGGCCGGGACTTGAGCCACCAGACCGTCGCCGATCGTCAGCTTGGTGAACACCCCGCTGGCCGCTGCCAGCGACATGCCGCCTTGGACGACGCCCACAAACAGTCCGCCCATGATGTTGATCACCGTGATCACCAGCCCGGCGACAGCGTCGCCGCGGACGAACTTGCTAGCCCCATCCATCGCCCCATAAAAATCGGCGTGCTGCAGGATCTCCTGCCGCCGCCGCTGCGCCTCGCGATTGTCGATCAACCCGGCATTCAAATCGGCGTCGATGGCCATTTGCCGGCCGGGCATGCCATCCAGCGTGAATCGCGCGGCGACTTCGCTGATGCGGCCGGCTCCCTTGGTGATCACCACGAATTGAATGACCACGATAATCGAGAAGATCACCAGTCCCACGACCGTGTGATCGCCGGCCACAAACTCGCCAAACGCCCGAATCACCTCGCCCGCCGCGTCCACTTGGGCGGTCGGTGCCGCGGTCAGGATCAGCCGCGTCGACGCGACGTTCAGCACCAGGCGGCTGAGGGTCGTCACCAACAACAACGACGGAAAGATGCTGAACTCCAGTGGCGTTTTAACCGCCAGCGTCGTCAGCAAGATGATCACTGCCAGGGCGATGTTGGCGGCCAGCAGCAAATCCAGCAAGCCCGCCGGCAGCGGCACGATCAACACCAGCAAGCTGGCGATGATGCCTACCGGGAGAACCAGATTTTGCCAACGAGCCAAGTGCGACATGCCGTGATTTCTACCGCCTCCCGCACCTGCGGGCCCGCGACCGCTAGCAATGACCGCAAAGTAGACGAGAGATCCCAGACAAGCCCGGCGGCGAGATCCGTCGCCGAGGCGAGCGGCGGAGATTATCGAAACGGCCCGCTAATGTCCAGGTCGGTTGGGATGCTGCTAGTGGTTCAAAATGAACTCGTTGCTGTTCAGCACCGCCCACCAGATGTCCTGCAGGGCGGCTAGCATGTCGTTCTTGCGGGCCACATACAGCTTGCTCGCGACCGCCACCTCTTGCTCGTTGGCCTTGCGGGCCATGCCGGCGAGGAACAACTGATGGATCTTGTCGCGCGGCGGTGCGTGCGGATCGCCGGCCAGGGTCCGCAGAAAACTGCCGGGCTCGGAGCTGGTCGCAAGCTTGATCATGTCCCCGTTGAACATCATCAAGGCTTGCGGGATGGAGCCGTTGAAGGTCGTCGCTTCGTCGCCCTCGTCGGTGCCAAACGCCACCACGAACTGTTTCAGCCATTCCGTTTTCGCTTGCTCCTGCTGGTCGTAACCGCCTGCCGACTTGTGGGCTTGGGTGGCGACCAACAGCGACTCGTACAGTTCTTCCGCACGCATTTGCCGCAGGTAGAAGTGGCTGAACTTGGGTGTCTCGCCCAACTGCGGGTCATCGCCCGAATTGTCCGCATTCAACTCGCTGGACAGCGAATAAGCTTCGCTCAACGCGATCCAGCGGACCAGCTGCTTCAAGTCGTGGCTGGCCTTGCGGAACTCGTCGGCCAAATACTCCAGCAACCCCGGGTGCGACGGTGGGTTGTGCGGACCCAAATCGTCGATCGGTTTGGTGAATCCGTAGCCCAGGAAATGGGCCCATGTCCGGTTGACGATGGCACGGCCGAGATGCTCCGAAGTCACCACGAACCGGGCCAGTTCTTCACGCCGCTTGACGTCCTCGATCAACCCGCTGTTGCTCTTGATCGTTTGGCCGTCGACAAACGTGGGGTAGGCCGCCTTCGTCAGCCCATTCCGTAGCTCGTAGAAGATGACCGCGTCCTCGGGATTGCCGAACTCGCCTTCAAAGTCCTCGTCCACCAACTCTGCCGAGGCGATATCCCGCGTGCCCGGCAAAAATCGGCGGAGCATGCGCGTCTGCCGGAAAAAAGCGTTGAACTCCCAAAACTTCTGCTGCTTCCATTCGTTGAACGGATGATTGTGGCACTGCGTACATTGAATCTGCTGGCCCAAGAAGATGCGTGCGGTGGCGGCCGTTGCCAGCGAACCTTTCTCGTCGTTCACCTTCATCGCCAGGAAGTTCACGGCGCCATTGAATCGGTCCGTGCCTGGCGCATTCGTTCCCGTGGCCGTGATCAGTTCGTGGACCATGCGGTCGTACGGCTTGTTGCGCGCGAAACCGTCCCGCAGGTACTTCTGCATGCCATCGCGGCTGACCAGGCTTTGTTCGTCGTCGCCAGCCCCGCGGCCGATCAAGACATTCGTCCAAATCGTCGTCCAGTTGCGCGAGTAGTCGTCCGTGTAGCGATCGTCGAGCAACAGCTTTTCGACCAGCTTGACCTTCTTGTCCGGCGACTTGTCCGCCACGAACGCGGTCAGTTCATCGACCGCGGGAATGCGTCCCAGAATATCCAAGTAGACGCGGCGACACCATTTGCCGTCCTCGGCGGGCTTCGACGGCGTCAATCCAAACGCGGTCCACTGCTCTCGGATTTCCTCGTTGATCCTTCTGACCTGGGCAATCCCGTAATCCGGAGACGCTGCCTTGGCCGCAGATTTGGCCTCCGCCGCCATTGCTGCGGCCGGGACGAGACAGAGGATCGTCAGTACCAACGAGGCGGCAAGTCTTGTCGCTTTTTTCCTACGGAATCCGAGTTTTTGATAGCAAGTCATGGCTGGCTCTTGGTAGAAGTCCGACAGGCAATCGACAGGAACCGTTTCTCCCGCGTGCAAGTCCTCTCGCCTCGCATCCGCGTCCCGGCTCTGTCATCCGTGCTACATTCTTTTGCCTGACGCATAAGACGGCAAGGGCAGCGTTGATAACGGCGTGGGATTCCCCGCTCCCGTTCATTTTTCTTCGCAATTTTCTTTCGGGATGGCCATCCGAGCTCGTTCGACACGTGTGCGAATCTGCTGCAAGTGCAGCGAAATGCCCGTCAAGAAACGAACAGGGCGAGTTTCCGAATCCGGTTGTAGCCGGGATCGTTAACTCGCCCCATTCGCTCTGCGGACCCATGGTAATGGCCGAAAAAAGTTGCCTTCTTCTCTGTTTCGGCCCGTCTCGCGTATCAGCTGTCGAGCTGTAAACTGTTTCCGACAGTCGGTTTATACGATACTGTTCCGAATCGTCCACCGGCTGTTCGGTTTGGCATCTGCCTCGTTCTCCGTGCCAGCCCCAAAGCTTTCCGTGCCAAGTTCGCACCATGCGACCGATTTTACGTTGTGCAAGTTCCGTACCGCCGATTACAATGGTGCCACGTGTTCTGAGCGAGAGTCGGTTGACTGAGTAAAAGAGGGGAATATTTTCCCGTAAACTACAGCGATAGGTATACTTTAGAGCGTGGTTCTCACAGCGACTCTGCGCCTTGACGCTGACTTGCACCACCCCAGACCATATTGTTTCAGCCGCGTTTGGCAGGTTTTTCGATCTGTGACTTGAGGGATGCATCTCGCCATGTTTTGCCAACGAATTATTCCCTTGGTCGTCCTCGTGCTCGCGGTCGTGATTGGGCCACAAACGGCCCGTTCGCAGACGGTTAGGAAGCTGGCACCAGGCGTCTTGACGGTCATCTCGCCCGAGCCTCACGAGGAGGAGACCTACCAGGGGCCGATCACCCTGGGGAACGTCTCGAAGCTGGACTGGAACCCGAACTTCACCCCAAAATCAGACACCATCCAGTCGAAGGCGGCAAACGTCACCATCCGGCACAACGTCTGGAATTTGGAGTTGGCTTTCAAGCCCGTGCGGATGGTCCACATCGATATTCCGCAGTCATCGGGGAAAATGCAGCGAAAGTTAATCTGGTACATGGTTTACCGAGTGCGGAACCTGGGCGGCCATTTGAATCCAGTGCCCTCGGAAAACAAGACTTACAAACCGGAAGTCGTCGACCAAGTGCTAAACGCCGGAGCCGCGGCGCCAAGCGACACGATTCGTTTCTTTCCGCACTTTGTTTTGGAGAGTCCCGAAGTCGGCAAAGCAT
The DNA here is from genome assembly GCA_964645045.1 of uncultured Pirellulaceae bacterium. Lineage (GTDB taxonomy): Bacteria > Planctomycetota > Planctomycetia > Pirellulales > Pirellulaceae > Anammoximicrobium. Next base: position 52,458 of record CAZXYZ010000047.1, on the reverse strand, counting down.
ATCTGGACCGAATTATCCCGGCTGCGGTGCCAGTCATTCAACTTCGGGAAATGCGGGGAGCGAAACTTCACAATTCCGTGGAAATCTCGCAAGTCTCGATCCCTGTCGTTCCTCGCGACGGGGGGCCAGGCGTATGGGGCGTGGTGACTTGGGAGGACGTAGACCCGCGAATCGATTTTTTCTCGATTTATGTCCAGGGCCTGACGAATGCGTTTCGGTTGGGGCCATCGTCCACCGGTGGCGTCGTCCAACAGCTGAAGACGCTGCAATTGAACTTCTGGCGTCCCGGAGACACGGAGAACGAGAACGAGACGGAGGTTCGCTACGGAGTTCCGTCCGTGACCGATCCGACTGAGCAGGCGGCGATTTGCGCCCGGTACAACATCCCGCGACGGGTTGATTATCTCTGGACTTATCGCTAAATTGACGGTTTGCAGAAATCAACCGAAGTCGATGGTTCTAGCGAGGTAGGTGCGTAATGGCTCACAAGAAAGGTCAAGGTTCCACCCGAAACGGCCGTGATTCCAACGCTCAGCGGCGTGGGGTGAAGCGTTTTGGCGGGCAAGAAGTGCGGTCCGGCAACATTTTGGTGCGGCAAGTCGGGACGAAGTTCCGGCCAGGCCGGGGCGTCGGCATGGGCACGGACTATACGATTTTCGCCCTGATCGACGGATTTGTTCAGTTTGATTGCGGCGGGCGGCGCGTGAACGTCGTCCCGGACAATTGACGTACCCAGCGAAGTGGTGCATGCACATCAGAGGACGCCTGATCGGGCGTCCTTTTTTCATGGATTAAGTCCCGTATGTTTGTGGATCGCGTCGAAATCGAAGTCCAAGCCGGTGACGGCGGTTCAGGCTGCATGAGCTTCCGGCGCGAGAAGTACGTCCCGCATGGCGGGCCGGACGGTGGCGACGGGGGCAGCGGCGGCAGCGTTGTCGTCATCGCTCGCGAAGGTGTGGACAGTCTCTCGGCCTTGGCCCACCGGAAGTTCTGGCGAGCGGACAAAGGTGGCCGCGGCGAAGGCGCGAACCGGCATGGCCGCAACGGTCACGACCTGACAATCCTCGTCCCGCCCGGCACCGTGGTGATCGACGCCGAAAATCAAATCGTCCTGAAGGACTTGACCCAGCCCGAAGAGCACTTCGTTGCCGCCCGCGGCGGCAAAGGCGGCTGGGGCAACACGCGTTTTAAGTCGTCGACGCATCAATCTCCGCGCGAATTCAACGAAGGCGAACGGGGCGAGCACCGCCGGTTGATCTTCGAACTCAAGGCGATCGCCGACGTGGGCCTGATTGGCAAACCCAACGCCGGCAAGAGCACCTTGCTCAGCCGGCTGTCAAAAGCCCGGCCCGCGATCGCCGACTATCCGTTCACCACCAAGCACCCCAACCTGGGACGCGTGCAGATCGACCAGGACCGCTCGTTTGTCATGGCGGATATCCCCGGCCTGATCGAAGGCGCCCACACCGGCGTCGGCTTGGGCCTGGAATTCCTGCGGCACGTGGAACGAGCCGGGATCCTGATCCATCTGATTGAACCCTCGCCGATGGACGGAACCGATCCGCTGGAAAACTATCGGGCCATTCGCAACGAGTTGCGCCAGTACAACGAGCAACTGTGCCAGCGCCCCGAAATCGTCGTGGTGACAAAGTGCGAATTGCCCGACGCCGCCGAAACCCGCCAACGCCTCATTGAAGAATTGAACCGCGACGTCCTGCTGATCTCGGCCGTCACCGGTCAGGGACTGAACCATCTGACCGGGGCCATCGCCCGCCTGATGTCGGGCGACAAGGACGGCTAAGGCTGTGCCGGTCCTGGACCGACCAGCCAGCGGCCACGAGTTGCCGGTCGATTTCACGGCGTGCGTCGTGTCGGTCACCAAAGGCATGGCGTCATCCCGCAACTGGGGACGAGTCCCGTTCGATGTCTTCCGGTAACTCGGGGACATACGGAGCGGTTCGCGAGCACAATCAAGTGCGGCGTTCCTCGTCGTCCACGTCTTCCGGCGGGATCAGGACTGTCTGGCCGTTACGGCAGACGACTAGTGGCTGGCCTTGCTGCCGGTGTCGCTTGACCGCCTCGCGAACCGCCGCGTCGAGGGCGTCGTCGATCGGCTTGCGTTCGCGGAACAAGCGACCAATGTCCGTCTCAAAGTCATTCGTCATAACCGTATTCCTGTTGCAGGGACTGCCAGATCTGCGGCCGTGGTACATCGGTCACCTGCATACACTGGCCGTGGGCGATCAGACGCATACCCTTCGGTTCCGAATTATCGTACATGGCCCACGTCGTCGCGAGTGGCTGGTACCGCCGAAAAGAGTTCCCTACAACGAATACCTACTCGACCAGACTGAAAATCTGAATTCTCGCATTTCTGCCTCCACGTGTGTAGACGACTTGTCGGTCTTCTAGCGCTTACGACGCGGCGTTCTGGATCGGCTCGGCCAGCGAACTGAAGCTGAGCACGCAGTATGCGCAGATCGCGGCGCGGTTGGGGCTGCCGCACGATGCGCCGGACGCGGACGGCGCGATGTGGGCGGCCCGGCGTTGGCTGGAGAACAGCCCCGATCGGCGTTGGATGTTGGTTTTCGACAATGCGGACGATCCGCAGGTGCTGGAAGTGCTACAGCGCTGGCTGCCGAGTCGACGGCGTTCCTGTTGAAGCGAACGGGTCGGGAGCAGGCGGGGGCGGGGGAAGCGACGGCCAAGCCTCCTTCGCTTTGCCGCTGGCGTCGGTGCGCCCCGGCCGCTGCCCCAACTTGCCCACGGTCAGTCATGATGTTCTTCAGCGTCATCGTTTCGTAAGTTTGGGACCGACGTACACGACGTAGACTGGGCAATCAGAACGAATCGGCCACGAAAAATGAACTCGAACCGGCGGGGTTTTCACTTTGCCGTGCCAAGTGCAAAACAGCTTCTGGGTGGGATTACCGGGACACGGAAACGTCAGCTCTTCGCGGAAATCGTGCTTCTCGGTCTCGGACGAGTCGGAAAACCAGGCCTTGTCACCTGTGAAATGTTCCTGGTACAGACGGTGCCCTTCCGCCGTACGCTGCCCTTGTTCGTCGAAGCACCCACGGAAATCATCCAGAAGCCGAAGCAAGACCTGGATTCGCTCCGCGGCGCCAGCGGCGAATGGGTGCCCTCGCAACGGCTCAAACGCATCCTCGGCGAAAGTGAGCCGGGAACACGCAGACCGCATCCGAGTCGCCAACGCAGTCCAGGAGGCGATGCTGGGAGGGTGAGACGCAAGCGACTCACGAATCGCCGGCAGCGACCAGTGGTTGCTCACGGAGACCTGCACGATGTCATCCGCCCCGCGGACCCACCGCACCGGAATCGGCGTGCGGAGCCAAGCGGACGGGTCGAAGCTGACCACTTCTCGCGGGGCGCCATAGGCGAGACAGACCGCGGCTTCCCCAACCGCAGAATCCGTCACCAACTCACCGTCAGACTCCAGCCAGTCGGCCGACTGGTGACGCTGAACATCCTCCCAATACGGACCGAGTCGCGTGATCCATTGCATCCAGGCACTACGTTTCGACGGCGGCATGGCCTGGACCGCCTGCTGCATGCCGGACGTTGCGGTGACTTGGGCGTAGACCAAGCTGCGATGGCACCAGAATGAGGCGCCGCCACGCTGGATCTCCTGACGAATCAGCATGATTCGGTCGACCGCCTCTTGGAAGGAACTCAGGTCGGGGAATTGGCCAGCCAGCGACAAGTCGTTCATCAGGTAGTCCACATTATTCTCCCCAGCCGGCGAAGTGGTTCATGTCGCGATCGAACTGGTCGAAAAAGCCGGCCGGCCAAACGTCGATATTGCCCATCTCGTCAATGGTGGGACTCACGACGGGCTCGGACTCGCCGTCACGGCTGCGGAAGAAATGCAGGAGTACGTTCTCCGCGGCAAGGACAGAGGCCTTGACGGCGCGACGAATGCCGTTGAGCACGTGGTCGCTGTGGCTTTCGATGAGAACTTGTATTCCCGCCGCCGCGACCTGGGCGAGAAAACGCCCCATTAACGCCTGGCCAGCGGGATGCAGGTGTACTTCCGGGTTTTCGATCAACAGCAAGTCTTCGGGCTCCGCCGTCAGGGCCGCGACGACGATGGGGAACACCTGAGTCAGCCCAAAGCCCACATGCACCGGACGATGGAAGTCCGTTGCGTTGGAAGTCCGCAGTCCAAGTGTGATCCCGTTGGCCTGGGGCACCTGAACGATCTCGATGGAACAACCTGGGAAAAACTCGCACATTCGCGCCTCCACCTGTCGCATTCGCGTCGGCGGATGTCCACTCACACGCAGTTCGTTGACCACGAGTTCGTCTCGGCCCGAGTGCAACACGCTGACCGCAAACTCCCCCCGCGGCCCGACGAGAGCGACCGAGGCCGGATCGATCAAGGGATAGATCTCGCGAGGACCGACACGTTCTGCGGTGAGGTAGGTCAGCCGCCGCAATCGCGAAGCGAGTGCGTGATGCTCCGGCAACGTTCCCTCCGGGAGGAGAAAACGCAGGTACTCGGGCGCAAGATGCGCTCCGCCGTCAACCTGGACGCCGGAAACAGCCGCTGACATATCCTGACGATCGCCTTCGAACGTCCATTGGACGTACCGCGCATCTTCCGCCAAGCCAATACTGAACACCCTGCTTCCGGTGACCTTGTCTACGACGTCCGCAACCTTTCCGAGATTCAACTCATCGCCGTTCAGGAACAGTCGCGTCGACCATTCGTGCTCTCGAATCGTCTGGTGCAACAGGACCAATGCCTGCAGGGCCGACGACTTCCCAGAGGCATTCGCGCCCGATAGCAGCGTCAGACGCCCAAGTGGAAGCCGCAGAAGTTCGAAGCACTTGAAGTGCTCCAGGTCGAGTCGTTCAAGCATGGAATACCTCCGAGAACATCTTCCGGCCAGCATGGAATCGGTACTTAACCTGGGCGGTGCTATTGGGACTGTAGGTGATGGAGCGGTTGAAGTCGGGATCCGACAACAGCGCATAGAACGCTTGCTTGAGATCTTCGGCAACTCCATCCAACGTCTCTTCCTCGCGGCGTGAAAGACCAGTCGACATGACGTCCCAAAGCGCCGCGTTCACAATCGACCGGTCTACTTGCCCAGGCTGGTGTTTCCGAAATGCATGCCTGCCGAACAGCTGCAGATTGTTTGCGAGCGCCGTGCGCAATTCCGCCGAGAGGCACGACAGGTCGTCATTGCTCATCCCATTCATCCGCTCAAGTGCCTGCGCCAGGAATTCATCCATATCACCGCGATACTCATCCACATCCAACAGCTGAAACGCACAGAAGCGGTTGACAAACTCCCGATCGCGCATCGTGGAACTCTTCAGGCTATGCCCCGTTGCCTCCCCAAACACTTCGGTCGCGGCCTCGGTCTTCAGGAAAGCAGTGGCTGGCCCCATGTAGAGGCAGTTCCGCATCTGCTGTCGGGTCAGCGGAATACCGCCGTTGACACGCTCGAAGATGTCCAGACGAGCCCGCTCGGGCACCTTCGCATCAATGACGTACAGGACCAGGTTACAGTCCTCAATGCGATTCTGGAGTTTCGCCGAGAAGTCTTGAAATCGCCTTCCATGCAGATCCGGCTGGTCCGGCAGCTTAAGACGCATACGGTTGCTGCAGAACCTCTCGAAGGTGGACAGCCGCTGCAGGCCGTCGACCACAATCGTTCGCCCCTGGCCGTCTTCGGCCAAATAGAAGACGGGCAACGGTATTCGCATCAGGACGGATTCGATCAGTTTGCTCTGTTTGTCATCAGGCCAAATGAAGTCGCGCTGGAAATCGGGATTCATGATGAACGATCCCTTGGCAATCCGGCGAAGGACGTCGTGTACCGTCCGAGTTTCCGTGCGAATCAAAAGCGTATCGATGGGGTATTCACCCCAACCACCCTCCTCTCGCTCGCCAATACCTTCGACCTCTTCGGCTTCGGTCTGCTCTTGGTTCTTCACATCCATTGGTAAACCTATATCCGTGAGAATGTCTGGATTCGTTTTCTATCGTTGTTGTGCAGCACCTGTTGCCCAGTCGCGAAGGAGCCGATCTACAATCGCGTCGGCTCCCTTGCCGCTCCGGGATGAGGCCGGATTGATCGTGGGGAGGCTGACGGGGCGACGTGTCATCCCCCGTCAGCCAGACCTCGAAGTGCGGCCGGCACACTCCCCTCGTGTTTCATCGCCCCAGGGCTGGCGACCTGACGATTTGCGGTTCGTGGCCCCTGGTGCAAGCGATGTTACCACACTGCCATCCTTGCCCGCAACCCGCAACAGCACGATAGGAACCGTACGACACCGCGTTCCTCAGCGAAGCGTTGGTCAACCGGAAAGCGTCCGCCCAGTCTGTTCGCGCCAACTCCAGTCGTGTCGGCGGAAATCACGTCTCAGCCGGGAACTTGGCCCGTGATCTTGCCGACGCTGCGGCGGAGGGCTTCCGGCGTCGGGGAAATGGGGACGACCCGCCCCGCCCCCCGATTTCCGTTCCTTCGGCCCGCGCTCCAAGCTCTGCTCACTGACGACTACCGCCGAACAAACTTACTTCGTGGAGGAAGGAAACTGACTCGCGAGGCGGAAGCCGGGGCAGTCGCCGCGCAGGCGGTGGTCGTTCTTCAACCCACGGTGGGAGTCCCGCCGAGATGCCTCAGTCGCGTAGCGACGGCTGACCCGGCGAACTCGTCAGGGCGTAGGTTCAGTCGTCGCTACGCGACTCGTTCCGATTCTTGGGATTGACCTCAGTGGGTTCAAAACCACGGCTACGATCGGTAGCCGCTACGCGGCAAAGACCAAGAATTCGGGATGCCATTTCGGCCGCCGTTGCTTACCGTCTCGCGGCGGCGACGCGACTGTTTTCATTTGCCGATCCGCAGGATCCGTGTGTCGCCCTTTTTCAGCGGCACGGTGACTTGGGGACCGAGGCCCAATCGTTCCCCGGTCAGCAGGTCAAACGTCTCGTCGCGGCTGCCCGTGTTGATCTCCAAGGGACCGTCTCGAGCGGCGTGAAGGACGAGATAGGGACCGTTGGCATAGACATTGCAGTCGGTCTGCGTGAACAAATGCACGCCGGCTTGCCGAGCGGCCAAACGCAACAGCGGTGAAGTCAACCCAGGCGGGCCGACAAACAGGGACCAGCCGTCGGCGGTCTGCCGCAACGCCACGGCGGCGGAACCGTCCGGCCATGTCGCCAGCGTCTCGTCGGCCGAGGCGTCGGCCGCGGCAAACAGGGGCGCGACGGGCTGTTTCACCCCGAAACCTTCGAGCAATCCCAGTTGCTTCCCGTGCTCCGTCGGTTCGGCCCACGCGGGCTGGCCGCCGACGGGCTTGAGTTGGAATCCCGTCAGCTCGTGCATGCCATCCAGCGTCGTGCCATCTCCTTCGTGGTAGCCCGGCGCGTAGCACCAGACGCGCAGCCGGCCGCGGGTGGCGGCGAGCAGTTCTCGGCGCTGCTGCGGCGACAGGCTCCAGGAGGCGAGCAGCACGACCATTTTCGCCGGAACCCGGCCGGCCAACACGTCGTCCTGCAAATACTGGCCGTACGGCGCGCCCATCCGGCCCAGCGGCCGCCGCACCTCGTACACGCCGGGGACGGTCACGACCTGTCCCCCAGCGGCCACACGGAGCATGCTGTGCTCGTCGATCACGGCTGCCACTTCGGGACGGAACGGCCGTGGATTGTCCAGCAGCGGCTCATCCAGCGACTTCAAGCGTTTCATCTCCGCCCACATCCGCGGGTCGTCAAACCAGCCGGTTGCGCCCAAGTCCATCCACCAGCTGCCAAAGTTGCGGACTGCGCACTGAGCCGTATTCCTCAGCAACAACCGGTTCGTGTCCTCGATCGTCGAGACGCCTTCCGCCCAGCCTGGAAACCGGCCGGTGCCCAAGTACGTCCGTGTATCGTCCTCGTACAGCCACAGCTTGCCGGCCAGCGCGACGCTTTCCGCCGCCGTCATGGCCGGTCCGCTGTGGCCCAGACCGCGATCGAAGTAGGAGATGGGCGAGCACCGCACGTCGATATCGGGGCAATCCAAGGCTTGCCGCAGCGCGTAATGCCCCGCCGTGGCGGGTCCGTTGCGGATCGCGCCGAACTCGAACACGTAGCCGTAGAAGAACACCACCAGTTTCCGCCCGCGCGAAGCCTGCCGCGCCGCCCGTGCCAGCTCGCACACGCAGTCGGCCATCATCTGCTGCTGGAACTCGGCCCAGTCGAGCAGCGTGCGGTTGGCCAGGGGATCGTGCAAGATCCCCGTCGGCGCCGCGCGGCGTTCGGCGGGTGCGGGAACCTCGGCACAGGCGGACGTGACCTGCGGCTCGTGCCACGCCGCTTGCAGAGCGGCATCGCTGGGGTAACGCTCGGCCAGCCAACGCCGCCAGGCTCGCAAGTCACCCGGCGCATAGCCGTTCAGCGCCGGTCCCCAGGTGTCTTGATAGAACCACTCGCCCGTGTTTTGGCCGCAGGGATGGTACCCCGCCGTGCGGTCTCCGAATTTCTCTTCCAGGTGGGCGACCAGGGCCGACAGCCGTGCGGCGGCGTCGCGGCGATAGTCGGGCGAAGCGACCACCGCGCCGCTGTGTTTTTGCGGCCCTTGGTCCCAGACCATCACGTTGTCGGGATAGGCTTCGCGCCACCACGCGGGCGGTTCCATGCCAATCCGGGGCAGCAACAAGGCTTGCGGATTGGCGTCCAGCACCGTTTGGCACTCCGCTTCCACGCCGGTCCAGTCCACCGGCTCGCCGGGCTTGGGCCACGGCAGACCGACCGGGAAGCTGACGAAATCCACGCCGGCGCCGGCCGCCAGCTTGATCTGGCTACCGAACGGACTGGGCGGCCCGCCCAGATAGGTAAACGTCTGACCGGGCCGATAGAAAGCAATCGTCAAGTCCCGGACGGGTTCGGCTCGGCACCAGAAGCGGACTTGGTAGCGGTGCCCGGCGCGCAACGCCAGATTGGCATGATGGTAGATGTGAAAGTCGGGCCAATGGCCGTCCGCCGGATTCCGCAGCATCACGCCCAGGCCCGCCGATTCCGCTCGACCCTTTTTCCCATCGACTCGGATGGTGCCCACCGTATTCTGTGCTCCCGGCGGCCAGAACGTCCAAGCCCGCTGAAAGCCTTCCACTCCCGATTCGAAATCCTGGACTGGGATCACGTCCTGGCCGGCAGTCACATCCCGCACGTGGAGGTCGTCGAGCCAGATTTCGCCGGGAGTCTGCCCAAAGCGAAAATGCATCGTCGCCTTGGCGGGCTCGTCCTGCGGCGGGGAAAATTCGAATTCAACTTCCTGGCCTGCCGGCCCTACGGACAACGGCCGCGATCCCGGCGCGCCCCAGAACATCCGCGCCCGCACGGGCCGGCCATCGACGACAATGCGCGGTGCGCCAGCCGCCGCGTCAACTCGCACGGTCTCGATGCCGACTGCCGAAGGCGCGAGCTCCGCAATCAGGAGTGTCCCTAGCAGGATCCCGCAAACAAGAGTCGCATCCTGGCCAACGCGAGATTTCGGCCGATGCGGTACTCGGGAAAGCAAATCACGGTGCATGGTCTCTCCTTTGTCGAGCAAGCACCCACGAAGGGTGATTCAGCGCTACACAATTTATCGTGTGCCCGATCTTCGCGTCTTTGCGCCTTCGCGTGAGCTAATTCTCAACTTCCCACAGTCTCAGTTCTGACGCTAGACGCCTTGAAAAACAAGGCTCCGCCAAATCCCTATACAAGACGGCAGGGTGGGAATAAGGAGGCGGAAGAGGCCGGTTATAAATGGGAGGGGGTTATAAATTGTACGAACGATGGCGACGGCAGATTGATTTGTAACCCCCTATTTATAACCAGCTCCTGCATTTTCTCTTCTCGAGCATCGTGTTGGGTCATTGTTGCCGCTTGACCTAACAGGATAAAATAAAACCGTCGATTTATTTTGCTCTCGGACTCCGAATGGCGGTGCGCAATGTCTCTGGCTTACTTGAACGGCAAATTGGTGCCCGTCTCCCAGGCGGTGGTGCCGGTGTACGATGGGGGCTTCGTGCTGGGTACGACGGTGGCCGAGCAGTTGCGGACTTTCGGCGGGAACTTGTTTCGGCTGGAGCAGCACATCGCCCGGCTGCAGCACTCGTTGGAGATCGTAGGGGTCGATCTGGGAGTGCCGATGGACGAACTGACGGTGGCCGCCCAGGACTTGGCCGCGCGGAATCACGCCTTGGCCGACCCCAGCGATGACCTTGGCCTGTCGATTTTCGTCACGCCCGGACCCTACAGTACGATGGCGTCGATGGTGGACTCCGATGCGCATCGGGGACCGCTGGTCTGCATGCACACGTACCCGCTGCCTTTCCATTTGTGGGCGGACAAGTACCGCACGGGCCAAACGCTGGTCGTCACCGACGTCCAGCAGGTGCCGTCGGAGTGCTGGCCCGCGGAACTGAAGTGCCGCAGCCGCATGCACTATTACCTGGCCGACCTGAAAGCGCGCCGCATCGAGCCGGGGGCGAGAGCGATTCTGCTGGACGCGGGCGGACACGTCCTGGAAGCATCGACGGCGAACATCTGTATTTTTCGCCAAGACGAAGGTTTGATTTCGCCGCCCAAGAATAAGATCTTGCCTGGCGTAAGCATTGGCGTCGTCGCCGAATTGGCGCGCGGGCTTGAGATCCCGTTTCTGTATCGCGATCTGACCGTCGATGAACTGGTTCGCGCCGATGAAGTCCTGCTGTGCAGTACCAGCCCGTGCGTCTGGCCCGTCCTGCGGCTGAACGGCCAGCCGGTCGGCGACGGCACACCCGGCAAAACGTTTCAAAGACTGTTGACGGCCTGGAGCGAACTGGTGGGCGTCAGCATCCAAACGCAAGCGGAACGGTTTGCTCCGCGTTCGACGGACTGGTAGGGAATTCCCCGCCAGCCGTTTGTTGCGAGGAGACGGGCGGAATTCAAAACCCCTCCAACAGCTCGTTGTACGGCGCAAAGACCGCCATCGCCATGCGAAAGATGAGGGTGATCAGGACCGCGGCCACCAGGACCCAAACGGCAAACGACGCCGCCACCGTCAGGGCCTTGGCCGCCGTCTGCGCCCGTTGCCGGTACTCGCCGGCCAGTCGCTGGAGCGATTCTCCGTGCGTTCCGGAAACCTCGGCGGTCTCCAGCATTTGCAGGAATTCATCGGGAAATTGACCGGTGGCCCGCAAGGCAACGTGGAACTCCTGGCCCTGCAGCAACGCCGCATCAACCATCTCCAGCTTGGACGTATAGTAGGCGTTCTCCGTGCTCCGCAGCGCGAGTTCCATCGAACGCCGGGCGTCCATCCCGGATTCCAGTGTCAACGCCAGCGTCCATGCCAACCGCGACAGAGCGGCCGTCTTGAGGCAATTGCCCAGGACCGGAATCCGCATGGCGATTCGCAGCGGAGCGGGCCCGAACGCGCCGCGCAGCAAGCCCATCACGACGACCGCGATGCCTCCGAACGTCGCGGAAACCAGGGCGAGATAGATCAACAGGCCCGGAGTGCCCACCAAGCCGAATCCCAGCAAGTCAACGTCCCCGCCGGTCATCGAGCTGACGATGCCCAGGACGAAAATCAGCAGCCCCACGATCCCGATCGCGGCAAACAACTGGATGGCCGGCCAGGCGATCCCAATCAAGAACGTCCGCCGCAGTGCCAACAGGTGCTCGTAGTGCTCGGCCAGCCCGCCCAAGATATCATCCAGGCGGCCGGCTTTCTCGCCCACCTCGACCAGCGTGCAGACCAACGGCGGAAAGTAGCCTCCGCACGCGGCCAAGCCGTCCGCCATGCTGCCGCCGTCGGTAATCGCCCGGCTGACCCGCAACATCATACTGCGGTGCGTGGCGGAGCCGTAGTGTGCTTCCTTCTCCCACGTCGAACGCGGATCAAGTCCCGCGTGCAACGCCGCGCAGACGCGACGCAGCAACTGCGCCAATTTCCCCATGCCGATTCGCCCCACGCAACTCCTCCGTTCCAGAGCCTCTTTCCGCCCCAGGATTCAATCGAGGTCCCCTACCCGCTCCCATTCCGTCAACATCTCGTCCAGCAGTTCCAGCGGCAGCCCTACGACGTTGGACTCGCTGCCCGCGATGATCTGCAGCCAGTCGTGACCGTCTTGATATCCAAACGCCCCCGCTTTCCCCTCCCAATCGCCGCTGTCCAGGTATCCCGCGAGCTGCGCGTCCGAAATCGCTTTCATGATCAGCCGAGTGATCGCGACCCTTACCTGGTGGCGATCGCCGGGAACGCCCCACAGACACAGGCCGCTGTAGACGCCATGTTCGTGGCCCCGCAGCAACTCGAGCATCTGCCGGGCGTGCGATCGATCCCGCGGTTTGCCGAGGATCTGCCCGCAACACTCGACGACCGTGTCGCAGCCGATCACCAGCCCCGGTCCGCAACGTGCGGCGACGTCCGCGGCCTTCTGACGAGCCAGCCTGGCAACCAGGTCGGCCGCCGTTTCGCCCGGTCGCCGGCCGCATTCCGCGGATTCGTGAGGCGGCTGGACGACGAAATCGTATCCCGCCTCCGCCAGCAATTCACGGCGTCGAGGCGATGCACTGGCCAAGATTATCTTTGGTCGGACACGGATCATGCGCGACAATTTACACCGGGGTCTGGGATCGTAAGCCTCTGCATTGTAGAACTCTCTGTTGTTTTCCACCACTAACCCTGAGCCTAACGCGACCGTGGGCCGCAACCAAATCCGAAATCTCAAAACCGAAATCCGAAACAAACCCAAAACCCAAAACTCGAATGTTCCAAACGTCGCTGGCATAGCGGTTTGGAACCAACGAGACGCAGGCTTTGTTTTGAGCCTTTGGCATTCGAATTTTGAGTTTGTTTCGGATTTCGTGCTTCGGATTTCGAATTTCAACGATGCATGGAAAATGGCAGCGTGTTGCCACGAGAGGGTCTAACGCCCGTATGCCCCAGATTCCGTTCCGCGTCCTGTTCGAGGACAACCATTTACTGGCCGTTGTCAAGCCGGCGGGGCTGCCGACGATGGGTGTCGAGGCGGGACGCACCAGCCTGGTGACGCTGGCAAAGGACTACCTGAAGGCCAAATACGGCAAACCCGGTAATGTTTACCTGGGGGTCGTCAGCCGCCTGGACGCCGCCGTATCCGGCGTGATCGTCTTTGCCCGCACGTCCAAAGCGGCCGCTCGGCTCACCGACCTGTTTCGCCGCAATGACGTCGAGAAGACCTACTGGGCGCTGGTCGAAGGCCGCCCGGAACATCCGGAGGCCAGTTGCGTCGATTGGCTTGTGAAAGACGAGCAACAGATGAAAATGGTGGTCTGCCCACCGCAGCAAGCCGGCGCCCAAGAGGCCCGCTTGCAGTATCGGACGCTGCGCAGGTTGCCGCGTGCAACATGGCTGGAAATCCGCCTCGAAACGGGGCGAAAGCACCAGATCCGCGTGCAGATGGCCCACCGCGGGCATCCGGTCTTGGGCGACCGCAAATACGGCGCCACGACAGACTTTTCGCACGGCGTGGCCCTGCACTCGCGGCAACTGGAACTGGAACACCCCGTGCGGAAAACACCCCTGCGGCTGCAGGCCCCCCTGCCCGCCGCGTGGCAAGCATTTGGAATCGAAGAAGCATAACTCAGGAGAGCATCATGAAGAGCGTTTATCCGCTTTCTGCGGTCGCCACCTTCGCCGGTATGTTGCTGGCGACAACAGTGTTCGGCCAAATCAGCGTCAAACTGACCTTGGATCCGCAGCGCGAGGTGAACCGCATCGACGAGAAAATCTACGGCCATTTTCTGGAGCACATCTACAACTCGTGCAACGGCGGATTGTGGGGAGACTTGATTTGGAACCGCAGTTTCGAACACATCGCGGCGGGCCTATGGTCCGCGGCAAACGGCCGCGTCGTCCAACAAGGGTTGAGCGCCAATAGTCGCTTGCCCTTCGGCGACCCGGATTGGACCGATTACGAGTTCACGCTGGAAGCGCGCAAGACCGGCGGGCAGGAGGGCTTTTTGGTACTGTTTCGCGTGGCCGGTGACAACGATTTCTACTGGGTGAACCTCGGCGGCTGGGGCAACCAACGCCACGGACTGGAGCGCGGCCGCAGCGGCGAACAGCGATGGCATGGCGTGGGCAAGAGTGTCGACGGGGCCATCGAAACGGGGCGGTGGTACCGGATCAAGGTCCGTTGCGAAGGTCGCCGGGTGCAGGTCTGGCTCGACGAACAATCGATCATCGACTTTACGGATAACGACTTGGCTCATCTCCGCGGCCGCGTCGGCGTGGGCACCTGGTCGACTCAGGCTGAATTCCGCAACCTGCAGGTCACGGGTTTGGACGGCAAGCGGCTGGACGAAGGCTTGCCGGACTTGCTCACGCAGCCTGCCGTGGCTCATCGCTGGGAACTGCTGGGCAATGGCCACGCCTACCTGGATACCGAGGCGTCGCTGAACAGCCGCTTCTGCCAGCGGTTGACGAATGCCGCGGGTGAGGTTGGCTTGCAGCAGGCGCCGCTGTGCCTCCGCGCGGGCGAAACGTACCGCGGATCACTGTGGGCGCGAGGCGCTGCCGCCGATGGATTGATGGTTCGGCTGCGGGACGGAGACCAGGTCCTCGCCACCGCGGCGTTGGGCAAGCCGGGAACCGAATGGAAGGAGTACGCGTTCGAACTGCGTCCAACGACCGCTGCCCGGGACGGCACGATTCAGGTCGTCGCCTGCGGCCAGGCCGAGGTCTGGATCGACCAGGTGTCGCTGATGCCGGCGTCATGGGCGGTGGCGGGCGGGTTTCGACCCGATCTCCTGCAAGCGATTGCCGACTTGCGGCCGCCGGTGATTCGCTGGCCGGGCGGCTGTTTCGCCAGCGCCTACCGCTGGAAAGATGGGATTGGTCCACAGTATCGGCGTCGCGTTTACCCGCTCGAGATCTGGGACGATCGCGACGTCAACTCGTTCGGTACCGACGAATTCATCGCCATGTGCCGCACCGTCGGTGCGGAGCCGCTGATCGTGGTCAACATCGGCACGCCGCAGTGGCGCCAGCACGGCGACGAGGAGGAATACGTTCAGGACGCACTCGACTGGATCGAATACTGCAACGGTCCCGCGGATTCCCAGTGGGGGCGGGTCCGCGCGGCCAATGGTCATCCGGAGCCGTACGGCGTCAAGTACTGGGAGATCGACAACGAGACGTGGGGGATGGGCGCAGCGTCCTACGCCGACGCCGTTTGCAAGATCGCACCGCGAATGAAAGAGGCCGATCCGTCGATCAAGCTGGCCGCTTGTGGCAGCGCGGGCTACGGCCTGGAGGGCAACGGTCTATCCTGGAATCGGGTCCTCATCGATCGCTGTGCCGAGTTGGTTGACTATTTGAGCATCCACCACTACGAGAATCCCGATTCATACGCCGAGGGACCGCGGCGTTACGAAGAGTTCTTCCGCAAAACCGGCGACTTGGTTCGGCAGTCCAAGAATCCCAATCTGAAGATCTACGTTTCCGAGTGGAACGCCCAGTCGACGGATTGGCGGACGGGGCTGTACGCGGGTGGGTTGCTGAACGCGTTTGAACGCTGCGGCGACGTGCTGGAGATCGGCGGACCGGCGTTGTTTCTGCGGCACGTTTCGGCAACGGCTTGGGACAATGCCTTTGTGAACTTCGACCATCGCACGTGGTTTCCGGCGCCGAACTACGTGGTCATGAAGCTGTGGCGGGAACGCTACGTCCCGTCGCGGATCGAGTTGATCGGCGACGCGGGCCCGCTGAACGCGGTCGCCGGGAAGGCGGCCGATGGGACCGTGGTGGTGAAAGCCGTGAATCCCAGCAGGGACTCGGTGTCCGTCGAACTGTCGCTGCCGGCGGACTTTGCCGTGGGTGGGACGGAGCTAGAACTGGTTGCTCCGGGAGAACTTCATGCCCGGAATACGTTGGAAAACCCCGCCGCCGTGACGCCCACCGTCGGCGCTGTCGACGCGAGCGGGCAGACAGTACGTTATAAGTTGCCCGCCTGGTCGGCGGCCGTGCTGCGGATCAAGAAGCGTTAGAATTGGCAGGGCTCAGACGTACAGAATTCAAAATTGGCGGGCAAAGCGGCTAGAATTGGTAAAGCAGCAACTCCGCCAATTTTGAATTCTGTACGTCTGAGCCAGGTTTGGACATGCTGGCTGTCACACGGCAGCCCCTAACGAACAAACGACGATTGCGAATTACGAGAGGTCAGATCATGAGCGTTCCTCGAAGGCCCCGACTAAACGTGACCACGGCGTATGGCATGGTGTTACTTTCAGCGTGTACGATTATCGCGTTCACCTCTTCGCCTGCGGCCGGCGCCGATGGTCTGTCTTTCCTCGGCCCGACCAACGGCGAGTACCAGTTCGACACCGGCACGTTGAAAGGCGTGCTGCACGGCGGTGGCCGATCGACGGGCCTGCTGCCGGTGTCCGACGTGGCGTCGGGCAAGGTTCTGACCAAGAGTATGGGCTGGCTTTCGCCCTACCGCACCCTTTCGACCGGCACGCAGCACGGTTACGGCGCGTGGGACTGGGCAAGCGAAACCAAGTTATTGCCCGACGGGGCCGTCGAAGTCCGCTGGTCGGCCAACGACACGTATCCGCTGAACATGACGGCCGTCTATCGTTGGACCGCAGCCAACACGGCCGACCTGCAGATTGCGGTCACGCCGCAGAAGGACTTGCCCAAGCTGGAGATCTTCATGGCCTCGTACTTCGAGGGCTTCACGCAAGCGTTCGTGTACGCACAAGACGCCGCAGCCGGCCAGGCGAAGTTTATCCCGGCGTTGAAAGAGGACGCCGTTTGGCAGGTATTTCCGCGCGACGCCGAGGTCGCCAAACTGGTCGGCGATGGCCGCTGGCAGCATCCGCCGGCCCCCGTCACTTGGACGATTCGAAATCAGCTGGCCCGTCCGCTTGCCATCCGGCGAAATGCGGAACTCGGTCTGACGGCCCTGGTCATGTCACCGCCGGAAGACTGCTTTGCCGTGTACACGCCGTACGGCGAGGAGGCCCACGGCTCGCTGTACTTGGGACTGCTAGGCCGCGACGTGAAGGCCGGTCAAACGGCGATCGGCCGAGCCCGCTTGGTGATCGGCCGCGCCGTCAGCGATGAGCAGGCCGTCAAGTTGTTTCAGGAGTATATTCAGACCCTAAGCCGACGGTGAAGCACGTTCATGATGCGGCCCAAATCTGCAAAGCGGTGGGAGACGGCGCACGGGTCACCAGCCTTGCATTTAGCCATTTCCATATCTCGCCAATTCGGCACAATGGTGGTAGGATGAAAACATGACAGCGCGTCTTTCCGAAGAACTGCAGCAGGAACTTGCCAGCCACGGCGACGGACCGATTCAGTTGGTTCATCCCGGCACGCACAAGGTCTATGTCCTGGTGGCCGCTGACAGATTTGAGCGGCTGAAGTCACTGTTGGATGATCGTTTCGACGTTTGCGATACCTATGCCGCCCAGGACGCTGCCCTGGCAGCGGTGTGGAACGATCCCGAACTCGATGCCTACGCCGACTACGACCGTCATCGATCGCAACCATGACTCTCCATCGCGGCGACGTTGTCATCGTGACGTTTCCTTTCGCCTCCGGCACCGGGGCCAAAGTGCGCCCTGCATTGGTCGTCCAGAACGACCGAAACAACGCCCGTCTAACGAACGTCGTTTTGGCAGCTATCACCACGACCACGTACCGAAGCAACGAACCGACGCAACTTCTCTTGGACGTATCAACGCCCGCTGGACGCCAGTCCGGACTACTGAAGGACTCGATTATCAGTTGCGAGAACCTAGCGACCATCGAGCAAACGCTTGTTCAGCGAAAGATTGGTTCGCTGCCGCCGAACGTTATGGGCCAAGTTGACGCCTGCCTCAAGACCTCGCTCGGACTAACCTAATCAGGGCCGTTCGTCCGGTCCGGCGTTTCGCGAAGGAGCACCGTGCTCACATTTGCGATTCAATCCGGCAGCCCGCCAAACAGCAGAGACTGGAAATTTTCCGTCGTCTGGAACAGTTTGGGCGTTTGGCCGTCCAGCCCCAGATCGGCCAAATGGCGGGCCATGCGGTGCGGTGAATCGCCGACGTTCAGTTGCAACGATCCTCCGCCGCTGGTCGCACACGAAGCCCGCGTCTCGACTCGCGTCCGCAGCATCTGCCCGCCGTGCATCGAGAACGTCACCAGGGCCATGCCCGGCAAGGCGTCCGGCAGTACGTGCCCGCGCTGGCCGGCCAGTTCCATGATCTGCTGGCCCTCGGGGTCCAATACGTTTGCCTGGAATCGGTCGGCGG
The DNA here is from genome assembly GCA_964645045.1 of uncultured Pirellulaceae bacterium. GTDB lineage: Bacteria > Planctomycetota > Planctomycetia > Pirellulales > Pirellulaceae > Anammoximicrobium. The sequence continues at coordinate 34,181 of CAZXYZ010000047.1, read as the reverse complement.
TTAATTCGATTGGCAACTGGGTGACGAATTTCGGGTATCCCCAGATCTCGCAGCCAGCGGCTTTGGCGGCTGGCGTCGTGACGGGCAAGTCGAGCACGTACGAGCCGAGGGATTCGCTGCGCGTCTTTTGCAGCAGATCCGTAAAGGAAGCCAGTGTCTGTGTCTGGCCGCGCCGCGTCACCAGCAGCGCCAAACCGACTTCGTGGTACGGCCCCAGCGTCGTGTCGCGGTACTTGAAGAAACTCAGGATGGCGACCGCCTTGCGCGACACGAGCACCGGCTCCAACGGCACCTCCTGCAAGTGGGCCGCCGCCTTGGCCGCGTCCACTCGGAACAGGGCCATGTAGTGCGAGCAGTCAAAGTAGCAGATCGGCAGATGGATGTCGCCTTCGGTCGTGGTGACCACCGTCTTCGGAACGTCGAAAAACGAATCGTTACGCGGGTTCATTTCTGCAACAGAACCTCCTGGAAATCTTCGATCACCGCCAGCCGGTTGATCTGGTTGGTGCCTTCGTAGATGGGCGTCAGCCGCGCGTCGCGAAAATGCTTCTCGACCTGGTTTCCATGCAACACTCCATGCTGGCTCAATAGTTCCATCGCCATTTCGCAGATCCGCAGTGCCGAATCACTGCAGCGAACCTTGGTCATCGCCGCGTTGGACTGCGTGACCACGGGACGGCTGGCCAGCTGCCAGATCATCGCACGCATGGCACTGGTTTCGGCGATCATGTCGGCCACCCGGAGCTGAATCTCCTGGTAATCGATCAGTGGCTTGCCGCCCAGACGATACCGGCAGACAAAATCGATCGCCGCATCCATGGCGCCGCGGGCAATGCCCAACGCAATGGCGGCCACCGGCATGCGCGAGCATGTCAGGGACGCCCGATTCAGCGCCCAGCCGGTCCGCAAGTCGCCGATCCGATGGTCGTCCGGCACGAACACGTCCCGCAGTTCCAGCTCGGCCGCGCCCGAAGCCCGCTGCCCCATCTTCGACTCGTTCCGCAGGCAGCGGAAGCCCGCCGAGCCTCGTTCCACCAGAAAACACGTCCACGACTCGAACCCTTCGCCCTCCAACGCGGCAAACACCGCGACCGCATCGGCGATGTCGCCCCCGGAGATGTATTGCTTGCGGCCGTTCAGCACCCAACCGCCCGCCGCGCGCCGAGCGACCGTTTCGGGGCGGGAGTGCGCCGCACCGTAGCCGCTCTCCACATCGGAACCCGCCCCCGGCTCGGTGATCGCGAACGCGAACAAGTACGGCGTCCCTGACACCGACCGCTGTCGGGCGGGGAGCAGAAAACGTTTCCAGACCTTCTTGTCGCCGGACAGCAGCAGCGGCATCATGCCCAGGGCGTGTGCGGACAGCATCAGTCCCCAACCGCCGCAGGCCGCACACAATTCCTCAACCTTGACCGTCGCCGCCCAGGCCAAGGGATAATCCGCAAGGGCCACAGCACCGGTGCCCAGAGGCGGCGGCAAGTGGGCCAGCAGGACTCCCGACTCCGCCGCGCGCCGGATCACGGCCGCGTCGGTCGCCGGATCGTGGGGCCGCAAGTCGCCCTCCAAGGCGCGCGGCCGGAGTTCACGGTCGGCAAACTGCCGCGTCTGACGCCGCAACGCCGCTAACGGAGGCGGCAAGGCGGCTGTGTCCTGGTCCCAAACCGAAACGGGGTCGTAGCAGACAATATCCCGCGTTAGCGGCGGCAGCACACGGAACGCTTGCCGAGGCGACAACGGATGCTCCGGAGGCAAATGGCCCGCCAGAGACTGCCGCAGCGGAGGGTTGCTGAGCGGATTGCTCGGACAGCCTAAAGGCTGGACTCCAACCTCAGGTGCGGACGAATCGTTCATGCGTCGTTCTCCCACTCCGATAGGAACATTCGCAGTTCGTCTGGCGTGCCGCACAGCAGTCGCAAGTGATTGCAGTCCCGCACGATCTTTTCCAGTCCGGCTTCGCACGTATAGCCCGCGCCGCCGAGCGCTTGCAGCGACTCGTTGGCCGCCTCGCACAGCAAGTTATGAGCCTCGGCACGCACCGCCAACACCGCACCCAGACCGTCGCGTGCGACCGGAAGATAGGCCAGTTGGTCGCACAGCAATCCCACGGTCCGCAACACGCTGGCCGTCCGCGCCAGCATTTGCCGCACGGCGGCGTGGTGCCGGATCGGCGTTCCACCCTGCCGCCGCAACGCAGCATATTCTTTCGCTTTCTCGTAGCCTTGCTGGGCCGCGCCCCAAGCGATGGCTACCAGCGCCTGGGCGTTCAATTGGAACGCTTCGGCATACACTGCGAGCGCTGCATCGGAATCGGCCGCAACGTGCCGCGGCAGCGTTCCGGTCGGTTGCCATTGCCAGGTTTGCGTTTCATGCAATCCGTGGCTGTTGGGCAACAGCGTCACGTGCAGATCCTCGCGGGTGAACAGCGACCAACAAAACTGCTGCTGCTCGTCCCAGCCGGGTACCAGCAGTTGCTGCCAATCGTCGGCAGCTTGAAACAACAGCGGCTTGGGCTCCGGCACGCCCCGCGTGACAAAATAGTCCCGCAACATCTCCCGGTCTTCGGCCTCCAGCGGTTTCGGTTTCAACAGCTTCGCCAGACTGCAGCGAGCCAGGCCAAAGCAGCCCTGCAAGCAGACGACCCTCCGCAAGCCGCCGTCCAGGCCCAGGCGACGACGCACGTAGCCGGCCAGGGCCAGCTGATGAAAGTGAAAAGCCACGCCCGCATTGGCCTGCGCGAGATGCCGCAGCGCCGCGGAACTGAACCGGACCCAACCGGCGCCTCCGGTATCTTCCCAAAGCCCGGCGCCCGCTTCCACGCCGTCGCTCAGCAGGCCGAAATCCGCGGCCACGTTCGTCAGCCGAGTCAATTGCGCCGCGTCGATCGTCCGTTCCGGCCGCGCCACCAGCGGCTGGAGCGATTTGTGGCAGAAGCGTTGCACTTCGGCCAGCAGCAGGCGGAGGTCGTCGTTGCTCAGTCCGTGGTTCATCACTCCGGCTCCAACACGGCGCGGAACTGCACTTTGTTCTCCCGCAATCGCTGGTGTACTTCGTTCACGAACTCCAACGGATACCGTTCCACCAGCGGCCGGATGTTGTGCAGTACGGCCAGGTGCAAAAGGTCCTGCAATTGAATTCGCGAGCCCAGGAAGCTGCCCATCACGCGCTGTTGTGCGAGGACAAACGTTCGTGGGTCGATCGGCAGACGGCCGGCTGTCAAGCTGGCCAAGACCAGTGTTCCCTGAGGCAGCAGGCCATCCATCGCGTCGCGCATGGTCTGAAAGTCCATCGTCGTCGACACGACCACATCCACGCCGCCCAGTTCGCGCAATCGCTTGCCAAAATCGCGTCCCGCGGCCAGCACGACGTGATGGGCTCCCAGACGCCTGGCAAGCTCCTGCTTGGATTCGGAACTGGTGAGCGCGATGACTTCGGCCCCCATCGCCCGGGCGATCTGCAGGCCGAGATGCCCCAATCCGCCCAGCCCCAGCATGGCCACGCGCCGGCCCGGCTTCAGGCCCGCGTTGACCAGCCCGGCGTAGACCGTCAATCCGGCGCACCCAAACGGTGCAGCTGCGGCAAAGTCGATCTCGGCCGGCAGGGGCACAAGGCAGTCGGCAGGCACGCACACCCAAGGCGCGTAACCTCCGTCCCGCGTCAGCCCGGTGGCCTGCATCTTGGCCAGGCCCTCCAGGCACGACTCCTCCTCGCCCGACAGGCAACAGCGGCAACGGCCGCAACTGTGCCACCAATACACGGCCACGCGATCGCCTTGCCTCAGTCCCGTCACCTCGGCTCCCCAGGCCTCCACCACGCCGGCTATCTCATGGCCGGGAATTAGCGGAAAGGGATCGTAGCCCAAGCTCTTGAACAACCCCTCGGCCAAGTGCAAATCCGTGTGGCAGACTCCGCACGCGCGAACCCGCACCAGCGCCTCGCGCGGCCCGGCCTCGGGCATCGCAACCTCCTTCAAGACCAACGGCGTTTGCGGACGTTCCAGCAGAGCGGCTCTCATGCGACCTCCGAAACGGTGCTGTCGGCGGATTCGTGGTTGGGACAAACTCATTTCATGGGCCTACGATCGTACTATCTCGCATCCCAACGGGCAACGTAGGACGTCTGTATTCTCAATTCAGCAGCTATTGCTGAAGGCCCGTCCGAGCGATGGTTCGCTGGATTCTCTGTGCGATCTTTTTACGATGTTTCCTCTGGCAGTTATGTTAGGCCGATGGACAGCGATCTCTCTGCAGCTTACATTAGTGCGTACTTCAGTCAATTTCGTATCGACACAGGAGACCTATATCATGGCCAAGAACAAAGAAGCCGAAGCAACCGCGGCTGACAAGCCCAAGAGCAAGGCCCAGAGCATCCGAGATGCCCTCGCAGCGGCGCCCAAAGCAATGCCCAAAGACATTGCTGACAAGTTGACCGCCGAAGGCATCCCAGTGACCGCGAATGAGGTCAGCCAAGCCAAGTACCAGATCAAGCTGGCCAAGAAGAAACGCCGGCAGAAAACGTCTTCCAAAGCCGCGGATGCGGCTCCGTCCGCCGCAGCACCGTCCGGCGACTTGGTTTCGGTCGCCGCCCTGCAGAAGGCGAAAAAACTGGTCCAAGAATTGGGCGGTGTCAAGGAAGCCCGGCAAGCGTTGCTCGCTCTCGCTCAACTCCTGGACTAACTCCCGCGTCGCAGAGAATTCCTAGCTGAATTCGCGGAGAATTCAGCTATCGGCAACCTGATCGTCGTTGAACGGCAAGCCGAAGGCGTTGGCGTGTGGGAGGGATTGGCCTGTGCCCGCCGACGCCTGCGGCCTGCCGTTCAACGAGCCACTCTTCACGGTGGGTAAAATCGGGGACCGCGAAGGGCTCTATGCATCGACTTGAATCACGGGAAACGTGGCTCGAATACGGGTTCCCTGGCCGGGGACGCTGTCGAGCTGGAAGCTCTTGCCGAACGCTCGCGCACGCTCGCGAATCCCGCTCAACCCAAAGCGGCCTTCCGCAACCTCGGCGAGATCAACCCGATTCCGTGGTCCTCGACCTCGAGTGTCACTTCTTCACCATCCTGAACGAGTGACACGCGGACCAACTCGCTGGTGCTGTGCCGGCACGCATTCGTGATGGCCTCTTGGGCAACGCGGAAGATGGCATTCTCGATGTTCGGGGCGAGCCGCCGGAATTCCACTTCGCAGCGATACATGATCTCCGGCGCGTTCGGCCGGCCGCTAAGCTGGTCGATGAAATCGGCGATCGCCGCTTGGATGCCGGATTTTTTGAGGACCGGCGTCCCCGTGCGGTTCATCAGGCTCCGGGCCTCGGCCGGAGCTTCGCGCAGTCCCTGCAGACCCGCCTCGAACACGGCCTTGACCGCTGCGGACTAGAAACTCGCACCCGGTTCGCAAGCCTCGAATTGCATCAGCGCGCCGAGCAATCGCTGCGCGACCCCGTCGTGAATCTCGTAGGTGAGCAATTCGCGGTCACGGTCGCCGGCCTGCAGCATGAGGTGTAACGCATTCCGTTCCTGCCGCAACTCTCGTTCGGCTTGATGACGTTCCCGGATCTTCGCCTTCAGCAACCGATTGGCTGTGGCGAGTTCTGCGGTCCGTTCCGCAACCCTTCGTTCGAGTTCCTCACGCGAACGCACGAGAGCTGCTTCCGTCGCCTTACGTTCCGTGATATCCCGCACGATGGCCCACATGGACAAGGGCCGGCCGTCGTCATCGATGATCAGAAAGGTCCGCAATTCCACCGGGAAAACGGTGCCATCGCGACGCCGATACTCTTTTTCGTAAGTGTTGGAATACCGGCGCCGCAGGATCTGTTTTTCCACGATCTCGGCTTCAAATGCATGCCATTCTTCCGGCGTTAGGTCGATGTACGTCAGCTTCAAGAGTTCGTCCGGCTCGTAACCCAGCAGCTGGCAATAGGCGTCGTTGAATTCCACGATGCGGCCGCTCATGTCAACACTGACAAAGGCGTCCCTCATACTTTGGTACAGCCGGCGGTACTTCGCCTCCGATGTCCGCAACTCCTTGTCGGCGCTCGCCTGCTCCGTAATGTCTTGGGCAAAGCCGATGCAGCCGACGACGGCGCCCGTCTCGTCGCGAAGCGGTTCCACCCGAAACCGGTAGACGCGATCTTGCCAGGTCAGCTGGCTTTCGACTGTTTCGCCCTGCAAGGCACGGCGGTGGGCCGCAAGGGTTGGAGCGGCTTCATCGTCGGTCCGGAAATACTCAAAAATGGTGTTTCCGACGACTTCGCTGGGACGTAAGCCAAGTGCTGCCAAACCGGCCCCGAACGAGGCGGTGAAGCGCAGTGCGGTGTCGGTCGCCCAGACCACGCCCGGGACGCGGTCGGCCATCAACTGGAAGAGAACCGGCAGGGGAACCTGACTAGCAATGGGGGGAAGCTCGGTCATGACACACCTGTCGCACGACGTCGATGGAGACGGGCAGGCATCGTCCGAGGGAGACAAATGCAAGGCATCGGCGGAAGGCATCGCAAAAAAAAAGACCCTCCACAATATTCTATGCAAGCAGCGACCGCACGGCCACCCGTCGCGCCGGATTCAACGAGATTCCTGCGCCCACTTACCATTCGGTGCCAGGGCTGACGGCGGCATCCGACACACGGTACAATGCATGCTCTGGGGCGGTCAAAAACGATCCTGGGCTCGTGCAGATCCGCGCCTTTTTGCGCGACGACTGACCGCAACTCGACAGCCGGAAGGAGGAATCCATGGCAAAAGTTCTGCATCGAATCTTCGAAATCTATGAATCGCTCGAGGAAGCGACCCGCGCGCTGACGCCGCGATTGGAGAGAACCGCGAGGGAAGCAACTGCACCGGAATCTTGGACCTACGAACATTTGACGGTCACGCGGTCAACCGGCGTGACGCACGTCCAATTCAAGGAGGCCAGCGACTTCAACGAGGCGACCCTTGCCGGCCTCCGCGCGGATTTCGCCCAACTCGCGGACAACTTGGGCGGGGACAGCAAAGTCCTGGTAGACTTCACCGGCGTGGAATTGTTTGATGCTGCTTTCATCGACGCGCTGCTTTTATTCAGCAAAAAGCTGCGGACCAAGGGCAGCCGGATTGCCCTGTGCTGTCTCGCTCCGGCCGCGCGGGCCTTCTTCTTCGCGCCGGAGGACCGTGACCGGCTGGGGCCACCGCTGTGACGAGCGTCGTTTTACGCCACCGGTGGCTGGCCGTCCATCGGCTTTGCCCGGGGCCATCCATCGGGGCGTTGCTATGGACGCTGGGACGAGTACACTTACGCAGATGTTGCCGGTTGATCTTCCGGGCGATGCCATGCGGACGGATTGGGAATCTGTCTCGCCCCGGAGGATGGAAAGCACCAAGCGGTTAGGAGGTTCATCGTGGCCGAGATAGCATTCATTATCGATCTGAGCAGGCTGCCGCCCCACGCCATGGCGGCGTATGCGGCCCGATGTGCAATGCGGGTGCAACCGTTGTTCCTCCGCGCAGGGGGCCCACCGGAACTGGCCGCGAGTCTGGAGCGGGCCATCAACGCGGCACAGCGAATCGCCTCCGGACATGCCTTATCCGTCGAGGATATCGCGGCGGCCGAGGGAGCCGAAGCCGCTGCGGCCGCCGCAGCCAACGTTCCCGCCGCTTGCCATGCGGCCCGTTCCGCTGGGTACGCGGCTCGCGCCGCCGTTGCCGCGGATCAAGCGCCCTATGCCGCCGAGGCGTTTGGCGGAGATGCCGCTCGGGCAGCTCACGCCGCCGCCGTGGCCGCCGTGGACCCGCAGGCGGCTGCCGATGCCGCGCATTACGCCGACTACGCAGCCCAAGCGGATTACGAACGGCTGGTGCTGTACAACCGTGGCGCCCCCGCGGTCGGCCTGCCGCTGCACTGCAGCGAGGACGGGCCGCTGGGGCCGCTGTGGCCGGAAGGTAAACCGAGTTGGCTGTGACCGCCGCCCCGGCTGAATGGTGTCAGCCTCGCTGGAGTGTACGCTTCAGCGTGTCTTGTGAGGCGGGCATCGCCGGCTCGGCACGCTAAAGCGTGGACTCCAACAATGCGCCAGATCCGCGGCGGTTAGGCGACCATCGTGCAACGCCGAGGCAACCAGCACGGCGTCGCAGCCGCTGGCCGCCAAGTGCCGCAAGTCGTCGACGTTGCGAACGCCGCCACCCGTCAGAAGCTCAAGCTGCGCGTAAGCGTCGCGCAGTTCGCGGCACAACCCCGCACTGGCTGGGCCCCCATCCACACCAACCGAGGCTAGGTCAAGAACCAGCAGACGCCGGAACCCGACCGCGATGGCGCGGTCCGCAATCTCGCGAGGCGTTGCCGATTGCCCGGCGGGCGAACGGTTCAGCGGTTCGCCGTTGTGGAGATCCAGGCTGAACATGCTGTCGTGAGGGTTCAACGCGGCATGGATCGAAGGCAGTTCCGCGGGATCGTCCACGGACTCGAAGCCCACAACCAGTCCCGCCGACGGCGCGCGAGTCGCCGCCCAGTGGGCCATCTGTCTGGCCCGACCGGCATCGCCAATTCCCGCATCGATCCAGAGCCGGAGCCCGGCAGCGGCGATCCGTTCATAAGCCGTCCAGTCGGGCTCGCGGCCGGCAATCGCATCCAAGTCGGCGACGTACACTTCGCCGGCGTTCAGGGCATCTGCAAACGCAGCGGCTATGCTGCCCGGACTGGGATCGGCCGTTAGCACGCTCACCACCGGCCGATACCGGCTTCGCTCGCCCGCAACGCCGCGGACCACCAGACCACCTTTCAAGTCGATGACGGGGATGATGCGCATGGGCTCGCAGCCGCTACGGTTGGCCGACCAAACGCCGGATGGCCGCTTGGATCACCCGTTCGGATTCCGGGACCAGCGCCGATGCCGACGGTTCGTAGCCACCCTCGGTGAACGACCGCTCGGTGCAGACATAACCGGTCGTGGCCAAACCGTAGCCAGCGACGGCCAGGAACCGATCGGGCTGTAGGCCACAGGCAAAATGCTGGTAGGCGATCAACGGTTCACCGGGCAAGTGCAGGACGCGGGCCGGGCCGAGTTCCAGCAAGCTGAACACGACCGGATCCTGCAGGCGCGTATAGCAGGCCACGTATCCGGCAGCTGAAATGCGCGCCTCGGGCTTCGCGTCCGGATCCGCCAGGCAGCGGCGGTTGGGCTCGGGGTCGTGTACGCCATCCGTGCGCGGCGTCAGCGCCACGGCTTCGGTGCGCCAAGCGATCTGCTGGACGGGGCTGATGCAAGTGGCGGCAATCGAGGCTTTCATGCCTGCATACAGCCGCTCCGCCAACGCCGCGCGGTCCTCGGGTGTCCCCGCGTTGTACTTGCCGGCCGTCACGTCGCCGGCACAGCCCGTAAAGTACATCTGAAAGACGCCTTCTTCCTGCTGCAACCGTTGGCGAGCCATGCCGGGGAAATCGTAGCTGGCACGGCCGTCCAGGTAGTATGTCTGCGGATGCGTGGCGTAATAGTGCATCCGCACCAGCGGCCGCTCGCCGCGCAGCAGCGAGATCGTCCGCAACAGCGGGTCGATGCCGCCTTCGGGCATCGCTTGCAGTTCCGGATCGCGGCAGGAACTCCACCGCGTCAGCAATTTTCCGTCCGGCGTAAACACACGGCGGATCGAGGCCACCCGGTCCACCTTGGCTTGGCCCGTGCCGACCGCATCGAACGGCTGCAGGCGGGCCAGCGATTGCCGGACAGCAGTGGCCAGCCGATCCGTGATCCCGTCCAAGGACTTCAGGTTCCGGTGTGGGGGCGGATTGGGTTGCTGTTGGAGCAATTGCTCGGCGCTGGCGTCGAACGTGGGCGCCGTGTGCTGGTGAACGCATTGGACGGCGACCAGGTCCGGTTCCGTGCCCGCCGCCGCCGCGATCTTGGTCTGAAACATGGAATGCGTTGCATTCCGCATCGTACACCAGTCCACGGCGCACAGCACATACCGCCGCCGGCCGTCGTCCAGCACGACGCCTTTGGCCAGCAGCGGATGCTCGATGGTCTTCAGGACCTCCGAGTACAGGATGTCCCCCAGCGGCAGCGTCACGTCGCTTTCGAACGTGGCCAGCCGGAGCGGCGCCGCGTCGGCAGCGGGGCCTCGCGGAAACCCGATAAGGGAAGAAAACAGAACCCCCACCCAAAGTACGGCTCGCGGCATGATTCACACCTCCAGGGATCAAGATCTTGGCGTCTTGCCCCGTTCAAAGACGCACGGTGGCGATCTTCGCTACCGCGGCAGATGCCTTTTCCGTGTAACCGGCGATGGCCTTGATGCCTTCATGGATTCTGGACTAATGTGTTGCTGAATGAAGATGAGTGGGCCGATCGTCAGAAAGCTGTAGTCTTTCGGCTGCCCGCGGGCAACCACCGTTCCGCCCCCATTCCTTCGCGTGTGGGGAATTACGATGCAATGCACAGCCGGTCGTGGCCCAGGCCGCTCTCCCGGTCCAAAACCGTCCAGCAACTCGGGGCCTCCGGGTCGCGCACGACCAAACGGTACAAGGTATCGCGTTCCACGGGTTCACGGCCGGCGGCGATGATCAAGCGACGCATATCATGCACGGACAGGGCCTCCGGCGTCGTGGCTCCGGCATCGTGATAAATCAGTTCATGACGCACCGTGCCGTCGATGTCGTCGGCGCCGTAGGACAAGGAGACCTGAGCCGTGCCGACGCCCAGCATGATCCAGTACGCTTTGATGTGCGGCACGTTGTCCAGCATCAGCCGGCTGACGGCGATGGTTCGCAGATCCAGCAGCGAAGAGGGCTTTCGCAAGTGGGAAAGCTCCGTGTTGTCGGGGTGAAAGGCCAACGGAATGAACGTTTGAAAGCCGCCGGTCTCGTCCTGTAACTGGCGCAAGCGGACCAGATGGTCGATGCGGTGGAACGGCTGTTCGAGATGGCCGTATAACATCGTGCAATTGGTGCGCAGGCCAAGTTGGTGAGCGGTGCGGTGAATATCGAGCCACTTGTCCGCGTCCGCCTTATGCTCGCAGATTTGGTCTCGGATGGACGGATGAAAAATTTCCGCGCCGCCACCCGGTAGGCTGCCCAGGCCGGCGTCGATTAAGTCCTGCAACACGGCGGCGACGGACCGTTTGGTGAGGCATTCGAACCAGTTGATTTCCACGGCCGTCCAGGCTTTCAGGTGCAGGGCCGGATACGCCTCGTGCAGGATACGCACCATGTTCAGGTACCAGTCGAACGGTTTCTGGTGGTGCAGACCGCCCACGATGTGCATTTCGGTGCAGCCGTGGCCTACGGCCTCTTGCCCGCGTTCCAGGATCTGCTCGTCCGTCATTGCATAGCCCTTCGGATCGCGAAGGTCGGCACGAAACGCGCAGAAGTTGCAGCGGTAGATGCAGACGTTGGTCGGGTTCAAGTGCGTGTTGATGTTATAGAACGCAAGGTTCCCGTTAACCCGCTCGCGGACCAGATTGGCCAACTGGCCGATCTCTTGCAGGGGCGTGTCCTGTTCGTACAGCAGCAAACCGTCCTCGAACGACAACCGCTGGCCTGCTTCGACCTTCTCGCGAATCGGCTTCAGTTTGGGGTGGGTGGTCAACAGCATTGATATACCATCAGGGGCTTGAAGATCTCCAATCGGTCCCTCGTGCATCCTTTGAGACTATTGGGATAACCGCAAGCAGCATCAGAATGGCAACTCTTCATTACCCGATTTCGCCCCCGGCTTGGCCGGTTTCCCGCCCGGACTCTTCGCGGGCTTCTCTTCGGGCACCAAGCCGAGCGGCTGACTGGCGCGGATGGTCACGCGAGTCGCTACCACATGCGTCTTCAGGTGTGGGTACGACCAGCCACTGGCCTCGATTTCGTCTCCCACTCGCACCCAACGGTAATCGGGTACATCGACCGAGATTTCCGCCTTGTCGGACAGCGCAGCACGGACCAACGCCTGACCGGCGGCGACGAAAATTTCTCCCTTGCGAAAACCCTGTAATTGGCCGCTGACGACGAACGAGCCAATCTCGGCCTTCGCATCGGCCTTCGGCTGGCCGGCTGCCGGCGCATCCTGAAACAACTGGCCGTCAAACGCCGCCTCTGGAAAGACGCCAAACTGCTGCGGGTCGGGCAACTGACCCTCTTTGACTGCCTTGGGTGCGAATACCTCCAGCTTTTCGATCGGCGCCTGCGGATTGCCCTTCGAGTCGAACTGACCTGAGAACCGCACCATCAGGCCGGGCTGGAGAAAGGTCGGCCGGGCCGTTCCGCAGACATGAATCCCCGCCGCTTCGCGAGGCATTCTGACCAGCCACTGCTGCTTCGCCTCTTCGTTGGCGACCTGGATGACATCGCCCTGAATGGCGCGGATCTTGCCCTTGGCCTGAACGTTCTCCACGGGGCCGTTCGGCTTGGACCAGATATCCTGTTGGTACTCGTCCGCACCAAATTGGCCCGCTGCTGGCCCGGTCAGCATCAGTATCGCGACGCAAGTTACCATATAATAAGCCGTATCACGCATACGCATCTCTGGGTATTCCTTTTTTAGCGAAACTCGCGGGGCTGACCGCTGTCGATTTCAGGATAGCGAATTCGAGGAAAAAGTCGAGTCGGGGAGCTGCCGTGTAACCCATTGACCTTTAGAGTCCGCTGACCTTTAGAGCCTGCTGAAAAAGTACGTGGGATAGGCTTCCAGCCGGTCAGGTTCGCAATTTGTGAAAACCTGAGAATCGAAAACTCCGTGATTCGACAGGCTGGAAGCCTATCCCACGGTTGCGACAAGGGGAAACACTTACGTTCCCCCTCACGGATGTTTTCTGGCATCTGCTCGCCGCGATGGTTGCCGAGGAACTCACGCCCCGATCAGCCGTTCGCCAGCCGTCCCCTGAGGCATTCAGTACGGCTTGTATTGTCCGGGGATCGGGAACGGATAGAAACCATCGGGACCGGGCACGTGGCGCGGAGCGGCGTCCCAGGCAAGTTGTTCGGGGCTTTCCTGGGGGCCCTTCGCCACCGCGTCGTCCCACTTGACGACTTGTCCTGAGTGGGTTGCCATGCGGCCCAACACGGCCGTCATGCTGCTGACCGCGGCGTGCCAGCCTTCGTTCAGTTTCTCGTTGTTGGTAATCGCCTTGATCAGATCCGCGTGCTCCTGGACGTACGGGTTGTCGCTTTCCAGCTTGGGACCGCCGCCCGTCGCCACGCCGCGTTCGCCTTTGGTGCCGTGAACGAACTCGCTGACCGCGTCCCAGGTGCCCGGCTGGTGGCGGGACTGGCTGTACATCTTCGTGCCATCCGCATACGTGAACTCGACAAAGTGATGGTCGAAAATATCCCCGTAGTTGCCGCGGTTCACGCGACCGCCCATGCCGTTGGCCTCGACCGGATGCGCATTCTGCGGATTGCCGTCGTTGCACATCACCCAGTTGCCGATGTCCAGGTTGTGGACGTGCTGCTCGACGATGTTATCTCCGTACAGCCACAGGAAGCAGCCCCAATTGCGGATCTGGAATTCCATCTCCTTGGGATCATTCACGGGACGCGGGCCCAAGTCGCGGGCGCCGCCGCCCGATCCGTTCCAGTACACGCGCAGGAATTCGACGTCGCCGAGCTTGCCGTCGTGGATCTCCTTAATGCCTTGGATATAGCCGGCCTGATGGTGACGCTGCAAGCCGACCACGACCTTCAGGTTTTTTTCATCGGCCATTTTGTTGGCCTCGACCAGCTGCCGATAGCCGTGGGCGTCGGTGCAGCAGGGCTTTTCCATGAACACATTCTTGCCCGCCTTGACCGCCGCCATGTACTGCTGGGGACGAAAACCGGGCGGGGTGCCCATGACCACCATGTCCACGCCGCAATCAATCGCCTTCTGGAATGCGTCCAGTCCGACGAACACCCGCTCTGGCGGGACGTCGACCTGGTCGGGCCACGCTTTTTGGAGGTGGCTGAGTGAGCCGCGCGTCCGGTCCTCGAACGCATCAGCCACGGCGATCAGCTTCATCGGCTGGTTGAGGATTTTGGCGGCGTTCAAACAGTCGTTCGCCGCGCCGGTACCGCGTCCGCCGCAGCCGATCAAGGCGATCTTCAGCAGATCGCTGCCGGCCGCGTGAACGCCGCGGGCCAAGCCGCTGGACAGGACCGCGGCCGCGCCGGCGGCAACAGCCGATTGCTTTAGGAATTCTCGTCGGGACGACGGAACTTGACTCATCTGGGCACTCCTCGGTGGGATGGTGATAGGAAGAACTCGGTGGCCGGCCCGGAGGCCGGCTGGACATGTCGCCCAGTCTAAACGTCGGCAAGGGCCAATGCAATGTACGGTTGGGACCGGCAGACGGCTGGGACCGCAGTCAGTGAGCCTGCTCGCAACCGGCTTCGTCGAGACGCGCTACCAGCGGTTTCAGCTTTTCAAGGCATTCGGACGCTTCTACCTGGCCTGCCCGGCCTGGGTTCATGTGCGGTCCGGCAACGAATTTCCTGACAGCTCCCAAGGTCTCTTTCATGAAAACAAGACACATCTCCCTTGTCCTTCTGTTGTCTTGCGCGATTCTCCCTGTGGAGCGAGTCCTTGCGACTGGCCAACTTGATTTGCGAACCACCCGAGGGGCCCAAGGAGCAGTTCCCCTGGCAGGCCACCCAGGGGTATCGCGATATCTGGAATCGCGCGCCCATCGAAGGCGAGGTGGAACATAACTGGCAGTAGGGCAACGGCCTGGAGAAGCAGATTCTCGCCGGCGGCGCCGGCGGCAGACGCATCATTCGCGTGACAGGTAGCCGTGCGAGGCGCCTTCGGTCGCGAGCGATTGGGAGTGTTGCATAACCGGAGCGGGGGCGTTAGAAATTTCTATCGGTAGACAATCTTCGGAAGCGATCATCATTCACGAGGGAGAGTTCGGAACATGCAAAAGACATCTCAAGATTTGTCGCGGCGCGAATTACTTCGGCGGTCGATTGCCACGGGGGCCGCGGTGGCCATCCCGTACTTTGTCAGCGGCCGGGCTCTCGGCTTGGACGGTGCCGCGGCCGCTTCGGAGCGGATCACGCTGGGGGTGATCGGCATCGGCCCGCGCATGACGTACGACCTGCGCGGGGTTCTCCCCAAGTCCGACGTGCGGTGCGTGGCCATCGCCGACGTGCAGGCCGGCCGGCGCGACGCGGGGAAGAAGATGGTCGACGAGCACTATGGCAACCAGGATTGCGTCGTCTATCGCGATTTCCGCGAACTGCTGGCACGGCCGGACATCGACGCGGTGATGATCGGGACGGGCGACCGCTGGCACGCTCCGGCGTCGATCCTGGCGGCCAAGGCCGGCAAGGACGTTTACAGCGAGAAACCCTGCGGGCTGACGATCGGGCTGTGCCAGGCCCTGGACGATACGATCCGGCAGACCAAGCGGGTCTTTCAAGCCGGCACCCAGCGGCGGAGCGTGGCGAATTTCCAGGCGGCGATTCGACTGGCGCAGAGCGGCAAGCTGGGAAAAATCCACACGCTGTTCGCCTCGGTCTACACCCCCATGATCGAAACGGCGTGGCTGCCGGGCGAGCCCACTCCGCCGCGCGACGTGGTCGACTGGGATCTGTGGCTCGGCCCGGCCCCGTGGCGGCCCTATAACCAGAGGTACATCGCCGGTGGCTGGCGCGGGCAGTGGGACTTCGACTCCGGCGCGAAGCTGTTGGACTGGGGAGCCCATACCGTGGACCTGTGCCAGTGGGCCAACGGGGCGGATGACACGATGCCGGTCGAATACGAGCCCACCGGCAAAACGATCACCTGCCGCTACGCCAACGGCGTCAAGCTGGTCCTGGACTGCTTGGAGACTCCCTTTGGCCAGCGTCCCGGCTGGGTGCAAGCATTGGGGACGTGCCCGGTGCGGTTTGTGGGCGACGAGGGTTGGGTGGAAACCGGCGACAGCGGCGGTATCGAGGTGCAGCCTGCGTCGCTGAAAGCGGAACTGCAGGACGTGACCGGAAAACGCGAAAGCGGACTGGACGTGGCCGCGCATTCCCGCAACTTCCTGGACTGTGTCAAGTCGCGAGGGCAGACGGCGGCCAATTCGCAGGTCATGCGGCATTCCCACATCGCCTGCCACGCGGCCGCCCTGGCCTGGATACTCAACCGCAAGCTGGCCTTCGATCCGGTCAAGGAGGAATTCGTGGGCGACGACGAAGCCAACGGGCTTCGCGGTCGCCCCGCCCGCACGCCCTGGGTGTTCTAAGCCCCGTTCGAGGAATAACTGTCCGATTTCTCCGTGGCGTACGCTTCCAGCTTGCGGAAAATCATGGTATCGCAAGCTGGAAGCTTACGCCACTTGTTTCTCAAACGGTGCTGAGCCGCTCTGTCACAGCGTGATCGTTTCGCCGATTTTGGGGATCGATGCCGTCAGCTGATAGGTCTCGAGGATTTTTTCGGCCAGCGCGCGTTGGTTGTTCGCTTCGCCGTGCGTCAGGATGACGCGCGGGCGGCAGGGGGCCAGAGCACCAAGCCAGTGGAGCAAGTCGTCCTGCCCGGCATGGGCACTGAAGCCGCCCAGGGTGTGGACGTGCGCTCGGACGGCGATTCGCTCGCCGAAAATCTGAACCTGCTTCGCGCCGTCGACCAACCGCCGGCCGAGCGTCCCTTCGCCCTGGTAGCCGACGAAAATCACGTGCGTGTCAGGCCGCCATAGGTTCTGGCGAAGATGGTGCAAGATGCGTCCGGCATTGCACATGCCGGCACCGGCCATGATCAAGCAGGGGCCATGGACGTGGTTCAAGGCTTTGGATTCTTCGGCGGTGGCCGTGGCTTGAACCGTGTTGAGGTCATCCTCCAGCGGATGCTCCCGGATCTCTCGCGTCAAATCCTCGTCGAACAACTCGGCATGGCGGCGGTAGATCTGCGTCGCTTCGATGGCCATTGGGCTGTCCAGATAGACCGGAAACTTGGGCAGCAGGTTTTTGCGGAAGATTCCCGCCAGAATGACCAGCAGTAATTGCGCGCGGCCGACGGCAAACGTCGGCACCAGGACTTTTCCGTTGCGGGAGATGGCCGTTTGCAGGACGCTCAGGAATTCGTGCAGCGTTTCCTGGAACGGCTTGTGATTGCGTGCGCCGTAGGTGGATTCCAGAAACACCGTTTGGGCCTGGTGAAACGGCTCGGCATCTTTCAGGATCGGCGCGCCCCTGGCTCCCAAATCGCCGGAAAACACGGCCGTCGCAGTGCCGCTGGCGTCGGTCATCGTCAGAAGGATGCTGGCCGAGCCGAGCATGTGACCGGCTTCGACCCAGCGGGCCGTCACGCCAGGGGCCACCTCCACCGCGTCGTTGTAGGGAACGGGACGGAACTGGGACATCAGCGATTCCACGTCTTCCACTCGGTACAGCGGCTCGATCAGTTTTTGTCCGGCCCGCTGACGGCGGCGATTGACGCGTTCGATGTCCTGTGCCTGGACCTTGGCGGAATCGCGGAGGATCAGATTCGTCAATTCACCGGTTGCGGGCGTGCCGAAGACGGGCGCTTCGCAACGGGCTTTGACCAACAGCGGCAGGCGGCCCGTGTGGTCCAGGTGGGCGTGCGTCAGCAGCACGGCATCTAACTTGCGCGGATTCAAGTCGCGTGGGACGCGGTTCCGCTGTTCCGATTTGGCCACGCCCTGAAACAGACCGAAATCGACCAGGACGCGGGCTTGTTGCGTTTCGACTAAGTAAGCTGAACCGGTGACGTCGCCGCCGGCAGCGCCGTGTAGCGTAACTTTCACTTTCTTGCTCCTGATGTCTTTGACGGACGGGCGAGTGGTTGGCGGGCTTGCGGCAGCAAGCCCGCCAGTTCCTTGGGGATTCCCTGGCGAATGTATTCCACCGCTTCGGCGACGGAATCCGTCGCGTGCAGCAGTTCCAAGTCCGCAGCGGCAATCGTCTGCTCGTGCAGTAGCGATTTCTCGACGAAGTCCCGCACCTTGTCCCAGAACGGGAGTCCCATGGCGACCACGGGAAACCGCTCAATCTTGTCGCACTGGATCAAAGTCAGGGCCTCGAAGGCTTCGTCCAGCGTGCCGAATCCGCCCGGCATCACCACGAACGCGCACGAGTACTTGATCAACATGACTTTGCGCACAAAGAAGTGATCGAACTCGACGAACCGGTCCAGGTAAGGGTTGGGCTGTTGTTCGCGGGGCAGGACGATGTTGCAGCCGATGGTTTCGCCGCCGCCTTCTTTGGCCCCCCGGTTGGCCGCCTCCATGATCCCCGGACCGCCGCCGGTCATGACGACAAATCCCGCCTCAGCCAGCGCTTTCCCCAAGGCCCTCGCCAACTGGTAGTAGTGGTGGTCTTCGGGAAACCGAGCCGATCCAAAGACGGTGACACAGGGGCCCGCAAAGTCAAGCGATTCGTAGCCGCGCAGGAATTCCAGGAACACGCGCACGGCGCTCTCCAAGTCGGCTCCGCGGTCCCGCTTCCCGGCCAGAAACCGTTTCTCGGTGGTGCGGACGTTCTCCAGCAGCGAAGTCTGGGGCTTTCGCTTCGTACTCTTGGACATAGGGTTCTCCGCAGCAGTTTTGCCGAGCGTTCATGGTAACGGGCTGACGGCTCAATGCAAGCCGAGCGGTTTCCGGGCCTCGTTCCGGGCACGTGTCAGGCGTGCTGGACGGCAACCCGCGAGAAGCTACCGGATTCGTCTTCTCCCCATTTTTTTCTGCCAAATCGTATGGGGTAGCCCGAGAGGGGTGGAGCATGGTATACTTTGCGTATCCCTCCGAGCCCTGTCGATGACGCCAATGAACACGCCCTTGGGCTCGGGCACCATTTCCATCTGCTGCCTGCCGCAGGGCCGGTGGCTTTGAATGAGGATTCTGCAATGCCTCTGATCATCTTACGTATCGTTTTCATAATTGTTGCCGCGGGGCTTGCGACCCTGCTGGTCAACGATGACAACTTCGAGATCGAGCGTCCCTGGGTTGTTTTTGTGGGGGTGATCGCGATTGCCTTCATCGTCGTTGGCGCGGACATGCTGTTTCGCCGGAAGCGGCTGGACGCCATTTCCGCCGTCTATTTCGGATTGGTCGTAGGCGTATTCTTGACCTACGTGGTCAGCATTGCTTTGACGCCGCTGTTGACGGGCAACCCGCACGTCGAACGCATTAAGCTCGTGTTGGGGATGGTTTTGTGTTACGCCTGCGTCAGTCTGCTGATGCAGACCAAAGACGATTTCCGGTTCGTGATCCCCTATATCGAATTCGCCAAGGAGGTCAAAGGGCTCCGTCCGTACCTGCTGGACACCAGCGTCGTGATCGACGGGCGGATCGCCGACGTGGTCGAGACCAGCATTTTCGACAACCAGTTGATTATGCCTCGGTTCATCCTGAGCGAACTGCAGAAGATTGCGGACAGCGGGGACAAGATGCGGCGGGCCCGCGGACGACGCGGCTTGGACGTCCTGAACCGTCTGCGGACCAGCAAGGCGGTCGAGTTCAAGATCTACGACCGCGAACTCCCGGAAATGGCCAATCAGCCGGTGGACATGAAGCTGGTTTTGCTGGCGAAAGACCTGGATGGCAAGGTGATTACGGGCGATTACAACCTGAACAAAGTCGCTCGTTTGCACAACGTTCCTGTGATCAACTTGAACGACGTCGCCAACTCCCTCAAACCCATCTTCCTGCCCGGCGAACGGATCGACGCCAAGGTCGTCAAGCCTGGTGAGGAGCCCGGGCAGGGCGTGGGGTACCTGGATGACGGGACGATGATCGTCATCGAGGGCGGCCGGGCCCACATCGGCAATCTGGTCACGCTGACGGTGACCAGCGTCCTGCAGACGAGCGCGGGACGGATGATTTTTGGCCGGTTTGAGCAGGTGGCTTGACTTTGCGCCGCCGCCGTCTGCGGCTACAATGCCCCCTCGGCGTGCGTGCCGGTCTCTCACTTCTCGAACCATAGGATTTACTCCCTTGCTGCGAACTCACACTTGCGGCCAGCTTCGGCCGGAACATGTTGGACAGGAAGTAACGCTCTGCGGCTGGGTGGACAGCACCCGCGATCACGGTGGAGCCGTGTTCATCGATCTTCGCGACCGCTACGGCAAAACTCAAGTCGTGGCCAGCCCGCAGAGTGGTCCTGAGATGCTGGAACAAGCCGGCCGGCTGCGATCGGAAGATGTCATTCGCGTCGTGGGCAAAATTGCCCGCCGGCCGGAAGGCACCACCAACCCCAAGCTGGATACGGGCGAAATCGAGCTCCGCATCACCGTGCTGGAAGTCCTCAATCGCAGCAAAACGCCGCCGTTTACACCAGGCCAGCAGGACTTGCCGACGGAAGACCTGCGTCTGAAGCACCGTTACTTGGACTTGCGCCGGGCTCCGATGCAGGAAACGCTGTTGCTGCGGAGCCGGATCATCAAGACGATGCGGGACTATTTTGCGGAACATAACTTCATCGACGTAGAAACGCCGATCTTGGGCCGCAGTACTCCGGAAGGAGCACGCGACTATCTGGTCCCCAGCCGGGTTTCACCGGGCAAGTTCTATGCTTTGCCCCAATCCCCGCAGCTATATAAACAGATCCTGATGGTTGCTGGCTATGATCGATATGTCCAGGTTGCCCGCTGTTTCCGGGACGAAGACCTGCGCGCGGATCGTCAGCCGGAGTTTACGCAGTTGGATCTGGAAATGTCGTTTGTCGATGCCGACGACATTATGGGCATGATCGACGGTTTGGTCGTCCGGTTGGCCAAGGAAATCCTGGGACTCGAGGTCAAAACGCCGTTGCCGCGGATGTCCTACGACGAGGCGATGGAGCGATTCGGGCACGATGCTCCCGACTTACGGTTTGGGATGGAGTTGACGGACTGCACCGAACTGGCCAAGGAGGCTGAATTCCGCGTCTTTCGCGAAACGGCGGATGCGGGAGGCCGGGTGCGCGGCATCAATGCCAAAGGCGCGGCGGCACAGTTCTCGCGAAAACGGCTCGACGAACTGACGGATTGGGTCAAGCTGGATTTCGGGGCCAAGGGCTTGGTCTGGTTCCGCGTCGAAGAGAACGGGACGCTGTGGTCGCCGGTCTCCAAGAACTTCAGCGAGGAGTTGCTGGCGAAGATTGGCCAGCGCTTGCAGGCTCAGCCGGGCGATCTGCTGCTGTTCGTTGCCGATTCGTGGGAAGTCACCTGCAAGGCACTGGCCGCCTTGCGAAAACGCTTGGCCGCCGAACTGCAGCTGTACGACCCGCGTACCATGAATTTTTCGTGGGTCGTCGAGTTTCCCATGTTTGAGTGGAACAAAGACGAGCAGCGGTGGGATGCGATGCATCACCCGTTTACTTCACCGCGGCGGCAGGACATGGAACGGTTGGAGAGCGAGCCGGCGAAGTGCCGGGCGGTGGCTTACGACTTGGTGATCAACGGATCCGAGGCCGGGGGTGGCACGATTCGAATCCACGACAGCCAACTGCAGCAAAAGGTGTTCAATTTGTTGGGGATCGATGAACAGCGGGCGCGCGAGCGGTTCGGTTTCCTGTTGGAAGCGCTGCAATTCGGGGCGCCGCCACACGGCGGGATTGCGCTGGGAATCGACCGCGTGGTGATGCTGTTTGGCGGGTTGGACAGCATCCGCGACTGTATCGCGTTCCCCAAGACGCAACGGGCCACAGACTTGATGACGGAGGCACCTGGGGAAGTGGACCGCAAACAACTGGACGAACTTTCGATTCGGCTCGCCGTGCCCGCTCAGAAATGATGGTCGCCACGCGGGTCGCAACGCGGGTCAAATTAGTGTCCCGCTTACGGATCCGCACGCAAGCGAAAAGATGAACTAATAGTCGCGTAGCGACCCCGCGAACGTAGCTGGCTGCGGCGGGACTTAGCCGCGTAGCGGCGGCAGGATGTAGCCAGGGGCATCAGCCCCATGCTTTGGGACCTTTGGTGGCATTTTTTTAGCGGAGCGGCGCAAGCCGCCCGGTTCTCCGACCGTAATACCGGACGGCTCGCGCCGTGCCGCTACAAAGTACGGCATGGACGGACTATTCCCAGTCCTCGTCCTCCTCCTCTTCTTCCTCTTCTTCGTCGTCGTCGAAATCCCACTCGGAGTCGTCGTCTTCTTCTTCCCAGTCCTCGTCGTCCTCCTCGTCCTCGACCTCCTCCCATTCGTCCTCGAGTTCTTCGTCCTCGGCTTCTTCTTCGGCCTCCTCCTCTTCAAGCTCTTCCTCCTCGAGCTCCTCCTCATCATCGTCGTCGTCCTCGAATTCGTCGTCGTCCTCGAATTCGTCTCCTGGGTCCTCGTCGAAGGCTGTGGCCAGACGTGGGTCGGCCACTTCCTCCTCGACGCGTTCGAACTTAGGTTTTTTCCCGGTCAAGCCCGAGCGTGTCAGAACAGGCATGCTACCCTCCTCCTCACTTGAAACCGAATCAACTTCAACTTCATCCAAGGATGCGCCCTTGGCGTCCTCCGGATGGGCCGCTGCCGCCGCGCCGGGACCGTCCCGTCGCAGACGCTCGACCCGAGGAAGACTTTCGAGGCTGTCCAACCCAAAGACGTGCAGGAAATGCTTGGTCGTCGTGTACAGGTAAGGCCTGCCCAAGTCTTCGCTTCTTCCACCAATCCGTACCAATTCGCGATCCATCAACTGACGCAAAATCTCTCCGCAATTCACTCCGCGGATGGCCTCGATGCCGGCCCGCAGAATCGGCTGGCGGTACGCGATGACCGCCAACGTCTCCAAAGCCGGCGCCGACAACCGAGTCTCACGAGGCACGCCGTCCAAGCGGCGGACCCAGCCGGCCAGTTTCCCCCGAGTCATCAGTTGAAACCCGCCGGCCACGCGTTCCACGCGGAACGCTCGCCCACCAACATCACACAATTCGTTCAATCGACGAATCAACGTCCGAGCTTCCGTTCCGTCAGCTAGGTTAGCATATTGGCTAAGCTTTCGTGTCGTCAACGGCTCCCGGGCCAAAAAAAGTACCGCTTCCAGACGTTGTAGCCGATGATCCCGGCCCTGCCGCAGTGGAACAAGCGAATTTTTTTTTGCCGATTCCGTGTCCAGCAGTCCCTGATGACCGCCATGGAACGGTCTGCCCGGTGCGTTAATCAGGGCCAAGTCGTGCCGGTATCGTGCCGACACGCTTGCCAATTGCCGCGCCGTGAGCTGTGGACTGGCTCGCATCGTCGTAACGTCGCCTTAATCCTCGCATTTTGCCACGCTGGAACAAATCCAGTGTCACGCGATACAATATGCCAAATTCGGACAGGTCAACAAGCCCGGTCTGAGACAACCACGCGGAAATTGAAAAATTGCGGAGCGCGAGTGGCGAAATGAGCGAAAACATCAACCTTGCCGCGCCGGGCACGGGAACCTCACGTGGCCGCTTTTGGCTGTGGGGCATCGTGGCGACAATGGGACTGGCCGCGGCCGTCCTGATCGCCACCTTGCTGTTTGGCCAACACGGCGGAGAAGAATTCTGCCCGAGTACGTTTACACGACGGACTTTTTTTTATTTCCAAATCCCGCTGATCGGCATCCAAGTGACGCCAATCTTTCGAGACGACACGACGAATTCGCTGGAGAACTATCTGGTCGCCGGCAAATTCGTCAAGCGAACGGCGACGGACAACCCGCGTTGGGATCTGGTGACGGCCCTCTCGGCAGGTTCAAAGGTCGTCCACGGCGACGCCGAGATCCTGTGCAGTTACCTGGATACGGCAGATGAAAATCGCCGCATGGTCTGGCAACACTGGAGCGACACCCATACCGAAGCCGCCAAGGTCCTCTGGCCGCTTGTCGCCCAATTGGCCCGCCAACAATTGTACCTGTTGGTCCCGGACCTGTTCGAATTGGCAAGCTCCGAATCCGATCCCAAGACGCTGGCCAAGAAATTGGACCAATCCCTGGCCCGGCAATACCGCCGTCTGGCTGAGATCCAACAACAGCTGGGAAACCACGGCATGGCCCGCGAACTGCAGAACTACGCCCGGCAACACGACCGAGACCGGCCCCAGAGGTGACAGGAATGACCGTTGCAGAGGCGATTGGCAGAAAGATTGATGGCAGAAAGATGATCCCTCGAAGCCGAGCAATCTCCCATTTTTCTGCCATCAATTTTTCTGCCCTCGGGAAAAGAATGGGGATGAGTTTCAATTCAGCCGATGCTCACATTTTGTCACGCCGCACGAGCCCTAGCGACCCGGAAAGCGAAATAGCCCGGCGGCGTTCGCCATCGTCAAGCCGGCGAATTGGCTCAGTTCCATTCCCAGGACATCTGCCAGGCAAGCAGCGGTGTGGACGACCCACGCCGGCTCGTTCGGCTGCCGGCCTCGTTTCGGTTCGGGCGACAGGTAGGGGCTGTCCGTTTCGATCAGGATCCGATCGCCGGGAATCGTGCGGGCCACGTCCCGCAACGACTGCGACTTTTTGAACGTCACCATTCCAGCGAAACTGACGTGCAGGCCGATTTCCACGCACTGGCGAGCCGTTTCCACATCGCCGGTAAACGAGTGCATCACGCCCCTCAGCGGGCCGCGCTGCCGCGCCTCGCGAAGCATGGCCAGGACGTCCCCGGCACAGTCCCGCATGTGGATTACGACGGGCAGGTCGCGGGCCTGGGCCAGCCGCAGGTGCCGGTCGAAATAGTCCTGTTGGATATCGAACGGCGCGAAATCCCAGTAACGGTCCAATCCCGTCTCGCCGAGTGCTACCACGAACGGATCATCCACCAAGCGGACGATCCGGTCCCAATCGTCGGCAGTCGCTTGGCTGGCGTAATTGGGCTGAATGCCGACGGAGGCGAACAGGGAGGGATAAGACCGCGCCAACCCGACGCAAATCTCGCTCGAGGCGGCCGTCGTGCCCACGGTGACGATGGTTGACACGTTGGCGGCCAGAGCCCGCTGGACAACGTCGTCGCGCGTCGAGTCGAATTGTTCGTCATCCAAATGGGCGTGCGTGTCACAGAACATGAGGATTCGGAACGACCTCTTCCAGCGTTTGTAGGTGCGCCTTGGCCGCGCCCAAGCATTCCAGGGCCGCAGCCTGAGCCGCCGGATTCATGCGCAGCAAGTCAGCGCACTCGGAAATGCGCTGGATCAGCAGTTTCTCGTACTCGATCATCCGCAGGACAAGATAGTCCAGCGCTAAATCGTGCAAGGCGGTGTAACGCAAGGGGAATTCACCGTGCGTGGGCGCTCCACCTTCCGCGACGATCATCTCGCCGAACCGGTCCGCCGTCGCCTGGTGATCCGCGGCAATCGACTGCAGTGCTTCCTGCGCGGCAGCACTGTTCCGGTGCAGCCACGGCATGGCTTGGTTCAGATACACCGGCAGCGAACGGAGATGCAGGACCAGCAACCGGTTGAGAATGGCGTTCGTATCCAGCGAGCTCATGGTGTTCGTCATCCCAGCAGTTGCTGCGCCGCGCGCAAGGCGTACTGATTGAGGAATTCCCAGGCGAAGAACAGAATCACCGTCGGCAGGGTCACCGCGACCAGATAGAAACCGGGCAGCGAGACCAGCGGCAGCCGAACTGGCCCGCGCGCCGGAGAATCTGGATCCATCGTCATCACTTTGACGACCCGCAGATAGTAGAACAGGCTGATCGCCGTGTTGATGCCACCAACCAGGAACAGCAGCAAGAGATATCCCTGCCCCGTGGCCCTATAGCCTTCGACCAACGACGCAAACACGGCAAATTTGCCGACAAAGCCAGCCAGCGGCGGAATCCCCAGCAAGCTGAACAGCATGATCGCCAGGCAAATCACCACGCCCGGGCAATGGCGGAACAGCCCGGCATAGTCGTCGATCTGCTCGCTGTTCATGGCATTCCGCAGGAAGGCGACCACACTGAACGCGCCCAGGTTCATGAACAGGTACACGGCGATGTAGATCGCCAGACCCGCGACTGCCTTCTCGGCCAGTTCCGGACTAACAACGGCTAGCGCCATCACGGGCGGAATCGCCATCATCATGTAGCCGGCATGGGCGATCGTCGAGTAGGCCAGCAGCCGTTTGATGTTCGTTTGGCCATAGGCCGCCAAATTTCCCAAGGTACAGGTGAGCATGGCCAACAGCGCCACAAGCTTGCCCAGCAGACCCTGCAGCGGCGCCAAATTGGCCGGGGTGGCCACGGCCAGCGGCATCGCGGTCTTGGCGTTATCGGGCAAAGCCGCCTTGCCGCTACTGGGATGCAAGCTCTCATCGGTGACCGCAAACAGGCCTGCCGGCTGATTTGCCCCGCCCGCGACAAGATTGGTATCCGCCTGTGTCACTTGCCCGGCGGTCAGCCCCGGCGGGACAACGACGCCGATCCCGATCACCACGCGGACCAGCAATCCCAACGCGGCCGCTTTGGACGCCACGCTCAGAAACGCGTTGACTTCGGCCGTCGCGCCCTCAAATACGTCGGGACACCAGAAATGAAAGGGCACCGCCGACAGTTTGAAAGCCAAGCCGACCATGACCATCAGTCCGGCCAACGTCAACAACATCGCTTCCTCGCCCGAGAAGTTGGGCAACCGGACGGCCAGTTCGCGGGCGATCGTCGGCAGGTGGGCCGAATTCGCGATCCCGGCAATCAGACTGATGCCGTACAGCATCACGCCCGCCGTCGCCGCCCCGTACACGGCATATTTGAGCGCCGCTTCGCTGGCCAGCGGGCGGCGCTTCATCAAGGCCACCAAGGCGTAGGAAGGCACGCTCGCCATTTCCACGGCCAGGAAAACCATCATCAGGTGATTGGCCGAGATCATCAGGCACATGCCCAGCGTCGCGCCAAGCACCAAGGTGTAAATGTCGGCAGCGTCTGTCCGAGTGGGGATTCCCGTCAGCTTCGTGAGCACGGTCAACAGGACCAGGAACAGCAACAGCAGGCTGCGCATGTAGACGGTGAAGGAGTCGTACACGAGCATGCCCGTAAAGAACTCCACTCGTTGCGACACCGCCGGCGCATCGACGGCCGCCAGAAAAAAGGCCAGAATCGATCCGGCTAAGGCCAACGAAAAAACATCGATCCGCCGGCCCCGGGAAAACACGCGGACGAACAACATCAGGACAATCGTCGCGCACAACGCGATTTCCGGCAGAAAAAAGCCGATGCTGGACGTAGCCGAAAACGCCCACGGCCCGCCGGGCACATCGCCACGCGTGTCCAGAATCATTTGACTGACGATTTCGTGGAAATTCACGGTGACGGTGCCTTTACAATCTGGATGCCCCCCCACGCCGCGGTCTGTGCAGTATCCGGAGCACCCGGCGTCTGAGCCTCCTTCACCACCTTGGTCCACTGCGCCAAGTCATCGACTTGTCGCTCGACGGTCTTGTCCATGTACCGCAACAGGAACGTGTTGGGAAACACGCCGAACAGGATCGCCAGGACGAACAGCACGCCGGCAATGGCGTTCTCGCGAGGCGTGCTGGGCGTCAACGCTTCGGCATGTGGTCCCTTGTACTCGGCGCCAAGATACACGCGTTGGATCGTCCACAGAATATACGCGGCCGTTAGGATCACGACGGACGCCGCAATCACGGCCAGCACGTAGCTATAATTCCAAACCGACAGGACGACCAGCACCTCGCCAATAAACCCGCACAACCCGGGCAACCCCAGGCCGGCAAAGAAAATGCCGATCGACAAGGCCGTGTAGACCGGCATGCGGCCGAACAGCCCGCCAAATTCGTCCAGATTGCGGTGATGGACCCGGTCGTAGATTACACCCACCAGGAAGAACATACCGGACGAGCTGATGCCGTGGGCGATCATTTGGAACATCGCGCCCTGGACACCCATGTTCCAGTAATCCGGATTGAAGCCCGTACCGGCCGTGGCCGACCACACGCCCAGCCCCAGAACCACGTAACCCATGTGGCTGACCGAACTGTAGGCCACCAGCCGCTTGAAGTCCTTCTGCGCCAAGGCCGCAAACGCCCCGTACACCATGCTGACCACGCCCAGCAGGCAGACAAAATACGCCAAATCGTAGCCGCCATGCGGGCAAATCGGATAGCAGATGCGGATGATTCCGTAACCGCCCATCTTCAGCAGCACGCCTGCCAGGATCATCGAAATCGGCGTCGGCGCCTCGACGTGCGCGTCCGGCAACCACGTATGCAACGGTACCGAGGGCACTTTGATAATGAAACCGATGAACAGCAACAGGAACGACCACCACTGCAGATTCTCGCTGAACTGCTGCGTCTGCTGGCCGATCTGGGCCAAGGCCAGCAGGTTGAACGTATGCACCGGCGTCACGGTCTGGCCAGCCAACCGCTCGGTCGCGCCCGCTTCGGCCCGGGCCAGCACCGACTCGGTCAATCCGCACTTGCCCAGATGGGGTCCCAACGCCGGGTCCGTCAGGTCGCTGGCAAAGTACAGCATCAAAATCGCCACCAGCATCAGCACGCTGCCGACCAACGTATACAGGAAGAACTTGATCGCCGCATACTCGCGCCGCGGTCCCCCCCAAACACCGATCAGGAAGTACATGGGCAGCAGCATGACTTCCCAAAACACGTAGAACAGAAAGAAGTCCAACGCCAGGAACACCCCCAACATGCCGGTTTCCAACAGCAGGAACAGCACGCAGTACGCCTTGACGTATTTCTTCACCGACCAACTGGCGCCCGCCGCCAACAGACAAACTAGCGCGGTCAGCATGACCAGCGGCATGCTGATTCCGTCCGCGCCCATTAAGTACTCGATGCCGAACGAGGGAATCCACGGCACGTTGAACACGTACTGCATGTTCGCCGCCGCCTCGCTCTGGTAGTCGAACGGACCACCAAAGCCAAACGGCGTTAAGAACGCCAGCACCGACATCGCCAGGACGCCAATCGTGGCCCCCAGGGTGATGTACCGGGCCAATTCCTCCTTTTCCTTGGGGACGCACATCACCAGCAGCGCGCCCAGCACCGGGAGGAAAACGATCGCACTCAAAATCACAAGGTACGTTGTAGCCATCGCTCTATGTCGTAACGCCGCTTAAGCTGCCCAATAAAATCCGCGAAAGAAACTGATGATCACGAAAATCGCCAGCGCCCCGGCGGCGATGAACATCACGTACTGCCGCAGCCGGCCCGTTTGCACGCCGCGGAGCCAGACGCCCAAGCCGTACACGCCGTCGGCGAAAGCGTTCACCGAGCCGTCGACGACCAAGTGATCGGCCAAGCGGTCCCAGACCACCGCGAAACCGCGTGTGAACCGCGCGGACCCGTCGATGAGTCCGTCGATCCAACGCCGGTCGACGGCAGCCGCCAGGCGGGCGACGAAGTGCGACGGACGCACAAACAGGAAATCGTACAACTCGTCGAACCACCACTTGTTCAACAAAAACCGGTAGATGCCCTCGAACTGGCGGCGCACTTCGGCGGCCTGAATATAGCCCAGGCAGTAAATGACGGTCGCCAAGGCGATCCCCGCCCAGGCCGTCAGCGTGGCCAGCCAAGTCACCGGGACCACAATCGCTTCGTGTTGCTGTGGCTCGTGGGCGAAATGCTCGTTGGGCCAGGTCATCCCCGTGGCCGGCGATGCCGTGTCGGCCAACGTTCCCATCGGCCGCGACTGCTCCAAGAGATTCACGACGCTCAAATCACTCAGCCGGCCCACCCCGCCAAAGGGCTGCC
The DNA here is from genome assembly GCA_964645045.1 of uncultured Pirellulaceae bacterium. Lineage (GTDB taxonomy): Bacteria > Planctomycetota > Planctomycetia > Pirellulales > Pirellulaceae > Anammoximicrobium. The sequence goes on along the minus strand of CAZXYZ010000047.1, from coordinate 4,668 downwards.
AAGCGACGCCGGTGGCAAACACGGCCAGCACGATCAGCGGCACGGTCATCACGCGCGGCGATTCGTGCGCGTGGTCGTAACGATGCTGATTTCGCGGTTGGCCGGCAAACGTCAAGTACCACATCCGAAACATGTAAAAGGCCGTCATCATCGCGCCGCCCGCCGCCGCGTAGAAAAACAGGCTGGACAGGAAGTTGCGATTGTCCGCATGCAGCATGAACGAAAACGCCTGCTCCAGGATGCGGTCCTTGGAGTAGTAACCGCTGAAACCGATCACAAAGGGAATGCTAATCCCCGCGATCGCCAAACAGCCGACCAGCATCGTCACGGCCGTAACCGGCATCTTTTTCCGCAAGCCGCCCATCTCGGTCATTTGGTTGGTGTGGACCGCGTGAATGACCGAGCCCGAGCACAAGAACAGCAGACTCTTGAAAAAAGCGTGCGTGATCAAGTGCAGCAAACCGGCGACCCAGCCGCCGACGCCCAACGCCAGCATCATGTAGCCTAGTTGGCTGACCGTCGAATAAGCCAGTACGCGTTTGATATCGGTCGCGGTAATCGCGATCGTGGCGGCCATGAACAGGGTGATGCAGCCGATCACCGCGATCACCAACAGCACTTCCGGCGTGAACACCGGGAAGAACCGGCCCACTAAATAGACGCCGGCGGCGACCATCGTCGCCGAGTGGACGAGGGCCGACACGGGCGTCGGACCTTCCATCGCATCCGGCAACCAGACGTGCAGCGGGAATTGGGCACTCTTGCCCACGCAGCCGCAGAAAATGCCGATCCCGGCCAGCACCAGCAGGCCGTAGCCATAGCGAGGCCCCGTACCGTCCGCTCCGCCGCTGCGCCACGTCTCCACCTGCGCCGAAATCGCCTGGTCGATCTGTGCCGCGGTGGCTTGCGGCCCCAGGCTTTGGACGATTTTTGCCGCCTCGTCGCGGGCCGATAATCGCACCAGCCCGTCAGGCGTGCGGATCGAGTAGTTCTCGCCGGAACGGACCAGACTGAATATGCCCGGCTCGATGCGTTTGCTGCCGTTCGCATCCACCCGCTCCATGTCGCCGAAAGCGAACGTGCCCAGTCCGCCCCACAGGGCCATCAGGCCGATGATCATGCCAAAATCGCCCACACGGTTGACGATAAACGCCTTGTTCGCCGCGTTGCAGGCACTCTTCCGTTCGATGTAAAAGCCGATCAGGAAGTACGAGCAGATGCCGACCAACTCCCAGAACACGAACACCATCGCGATGTTCCCGGCCAGCACCAGCCCCAACATGCTGAAGCAGAACAGGGACATGTACTGGAAGAACACCCAGTAACGTCCCCGACGCTTGAGGTGCGAGCCGTCCCGCAGCGTGACTTCGTGGTCCGTTACCTCGTGCTGTTCGTCGTGCATGTACCCCATGGCGTAAAAGTGGATGCACGAGGCGATCAGCGTCACCAGGCAGAACATGCAAATCGTGAGCGAATCGATGTAGTATCCGATCGCCAGCCGCAGCTTGCCAAACACGCCCAGCGTGTAATAGTCGCCGGCGTAGTAAACCGGCGGCCCGTTGACGTGGGTGGAATCCTCGCTCGGCCCATGCCCAGCGTGCGAAGCGGCATCGGGAGCCTCGTGCCCAGCGTGCGAAGCTTCGGCGACTTCCGCATGATGCGACTGGTCGCCGGGAAAGTGATGCCCCAGCCAGACAAACAGGGCCACAAACGACAGCACTCCCGCTGTGACAATCGCGCCGGTGGCTACGTACGCACCGTCTCCGAATGCTTTGCCGAGCCGCGACCCGAACAACAGCAGGAAGAAAAACGAAGCCAGCGGCAGCAACGTCGCCAGCCCCAACAGCCATGGCAGAGCAGATGGTTCCATCAGCCTTTCAAGTCGTCGGCACGGTCGACGTCAATCGACGTGTGATTGTTGTAGAAATTCAACGCAATGGCCAGCGCCACCGCCGCTTCGGCGGCCGCCAGTACGATCACAAACAAGGCGATCAATTCGCCGTCCAGGCCCAGAGACTGCGGCCGCAAGTAGTCGCTGCCGAACGCCACAAAGTTGACGTTGGCCCCGTTCAGCACGAGTTCGGCGCCCATCAGGACCCCCAACGCATTCCGCTTGGTCGCCATGCAGACGATGCCGGCGACAAACAGCACCGCACCGACCGCCAGGTAATGGGCCACCGTAATTTGAGCGAACAAAGGCGTCATCGCGTCGAGTTCCCGTTGTCAATCATTCCATCGGTTCCTTGTCCGCCGGCCGCTTGGTCCGCGCCAGATAACTGGCGCCGATCAGCACGACCAGCAAGTGCATGGACACAATCACAAAGGGCAACAGGTAGCCGCTGCGGCCGTCCAGGCGCACACCCGACAACGCCAGCCCGATCTGGGTGGTGGTCTGGTAATCGGCCAACGTCAGATCATGCGTCGGGGCCTGGCGCCAACTGTCGATCGGAATCGTCTGCAGCAGCAACAGCATCAGTCCGCCGCCGACGAACAGGGCTAGGATCCACTCGCCGCCAGCCGTCTTCATGCGGACAAAGTTGCTGTGGGCCGTGAGCATGACGCCAAACACCAGCAACACCAGCGTGCCGCCGACGTACAGCATCAGTTGCATCGCGCCCAGGAATTCCGCACCCGCCAGAAAAAATAAGCCGGACACGGCGCCCAGAGAAATAATCAGGTAAAACGCCATGCGGACGATGTTCGGCGAGAACAGGACGCCCAGCGCAAAGCCGCACGAAATCAGCGCGAACAACCAGAAGAAGGTCGCTTGCCAGTCGATTGCGGCCAACATCACTTCAACCCTCAACCTTCCCTGTCACTGGCGGCACTACGGCCGCCGTTGACTCGGCTCCGGCCAGCTGCTCCGCCGCTTCGGCTTGCAGAACCCAGCTCTCGCGAACGCCTCCAGGACCGCTGGGCGTGACCGGGACCATGTCGTTCAGGCCCGGCACTCCCAACAACTGCCACACGAGCACGCCCACAAAACAAAATGCCGCCAGCGGCACACAGTACTTTAAGCACGTCGTCATCACCTGGTCGATCCGCAGCCGAGGCAGCGTCCAGCGCACCCAGATCATCACCGTTACGCCCACGACGCCTTTCAGAATCAAGTTCACGCAGCCGGCCAAGTTGGCCAAGTATCCGGTCACGCGAAAAGCGGCCTCCCCTTCGCCGTAGGACCAGCCCAACAGGTCGAACAACGGGATTGGCCCGTGCCAGCCGCCGAGGAACAAAATCGCACACAGACCGCTGACCAGGAACATCGACCCATACTCGGCCATGAAGAAAAAGCTCCACCGCAGGCCGGAATACTCCGTATGGAAACCGGCCACCAGTTCGCTCTCCGCTTCGGCCAAGTCGAACGGCGCGCGATTCACGCTGGCCACACCGCAAGTGAAGTAAATCCAAAAGGCCATAAAGGTGAACGGATCGTGGAACACCAACCAATTGGTGAACCAGCCGCCCTGCATGTTGCCGATCGCGACCAAATCCAGGGTCCCGCACAGCAGAACAGGCACAATGACGCACAGCTTCAGCGGCACTTCGTAGCTGACGACCTGGGCCGCCTCGCGCATCGCGCCGAACAACGACCATTTCGAACCCGATGAATACCCCGCCAAAATGACCCCAAACACCTCCAGCGACAGAACCGCCAGGATAAAGAAGATGCCCGTGTGAACGTGCCGGGCTACCCAGCCGTTGGCAAAAGGCAACGCCAAGAACGCCGCGTAACTGGCCGCAAAACTCACGTAGGGGGCCAACCGGAACAACAGCACGTCGGCGGCGCCCGGGGCGACGTCTTCCTTGTTCAGCAGCTTGATGCCGTCGGCCAGCGATTGCAGCCAGCCAAACTTTCCGCCCGTCCGCGTGGGGCCCAGCCGATCCTGGATCCGGCCCGAGACCTTACGCTCCAGCCAAATGAAGAACAACGCCCCCGCGGCCACCAAGCCGATAATCAGCGCACAGTGAATGAGCCCGGCCAGCAAATAGGCCAGCCAAGTCGGCAAATGCAAGCTGATAGCAAAGAATTCAGCCACAGACAGTGGACTCCTGCCACTTTCGCGGGCGGATCGCGATGGCCGACGCGCCCCAACCAAAAGGCGAAATTCTGTACCAACCGGACGACAACAGCAAGCCCCCGACAAGGGATTTTGGCCGGGCGATAGGTCCTTTTTCAATGACCCGACAGAATTCTAAAGAAGAACGAACGCATGAGCTGGTTATGAATTGGTGCTTATAAATCAACCTGCCTTGGCCTTCGTTCTTCCCATTTATACCCCCCCCATTTATAACCACCCTCTTCCGCCGCCTTGTTTCTGCCCTAAGATTTCTGACCGGTTTGAAAAGGGCTGGTTATAAATGGGGGGTTATAAATCAAACTGCCATGCACTTCGTTCGTATTATTTATAACCCCTTATTTATAACCAACGTCTCAAGCCTCCCCATTTTCACCCTGCGGTCTCTCTTACGGATTTGGCGGGGTAGCGTTCTTTTTCAGCTTGCCTGCGAACACCTTCTCAAACTTTTCCAGCTTGGGCCGGATGACAAACTGGCAATAGCCCTGCTCCGGATTCGAGCGGAAATAGTTCTGATGATAGTCCTCGGCCGGATAGAACTTCAGAACTCCCGACATACCCCTATGCCTTGGTGAGCGGTTCATGGGGCTGA
>CAZXYZ010000046.1:0-78443 GCA_964645045.1 uncultured Pirellulaceae bacterium | reverse complement strand
TGATCAGCGTCAGGTCCATGCCGCACAGCGGACAGATATCTTTGTGATCCATGCGAATCTGCGGGTGCATCGAGCAAGTCCAGACTTCCGGAACAGCGGCCGCGGTAGTGGCGGCCGGCGAACCCTCGCGGTGCCCCGGTGCGAAGGCCGTCCATGCCAGGGCCATGCTGGCGCCCGCGGCCAGCAAGAGCCCGGATTGAAACAACTTCCTGGTGAGCATGACCTTTTCCTTTTCTTCTTCTCTTTCTGGCATCTGCCGGCCCCCTACGGATCGTTGCAGAGTCGGCTCCTCGCCGAACAGCGGTTCGGCGGAAAGCGTCATCGTTGGAGAGAGAAACCTACCTCATGTTAGTGGCCCGAGTGAGATTGCGTCGCCTTGGCCAAATACTGTTCGGGCGATTTTTCCACTTTGCCCAGGCACCCCTTGCAGCACAGATAGACCGCTTGTTCGCCGATTAGCACCTTGGTGGGCGCGCCCATGCTGCCCAGCTTGGCGCCCATAACAGGGCAAAACTGCTGCTTCGCGATCTGTGCCCGATCACCCTCAGTCAGAGGAACTACCGTGACTCGCAGTTTCGTCGCGGTCAAGGCAAAGGTCTGGGTGAAGGTGGCTTGTGGCTGGTCATCCAAAGGCAATCCCTTCAGGTTGAACGTGACCGCCATGTCGCCGTCCTTGATCCGGCTGACGTCCACCGCAGCGACCAAATAATCCTGCTCGTGAGCCTGGGCTGGCGAAGCGACGTAGCGCAAGGGCACACGCCGTGCCGCAGAGTGATTGCCGACTTGCAGCACAACTTCGCCCTGCACGCCGCGCGCGGTCTGCGGCTGCCTCTCCGATCCGTACACGTAGACGCGGATTTCTCGGGGTTGGTAAACGACTTCAAACGACGCAGGCGTCACCTCCGTCATCTGTCCGCCATGCGGTGCTGGGGCGGCCGCGATTCCGCCCGGCAATCGTGCGGCATCACCGTGCTTTTCGTGCTGATGGCCGGCCGAGTCTGAAATCTGGTCACTGGCGTGCCCTCCATGTTGGCATCCAGAACACTGGGCGCGGGCCGACATGTTTCCCCCAGCGACGGTCGAAACGCCCACGATCATCGCCAAAACGGCAGTACGACGAATGCTCACGTAACTCAACATACGAATCTCCTGGTGGTTGATGTAACTTGCGACAATCAGAAAAACAAAACGGCGAACGTAACTCGAAGCGGCTGACGCACTGGATGGCATCGAGTGGATGTGGCGCCGGCATCCGGGAACCGCATCCGCGCACCATCAAAATCCAAAGTTGCCGATGGCGCACGATGGCTCTGTGCGTGGATCGCGGGACGCAGGAAAGAGGGCCGGCATCTCGCAGGAAAAGTCGCCTGCAACTCGGCGCGCAGTATCCCTGCGGAGACGCTCAGATCGTCAGCCGGCAAAGCACGACGCAGCGTTCCGCCGCGGAATCAAACGCCGTGTGGACGCGGGCAGTCCGGGGTAGATCGGCAGGCTGGACGACGGTGATCGCAACCGTTTCACTGAACTGCGCCGCAAACGCCGCTTTGTCCGTCTGGCTTTGCTGAACCGGGACCGAGTCTGGTGCTGTGGCAGGCGTCTTGCCACAGCCGCAAGAACAGTGCGGCGTTGATAGGGGCGTCCCGCCTTTTCCCGGCTGGCAGCACGTGCGCCGGGCACGATGGGCCTTTGCGCAACAAGATTTTGGCTTTTGCCCGCAACAACCGCAGCCCCCATTGCTCGCCGATGTGACGGCGACGGTGACAGCAGGTTGGCTGCACGCGCAGCGGTCGCCCCGCACTGGCTGAATCGTCAGCGCGACGACTGCCAGCCAGGAAACGATTTTCGGGGATGCCGCTGAGAAGCACATGATCACGCCCAGTGTTTTCGAACCCGCCGTCCGTTGAGGATTATCGGCGGCTGTTCATTCTTGTACTTAAACAAAATCCACGTCGGTTTGCGTTCCCGTTCCGTTGCGGAAGCAGGGTCCGCAGAGCACGGACTGGGGAGAGACAAGCCGTTGCTGGACTTCCTCTCGATGTACTGCTATTTCAGGTGGGCCGCTGAAACCAAGCTTCACGCGGTTGCCGTGTATCTCCAGTACGGTCACCCGGATCTCGTGATCGATAACTACTCGCTCGCCACATTTTCTTTGCAGAATCAACATTTCCGCAGCTCTCCCTTATCAAAAGGGGTTCGTGTGCGATCGTTAATGACGCAGGCAACTTTCGCAATCCTTAGATGCATCGCGTTCGCGATTTCTTCAGAGAAATGCCTCAATACCAAACTTCACTTTGTTAACTTGGCGAGGTACTTGTCCGGATTGGCTTGAATCTTCTCGTCGCAACCTTCGCAGCACAGTAGCACGTCACGGTCACGGACATGAACTTTCACCGGCGTGCCCATCGAGCCCAACGGCTCCTCGCTCACCGGACACACCCGTTGCCGCGAAGCTAAGGCCCGATCTTCGGTGGAAAGAGCGGCCAGTGCCCGCTCGATTTCGGGATCGACTGCCGGGTCTGATTTCGGTTTGGCGCCCGCAACGTCAGGCGAGGCCTCGCGCGAGTTGTCGGCGGGTGCGTTAGCGACCGGCGCGAGATCACTTTGCTGGGTGCTGCAACCGCCGGTCACAACGAGCGTACCTGTAAGAGCAAGGATCGAAAGAATGAAAGTCATTCGGAACATGAAATAAACCTCCGAGAAAATAGATGGAAACGTTACGAACGGGCATGAAAATGCCTGCGGACGACTGCGGTCGACGTTCTTGTTCACCACGCAGTACAGAACCCACTCGCGCGGGGTAGTCATTGAAAAAGGGGCAAGCCCATGCAAGCGTCGCCCAATACAATAGGCGAGGGTCCCCTCGGGGCGCACGGATACCTCGGAAGAGATCAAATGGTGAGATGGCAGAACTGGACGGACAAACCGCAAGAGGCAGCCCGCGGAATAAGAAAAGCACCATCGGTGGAGCAGACTGCCGGGGCATGGCAGAACGCGGTCATGGGTGTCACCGCGTGCCCGACCGTGACTTTGTCCGTTGCACGCTGAAGTGAAGACGCGGGGGTAGCTGGCGCTGTCGAGGGCGAGTTGGAGCCGCACTCGCAATCTTGACCGCAATTGCAGCCCCCAGTGTGTTTCGCGGCGGACACGGTATGCAGCCGACAATCCGTTGTCCGTGAGCTTTCTCGACCATGTCGGCAGCTATCCACGTCGCCGGGTTTCGTCCGGATCCGGCAGCAGGAACTCGGCCGATCTGCTACAGCACGGTTGCGATCGCCACAACAGTTGGGCCGGATCCGCTGCTCCCCGGTCCTTTGAACCGAACCCCTAGCCGGGGCGTGTTCGCCACAGCGGCACGGAGTCTCCTGGCCCGTCAAGAGCGATATCAACGCCACCCAGACGATGGACTTCGCGAACACTCGCTGTCGCAATCGCTCCACCATACCGTACCTTAACACGCCCGACTGCCGCATCCAAACTTGGAGCGGGAAAAATCGCTGATCAGTCGGCCCAACGATCACGGCTCGACGCGAGCCTTTTGTGAACCGAACGTTTGCCGCTGACGCAGCCATTATAGAACTCGTCCCTACACCGCACCGCGGCGTGAAATTCTGCGCTTATCGTCCCGGGGCGTCAAGGGGGTTTTCCCGATCCGGCGGAATGCCGGAATGCGGGCCGCTTGAACGCTCCCACACTGCCGGCTTCCGCAACACCAGGTAAGAAACAAAACCGGCCATCGCTGGGCCCTTTCGGGCTTACCACCGAGAAGAACTTGGCCATGTCACCCGAAGGCGACAAATACTCGCGTTGGGTAATTTCTGTCGGTCCTGCCGATCATAGCGGAGACAACCAAAACGCTGAATACACGCATTCTGCGGCGACGATTGACCAGGATGGTGCGTTCTCCGACGACGGAAGCAACAGATAACCTGGGGCGGCTCGGGTTCCCATAGTGAGAATCGTGAAGATGGGGGAAATGGGGAATGGTGCAATTCGCAAAATCCAGCCATTGGCCGATGCTGACCTTGTTTGCCCTACTGACCGGCTGTGCCCTGCCGGGCAGCCGAAATGAACCTAGGTCCCTTGCAGCGATCGACGCTCCGACTAGGACGCTTCCCGCCAGTGTGACGCCGTTGGGTTCAGGGGCTATCACGATGGTCTCGCACAGTTCCGATCAGGCACCTGCCGACGCTTCACCCCAACCGCCGAGAGCCGCTGGTGAACCCGCCTCTGATCCTGAAGGCGTTCCTCCGGGTGCCCGACCGACGGCTTCCATACATCCCGAATCCGAGCAAGGCGAGTGCGCACCATCAGTCGCGATTCCGCATTCCGAGTGCGGTCCTGAAAGCTCGGAGGCCCAGGCCCCGTCGGACGACCCGTTTAGCGGTCAGGCGGAATTGACCGTAGACCAACTTGTCACGGAGGTCCAAATTCGCAACCCTTCGCTCCAAGCCGCCTCGGACGCGTGGCGGGCAGCGACAGAGCGCTACCCGCAGGTGGTCTCGCTAGATGACCCGATGTTCGCCTTCATGATCAGTCCAAGCGGCGTCGGGATGGACAATGGCGGCGGCTGGATGGTGCAGGCGTCGCAGAAGATTCCGTGGGCCGGCAAGCGGTGCTTGCGCGGCAGCATCGCGTCGGCCGAGGCTGACGTGATGCAAGGGGATATCGGCGACGCTCGTTTGCGGCTGGCAGAAGCGGCCAAGGTCGCATTCTACGATTATTACGTGGCTTGGCGGCAAATGGAGGTCAACTCAACCACCCAAAAACTCGTCCAGCAGTTTCGCGAAATCGCTTCGAACAAATACCAAGTCAACCAGGCCAGCCAGCAAGACGTGCTCCAAGCCGACGTCGAGTTGGCCGACTTGGCGACTCGGAATGCGGAATTGACGCGCGACCAACAGGTCGCCGCCGCTCGCATCAATACGCTGTTGCATCGCGCTGCCGACCATCCCCTGCCGCCTCCTCCTGTGCAAGCCCCATTCCCGGACGGACTCCCCGCGGCGGCGGAACTCCAGCAAGCCGCCGTCCGATCACGGCCGGATCTCTACGCTCAACTTTCGCGAATCGAAGCCGAGGAAGCCAATCTTGGGCTGGCCTGTCGGGAGTACTATCCCGATTTGAACCTGGTGGCCAGGTACGACGGATTCATGCCCGAAGACATGAGGCCCCAAGTAGGGATGGACGTGAACATTCCCATCCGCATCGCTCGCCGCTCCGCCGCCTTGCGTGAAGCGTCGCATCGGATTGCGCAGCGCCGCGCTGAATACGAAAACCTGCTGGATCAGGTGCAGTTTGACGTGCAGTCGTCTTTCGCACGAGTGGTCCAATCGGCGGAAGTAGCCCGCCTGTACCGTGACAAGAGCCTCCCCGCCGCGGAACGTAGTCTCGAGTCTGCTAAAGCCGGCTACACGACCGGCACCCTGGACTTCCTCCGCTTGCTGGACGCTGAACGTCGCCTGAACGAGCAGCGCGAGAAGTACTTCGCCGCCATCGCCGAGTATCACCGGCGACTGGCAGAGTTGGAGCGAGCGGTGGGTGAACCGATACACTGATCGGCTATGGCCGACGGCAAGTCGGCGGCCATCATCAGTGGCGACTACGTCATGCCTCGGGCTCGATCCGAATCGCCATCTTCTCATGTACCAACCACCGCCCTTCCCACCCTCCGTCCGCCGTCGGCATCAAGTCCATCGTCAATCGTCCATCGTCCCCACAAATCACCAACCGCCCATCCCGAATCGTCCAGTACCGCTCACAGCCGGCGCCGCCCGCGGCAAACGTCCCGTCGCCCCGAAAGACCATCGGCCTGTGGTCGTAGCCCACGCGGTGATACTCGAACCGCCGACCATCCATCGCCGCGATCGCCGCACGATCCGTGTCCGTCGGCAGCGTCTGGGCCGCGGGCGACCACGCGGCCTTCAGTTCGCCGATGAACCTGACGCACTCGGCCTCAAACTGAAAACCCGGCGTCTGTGGATTCTGGCCCACGGACCACTTCCGCCCGTTGCGATGCTGAAAGACGCGGTTGCCCTGGAAATCATGCTGGCACATCGTACCCGACAGCGTGTGGATGCCGTGGCTCGGCATGGCGTATTCCTGCCCCAACTTCCGCCAGCACAAGTGGAACAGTTCCTTGTCGCCGTAGACGTGCTGGAAGAAGAACGCGGACCGTTCCCCGCACCAGTTCGCGAACGTCAACATCCGAAACCACCGATTGACCGGGAATTGCTGGCGGATCAATCGCACGAAGACTGACGACATCGAACTCCAACGCCCCTGGTGGGGAGAGTTCCTCGAATGAAGAACTGCATGACATGGTGTGTGGCGTGGGTCGCCGTCACGTTGGCGGCCGGCTGTGAAAGCCCATCCCCCGCGAAGCAGGAGGATGCGGGCCGACCCTCCGCGGCCCCGGTGGTTCAGAAAACCATCGAGCTGGGCGGCGACGTACGGCTGGAGATGGTGATGATTCCGACGGGATCTTTCGTCATGGGGGGCGACGGGGGCGATGACGACGAATTACCCGTCCACAAGGTGACGCTTGCCAAGCCTTTCTATCTCGGGCGATACGAGGTGACGGTCGAGCAGTTCCGCCGGTTCGTCGAGGAGATGGGCTACGCGACGGACGCGGAGAAGGGAACGGGCTTCCAGGGCGCCTTTGGCTCCGGGGCCATTGTCGTCGCGGGTCCGGTTGCCAAGAAGGTCCTCACCGGTCAGGTGTTCCGATCTCATGATCGGTACCGTCCGCTGTGCGGTCCAGCCGACGACGATTGATCGTCATCGCCCGCGCGCCGCGCCTGTGCTGTGCGCCGATGGGGCGTTCGAGTGAGCTTTTGTTGTCGAATTGTCAAAAGCGATTTGCCGCGGCACGTCTCCCAGGCTCCTCCTGAGTAGCGAACGCAAATCGTGAGACAACGAGACAAGCGGTGTCGCCGTCATTGGTCCTTCGCGCTGGTCGCAGTGAAGTGTTGGGACATCGGCCGGACGGCTACAGTCCCGCCCCCACAAGGAACCACATAGGCAACGAGCCAGTCCGATTGACGCGGGTCATGACAACGGAATCAAGGTATGGGGCGCGCTCTCGGAAGCGGGCGCGCGGAATACCTTGATCGCGTTGTCTGAGCAGAAGTCCTTGCCGAGAAATGCCTTACAGCTCCGCCATCCCCTCACACTTCGGTGTGAATCGGGGCCAACACTCGCTGAATCACGGAGGGACGGCACATGGCAAGGCTGAATGATCCCACCGGACTGTCCGAGCGTCCGCATGCCGTCGTACTCGGCGAACTGGCGATTGCCGCAGGGGTAGTGGGCCAGTCTCTAGCCGTCAACTTCCGCAGCTTCCCGGCCATGATGCTGTGCGAACTCTGGCGGTATTTTGCCAGCGGAGTCGGTCCAGGCCAGGTACTCCGCATTCGCGATCGCAAGGACATGAAGACGCTAGAGGAATCGCTGGACGGTTTGCGGCTTGCCCTGGTTCACAATGTGCGGTTGTGCGGCGAAACGTCCTGGGCGATCCAGATGACCGACTCGTCGCAGCCACGGCCGGCCGTCTTCGTCAGTTCCGCGGCGTACGAGGTCGAAGACGATCCAAGCCCCGTGCTCTCGCTCGTCTGCACCGAGCACGCGATCGCGTCGGTTGTCGATTGGCTTGCCGCCCGCGGTTCCACGGAAGACGACGCTTGCGGACGCGAACTGCAAACACCGACGACCATCCAATATGATCCTCGGATCGAAGCACTAATCGCACGGATGTCCGCACAACCCGGTGCTCGCTTCGCGGCCCTCCAGCAGGCGCGGATTCTTCAAACGCTCTTGGCCGGTGCTTGTGTCCTCCGCTCGTCTCAGCCGGAGCAGGAAGTCCCGGCTGCAGCCGTGGCCAACCTCGATGACTACGAACTGGTGCGGAACGTGCTGTGTTCGCTGACCACCGACACAAGTTCCACGGCGAGGGACCCTCTGGCCGTCGAGATGATCAACCGGGCCAACGCGTACCTGGCAACCAAATACGGTCACGGCCAGAACAACTTGACCGAGGCCGAACTGGAGAAGCTCGACTACCTTGACAAATATGGCGGGAATCCCGCACGACGGGAACTCATCACCCGCCGCGAACTGGCGGACCTCGGCAATGTCAGGTCGGCGACCGTGATCAGCCTAGTTGAACAGCTTCAGCGGTCTCGCCGCGGCCGCGATTCGTTTCTGCGGATGGGGATCGTCGGCGCACGAGTATCCGATCGTGTGTGGAGACAGTCGTCGGCCCGGGAATTGGCTCGACGACTGCGCCCGTGGTCGGAGAAGCAGGTTCGCGGGCACTTCGACCATCTGCGCCGGAGAGGATTGGTCACCGCGGAACGCGATACGATGAACGGACCTTGGCGATACGAAGTGCCAGAGGAGCTTTCCGACGCATCGTCGCCGTTTTCCGACCTCCCGACTGCCGAACAACTGGCCGCGGATAACGCGGCGGCGTAGCGTGACGACGAGATGGAGCGGCCTGCCCGTCTGCCCTTGGCCTGCCTTCGTCGACGGCAGACGGAAGTCTCGCGAAATCAGAGGATTACGTGGTGTTTGCCCACATTTCCCCCGTACACGCTGACGCCGAAGCTAAATTTTGGCCGATTTTCGGGCATAATATACTGAAGGGGACAATTACATATTCTGGTGCATGTAGCACATGCGAATAAAGAATGCAAACCACCTTGCGGCCCACCCGACCGCTCCTAATACACTAGCCACTTTTTCGTGGTACATCGGCATTCGGTGACTGTCAGCACCTATCGAGAGCGCAGACTCCCGGTTAGCCATCGCAGGCACGTATCGCCCTGTTACGACGACCGTTCCCTGCCCCGGCTACCTTCCGAAGCACCCTCGTCGATCGTCCGAGGCTCAACAGCCACTTCCGCACTGAAGCGGCGGCCACCCCTAACCGCCAAGAACCGTACGGCATCAGGATCCGGGGAGACGCCCGCTGACCACGAGCAGCCAGGCACACACGCGTGCTCGCTTCCGACGACGTGCGGGGACAGTCACGTCGTTGCCCAACCGTTCGGCACGGCGGTCCCGGCGTCCTCTCCGGGAGTTGCGATTTTGATACTTCGTGTCTCAAAGTCTCACCTTTTCGCACTTCCGCCGGAACGGCACCTGTTCCATTCCACGCCCCGAAAAAATTGCGCCCACGCTATTTGGTAACGGGAAGAGTACGGAAGCGCGCTTGGGCGATCTGGCTAGCGACTGTTCTCCCCCAGAAACACGCGTGTGCAGGCGTTGACCTGGAGCCGTTGCCTCCGCCGCTTCCGAAATCGACGTAACGATCTGTGTGAAGTACGTCGGGGGAGGCGGTCCTGGTCGGAAAGGGAAAGGTCCCCTCTGACGCGTCAGCGAGGGTAACGTGAAAAAGGAATGCCAACTGCCAAGTCATGCCCTGGTCGTCACGGAGTACGACGAATTCAGTGCGCTGGTTCAAGCGTTTGTCGATGGGCATCACGAGCTGATGACCATTATCGGAAATGCCGGCGTCGGGAAAACGGAGGAAGTCAAACGCCGAATGCGGGCGACGGCGGGTCACAAGTGGACATTGCTCAAAGGCAAGCACTCGCCGCTCGATTTGTACCGAAAACTCTACGAATCAAGGCTCTTCCCCGTCGTTCTCGACGATCTCGACGGGCTTTTCAAGAGTCCCGACAACACCGCGGTCTTGAAGTGTCTCTGCGACACCGTGCCGGTCAAACGGGTGGAATGGGGCAGCACGCACGCGGCGTTCGAACGCGCCGACAATCCGTTGCCGAAGGCATTCGACTCGATCAGTCGCGCTTGCGTGATCGCCAACGACTGGCAGACAGTGAACCGAAACCTCGCGGCGCTGCAGGACAGGGGCGTGCTGGCGTTTTTCCGGCCCAGCCCGCTCGAGGTTCACCGGCAAATCGCCCAGGCCGGCTGGTTCGACGACCCAGAAGTATTCGACTTCGTGGGTCGTAACCTGTTCTTGATCACCAAGCCGAGTTTCAGGTTCTACATCACAGGGAAGAACCACAAAAAGTCGGGATTGGACTGGCGAAACCTGCTCCTGCGCACCATGGAAAGCGATGCTGATCCGAAGTTGATACTGGTTGCCAGACTGCTGGCAGACTCATCCTTCGACCATCTGCCGGCGCGCGAGAAAGCCAGGGAGATAGCGTTTTCTCAGATGGGGGGTGGCTCCCGGGCAACGTATCACCGCTACAAACAGGTCCTGATCGAACGCCGGGGAAACTATGACGTTAACGGCGTTCAAGGCATCAAACTCGCCCCGCCCCGAGTCGATCAGTTCTCCCTTGCGATGGCCGAGCGCCGCAACCAGCTTGAGGCGATGCGGGATGAAGCAAACGACCCCTGGAGCTTCGATGACGGCCATCCAAATCCAAGCGATGGAGATAACCCGGCAGAGTCCCACCCCGGCGTGGTCGATCATTTCGCAACGGCCGTCGAGGAGCTACGCCGGAGAATGCAACAGGCGGTCGCAACGGAGAGCTACGAAATTGCTGCACGGCTCCGCGACACCATTAACCACTTGGAGGGATTGGGGGCGGCGACGTCATGCGACGAGACGAGCTAAATTTCGGCAAGAAACGTGGCATAATAATTTGGAGCAGAGGTATAGCCATTGGCGGTGTCTTTCACGTGACATGCGGCCAATTTGGTACTCAGATTTTCACCTTTTTTAGTACTGCAGATCCGATCCAATATGGTCGAAAGGTGGGCCCAAGTTGAGTTGGACCGACGCCATCTCCTATTCCTCATCGAGGACGGTACGGCGCATCGTATTCAGCGTAGCCGGGCGCGGTGGAGACTGCCGTTTCCCATCGTTGCGGTGGCTTGGCTGTTGCCGTCCGCGTCTTGACTCCGCGGGCCACCTGCGGTCTGCCGAGGTGTCAGGTACGACCATTGACAGCCCAGGAGGCTCGTCGTAGGTTGGAAATCCGCTTTCAAGTTCGATCGCAACAGAATTACGGAAGGGAGATGATCTTGGCTGTCAACGTGCCCGACAGATCCAGCACCGGAATTCCAGAACATGGCATACTAGGGCGGCCGCCAGTGATCTTGAATGAACTGCCTGTGGAATTTCGTTGGGAGTTCACCAGAAGGCATCCCTACTATCTTCTTTTCTGGCAAATGGCCCATGAGCACTGGCAGAATCCCAGCTGTGACGAAGTTCGCTGGAAGATGGGAGAAGCGGCCACGCTAATGCTTCAGCTCATCGGGATTACGGCTGACCCTCCCCCGCCAGCTACTAAATTTGGCGAGATGGATGAAACCCGTTTGGCCGATGCGTGGAGGCAAGGGGCAATCGCGCCACTTACCTTTCGCTCTCTGGCCGTGACGATGCTTCATGGGCTGCCCCCCGACTCGCGCCAAGTGGTGGCGGATTTCTTGACGAGGCCATCGTGCGGAGGCGATTCCGAAGATCCGCACGGGTACTCTCTGCTCTCGGAGTTTGCGCGTGTTCCGGCCCCCTCTTTGGACAAACTGCCAGCCGCTCCGATAATCAGCATCAACGTCAACTCGCCGTTGCGCACGATCCTTAAGGCAGTTGAATCGTGGGTTCAGGAGCGGAAAAAGCTATTGGGCATCTCCGAACACCGACGTCGCGACGACAAGTTACCAGAATACTTGCGGGTCTGGGACTTGCGTGAGGGTTGGACAGACGACCACTACGATCCCCGGCGAGAGAAGAAGCTCCGTGAGATCGGTGACGAGGTGGGCGAGACGGTATCCACGGTTGTAAACCGTTACCGATCAGCATTCAAATACTTGACGGGACACGAGTACACGAGGGAAATATGGTTTCGCCTTTTCGGCGTGTTCAAGACGTCGGTGCTCACCAATCCAGATGTCCGCGCCAGGCTTACTTTGCGTCGCCCCCGGCGGAGTCCTATCCCGCGGGAAGTTCCAGAATCGGTTTTGGCACCCCAGGAGCAGTCAGACGGTCACGGCGGAACCTTCCTCGAGAACATGGCAATTGTGTGCGACATGCAAAATTCGTCCGACTTGCTAATGGATCTTGATGCACTGATTGACAGGGGGTTCGACGACGACCGAATCGCGAGCAGTCTCGAATGTCCCTTGGCTGACATTCAAGACGCGCTCGACCAGTTACGACAGCGAAAGGCAGAGGGACTCTGACTCTCTGGCTTCAAGCTTCTGGCGACGACCGCCTCAGCGGGTGAACGGAAGTTGCGTCTACGCGCCAGCCGTAACGTCCAGCCCAGAAACGGAAGAACTGAATCCCCGAAAATTATCGTCGGCGCAATTTGGGAAGAGGGAGAAGGTGAGGTCCGCTGGTGACCCACCCATGGCCGCAGGGAAACGCTGGCCTGTCCCCTCAGATTCGCCCAAATGTCTTCCTCCACGCCGTCTGATTCCTCGCAGTCGGGTGTTCCCGATGGTCTTGCGCCGAAAGAGTTTGCGCGGCGTAATGGCCTCTCACTCGCCACGGTAAGGCGGTACCTCGCCAAGGGGATACTGCCAAAATTTCAGCCCGGTGGGCGACGCTGCCGGGTCGTGATTCCCGCTGATGCCCTGAGGGCCATTGGCACCGGCGGGGCCTCCTCCGGGGCATCTGAATCGGACGCCAGCTCGATAAGCGTCACTGACCAAGTGACTTCTTCGGATTCCACGTCCACGTCTCAACTCTGTGGCCCCAGTCCGCGTTGGCTGCGACGTCGTGGACTTTAGAGGAGAATTCCCATGCCGAAACCCCGAAAGAACGAGAAAATTCACTGTGCCCACTTCGTGTGGACGTTGCTCGCCCGAGATGGCGTCTGGCACGCAGACGGCCGTTCCAATACGCCCAATGCCGGTCGCCATTCCCTGGGGACTCGCGACAGAGGTGAAGCATTGCGGCGATTACCTGAACTGGACCGTCAGCGTGCGGAGGAGCTCGGCCTGATCCCACGATCGCCAACAGCCGAATCGCTCGCCGCACCGTTGCCACTCGCGGAAGGCCGAAAGCTGTACGAGCAGCACGTAGCTCGCCCCAGGGTCACGGGCGGCGTCCGCAAATCAACGCAGAAAAAGTATCGGTCCGTGCTCGACAAATTCCTGCCGTTCGCGACCAGTCGTGACGTGACCACCTGGAACGGCGTCACAGCGGAATTGCTTTGCGTCTACGTGGCCGACTTGGAGGCCAAGGGCTACGCCCACAAGACGCAATCGAACGAACTGGTCACACTCAAGCAGGCCGTGAAGTGGCTGATCAAGCGGGGGCACCTGCAAGGAATGAAGCCGATCGAGCTGAGCATCCGCAAGGCTGAGGGTGATCGCGCCTACTGCTACCGCAGCGAGGAAGTGCGGGCGATGATCGAGCACTGCCGTGCCACCGAAGGCTTGCGTTGGCTGGGCAACGTGATTGTCGCGCTCGCCTGTACGGGACTGCGGATTGCCGAGTTGGTGTCGTTGCGATGGGCAGACTTGAATCTTGAAACTGCCCGCCTGAATTTGACCGACGAGACGGGGCAGTCCGTTGTGGAAGGACGCAAACGACGCGAACTGAAAAGCGGCCGAAGCCGCTCCTTCCCCATTCACCCGGACCTGCTCAGCGTCCTGCAGCAGATGCCGCGTATCGATGCCTACGTGTTCCATGGACCACGCGGCGGCCGGCTGAAGCCCGATACGGTGCGTCGGATTCTGATCCGCGAAGTCCTAGAGCCGCTAACGGAACGGTTTCCCGCGTCCAGTGATGAGAAGGGATTCCGTGACGGGCGGCTCCACAGCTTTCGACATTACTTCTGCTCGACCTGCGCCAACAGCGGCATCCCCGAGCGGATGGTGATGGAATGGCTGGGGCACGTCGACAGCGAGATGGTCCGCCACTATTATCACTTACACGACGATGAAGCCCGCCAGCGAATGGCTGGTTTGGACTTCCTTGGCGGCGCCGGCGGACGTTCCGCAGGCGATGTTTGTCAGTAGGTTGTTTTTCAAGAAAGGGAGGTTGTCGAGCCGGCGCTTGCTGGCATTCGTGACGCTTGGCGGCACGCGGATTGACACAGTTCTGTCACAGTTAAACTGTGTCAATCAAAAATGCCGCCGCAAGCACTTGTCAAACAAGCACTTGCGACGGCGCTGTCGATTGAAGCGGAGGGCAAGGGATTCGAACCCTCAACCGGTTTCCCGGCATCTGATTTCGAGTCAGACCGCTCACCATTCGCTTACCCTCCGGCTGCGATTGCTATATTTAACTATCCCCGCGGCTAAAAGACAAGACGGGTAGGGACGGGTTGAGGTTCAGGGGCGCGGGAACGGGTTTGCAGTGATCGCATCGGTTGGGTCAAATTCCAGCTCGGATTGTCCGGTTGTGGTTGGTCGGGAGCTCAAGAGGGACGGAAGTTGGATCGCCGGACGCTCAATGAGCGGCAACGACGGGAAATCGAGGAAGCGGCCCGGCAGTGGGGAAAATTGCTGGCGCGGGAGGCGTCTCCCGGCGGGCCGGACCAGTACTTCCAGATCCAATCTGCACGGCACTGGAGAGCCATGTGCGCCGAGTCGTAAGGTATTGAAATCCCGGACAACAGGAAAGGAAATACGATGAAGAGGTGGATTTCCGTCGCCGTGTTTCTCTTGGCGGTCTGGTCACTCGCGAGCAGGGTTGGTGCCGAACTGTTCCGGAACGGCGAGACGGTCTGTTTCCTGGGGGACAGTATCACGGCCGGCGGACGCTACCAGGCGATCATCGCCGACTACTACCTGACCCGGTTCCCTGAGCAGAAGATCCGATTCGCGAACGCGGGACGTTCGGGCGACAGCGCGGGCGGTTCGCTCAGCCGACTGCAGGAAGATGTCATCCACAAGAAGCCGACCTCGGTGGCCATTATGTTCGGCATGAACGATGTGAACCGCGGGGCCTATGTCGCCAATCCGGATGACAAGAAGAAGACGGCGCAACAGCAGGCGCTCGACGGGTACAAGACGAAGATGGCCGAAGTCGTCGGCCGCATCCGCACCGAGGCCGGTGAGCCCAAGCTCTTCTTCCTTACGCCTTCTCCGTTTGACCAGACGGTGGTGCTCGATCGCGAGAACAATCAGCCGGGGTGCAACAACGGGTTGGGCCGCTGCGCCGAGATCGTGCGGGAACTGGCGGCGAAGAACAGCGGAATCGTGGTCGACTTCCACGGGCCGATGACGGCGCTCAATCTGAAACAGCAGGAGCAGGACCCGAAGTGGACCATCGTGGGCGGGGATCGTGTCCATCCGGGGGCGCCGGGCCACCTGATGATGGCTTGGCTGTTTCTAAAGACCCAGGGCGCACCGGCCGTCGTGTCGAAAGTAGCGGTGGACGCGGTAGCCGGACGCGTCACCGAAAGCGCCAACGCCGAGGTGACGGCGGTGGGCCACGCGGACGGCGGCGTGACGTTCACGGTGCTGGAGCAAGCCCTGCCCTTCCCGATTGATCCTGCAGCTCGACCGGTGCTGGAACTGCTCCCAGTCGAAACCGACCTGAACCAGGAGTTGCTGTCGGTCACCGGATTGACGGACGGTGAGTACGAAGTCCGGATCGATGGCGCGGCGGTCGGCCAGCACACGGCAACGGAACTCGCCCACGGGATCAATCTGGCTTTCAATGAAATGACGCCGCAGTTCAAGCAGGCGCAGCGCGTCGCCTTCCACAACGCCCAGCGGCGGAATGCGGAGGCCCAAGCGTGCAGTCTGCTGAATACACGGCGCTGGATGCAGAGCCGTTACAAGGTCAATGCAGACGACCCGGCCGCCGTCCAGGCACACTACGACAGCTTCAAGGACAAGACCGAGTACAGCGCGGCGATGGCCCTGAACTACATCAAGCAGTGGCCCCGCTACGGCGAACTGCTCGAGGAGGTGACGGCGCAGGAAAAGGAGGCGTGGGAATGCCGCCAGCCCGTTCCGCATCGCTACGCGGTCGTGCCCGCGGAGCGGTCATGACGGTGGTGGTGTCTCGTGTGTGGTCTGACGCGGAAGCCCCTCAAATGACTGGAGACCGACACCAACAGCGAATCAAAGCAGACAGCGAATGGTTGGGGCTTCATTCGCTGCCTCTTTCAATTCGCTGTCGAGTCAAATTCGCTGTCGAGTTCGCCCAATTTGCGCAGCGTCCGACGCCATCGCTGCCGCCCAAATCAAGGCCGCGACGAAAGGTGCCACGGCGGTGGCCGACGCGCTCCACACGTGGCTTTGCCCCGTCACGAAGGGTCATTTCGCCCCGACGCAGTACAGGTTTCCTGCGTTGCGGATGGCGACGGCGCCACTTCGCCGCCAAGGCATTTCGTGGAGAGAACCACCTCGCCGGTGGCTACGTCGTAGACGCTCGCCGTCGGATTTTCGGCCAGCACCACCAACTCGAGATCTAGGAGTTGATGCGCGAGGGTTGCCCACACCACTCCGGCCAATCCCCGCCGCTGACCGCACCTGCTCCAGCCGTAAGAAATGCACCGGTGCTGCGAATCATCATGCTACCGCACGTCATCGTCTCACTCCTTGTTTCTCCGGAACACGAGCACCTGAATTAGCACCGCCACCAACGCGGCACAAGTGAACGACCCGTCCGAATCATGGTTCGGTCCCTTCCGGCTGCTGCGTCTTCACCGCTAAGATCTGAGGTTGTGAGCGGTGCGGCGCTGGCCTTGCCGCTCACTTGGCACCTGACATTGATTTTCTCAATCGCTGCCTACCGGGCCGCTGCGGCGTCTGCCGACTGGCCTGCACCGGTCAGTTCCTTCACGCGCAGATTGCGGAACTCGACACGTGCGCCGTGCCCGAGGAAGCCGAGCGGCCCCTTTGTCCGTTTGGCCAGCGTCTCTTGGCCGGGGATGGTGGCCAAATCGACGTCGACGATCACGGCACCGTTCACCGATACTTTCCAATGGCTGCCTTGACACATGATCTCCTCCGAATTCCATTGGCCCGCGGGCTTGGTGTGTCCGCGTGTGGCAGGCACGGTGCAGTAAATGGAGCCATGATACTGGCAGGGCTTGATGTTCTTGTACTGCGGCGCGTCATCGTCCAGGACTTGGATCTCGTGACCTCGCACCGAGATCCCATTGTTTCCGCCCGGCTCCAAGCGGTAATCGAAGCGAAAGACGAAATCGCCGAATTCCCTGACCGTGAACAGCCTGCCGCCGCCGCGTTTCTGGCATACGAGCAATCCCTCCTCGCACACATAGCCGTCGGTTGCGCCGCGCCAGCCGTCGAGTGTCTGACCGTCGAAAATGCTGGCGAAACCATCGCTTCGTTCCTCCGCCGTCGGTGCGACGGCCGCCGCCAGCGGCTTGGCTACTTCCGCTGCGGACAATCGCCCGCTCCAAAGCAAACACATCATCCCGGTAACGTGAATCCAACGCATCAGAGGCCCCTCCACTTTGAAGACGAAACAGCCAACGGCAGCCGGCATTCCAAGTCCATTGTGCCCGGCGTCACGCACAATACAAGGGTGCTGGCTGCCGTCGCCTGCCGGAACGTGGCCAGGCGGTCGCTCACCGACAGGCTCGGCGGCAGCGGAAGATCAGCAGGGTCACGGACGAACGGCATGCGGTCAAGCGCGTTGGCGGGTTGGCCGCCATCGTAACCCGAAGCACCCTTGACGGATCGCCGCGACGCGTCTCAAAATGCGGACCGGCGGCGAAAACGGCAGAGCCAACGTCGAGTATTCTCTTAGGAGACGGATCATTCTCGGCGTTCCCGGGACCAACCGCATCGCCGGCGAATATCCAGGATTCCATGCCCAATCCAAACTCCATCGAAATCTCGTTCTTAGGCGGCGCCAGTTCGATCGGCGCGTCGTGTACTCTCGTACGCGTCGCCGGATCCGCGTTCGTCGTGGACTGCGGAGTGCGATATTCCGGGTCGAGCCCGCTGCCGGATCTGTCGATGCTGGCCGATACGCGGGTGGACGCAATTCTCTTGACGCATGCGCACATGGACCATTCCGGCGGACTGCCGGTCTTGGCCGAAGCCTGCCCCGCGGCACCGGTGTTTGCCACGCCGCCGACGATCGATCTGGTCGGCATCCTGCTGCGTGACTCGCTGCGACTGATGAATGCCCCCGACCGCGAATCCGAAGTGCCGCTGTATACGGAACATCAGGTGGATGCGTTGCTGCGGTCCATGGCGCCGGTCAAGTACCACCAGCCGATCCAGGTCGGCGAGATCGAAATCCGCTGGCTGCCGGCGTCGCATATCCCGGGGCGCGGCGATGATCCTGATGAAAACGCCGGCAGGCACGGTTCTGTTTACCGGCGACTACAGCGTCACCGCTCAACAAACCGTGCCGGCCCTGGGCCGGCCGGATTTCCAAGCGGACCTAATCATCAGCGAATCGACGTACGGCGAACGACTGCACGAGGACCGCAACGCGGCGGAGGAACGGCTGCTGGGGCAAGTGCGCGACGTGGCCGGCCGCGGCGGCCGGGTGCTGATACCGGCCTTTGCCGTGGGACGAGCGCAGGAAGTTCTGCTGATCCTGAAACGAGCCTTGCGAAACGGAACCCTGGCGGATGTGCCCGTGTTCGTCGACGGTATGGTGCGCGCCGTCTGTGACGTCTACCGGAACCACGAACCGTTTGTGTCGCGCAGTCTGGCACATGAAATCCGCCGCACGCCGCATGCGTTCTACACGGACTCGATCCAGTCCGTCCAGCGGCGGGAGGATCGCACGCGCGTGCTCGATACGTCGCCTTGCATCATCGTCGCCTCCAGTGGGATGCTGTCCGGGGGGCCGTCCGCCGGCTATTGTCAGGAATTGGCCAAGAATGCCAACGACGCAATCCTGCTGACCGGTTATCAGGACGAGGAATCGCCGGGACGGGCGTTGTTGGACCTGGCACGCTCCGAAGGCCCCAAGCAGTTGCGGTTGGGCCAGGCGACCGTGCCGGTGGCTTGCCTGTTCGGAACCTACGGTTTGTCCGCCCACGCCGACCGTCTGCAAATGGTTTCGTTGATCGAGGCCGCCGCCCCGCGGACCGTCGCGCTGGTTCACGGCGACGAAGGCGCCAAGCAGGCGGTGGCACGCAGCCTGCGATGCAGTGATGTCCTCTGCGCGCGGGACGGCCTGACGATCCAACGCAGCTATCCGCCGCGCCGCAGCGGCGACCGGCGTCCGGCCGCGGCGGTTCCGAGCGCCGCCGATCTCGACATCGTCCGGGCGCGGAACCTGTTGGGACCGCCCGGGACGGCGCCGTTGCGAGCCGGGACGATCGCCGAAGCTTGGTTCGGACAAACCGTCGATCGGGCGACGGTGGAGCAATTTGCCCGGGTGCTGGAGTCGGTCGGCCTAATCCGCCGCGACGATCATCGCCGCGATCGCCTGTGGGTGCTTGGCGTCCAGGAAACCCGATTGTTCCCGGAAGAAGCGGAATTGGAGGAGCAACTCAAGCAGGCCAATCCCAAAGGTCGCCTGCTGGCTTTCTGCACCCGCAGACGCATCGATTCGCCCGTGACGGAGATCCAACCGCAAGGGGCGTTTTACGAGGCGAAGATGGCGCTGTGCTACGAGGGGCGGACACTAGACAGCGGTCCGCATCGGGCGGCTTCGAAGAAGACGGCGGAACAGATGGCCGCTCAAGCCTTGTTGGACAGAGTGTCCCAAGGCGATGACGAACACGAGGTGGTGCGGGTCGCCAGCGCCGATGCGAATCGTTTGCAGGCAACCAATCCCAAAGGAAACCTGTTGGAATGGTGCGCCAGGTACAAAACCACTGCGCCGCGTTTTGAGCGGGATGCGTCTCCCGAGGGCTATCGCATCCGCGCCGTGGTGTCGATTAACGACCAGGAAGAGATTACGACGGCGTGGTACGAGGCCGCCAAACTGAAGACGGCGGAACAGGCGGCGGCCGAAGCGATCTTGCCGCGATTGCCCGCAGAGCCGGCCTTGGAAACGGGACCGTCTGCTGTTGCGATCGCGGAACCGGTCGATTTCACGCCGGAGTCGGCGAGCGGACGAAATCCAGTGGCGGCCTTAAACGAACTCACGCAGGCCGGCCTGTTGCAGGCCAACGGCTACGAACTGCTCGACCCAAGCGGCCCCAGCCATCAACCGACGTTCACGGCCGTCGCCTGGGCGACCATTCCGGACGGCCGAACCATCCGCAGCGAGCCGATCAGCGGATCGTCGAAGAAGGCTGGACGACATGCCGCGGCCGGCCGCCTGCTGGATCTGCTGATCCAGGAAGGGATCACAGGACGGTGACTTTTCCGCCCTGCCGCAGCGGCGAAATCTTGCATCCGCTTGAAAATCGGCTACCTGATCTAGTGAATAGTCGCGTTCCAAGGCCGGCACAATTGGGCTGGCCTTGGCTCGCCACCAAGAAAACCGTGGCCGCCAGGTAAAGGCTCTACCGAAAACCCGTTCGCTGACGACATCTCGGCGTTTTGAAATGTGAGATGGCTTCTTGAGGCTGCGGTGTCTGCCCCGCTTACGAAATCAAGTTCCGTTTGGTGCTTACCGGGGGTTCCTACGATCACCTTGACTGGTTTTTACTTTGGGACCATTGGGGGCGTTTTTGTTAGCGGAGCGGCGCAAGCCGCCCGGTTTTCGGACTGTAATACCGGACGGCTCGCGCCGTGCCGCTACAAAGTAAGCGGCATTCGCTAGCCGCCGGTGAAGACGAGCCGTGTTTTCTCGCCCAAAACCCGCGGCTAGCGCCTTGCGGCTCACCGTGTCCGGGGGCAAAGTAAGTGGCACTGGGCTGACGCTCGGCCGCCTGCGACGCACGCTGCCGCGTGAGGGCGGCAGCGGACGGGTGAAAAAGTCGCCAGAAAGGTCGATTGGACCGTTGTGTCACGGGCGGCGGGGGATCAAAATCCGGTGAAACCATCTCCTTCGTCCTCGCCGCATGTTCGCTGGGATTAAATTGCCGCAGTTGGCTCTGCCTGGGCGGGGCTGTTCGATGAAGGGCCGCTGACGGCCAAGCAGAAAGGGGTGCGCAGTAATGGGATTAGCCCAAGCTTTCATCCGGACCTGCAAACAGCGGAAACGCAGATCCAAGATTGCGGATTCTACGGGCCTCGACCTTTCCGGTGGCGAACTTCTGATGCGTTCGTTGATCTTGCGCCGCCTCCTGGCGCGGCATGTCTTGGCGGAGGACGAGCGGTTCGTCGGTCTGTTGTTGCCGCCGTCGGCTTACGGCGTGCTGGCCAACACGGCGTTGGCGTTGGATCGCCGCGTGCCGGTGAACCTGAACTACAGCGTGCCCCCCGCCGTGATCAACGACTGCATCGCTCAAGCCGGCATCCGGCACGTGTTGACCAGCCGGACCTTCCTGGAACGGACCAAGATCGAGCTGGCCACCGAGCCGGTCTACTTGGAGGAGTTGCGCAGCCAGGTGACGTGGACGGACAAGCTCAACAGCCTTCTGGAAGCCTACGCAATGCCAGCCCGCGTGCTCGCACGCCGGCTGAAATTGCTGCACGTCCAGGACACCGACCTGGCCACCGTGATCTTTACCTCGGGCTCCACGGGAACGCCCAAAGGCGTGATGCTGACGGAAGGCAATATCGCGTCCAACGTGGCCGCGATTCAACACGCCGTCACGCTCACCCCGGACGATGTGATCGTGGGCATCCTGCCGTTCTTTCACTCGTTCGGATACACGGTGACGCTGTGGAGCGTCATGACGATCGATATCAAAGGGGTCTACCACTACAGTCCGCTGGACGCGAAACTGATCGGCAAGCTGGTCAAGAATCATCGGGGCACGGTGCTGGTGGCCACGCCCACCTTCCTCCGCAGCTACTTGCGCCGCTGTGAGCCGGACGAGTTGGCGTCCTTGGACGTGGTGGCGACTGCCGCGGAGAAACTGCCGGTCGAGCTGTGCGAGGCATTTGAACGGAAGTTCGGCCAACGGCCGGTCGAAGGCTACGGGGCCACGGAGCTTTCACCCGTGGCGTGCCTCAATATTCCCCCCAGCCGTTCGTTCGGCAGCCCGCAGATGGAACGTAAGGAGGGGACCGTGGGCCGCCCGGTGCTGGGCGTCAGCGCCAAGGTCACCGACTTGGATACCGGCGTTGAACTGGAGGCCAACCGGCCCGGCATGCTGTGGATCCAAGGACCCAATGTGATGCAGGGCTATCTGGGGCGTGACGATCTGACCGCCCAGGTCATGCGGGACGGCTGGTACATGACCGGCGATATTGCCTTGATCGACGAGAACGGGTTCATCCAGATCACCGGACGCCAGAGCCGGTTCTCGAAAACCGGTGGCGAGATGATCCCGCACATCCGCATCGAGGAAACGCTGGCCCGCATCCTGGGCGTGCGCGAGGACGAACCACTCCAAGTGGCCGTGACTGCGGTGCCGGACGAACGGAAAGGCGAGCGGCTGGTTGTCCTGCACACCCAGATCGGCAAGACGCCGGACGAACTGCGAAAGGGGTTGGCCGAGGCGGGCTTGCCGAATCTGTACATCCCCTCGACCGATAGTTTCCACGAAGTCGCCGTGATCCCGATCCTCGGTTCGGGGAAGGTGGATCTTAAGGGAATCAAGAGCATCGCAGGGCACGTGTTCGGCGAACCGAAGTAGGCAAATCGCCTGCCGCAGCCTCCGCGCAGAAACAACCTGTGCAATTTCAAAATGCAGGACGGATTGGCAATCCGTCCTACGAGAATTGACCACCCTGTTCCTGCGCGGTCGCGCAACATGTCGCCGGCGAGGTATTTTGACGCCGATCACGACTCGCGAGACTACGGTCGTCGGCCCGAATAGACGTGCTTGCCCACTCCATACGGCGGAAACGCGCGATGCACGGCGACCGGAGCGGGGTTGGTGTGGACGACGACCCCTCTGCCGTTCTTGACCGCGGTGTGCTTTTTCGCCTCCGCAACACTTGGTACGGCCAACAGAAACAGGAGCAGCAAACTGAATCTCATCGGTGAAGTCCTCGTTTGAAACCGTCCCAACCGGGCCAACAACATCGCTGTCCCCCACGAGCCGTCATGTCAAACTTTGCAGCTAATCAGAGTCCTGTCAAGCCATGTGCTGAATGCTCAGCAGAATTTGAGCAGGTAAAGTAGGATGAATTGCCAATCCGTCCTACAGGAATTCAGCAATTTCATTCTTGAGGCAGGTGCCACGGCAGTTTGTCCAAGTCGACGTTTCCGCCCGACAAAACCAAGCCGACTCGCCGGCCTCGAAACGCTTCTGGCTGCTTGAGGACCGCGGCCAGGACCACGGCGGACGAGGCTTCGACAATGATTTTGAGACGTTCCCAGATCAGCCGCATGGCGGTTACGATCTCCGTCTCGCTGACAGGGATGATCTCCCGCACGTGATGCGACACGACCGCAAAAGTCCGCTCGCACAAGGCGGCGCGCAATCCGTCGGCAATGGTCTCGGCAATCGGCGGCGTCAGCAAACGGTCGGCCAAAAGCGATTGGCGGGCATCGTCGGCCCGTTCGGGTTCGACGCCCACGATCTGCGTGCCGGGACTGACGGCGGCTGACGCCAAAGCGATGCCGCTGATCAATCCCCCGCCGCTGACGGGCGTCACGAGGAACTCCAGTCCCGGAGTCTGTTCGTGGAATTCCAGGGCGAGCGTGCCCTGGCCGGCGATCACCGCCGCGTCATCGTAGGGATGGACCAACACGGCTCCGGTCTGCTGCAGAATCCGCTCGGCAACCGCCTGCCGGTCGGCCAGCGTGGGCTTGCAGCCCGTGATCTTGCCGCCGTAAGCCTCGACCGCTCGCCGCTTCGCCTCCGGCGCATTGTCCGGCATGACGATATAGGCAGCAATTCCGCGCATCCGAGCGGCCAATGCCAGGGCGGCGGCATGGTTCCCGGAACTGTGCGTGACAACGCCCCGCGCCGCCTGTTGTTCCGACAGCGACAGGACCGCGTTGCAGGCCCCGCGAAACTTGAACGCCCCCGCCTTCTGCAGATTCTCGCACTTGAAAAACAGCTTTGCGCCCGTCAATTCGTCCAGGCCGCGGCAGGTCATCACCGGGGTCCCGTGAGCGCGGCCGGCGATCCGCTGGGCTGCAGCACGAATGTCGCCGATCGTCGGAATGATCAATTCGTCGGTCATTTTAACTGGTCAACGAGTTATTCTCGCGAACGGTTCGGGTTACGGCAACACGCGCTGTCGCCGCATGTCTGGACGGGAGAGCATTCAGTTTAACAGAATGCGACTTCAGTAGGAATTAGAGAATTCTTTACGGTTGCGCAAAGATTTCCTCCGATACTGATGGTGGCTCGTCTCGCGTACTCGTCTCACTGCTCGTCATGCGGAGCTGGCACTGCCTATGAAGCTAGCATTTCTTCCACTGGTCTCCTGCGTCTTGCTCGGTTGGTTCGCAACGCCGCTTCTGCCAATTGGCTATGCGGACGAGCAGGAGACGTCAGATGCCCGCGAGAGTGAGTTGGCAACGGCCGAGAAACCGGCCGCGGCAGAGGCCACGTCCACAACGGACTTAGAGCTGTCCGCCGAATTCCCGGCCTGCGCGTGCGAAACTTGCATCGGCCAGTCTTGTTCGACGTGCGGTGGAGCGTGCAGTTTCTTTGATCCGCCCCGCAATGCGTGCGGTGAGGACCCGCGGATCTATCGCTCCCTGATTCTGGGACGATTATGGGTCGAGGTCGAGTACTTGGCGTGGGCGAGCAGCCGGACGCACTTGCCGCCGCTGGTGACGACCAGCGATCCGACGGCATCGCTGGCCGAGGCGGGCGTCTTGGGAATGGACCACACGTCCATCCTGTTCGGTAACGCTGACTACCAAGGCGACTTACGTTCCGGGGGCCGTTTGACCGGTGGTTATTGGTTCACGCCGGAACATCGTTTTGGAGTCGAGGGCAGCTTTTTCGAGGTGGACGGTGAGGACGTCGAATTCCTGGCCCTGGGCGATGCAACGCCCATCTTGGCCCGCCCCATCGTCAGCGCGCAGACGGGACTGCCGGAGGCCGTGTTGGTCTCCTACCCAGGTGTGCAGTTGGGCGGGATTGCCGTCAAGTCGGATCTGGATTTTCTGGGGGCCGAGGCCCTCTTGCGGCATGTGATTCGGGAGGGCGGCAACTATCGGTTGGATGGCGTTGCGGGTTATCGATACCACCGTCTGCTTGACCGCCTGTCCATCGACGAATCCTTCGACTACGCCCGGGAGGAGGACGCCGACGAAACAACCTCGATCGATCGCTTCGACGACCTTTCCTCCGAGAACGAGTTTCACGGCGGCGAAGTGGGCCTGATCGGACGATGGTGGGGATGCCGCTGGGCTCTTCAAGCCTTGGGAAAAGTCGCGTTGGGAGGCACGCGGACGACAACCAGCGTTGCAGGCGAAACCGTACGCACGGTGACCAACGATGACCCAGACATCGATCCGGTTCAAACGGCGTACCCAGGAAGCGTCCTCGCCCTGCCGTCCAACCTGGGACGGTACTCGCAGTCCGAGTACGCGACGGTGGGCGAATTGGGCGTGCGGGTGGAATACGCCGTGACCAAGCAATGCCGCGTTTCGTTCGGATATACGTTCATCTACTGGTCAAGCGTGGCGCGCGTGACGGACTCAATCGATGTCGTTCTCGACCGGTCACAGGTTCCGACCAGCGTTAATCCGTCCGCCACCATTCCCAGCTTTGCATTTCGCGACACGGACTTTTGGACGCAGGGCCTAAATGCCGGTCTGCACATCGATTTCTGACGGCGACGGGTTCCCTGGTGGCGCGAATGTTGGGCGACTAACTGCCCAAGGGCTTTGCAGTTGAGTCAGACTTTGAGGGCCCACGGATGGCAGAGCGGACCCACGGATGAGTCGTGAGTGCAAAACATCCGTGGGTCCGCTCTGCCATCCGTGGGATGAACATGCATCGGAAGCGATCGATAGGTCTCAAGAATGGCGGAGACCTGCGGTCGGCGGTTTCGGCGAGGTCAGGAGACCTGCGCCGAGCACCCTGACAGACCACTGCCCCTGCCTACTCCTTGGCTCGCTGCCGCTGATCGTCGGTCAGCTCCGGGATCGTCAGCGACTCGTCTTTCTGGTGGGCGACGTCCACGGTAAGCTTCTCGCCGACCTCCAGCGATTGGATGAATCGGACCTGGAGCGGCGCGACTTTGCCCTCCTCCACGCGGGCTTCGATGGCGATCAGCTTGCCGACCAGAGCACCGGGGTCCTTGGCCTTGCTGTGCTGCCAGATTTTGGCGCCCCTTTTCGACCTTCAGCATCAGCTCGCCCTGGCCCTTCTTCACGACCTCGCCCTGGTGAAATAGACGTCATGGGCCAGCATTTTGTCTTCGGCTTGTGCCGCCACGGCGGCAAACAGGCAGCGGGCGGCGACCGACACGAGCAAACATAAAATCTTGTGTGTCATGGGCGGACTCCTCGGAGGTTCAAGAGACAGGGGGTGTTCTAACCACCCCTGAAACGGGGCTAACCTCGCTGGAGTTCACGCTTCAGCGAGTCCTTTGCGGCGGGCTTGGCCATGCAACCAGTGGGGCAAGACCCGGAATACGTTGCGGGTGTCGCCGAAAACGAGGATTCAGAGGTGGTAGATCGCGGACGCCCCCCCTGAATAATGCCTTGAATTCGTCGGGCCGGAGCGTTTCCGGAAGTTCGTGCGCCAGCTTCGCGCCGATATGTCCCAGGAATCGCGGTTCCCTCGGCTTCCCGGCCACAACGCCTTACGTTTTTGGCAAGCTGCGTTTTGGGATGAATTCCGAGCGCTGTCCCCTGACGCCCTCGACGCCAACGATAGGATTGACGCTCTTGGTGGTCTTCACGTTCCATGTTGCCTTCTACTCGTTGCACTAATCCCGCAGCCGCCGCGGCCCGCTGACCAGGGCGTGGCTGCGGATGTAGAACCGTAACGGCAGGTGCGCGGCGGACGTGACGCCGATCCGCGGCGAACAGCCGATCGTGGCGGCGGAAACGGGCTCCACGCCGTCGTCCACGATCCACAACTGGCGTCCCAGCGTCAAGTCCCACCCGTCCAGACGCCGGTCGATGTCGAACGCCTCGCACAGCTTGGCCGGTCCGCTGGCGAGTTCGCGCAGAGCATCGCGTCCGCGCCGCGTTTGCATCAATGTCAATCCGGCCAGCGGTTCCACCGCGCGAACCAGCACGGCGCTGGCGACGCCCTCCGGCTCGGTCACGACGTTAAAGCAATAGCGGGAATGGATCGGGTAGACATACGCATGGCCCGGCGGCCCGAACATCGAGGCGTTTTTGCGTGTCTTGCCGCGGGCGGCGTGACACGCCGAATCCTCGGCCGCCAGGTAGGCCTCGGTCTCCAAAATCCGGCCGCCGACCGGGCCCTCGGCGGTTTCGCGAATGAGCAGTTTGCCCAGCAAATCCCGCGCTACGTCGGCGGCGTGGCGGTCGTAGAATATCCGTGGTATCGGTCGGGGCTGGGATTTCACGGGCGGTTACAACAGCTGGTCCAATTCGGCGACCAACTGCTCGAAGTGGACCAAGGCCGTTTCGACCGGCGCCGGGCTGGCCATATCGACGCCGGCGTCGCGGAGCAGATCCAGCGGGTCCTTTGAGCAACCGGCCTGAAGGAAACGTAGGTAGTCGTTCAATTCCTGCGGTCCGCCGGCCAGCACCCGGCGGCTGAGCGCAATGGCGGCCGACAGACCGGTGGCGTACTTGTACACGTAGAACGCTCGATAGAAGTGCGGGATGCGGAAGCACTCCAACGCCAGTTCGTCATCCAAGACGAAATCCGGGCCGAAGTATTGTTCCAGCAGGCCTCGGTACACATCCTTGATCGTCTGCACCGTCAACGGCTGACCGGCTTCGGCCATCTCGTGCGTGATCTTCTCAAATTCGGCAAACATGGTCTGCCGGACAATCGTGGCGCGGATGCTGTCGATCTCGCGATTGACCAGGTAGGCGCGCTGTTCGCCGTCGGTGGCTTGCTGAAGCATGTACTGGCAGAGCAGTTGCTCGTTGAACGTGCTGGCTACCTCGGCGACAAAGATTGTATAGTTGTAATACTGGAAGGGCTGATGGCGGGCGGAGTAGTACGAGTGCATCGAATGGCCAGCCTCGTGGGCCAGCGTGAACACGTCCTCCAGCACATCCGGCTTGTAGTTCATCAGGATGTACGGATCGGCATCGAACGACCCCGAGCTGAACGCGCCGCTTTGCTTGCCGCGGTTCGGGTAGCGGTCGCACCAGCGGCCGCGCAAACCGCCGGCGAGTGCGGCCGCGTATTCGGCACCCAGCGGTTGCAGGGCGTCAAGCACCAACTGGACCGCTTCGTCCCAGGTGTGCCGTACGCTCTGTTGGGGCAAGATCGGCACGTAGGTGTCATAGTGGTGGATGTCTTTCAGCCGCATCTTCCGCCGCCGCAGATCGTAGTAGCGGTGAACGGCGGGCAGACGGCCGCGGACGGCCTGGATCAAATTGTCGTAAACCGCCTGCGGCACGTTATCCGGAAACAAGGCCGCGGCCAGCGAGCTTTCATAGCCGCGGGCACGGGCGTAGTACACGTCGTTGTGGATGGAACCGCTGAACGTGGCCGCCAGCGTGTTCTCGTGAGCCTGGAATTGCTGATAGTACTGCTGAAACGCCGCCCGGCGGACGTTCCGTTGAGGCGATTGCAGCAACTGCAGAAAGGTGGCGTTGCCCAACTCGACCTGCTCGCCACGCTCGTTGGCGACAGAACCGAACTTCAGGTCCGCGTCGTGCAACTGCCGAAACGCCCGGCTGGCCGTCTGGGCCATTTCGCCCTGCATCGCCAGCAGCTCTTCCTCTTTCTTACCCAGCGTGTGCTTCTTGAAACGCAGGACGCGCTGCAGCAGCAGGCGGTACGGCTTCAAGTCCTTGGATTCGCAAAACCGGCTCATCTTGGCGGCGGGGATCGCCAGAATCTCCGGACGAATAAAGCTGGCTGCCTGGCCGGCCCGGGTCGCGACGTTTTGAAACCTGGCCAGCATCGCCTGGTAGCGGCTGTCGGCCTGGTCTTCGGCGGCCTTCAAGTAAGCATAGCAACCCAGCCGTTCGCCCAACCGATCGACCTCGCAGTCGAACTTCATGCACGCCGCCAGCGT
Source organism: uncultured Pirellulaceae bacterium (assembly GCA_964645045.1). Classification (GTDB taxonomy): domain Bacteria; phylum Planctomycetota; class Planctomycetia; order Pirellulales; family Pirellulaceae; genus Anammoximicrobium. The sequence goes on along the minus strand of CAZXYZ010000046.1, from coordinate 49,460 downwards.
CGCGGCGTCCGTGCCCAGTTGGCCGCTGAACCGTTGAAAGCCGGGAATGCGTCGCTCCCACTTGCGGAACGCCTGCTCCCACGATTCATCATCGGCGAACAAGCTGGACAAATCCCACGTGTCGGCAAGCTGCACTTCGCCGCGGGGAGGCAATTTTTTGATCTTCGTCATCGGAAGGATGGCTGAACTCCGTGTTGACTTGACATAACCACGCGAATTTTAGCCGACAGCCAAGCCGACTGCCTAGCCTGGATTCCTCGTGGGGTGTGGAAATGGATTCAATGCCAGCCAAGCTCGAACGATGCTAAGTCCCTGCGCACCCGGTCAAGTTCAAGGCAGATTGTCAATGATGCGCCGTTGCAACTTGTGTCGCCGGATATGTTGCCAAATGCGTACGCGAACGTGCAGAAACGTTGAAGCGAGTCAACGCGTCGCGGCTGCGGCCGGATGTGCCTTCCGGGCAGAAATACAGTCCCCAAATGCGCAATCTTGAAAATCCCCGCTGGCCCGTGATTTGCTGTTGAGGATCGCTAAACAGATGATTAAGCAGCGAAGTAAACGGACTTCTTGACAGTCCAGCGGCACGGGAATGACTGGCACGGGGATGATTGAACGGGCAAGTCCATTGACCGCGTTTGGGAACTTCAAGAATCTTGCGTCGGTCGCTCGCCCGAAAGAGTTCCGGGGTAATTGGCTTGAACGGTTTTCGCAGAATCTGACATGCAAATGACTCCCGTGCCTACAACGAACCCGCGTCCCCCCAATCCGCTGATATCCGTCGTCTTACCGTGCTTTAACGAGGCACGCGTCCTGCAGCGATTGACCGAGTCGATCGTAGGCGCACTCGACCGCGGGGACGACCGCTACGAAATCGTGTATGTCAACGACGGCTCGACGGATGATTCCGTCGAAGTCTTGGAGGATCTGGCGGCCGCAAATTCGGCGATCCGGGTCGTCCACTTCTCGCGGAATTTCGGGCACCAGGCGGCCGTCCAGGCGGGGCTGCAACACGCCCGCGGTGACGCCGTGGTCGTGATGGATTCCGACCTGCAGGACGACCCCGCCGCGATCACCGAGTTCCTAGACCGGTGGCGAGCCGGTTACGACGTCGTCTACGCCGTGCGTTATAACCGCAAGGAGAGCCCTGCCAAGCGGTTCCTGTTTTACGCCTTTTACCGTGTGCTAAACGCGATTTCCGACATGCCGATCCCGCAAGACGCGGGCAACTTTGGGTTGGTGGACCGCGCGGTGGTCGATCACGTCTTGCGGTTGGCAGACCGCGATCGGTTCTATCCCGGGTTGCGGCGTTGGGTCGGATTCCGGCAGACGGGGGTTCCCGTCGAGCGGCTCGCGCGGCACGACGGCCGTCCGCGCGTCTCGCTGCGGCAGTTGTTTGGTTTGGCCAAGAGCGCCATTTTCTCCTTTTCGCGCGTGCCCTTGGCCGTCTTCTACTCCGTGGCCCTGGTCTCGCTGATCGTCTGCTGCGGTTTGACCACATTTACGCTGTACCACAAGTTGTGTACGGGGTTGGCGACGCCGGGCTGGACGTCGATTACCATGGCGGCTTCGTTTTTCGGTGCGTTGAACGCCTTTGGGATCGCCATCTTGGGCGAGTACGTCGTCCGCATCTACGATCAAGTGCGAGCCAGGCCGATGTACATTGTAGCCCGAAAAGTCAATTTCGGCCTCCGTCCGGACGACGAGGACTCGCCGCCGCCGGATTGGCGCAAGACCGAGTGGGAGCGCACCACGGTCGGCGCGGGAAGGGATGAGGGATAAGAGTGACCGGTAATCGGTGGCCGGCGAGCGGGGCGGCGTGAGCCCCCCGGTGAGTGGTGACGGGTGACACGAAGGGTGAAAAAGTGAAAGAGTCCAAGAGTGAAAGAGTCCCAGACCACGGACACCGGGTCCCGTCGCTCTTGCACTTTTCCACTCTTGGACTTAGCGACCAATGACCACTGACGATCTTCGTGGAACCGTCGTGCCCTGGAGCGTGCTGGCGCTGTTGCTGGTCACCAACGTTCCCTTGTTTCTGTGTATGCCGTTGACCGACGATACGGAGTTGTTTGATTTGGAGGCTCGAATCCTCCTTGACGGTGGGGTGCTGTACCGCGATGTCCAGGAGGTAAACCTGCCCGGTGTGATCTGGGTCCAGGCTCTCGTTCGGCGGCTGTTCGGAGACTCCTCCAGCGTGCTTCGCGCGGTTGACTTGGCATTCTACTCAGCCGTTGCGGCTCTGGTCTGGTGTTGGCTGAAGGCCGTCGGCATGAGCCAGGGCGGGCGAGCGTGGGTGGTTCTGATGCTGTTCCTCTTCTATTTCTCCATGTCGGAATGGTGTCACTGCCAGCGGGACATGTGGCTGCTGGTTCCCGGTTTGGCAGGGGTCACGCTGCGGCGGCGCCAGATCGAAGCGTGTGGCTCCGGACGACGGACTGGATGGTCCCTGACGTGCTGGGCGCTGGTGGAAGGCATGGTTTGGGGCGCGGGAGTCTGGCTGAAGCCGATGATTGTCCTTCCCGCCCTGGGTTGTTGGCTGATGAGTTTATCTCAACTGCATCCTTGGCGATTCCGATGGGCGGATTTGGGGGGGCTTCTGGTTGGGGGTGCGGCCGTTGGGGGAGCCGGGTTGGTTTGGTTGCTGACTTCCGGAGCGTGGCCGTATTTTTTCACCACGCTGCGCGAATGGAGTCCCGGTTACGCGCGGGGCAAAGAAGAATGGACCCTGCTGCGGTACCTGTTTATGACGATCCGTTTCTTCCCTTGGCAACTGTTGCACCTAGCGGCAATCCCCCTAGCCCTGACGGCGGTGATTCGAGCGGTCCGGCAATGTTCAAGGTCCTTGGGCGGGGGAGTTCTCGGCGGTTCGGCGTTCCCCTTGCTCGCCGCCTTCTACCTCGGTTGGCTGGCCCAAGCCTACCTCGTCCAGCATCTGTTCGACTACGTTCACGCACCGGGGGTCGTACTGGCGGTGGCGGTGGTGGCCGGTTCCGTTTATCCGGTTTTGCGGGTTGCTCGCGCCAACGCGACGGGAGGCGATGAGCGGCCTGGCGTCGCCCGCAGGTGGGCTTGTTCACTGGCGGTCGCAGCCTTTCTGATCTTGTCCGTCTCCGTCACGCCCGCCCAACGAGTGCCGCGGCTGGCGTGCTGGTGGTCCTGCGTCACGCAGGGCAGCACCCCGCCATTGCGCGACCAACTGAAGCTGATCGAGATCCCGAAGTGGCAGGATTTGGAGCGAGTGGCTGCGTTCCTGCGCGGCGTTCAGTTGCGCGACGGAGAACTCACGTGCTACAACAGCAGTTTGATCCATCTGTACGGCCTGCTCGAATTGCGGCCCTCGACGCCCTTCGCCTACTTGGATGCCTACGTCAGCCGTTTCCCAGAGCGGGAGTCGCACTTCCAAGCTGTCCTAGCGGCCAGTCCTCAGCGGTACGTTGTGTCGGACGTGATCGCCAGCGGGGTGGCGGGCGGACGTTTGGATGAACTCTGCGACGAGGGTCTCGTCCGGCGTCCGGCTCAATTCCCCGAACGGCTCAGGCGAGTGTTCCCCTGGTCCGAGCCGGTCGTGTTTCGCGCCGGTCCTTACCTCGTGCATCGCGTGACGGGCTCGCCGGCTGCGTACCAACTGCACGGTGCCAAGGCAGCCGGGCGGAACACCGCGTCCGGCGGTGCCGGAAGGGAGGAGGAATGAGCGAGTTGAGATTCTGGACTTGAGATTTTGGATTAGAAATCCCGTGAGCGGTGATCGGTAATCGGCGAACGGGGCGGCGTAAGCCCCCCGGTGATCGGTGAAACGACGGGAGAAAAAGTGAAAAAGTGAAAGAGTCCACGACCACGGACACCCGTTCCCGTCGTTTTTCCACTTTTCCACTTTTCCACTTTTCCACTTTTCGACTTTTCGACTTAGCGACTTTTGGACTTAGCGACCAATGACCACTGACGACCGCCGTGGAACCGCCGTGCCCTGGAGCTTGCTGGTGCTGCTGCTGGTCACCAACGTTCCCCTGTTCCTGTGTATGCCGTTGACCGACGACGCGGCGATGTTCGACTTGCAGGCGGGGAACCTGCTCGCCGGCGGCGTGCTGTACCGGGACATCGTGGAACCGAATCTGCCGGGCGTGATTTGGATTCAGGCCGTCGTCCGCGCCACGCTTGGCACCTCGCCGCTCGCCCTGCGGGCCGTCGATCTGTTGTGGTTCAGCGTGTTCGTGGCGCTCTGTCGCCATTGGCTCGCGTCGTCGGGCGCCACGCGCGCGGCGCAGGCTTGGTTGGTCTTCGTCCTGCTGGTCTGCTATTTCTCGCTCAGCGAGTGGTGCCATTGCCAGCGTGACGTCTGGCTGCTGGTCCCCGGCCTGGCGGGCCTGATCCTGCGCTGCCGTCAGATCGAACGGCCGCGGACGGTACGCTGGTCGTTCCTGGAAGGCCTGTGCTGGGGGGCGGGCGTGTGGCTCAAGCCGATGATCGTGCTGCCGGCGGTTTGCTGCTGGGTGTTCAGCGTGCTGTGCATCCGGAATTGGCGGCGAGCGGTGGCCGATGCGGTTGGACTGTTGGCCGGTGGTCTGGCTGCCGGCGGTCTGGGCGCCGCCTGGCTGGCATGGTCCGGCGCGTGGCCCTACTTCGTGGCCACGCTGCTGGACTGGAACCCCGGATATGTGGCCGCCGGACGCGAGCAATGGACCTGGGCCCGATACGTGGCCATGCAGGTCCGGTTCTTCCCCTGGCAACTCCTGCACGTGGCGGCCATCCCCGTCGCTCTGGTCGCGGTGGGGAGAGGCGTCAAGGAAGGGTGGAAAAGTCGAAAAGTCGAAGAGTCGAAAAGTGAAAGAGTCGAAGAGTCAAGAGGCACGGGAAAAGAGCCCGCCGACTTTTCCACTTCTCGGCTCTTCGACGCTTCGACTTTTCCACTCTTTCACTCTTCCTCTCTCCCGCTCCTCTCCGTCTTCTACTTGGCTTGGCTGCTGCAGTCGCACTGGCTGCAGCACCTGTTTGATTACGTTCATGCACCGGGCTTGCTGCTGGCCGTTGTCGTCCTGGGAACCTGGGCCGAAGAGACGGTGGTGACGGGCAAGGACAAAGGCCGTGTTGGCGATTCGGCAGGCAAGTCCGCCGCCGGGGCGCAAGAGCCCCGAGGATTCGGCTGGAGGGCATTACGGTTAGCCTTCGCCGCCTTCGCCGTCCTTGTGCTGCTGACTTCCCCCGTGATCGATTCGAAACGCCTAAGTTGCTGGTGGAAGTGCGTTGCGGAGGGCAGCACGTCCGAGGTGCGAGATCGGCTAAAGTTCTTCTCGGTGCCCAACTGGACCGATTTGGATCGAGTCGCCCAGTACCTGCGAGCGCAGGACGTGCGCGACGGGGAACTGACCTGTTACCACAACAGTCTGGTCCATTTGTACGGCATCCTGGGCTTCAATGCCTCTACGCGGTACGTCTACCTGGAACAGGTCGTGGCGTATTTTCCGAGTCGGCGGCAACAATTCCTACGGGCATTGTCCGACAGCCGGCAACGGTTCGTGGTGACGGACCTGATTGCCAGCGGGCTGTCGCCCAGCGGCATCGCGCGGCTGGGTCCCGTGGGAGCGTTGGCCCACCCTCCACGGTTTCCGGCCCGGCTGCGGGACGTGTACCCTTGGTCGCAGCCAGCCGTGTTTCGCGCCGGGCCGTACCTGGTGCATCGTGTCGAACCACCGCTGGGACGACTGGAGGGAGGAAAGAAGAGGGATGAGGGATGAAGGATGAAGGATTTGAGATTTTGGATTTGAGATTTGAGAGCCCCTGACCAATGACCAATGACCAATGACCAATGACCAATCCTAACCACCGCCCGGACACTCTTTTTGCGGCAGGGCTGCTGTTGCTGCTGTTGGTCAGCAACGTCCCTCTTTTCCTGTGCATGCCGATCACCGATGATGCGGCGTTGTGGAGCTTGCACGCCGATGTGCTGTTGGACGGCGGGCTGCCCTATCGGGACGTGCTGGAGACGAATCCGCCAGGAACGCTGTGGCTGATGGCGGCCGTGCGCTGGCTGTTCGGCCCGTCCTCGATTGCTTTGCGGGCGGTGGACCTGGCGGCGTTCGGATGGGTAGTCTGGCTGCTGCTGCAAATCCTGAAGGACGGCGGCGTGGGTCCGGTTGGTCGCATGTGGACGGGAGCTCTCTGCTTGTTGTTTTACTTCTCGATTTCCGAGTGGTGCCATTGCCAGCGGGACATGTGGCTGATGGCCCCGGCGCTCGCCTGGCTATGGCTGCGCGGGCGGCAGGTCCAAAGGATCGCCCACAGTTCGGTTTCTGCGGGGCGCGTGTTCGGCTGGGCATGCGTCGAGGGATTGGTGTTGGGGGCCGGGATTTGGATCAAGCCCATGGTCCTTGTTCCTGCCGCGGTTGCCTGGCTGGCGGGGACGATGTGGGTGCGAGACTGGCGCCGTTTCGCGTGCGATGCACTGGGGCTGCTGCTGGGCGGCCTGGCGATGGGAACCGCCAGCGGGTTGTGGCTGGTTGCGTCCGGCGTTTGGCCTTATTTTTGGGAGACATTTCTGGAATGGAACCCCCGCTATGTCGTCGCCGGCAAAGAGCATTGGACGCTGCACCGGTTTGCCGGGATGTGCCTCCGGCTGTTCCCCTGGCTGCTGCTGCACGTGCCCGCGGTGGGACTGGTGGCGGCAGGGGTGCTGCGCGGACGGCGTCTCGTGCCGCGCGAGCGGATGCCGGCGCCGGTCGCCGGACCGCCAGTCGCTGTCCTGGCCGGGGCGTTTTACGTCGGCTGGCTGATCCAGGCGCTCGCGCTGCAGCACTTGTTCGACTATGTCCACGCGCCCGGCGTCTTGCTGGCCATTCTGACCTGCGGCGTGGTCGCCGGCAGTCGTCCGGCAGGGCGTCCTGCGGCGCGAGTCGGCTGGATTGCCTTCGCGGTCGTGGCCCTGCTTGTTTCACCGGCCGCCCGCTGGAGCCGCTTGGCGTGTTGGGCCGACTGCCTCCGGCACGGCAGCAGCGTTGAGGTTCGCGACCGGCTGACGCTGATGCAGTTCCCCGCGTGGCCAGATTTAGAGCAAGTGGCCGGGTACCTGCGTGAGCGCGGAGTCCGCGACGGCGAAGTGTGCTGTTTCCCCAACAGCACGATCCACCTGTACGAAATGCTCGGCGTCCGGCCACCGACGCGGTACGTGTACTTGGAGAACACGCTGGCCTTCTTCCCGGAGCGCCGCGAGGTCTTGCGGGCGGCGCTGGCCGCCGCCGCGCCGAAGTACGCCGTGACGGACCTGATCGCCGCCGGTTTGCCGCCGGAAGTACTGCCACGCGTCCGGCCGGGGATCGTGCTCTCCCGGCTCCAAGCCGATACCGGCGATCCGGCGCGTGTCTTTCCCTGGGGGTTCCCGATCGAGTTTCGGGCAGGCCGCTACGGCGTGCATCGCATTCGCGGACCGATTGGAAATCTGGAGTTGATTCCCGTCCCGCCTCCACCGCCTCGCCAGCCGGCCGGAGGGCTTTCGCAACACGATAACCAGCGGGCGATCGATCCGAACGCGGGCGCGCCGCGCAGAGGGAGCCGAATGTGACAACAAGACCCAACCATCTTCTGGCCGGGATCCTTCTCATCGTGGCTGCGCTCGTCTGTTTTTGGCGGCTGAGCTTGCATCCGGCGGATCTGCTCGTGGGGCCGCAAAGCGACGGAAACAACGACTTGACCAGGTACTATCTGTCGGCTCGGGAACGCCAAGGGGAGGCCATGGCGGGACGAGACGCATCGCTCTGCTGGGACCCGTACGTTCTGGCGGGCACGCCGTCGTTTGGAAATCCGCAGGGAGGCATTTTGTATCCGCCGAACTGGCTGTACGCACTCGTTCCGGCTCGTTTCCTGATCAGTTGGGTTTTGGTGGCTCATCATTGGTGGGCGGGGTTTGGGACGTACTTGTTGTCCCGTCGTTATGGTTTGAGTTGGAGCGCGAGTGTGTTGGCCGGCATGTGTTTTCTGGGGTCGCCGTACTTGCTGGCTCAGTCCGGCGAGGGGCACTATGCGCAGATTTGTGTGGTGGCCTGGATCCCGTTTGCGTTCCTTGGCGTCGAGAGTCTTCGTGAAGGGCGGCGTGGCGGGGTGGTACTGACGGCCGCGGTCTTGGCGTTGTGTTTTTTTGGGGGCCACGTACAGGAGTTGTTCTACTTGGTCTTGCTTCTGACCCTGTATTTAACCCCGGACTTTGCAGGATTGTTCCACTTGCGAGGAGGAGGAACGCCGTCGTCCCCGTCGGCGCGACACGCAGCGACGCGTCTGATGGGAAGCTGGGCCTTGGTTGGGCTGGCCGCAGCGGGCCTGACGGCCGTTGAGTTGATACCTAATTGGGTCTACAGCCGCAATTCTATCCGCGCGGGCGGCTTGGATGTGGAAGCGATTCGTCTCGGTGTCCTGGGGTTCAGCAGTCTGCTGCAGTTGTTGGACCCGTTCGCCCTTGGTGGGCCGTTGGATTACCGGGGACCGGGGCGGTACTACTGTGAGACGCTCTGCTGTCTCGGCATCCCGGCACTGGTCTTCGGCCTGGCGGGCCTCGGCGGAGCAATCCGTCGGCGTCCGATGGGCCGTTTCGCCGTCCTCGGACTCGTTGGCTTGATCTTTGCGTTCGGCGATCAGACGCCGTTGTTTCCGCTCCTGCACCGCTGGGTCCCCGGCGTCTCGCTGTTCCGCAGTCCCGCGCGAATGTTGTTTTTCTGCTCGTTCTTTGCGGCGATTCTGGCAGGAGCGGGATTCGATCAGATGCGATCGCTGTCGCTCGACGCCAGACGAAAGTGGCGATCGGTCCTGGCGGTAACAGGCGTCTTTCTGGCGTGCGTGGCGGGCAGCCTCTTGATGTGGCGATGGCTGGCGCCGCCGCCCGCCGCCTCGGCTCCCACGGTGGCCGGACTGTCATCGTGGGCGGCGGTCGTCAACAATCTGGCGTGGGGCAGCATCCTGAGCGTGACGGCCGCAGTCCTGTCCGCGATGTGGCTGCTGTCGCTGCCGATCCCCAGGCCGCGCTGCGCCATCGCCCTTGGCTGCAGCGCCGTTTGCATCAGTGCCGCCTGGTATGCCGGCCACTTGCTGCGGACGATCCCTCGCGAGTCCGCGGGCCGAGCCAACCCGGCGATCGAGTTCCTGCGAGATCGCTTGGGGGCGGATCGAGTGCTGGCCGGGCAGGACTTGCTCAGTGACCGGGAATCGCGGCGGAACGGCATTAACAAGCTCCAAGGCTACGATCCGGTCCCGCTGGCCCGCCTGGCGATGTACGCCGTGGCGCTGATTCCTGAGCATAATCCGGCGGAAGGATTGTCGGGTTTCGAACACCTCCGTCTGGCCGCACTGCGAAAGCCGCTGGCAGACGCGTTGGGAGTGCGATATGCGGTGCTGCCAGGCCGTGGGCCGGAGCAGCTTGCCGGTTGGCGGCGCGTGAGTCAGGGAAACCTGACGCAGGAGTTCGCCGTGCGCGGGCAAAAGCCCGCACTGGGACCGTACACGATTTATGAGAACGCCGATCCTATGCCACGGTGTTTTGTCGTGGGCCATGCCCAAACGCTGCAGCCGGCCACCGACGCCGTCCGACAACTGGCCGAGTTGGACCCTCGCCGTGCGGTGCTCGTGGACCGCGACGTCCTGCCCCCGGGCCCGCGTCAATCCTTTCGGCCGGCAGAAATGGTCGAGTACACTGCAAGTCGCGTGATCGTGCGTGCGACGCTCGACGCCCCTGGCTACCTGGTCCTGAGCGATGCGTACTATCCGGGTTGGACGGCTCACATCGCTGGCCAGCCGGCCGCCGTGCTGCCGGCCAATCTGGCGTTCCGTGCCGTGGCGTTGCCAGCCGGCCGGCACGCCGTCGAGTTCCGCTGCCGTCCGCCGAGCTTCCAGGCGGGGGCGTTCCTTTCGGCGCTGACCATTCTCGGGTTGGTGATCGGAGCGAGACGCAGACGCAGCAGCCAGATCGCGCCGCCGAAGCCCAAGGAGCCGGCCCGCTGAGTCTTCTTGCGAAACCGTGACGAAGGCAACCCTTCCCCTGCCGGATCGATCCGCCGGGCGAGCCGGCGGGATTGGTGTATCACGATCAGGCCCTGGAACGGGCCTCGTCGGTTTTTGGGCGCGTGGCACAACGTTCGCAATCTCGGAAGCAAATTCGGTCGATTGGGAGCCGCCCGGTAACGATGCCCTACCATCGCTTTGGAAAACGCAACGCGGCTCGAAGGAGTTGACGCTTGGCAACACCCGTTGATTTTTGTGAACGTTGCGACTCAGGGACGCCACCCGTGGCCGTCGATGCTGCGCGGGAGAACGGCGGTTGGGGCCGGGCAAGTCACGTCTCGCGCGGCGGACGCTTGGTCCCGGTTGTGACGTTGGCGTGCGTCTACGCCGCCCTGCACGGCGCCGTCGCTCTCGGCATTCCGTGGTACGAACCCACCATCCACAACGATGACTGGGCCTACGCGACCCCGGTGCGGACCCTGTGCGACGAGGGACGGTTTCAGCTGCATCGCCTGGCGGGACCGCTGGCCCTGCCTCAGATCCTGGCCGGATGGGCGTTCTGCGAACTTGTGGGCGGATTCAGCTTCTCCCTCTTGCGGACCATGATGGTGGTCCACGGAATCGTGCCCGTGCTTCTGCTTTGGCACCTGCTCCGGACACTCGGCTTCCCCAGCCGCCTCGCCTGGTGCGGTTGCCTGCTGTTCGTGGTCAACCCGATCGTGGTGTCGCTGGCGTGGAGTTTTCAGACGGACTTGGTGTACTTGTCCTTCACGCTCGCTGCCGCGATCGGGATTCTGGTGGCGGATCGGGACGGCAAGCCCCAGACGCTTGTCTTGGCGGCTGTGATGTTACTGTTGGGCTGCCTCACCCGGCAAAACGGGATCTTCGTCGCGGCGGGCGGGGCGGCCTATTTGGCATTCCGGCGCCGGTGGTCTTGGGCGATGGTGACGGCTCTGGTCATTCCGATCACGATGGCTGCGGAGAAATGGCTCGTCTTCCAGTCCTCGCTCACCTACCTGCCGCTGGCCGGCGCGCACGTGCGGCAGGCCCTGTCGGATCTGTCCCCGGGGCGGCTCTTTCACGGCTTCTACGAGACGCTGCATGTACTACTCTTTCTGGGGCTGGCGTTGTCCCCGCTGCTTCTCTTCTCCGGCGTCACGCGCAAGGGCTATCGCGGCGTGGCCGCGGTTCTGACCGGGGCGGTCCTGCTGGGCGGGGTTTACTTGCTGGACGCACCCAAGAAGCGCGGCGTGCTATTGGGAAACTACGTTTACATCGGCCAGCGCTGGGGGGTTGGTCCGGCGACGTTGGAGATCTCCAATGCCGACCCCGTCGGCGTCGCGGCTGGCGGCGAGGAGAAGCCGGCGGTGCGGATTCTGAATCTGGTGGGCTACGTCAGCGGCTGTTTGCTGTTGGGGACACTGGTGTTCACGGTGGCGCGACTGTGCAGTGCGCTGCGCCGTTGGACGGCTGATCCTTTGACCCTCGTCGAACTGACGTTTTGTCTGTCTCTGGCGGGAACCGTCTGCAGTTCCGCGCTGATCGGACATGTCTTGGTCGACCGGTACGTCATGCTCCTGTGTCCGCTGGCGATTCCCCTTTGTGTCCGGCCCGACGCGTCGGCGCGCCGGCTGACGGCCGCGGTCTTGCCCGTTTGCGTCCTCTCGGCCTGGGTGGCCTGGGCGGGGACGGCCGACTACTGGAGGTGGAACGGAGCCCGCTGGGCCGCCGCGGCTTGGTTGGAATCTCGGGGCGTCGGCCCCGAGCGCATCGACGGCGGTTACGAATACAACGCGCTGCACGACACCCTCGGCTTGCCTCCCGAAATCATGCGTCCGGCGGATCGGAAGCGGCGCGCGGAGATCCTGAAGGCCCGCGCGGGGAGGGACACCTATTGCCTTCGCTTCCGGCCCGATCCCAGCGAAGAGGTGACGGCCAAGATCCCGTACGACAGTCCCATCATGGGGGCCGCCGAGGCGATCTACGTGAGCCGGCAACGTGCGGCGCAGCCGCCATTACGAAGCGTCGCCAGACCAACGTCAACGAACAGCGGGGAAGAAACCGTGCGGAGCCGACAACCGTGAACGCGGAGTATGCCCAGAGATATCGCGAATTGTATTGCTCGCACTGGTGGTGGCGGGCACGTGAGGCCTTGATTCTGGCCACGCTGCGCAGGTATCTGCCCGGCCGCCGCGAGGCCCCCGTGTTGGACGTGGGCTGCGGCGATGCGTTGTTCCTGCCCGCCCTGGAGGAATTCGGCACGCCGGAGGGCGTCGAGATCGACGGCAGCATCGTAGACCCGGCAGGCCCCTACGCCGGCCGCATCCACATCGGCCCCTTCGACGCCGGCTTTCGGCCCGACCGCCGCTTCACACTGGTCACCATGCTGGATGTCCTGGAGCATCTCGATCAGCCGGAGGAATCGCTCCGTCATGCGATGTCCTTGCTCGCAGACGACGGCTTGATCCTGATTACGGTTCCCGCCTTTCGGGCCTTGTGGACCAGCCACGACGACTTGAACCACCACCGGACGCGATACACCAAGCGGGCGTTCTTGCGGCTGGCTCAGGCGAGCGGCCTGGAGGTCCTCGAAGCCGGTTACTTTTTTCACTGGACCTATCCGGTCAAACTGCTCATCCGTTTCAAAGAGTGCCTGGTTTCCTCGCCACCCCGGCCGGTCCGCATCCCGGCGGCGTTCGTCAATCGGTTGTGCCTTGCGTTGTCCCGTTGGGAACAGCTCGTCCTGCGGCGGGTACCCGTTCCCTTTGGCAGTTCGTTATTGGTGGTTGGTCGAAGACCCAGCCCCAAGGAGTCTTGAGCCGATGAACAACCCCGTCCGCTACTATCGCGTTCTTTGCTGGATCAGTTCACTCGCCGCGATCGTCTCGCTGGTTTGGTCTCTTTGGCTGGTCCAACGCCTGAATCAGGTCAGAACGGCGCTCGCGGCCAACCAGTACTTATCCCGTCTTCCGGATCCCCACGAAGCTTCGACGCACCGCGACCAGAACTTCGAATTCGTCGTCCGCAACTACGGCTTCGAGTACGAGGGCAAGACCGGCGATGAGATTGACGACAGCATCCTCTTCTGCGGTGCGTGGGAGAAAGACTTCGCCTTCTTCATGCGCGACTACCTGGAGCGGTGCGGGAACAAGCAGGCCGTGTTCATCGACGTGGGGTGCAACGCCGGGCACCACTCGCTGTTTGTCTCCCCATACGTCCAGCACATCCACGCGTTCGACCCGTATCAACCCGCGGTAGAACGGTTTCGCAGGATGATCGCGCGAAACAGCCTCACGAACATCACAATCCACCCGGTGGGCCTGGGAGCCAAGGAGGAGGATCTGCCGTTTTTCGAGCCGACGGAGGACAATCCGGGCATCGGCACTTTCCGGAGCGGCCCGGAGCCAGAACGCGCTCCGACAGCCAGGCTGCACATCGTCCGCGGCGATGATGCGCTGGCTCCCTACCAGTTGTCCGGCGTGGAATTGATCAAGATCGACATCGAGGGCTTTGAAGAAGCGGCCCTCCTGGGGCTTCGAAAGACGCTCGAATTCCATCGTCCCGTGGTGGTTCTGGAAGTAACTCGGCCGCCGGGCGGAACGATTGCGTCGCTGGACCAGTTGGGGAATCTGTTTCCGGCGAAGTACGAGTTTCTGGTCTTCCTCGCCGATGAGAAAACCTGCCTGAACGGTAAGTACATCCTGGAGGATTTTGAGCCCAAGGCCGCCGACTTTTTCGCCGGCGGCTTCCAAGCCAATCTGGTCGCGTACCCGGCCGAGAAGCTACAACAGGTGCCCAGAAGGCACGTCGCGCCGACGACGCACGCATCGCAGCCTCAGGAAGATTCACCGCGGTGAGTTCTCGTTTCGTGCCCCGTTGACGATTGGTCACCAGGCGTATGGCATTGTTCCAATCCAAGGACCGGATACTTTGAGTGAAGCGAAAACGGACAATCTGGTGGGCGTCTTGCCTCGTGGGCGCGGTCACGCCCTGGCCGGAATCGCGCTGGCCATCGCCGCCGGGATGGGCTTCTGGCCTCTGAGTCTGCATCCGGCCGACCTGCTCGTGGGCCCCCAGGGCGACGGCCTGAACGATTTGACGAGGCAATTCCTGCTGGCCCGCGAACAGCAGGGAGAAGCGCTGACGGGAGGCGACGTCTCCGCCCTTTGGAACCCATTCATCCTGGCAGGCACGCCGCGATTCGGCAATCCGCAGTCCGGGCTGCTGTATCCGCCCAACTGGCTGTATGCGCTCATCCCAGCCCAGTTCTTGATCAGCTGGATGCTCGTGGCCCACCACGGGTGGGCTGGGTGGGGAACGTACCTGCTTTGCCGGCAATATGGCCTGCGTTGGAGCGCCAGCCTCCTCGCCGGCCTTTGTTTCCTTAGTGCTCCGTACTTGCTGGCGCACACGAGCGAAGGCCACTACCCGCAGATTTGCGTTGTGGCCTGGACGCCGTTCGCGTTCCTCGCTGTCGAACGGCTCCGCGGACATCAGCGCGGCGGCGTCGCGCTGACGGCGGCGGTGTTGGCACTGGCGTTCTTCTGCGGTCACTTACAAGAGCTGTTCTATTTGGTTCTGCTGCTCACCGCATTTCTGACGCCGGACTTCGCGGGCTGGCTGCGGCGAACAAGGGACGGTTCGAGTCTGCAGCAGACGGGACGGCACCTTCCCGTGCCGCTTGTTGGACGCTGGCTCCTGGCCGGACTGGCAGTCGCCGGCCTGACGGCGGTCGAGCTGTTGCCCATGTGGGCGTACAGCCGGCAATCCATCCGTTACGCCGGGGTGGGCATCGAGCAACTCCGGCAGGGCACCCTAGGGTGGGCGAACCTGTGGCAGCTGTTGGATCCTTTCGCCTTGGGGACAGCCACCGACTATTCGGGAACGGGGCGGTTTTGCGAGACGCTTTGCTGCTTCGGCGTTGTCACGTTGGTGCTCGCCGGTGCCGGCGTCGCCGCCCGCTGCCGCGGTCCTTTCCGCCGCCAGGCCGTCCTATTTGTCGCGGCGTTCGTCTTCGCTTTCGGCGCGCAAACGCCTTGGTACCCCCTCCTGGAACGCTGGGTGCCCGGTGTTTCGCTGTTCCGTTGTCCGTCGCGGATTCTGTTTTTCTGCTCGTTTTTTGCTGCGGTCCTGGCGGGAGCCGGATTCGATCGCCTCCTGTCGCTTAGCGGCAACGACCGCCGCCGCCGCGGGCTGTGGCTCGCCACCACGGACCGTGGTTCGCGCTGGGCAACGGCGCTCGTCCTGGGCCTTGTCAGTCTGGAATTCGCTTGGCATTCAGGCCGGATGCTGCGTACGATCCCGCCGTCCGCCGCGGGTCGCGAAAATCCACTGCTCGCGTTCTTGCGCCCGCGCGTGGGATCGGGCCGTGTCCTGGTGGGGCAGGCGTTGCTCAGCGACCGCGAGGCGTGGTGGTCACGGATCCCGAAGCTGCAGGGCTATGAGCCCGTCCCTTCCGCTCGACTGGCCTTGTACGCCGCCGCCCTCACGGGACCGCAGAACTCGGATCGCATGCTGTTGGGCTTCGAGAGCCCTCGCCTGTCACGTCTGCAGAAACCGCTGGCCGATGCTTTGGGTGTGCGCCATGCGGTCGTGCCCGGCAAGGACTTGCCGGACGTTCCCGGCTGGCGGCGCGTGGGCGGCGGAAGTCTGCCCCAGGAGTTCGCGTTGCGCGGCAAATCGCCCTCGGTGAGCCACTTCACGGTCTATCAGAACAACAGCCCCGCGCCGCGGGCGTTCCTCATCGGCCGCGTTCAACTCCGGGACCCATCGTCCGATATTGTCCGGCAACTGGCCCGCCTGGATCCCCGTCGCGAAGTCCTCTTGGACCGCGATGTCCTTCCACCCGGTCCCCGACAATCCTTCACCGCTGCGGAGATGGTCGAAGACGGATCGGAACGCATTCAGATTCAGGCGACCTTGACCGCTCCGGGATACCTGGTTCTGAGCGACGCGTACTATCCTGGCTGGTCGGCTTGGGTGGACGACCGTCCGGCTCCACTCCTGCCCGCCAATCTTGCCTTCCGGGCGGTTCCGCTGGACCGCGGGCGACACCGGATCGAGTTTCGCTACGAACCGCCCCGCTGGAAGACCGGCGCCTGGCTCTCGGCACTCACGGTCGTCGCCCTGCTGATCGGATTACGGCTCGGCAGATGGGGTCAAGTCAACTTGCCGGGGCGTGGGGTGCAAAGATCCTGTCCGGCCGGCCAAACGTGCGAGTTGCCCTCCCATGAATGACGTGGAACATGCACCCAAACGACCGAGTTGGCACACGGCGGCTGTCGCCGCAGGCGCGTTGGCCTTGGTCGCCTTGGCAGTTTTTCAGATGGCCGCGCGGCACCCGTCCGGCTGGCTGGTCGGGCCGCAGCGGGGCGGAAACAACGATGTCACGTTTGGATTCGCCGCCTTTCAGAGCGTACCCAGGCTGAGCCTGGAGCGGTTCCAGGAGTATCCGCTTTGGAACCCTTACGCGGCGACGGGCGGGCCGTGGTGTGGGAACCCTCAGAGCGCTGCGTGGTATCCTCCGAACTGGGTCTTGTTGGTCGTCGAGGCGGGGCCGGCACTGGGTTGGCTGATGGTGGTCCACCAGTGGTGGTGCGGGCTGGGCGTGTATTTCCTTTGCCGGCGCTGGCGGTTCTCGGTGCCGGCCGCCCTGGCCGGAGGAGCCCTGTGCCTGGCCGCCCCCTACTTCGTCTCCCTCATCGGCGAGGGACAGTATACCCAGATCTGCGTCATGGCCTGGTGCCCCTGGACGCTGCTGGCGTACGAGCGGTTTCGGCAGCAGCCGTGGGCGGGCTTGCCCTGGGTGGCCCTGACATTGGCGCTGAGTATCCTGGCGGGCCACATCCAAGAGGCGTATTACCTGGGCTTGACCCTGACCGCGCTGGCCCTGACCGATGCCGTGATTCGCTGGCGGCAGACGGGGGTTGCCGCCGCCGCCCGGTACCTGGGAGTATGGTGTTGCACCGGGGCGGCGACGGTTGCCCTGGCCGCCGTCGATCTGGCGCCGGTCTGGAATTACCTGCAGCAGTCGGCTCGGGCCGGGAGATTCGCCGTCAGCGACCCGACGCAGGCCGGTGCCGGCCTGCCGAACCTGTGGCAGTTGTTGCACTGCACGGCGTTGGGGGGACCAGAGTCCTATCGCGGGCCCGGCCAGTACTACTGGTCCAATCTGTGTTATTTCGGCTTGGTGCCGCTGGCTCTGGCGGCGGTGGGCGGGGTGCTGCTGCGACGGCGATACCCGGTGGCCCGGTGCGCGGCTTTGGCCGCGTTCACGTTCTGTTTCGCCTTTGGCAGCGGAAGCCCGGTGTTCGAGGTTTGCGCCACCGTGATCCCGGGCGTCACGATGTTCCGCGGACCCGGACGGGTGCTGTTCGTGTGCGCCGTTGCCGTCTCGGTCTTGGCCGCGGCGGGGGTCGAATGGCTGCGGCAGGCGGCGGAAGATGGGCGGATCGATCGTCCCGAAGGCGGGTTTTCCGCGTCCCGGAGTGACGCGGCTACGTGGGCGGCGGCGGTCGTATTGCTGCTGGGCGCCTTGGCGGTCTGGGGGTCTGCGGCCGGGCCAGCATCCACGTGGGAGGCGGAAACTTCCGCCACGGTGACGGCCGCATCGCAGCCGGTGCTTTGGAATCAAGGCGTTGCCAACACGCTGGGCCGCTGGCAGACTTGGGTTTGGCTGACGACGACGTGCGGGTTGCTTTGGCTCAGCACGCGGACGCGGCGGATGCGTCGCCTGGGCCTTGCGGGCTTGGTGGTCTTGGCCCTTGCGGAGCTGGGAATCCATGCGCACGCCGTGCTGCGGACCGTGCCGCCGGATGCGGTCCGGCGGGACGGGCCGATCGTGGACTTCCTCCAGCCCCGAACCCAATTTGACCGGATCCTGGCCCAGCAGTGGCTGCTGACCGACCGCGAGGCGCAAGACAACGGGTTGTTCAAGGCCAACACCTACGAGCCGGTCGCACTGCTGCCGTACTTCGCCGCCATGTACGCCCTGAACGGCCAGCGCGATCCGTACACCTTGATCTTCGGTTTCGAGCCGTTCGACTTGGCGCGGCTGCACCATCCTGTCGCCGATCTGCTCGGCATCCGCTATGCCGTAGTGGGCCCTACGGCGGCCGAGCCGCCGCCACCGTGGAAACGGGTTCGCACGGGGGAGGTCCAGGAGCCGGTGACGCTGCGTGGCCGGACGCCCAGGGACCTGCCGTTTCGGATCTACGAGAATCCCACCGCCCTGCCGCGCGCCTTCGTCGTCGGCCGCGTCCGCACCGCGCGCCCCGGCGCGCAGCAGTTGCAGGCACTGAAAACGCTCGATCCGCGCCGCGAGGTCGTGCTGGCCGACGACGCGTTGCCCGCCGGGCCGCGAACTGAATTCCAGCCGGCAACGATCCGGGACTATCGGCCGAACCGGGTTGTCGTCGAGGTGACCTTGGATCGGCCTGGGTATCTGGTCCTGACGGACACTTGGTATCCGGGCTGGGCGGCCGAAGACAACGGTCAGCCAACCGCGATTGTCCAGGCCAACTGCGTGGGCCGCGCGGTGCCGCTCCATGCCGGCCGGCACCGCGTGGTGTTCCGCTATCGCGGTGCGGGGCTGCGGATCGGGATGCTGATCTCAGGCATGGCGTTGGCGTGGCTGGTAGTGCGCGCCGTTTGCGCGCGGCACCCGCGAAGATCGCGGACAGTCTACGAAGGCACGCTCGAACCGAGAATCGACTGGTCCGGGCGTTCCAGGGGAGAATCGTAGGCGGGCCGAAGAACTGGAACGACAGAACCTGACGAGAGAACTGCAAGTTGGAGCCAAGCGATGGAATCGTCGAACCGTTTGCTTTCGCTGGACGCGCTGCGCGGAATCGCCGTACTGCTCGTCCTGGGCAGACATATGCCGTTGGGAAGCGAGGCATTGGACCCTCTGTGGAAGCCCGTATTACTCTGGCAGCAAGGAGGATGGATCGGCGTGGATCTCTTTTTCGTGCTCAGCGGCTTTCTCGTATCCGGCCTGCTCTTTCGAGAGTACCGACGTACGAGGCAATTGAGCATTGGGCGTTTCTTGATTCGGCGCGGCTTCAAGATCTATCCGGCCTTCTACTTTTTTCTGGGATGCACCGTGCCTTTCGTACTGTGGGCCAGACGCGACGACGTGCCCTGGGCGGCGATTTTGCGCGAGGCGTGTTTTGTCCAGAACTACGGACCCGGCCTCTGGGACCACACTTGGTCGCTGGCCGTTGAGGAGCATTTCTATCTCCTCCTGCCGCTTGTCCTGATCCTACTCACGGCGCGCCGTAAGGGGGCCGCCGATCCCTTCCAACCCGTCTTGATCATCTTTGCTGTCGTCGCTGCGCTCAGTCTCTTGCTTCGCTGGCATCAGACTAGGTTTGTACCTTTCAGTTACAGGACGCACGTCTTTGCGACACACTTGCGGCTGGACGGGCTGTGGTTCGGCGTCACAATCGCTTACTTGTATCATTTCCGGCGGGAGACCCTACTCGCGTCGATCCGGGGCCGGGAGCGGCTCATGATGCTCGTGGCCGCGGTATTGATGGTTCCGCCGTTTGTCCTCTACCTGGAAGAGAGCTTCTTTCTGACGACATTTGGTTTGTCAGGCCTGTACATCGCTGGCGGGCTGTTGATCTGTGTTTGGCTGTCGCGGCCGCTTCCTCCCAACTTGATCGTTCGATTCATCGCTTGGATCGGCTACTATTCGTACTCGATCTACCTCTGGCATTTCTTCGTGCAGCGGGCGGTGTTCGCCAAGTGGTCCCATTCGGGCAGTTTGGAGCAGCCTCCCTGGAGCGTGTACCTGCTGTATGTGCTGGCCAGCTTGCTAACGGGCGTGTTCATGGCCAAGGTGATCGAGTACCCTTTCCTCGCCCTTCGCGATCGACTGGTCCCCACGCGATCGTCGCTGGTCGAGATGCAGCACTCCGATTCACCTTCAACCCTCAGCACGGCGCCCTGAACACTGGGCAAGTGACCAATGACCCGTCAACAGGAAAGGCTCCCGGCAAGCCGCCGGGGGCCGCTACCGATCACCGATTACCGACCACCGATCACCGGAGGGCTTACGCCGCCCCGTTCGCCGATTGCCTCTCACCGCCCTGCCGCGCGCCTTCGTCATCGTCCGCACCGCGCGTCCCGGCGCGCAGCAGTTGCAGGCATTGAAAACGCTCGATCCGCGCCGCGAGGTCGTGCTTGGCCGACGACGCGTTGCCCGCCGGGCCGCGAACTGAATTCCAGCCGGCAACGATCCGGGACTATCGGCCGAACCGGGTTGTCGTCGAGGTGACCTTGGATCGGCCGGGATATCTGGTTCTGACGGACACTTGGTATCCGGGCTGGGCGGCCGAAGACAGCGGCAGGCTCACGCATAGGCGTCTGACATCCTGACGTAGCCTCGGTCGCTTTTGGCTTGGCTACTTGGGGTCTCCGTCGGCGGCTCGAAAGCCGGTTGTTTGGCGCTTTACACTCGCTTGAATTGCCTCGCCCGGATGGTCGTCGTTGACGTCCGTGCTCGCCGCGATTCTTCTAAGCCATCCGCCTGGGTTAAATGTCAGTACCATTGCTTCCCGGATGTCGTCTTGAACGAAGTTCTTGCCACCGTCCGACTCGAGAAACTCTCGAACGGCCTTCGTTGGACCGTCATAGTCTTCGAGGATGGGAACTCCGTCCAAGTTCGTATCTTCCACCACCAGATAGCTGTCGAGGGTAACCAGGGCGCTATAGTGGCGCAACTCCTGAATGACGTGTTGGTAAGAGTGGTCCGAGTCCAACACGACCATGCATGTTCTCCCACGAACTCGATTCCGAACCGCATCCACGATTCTCGCGGCGGTTGAGCTTCCATGGATGAACTCCACGTATTTATTCCAAATCGGGAGCTTTCTTGCTTCTGCACAGTTGTCAACGATATCAATCGTCATGACCTTAGATTCGTGCAACCCCATACCCTCGAACATATGAGCAAAGTACAGTGCCGATCCACCTCGAAAAGTCCCGGCTTCCACGATGAAGTCCGGCCGGACCTCGTAGATGATCTGCTGCATCATCCACATGTCGCAAGGGTTCTTTTGCGTGCGGATGCCCATCCACCACATGTTTGGCCAGATTTCAAGATCATGAAACAACCTGGCAATTTCTTTCTGCTTCTCCAGCGGGATAGCCTTGTCGCGTCTCGTCACGACGTCGGCAAGGGCGGTGCGCATGTATTCCGTTGCTTCTGCATCGTCCAAAGAGTGTTGGTAGAGGTCGCCACTCCCATTCTTGTACCAGGCGACATACTCGCCGGGCGTGGCGTTGGATGCCGAATCTCGTTTTCCGCGAAATGAGTACAGCGCCAACAATACCACCATGGCAACGAGGGACAGTCCGAGTGTTTTTTTAATCAAATCTGATTCCCCTTGAAGAACATGGTCGCAGACCGAGCGATTTTGCTCGAAGATGGCCGTTGTGAACAAGGTCCGCCGTCGTTCACAAGATCGTGAGCAAATCGTATGCCACGGCGGGCAAGTAACGCCAAATCCACTCCGGTGTCGTGCGACAGCCGTCCCGCCACAACAGGCTGAATCGAGGCCCGTCTCTTCCCACACGCTCTCCTTTCCCATCCTGCACCCCCGTGTTAACGGTTCTTTGCAAGTTTGCTGGGATGTCTCTTCGCTTGGGACGTAGGACGGATTGCCCCCCACGGCGTCGCGACGGGCAGTCCGGGGCCTCACCGCCGACCCCGTGTCGGCGGAAGGGTGACTGGCAGGCTAGAGAGGGCGCCCCGAGAAATCCCACCCTTCCCTCTCCCTTCCGCCACCTGCGGCGGCGGAAGGGAGAGGGAAGGGGCACGTGGGGACGGGTGACGCGGCATCTGCGGCCTCAGGGACTCACTCGCCAACCCGGCAATCCGTTTTTTCGTGTATTTTGTGTATTGCGTGGATCACGTTGCCAACCGCGCTGCATCATCGAGGCCAGCCGGGATTAGTCATCGGCCGCAGGACGCTCGCCCACGGTTGCCGCCATCGCTGCACAAACCGGACGCTAGCGAGCCTCAGCTAATCTGCACGGTGTTGTTGTCAAGACAGCCAGCGGACTGGCGCCCGCCGCTCGCCCGCATTTCTGCAACTTTTCACTTAGCGACTCTTCACATCGCGACTTCCTCTTCCGCCGCCAGTTCGGCGAACCAGTCGTCCAGTTCCCGCTCGAACCGTTCCATCCGGCTGCGGCGCGGGACGCGGGCTTGCGTCGCCTCGTCGCTCGACTTGGCCGTCCGGGCCGCCAGCAGGCCGCCATCGGCCGACTCGAACAATGCCAAGACGTTGGCGTCGCTGCCGTCCGCTGCCGTCCGCTCCTTCCGCCCAAGGTCCGCGAACAAGTCGTCGGCACGGGACGACGAAGAACGAAGGGTCAAGGGCGAAAGATTAGGTGAAAGATTAAGTGAAAGATCAGGAGAAAGGGCATCGTGGACGGCCGAAGTTCTGAGCGGGGACGCCGACAACACGGGCGCCATCAGGTCGTGGTCGTCGGCGCTGTGCTCGTAGCCCAGCAGATGTCCCATCTCGTGCATCACGACGGTCAGTAGATCGACTCCGAAGTTTGAAGGGAGAAGCGTGAAGGGTGAAACGGCAATTCCTTCGACCTTCGCACTTCCAACTTCGTACTTTCCTAATGACCAGCCCAACATTGCCGCGTCGTCGTCGATGCGGATCGTGTTCGTGGCCGGGTTGGCCAGGCCCAGATACGCCCCGCCCAAATCGGCCACGGCGAACCGGACGTTGGCCAGTGTCGCCGCTTGCGCCGCCGTCAAGCCCGCCGCCGACCACCGCGCCGCCGCTTCCGCCGCAACCGGCTGCAGCATGTCCACGCTGATCGCCGGTGCGCCGCCGTCCAATGGATCGCCCGCGGCCAGCAGCGGTGTATCGCCGGGCAACTGGCCAGCCGCCGAAATGTCGATTCCCGACACGACGAAGTTTCCGTCCCGGCCGCCCACATCGAGGAACTGGATTTCCAGCGCCCCGCCGACGACCGTCACACCGAAGGTCGAACTCGCCAACGGCCAAGTCGTACCGGCGACGATATTGTCCACCGTGTACCGCAACGACCCTTCTGCCCAGACTTGGAAGTTGTCCGCAATGTACGGCACCGTGCCGTAGTACATCGGGTTCGAGTGGTAGACCCGTACGCTGTAGTCGCCATTGGGCAGATCCACTTTGAACGTGGCATTCCTGGCATAGTTCAAGTCCGTCCGCAGGTTGCTGCCGGTCCCGGCATTCACCGTGTCCTTGCGCCAGGCCCCTGCCACCCGCGACGTCCAGCCGTAGCCCCGCGTCGCGTTGTACGTCGTCTGCGGGATCACTTGCAGGAACGACTTCACCGGCGTGCCGTAGGTCTGCACCGGGCTGCCGTAGATCCCAAAGTCGAACCTCAGCGCTTCCGCGGCCGGTTTGCCGTAGACCTGCGTCGCCGAGCCGCGGGACAGGCCCGACCGCTCCTCGGCCAGCACCATCCAGTTCTCCGTCGCGGCAGCGGTGTCGGCTAGCGTCGACGGCCGCTGGACGGTAAACGAGAACAGGCCGCTCGAGTTCGCGGTCACTTGCGTCCCAAACATCGACGGGTCGGCGTCGGTCAGCAGCGTGGCGTAATGCATGGTCGAGTCGGGCGCGGGCGCCAGCGCCGACACCGTAATCGTGATCGTGCTGTACGGCGGGGCTCCCGTGCCCTGGTAGCTGTCGATGGTCACGCCGTCCGCAGGGAGTTCACTGAACGGGTCGGTATTGTCCGCCCCGCTGCCCGTACTGGCGATCCGTTCCAGCGTGATCTCGCCCACCGTCTCCACGGGCCGGATGTCCATCGCCAGGATCACCGTCGCCGGGTCGTAGCCGCCCAGGTCCTGGAGCGTGACGTACAGCTTGCCCAGCCCGCTGCCCAGGTCTCCCACCACGGTCGAGGTCGTCAGCCGGACCCAGCGGTAATACCCGGGACACGAGGTCGTGATCCCGCCGCCTGAAGTGACCTTGACCCCGCTGCCGTCCGGCGCTCCGCCACCCCAGGTGTCCACCGTTTGCGAGGTGCTCACGGTGCCTGTCCCGGACGGATCGGTCCAGGTCAACGTGAACTTCTCCTTGTCGTGGTTCCAATACACGTCGCCGGTCAGGATCAGGACCTCATACATCTTGGGAGCCGGATCGGCCACCACGTCCACCTCGAACGTCAGCGGCGTGCCCACGTTGTCCGTGGAATGGCCGTCCAGCTGCAGGAGCGGCTCGGGGATCGCCGTACAGGGCGGCACCGCCGTGTACTGCCGCTCGAAGTACTGCGGCGGCAGCGTCTGCCAGCCCGCGGGACCCGACCCGTACAGCGTGAACGGCGAGATGCCTTCGTAGTTGGTCTCCGTGTAGCCGTGGTACCCGTCGAAGTCGTACCGGCCAGGGTGCGTCAGCGTCACGTCGTTGTTGTCCGACTTGGTGTAGTACGAGATGTTCATCAAGTTGCTGGTCCCGCCCGTGGTAAAAAACTCGCCTTCGTCCAACTGCAACCCACCGGGCGTCTGGAACCGCGTGTGGATGTCGGCCCAGGGAGGATCGAGGGGCGGCGTGGTAATGTCGTTCACCAAGACGGTGAACTCCGCCCCGACCGGGAACCCGTAGCCGGCATCGGTCCGCAAGGTCGCCCCGGCGGGACTGCCGTACGGATTGCCGCCCAGATTGACGAAGCCGCGGGCGTCCAGTTGGTCGTAACCGTCAGCCGTATACGTCCCACTGTCCACGCCCGCGTTCAGACTGTTCAATTGGACGCGGAAGATCCCGCCGACCGCGAACGTGACGTCGCCCTTGACCGTCAGCAGGCCGGGATAGTGGATCGCGCAATTACCGGGATCGACATCGCCCGGATCCAACGTGCCGCCGGCATTCACCACGATGTCGCGTCCGGCCGTCGTCGCCCCGATCGTCCCGTTGCCGCCCAGCAAGGCCCCGGCGCCGACGACCGTGATTGCCCCGCCGTCGGTCGTGATCGCCCCGTTGACGAGCAAGGCCCCGGCGTTGACCGTCGTCGTCCCCACGTAGGCGTTGGCCGTCCCGTTCAGCCGCAACGCGCCGGCCCCGTTCTTGATCACCTGGCTGGCCGAGACGATGCTGCCATTGACACTCGTCCCTTGCCCCGTGGCCAGGTTCAAACCGCTGCCCAGATAGCCGTCGCAATCGGGCAGACTGAGCGTTACCGTGCCCGTTCCCGCCGTGATGTCGCCGTCAAGATGGATCGTGCCGATGACGTTGGGCGCGAAGCTGCTGTCGTCCAGGTCGGCCGTGATGGTCACGTTGCCGTTGGCGGTGGTGATGTCCCCGGCGGCGTCGCCTGTGACGTCCGTGTCCGCTTCCAGCGAGATCGCGCCCGTGCCGCCGCTGACAGTCACCGTGGCGTTCACGACCAAGTCGGCGTCCGCGAATTCCAGCACATAGGGCCGCGTCAACGGCCCCGTGGTGGCCCAATCGTTCCACGTTCCGTCGGCCTGCATGTACGCGGCGTCCTGATCGGCGTCATTATCGGGCTGGCCGGCGGCCCAGTTGTTGTACTCGCCGCCCACCGGCGAACCTGCGGCGAAGCCCGACCAGAACTGAATCCCCTTGTCCGGGCCGGGAGTGGTCCGTTCATCCCACCACAGCCAGTCGCCTTCCGATGCCGCGTCCGTCGCGCCGATCCACACTTCCGCCCCGCCGGCGATTCCCGCCACCACGGCGTTTTCCGCCGCGGATCGAATCGTCGCCACGTAACCGTCCCGCGCCGCCGCATCCGCCTGAGCCTGGGGAAACGTGAACGAGCCCAAAATCAACTGGTACCCCCCGCCGCCCTCGGCCCGCAGCGTGATGTCGCCGCCATCGTGATTGGCGATCGGATTGCCTGCGTTGACCGTCAAGCCGGCCCGAGTCACGATCGTGATGTCGTCGTCCCCGGAATCGTCACTCGCGTCGTCCAGGATCGTCACGCCCCAGACGTTATTGCCGTTCTCGATAGTTAGGCCGGTCCCGATGTTCTGGATGTTGATATCGCCCGACTCGGTGGCCGCCGCCAGCGTCGCGATGGCCGTGTCGATATCGGCCAAGTCGCCCGCCACGCCGCTGCCGATCCCGTCGCCCGCCTGCAACTCGGCCCAGCTGCCGACCAGATTCGGCGCCTCGCCGGTCAGGTTGTCGACGATCGCGCCGTCACCCTCCGAGATAGGGGCGCCGTCGCCGGGATAGTCCGCGCGGATATCGATGCCGCCCGCAGCCAGATCTCCGTCGCTGTCCGCGTTGACGCGGCTCAGCAGGATATCGCCGTCAGCAAAGATGTAGATGGTGCCGTCCTCCGACAGGATCGCCGACCCGTCGCCCATCACCACCCGGCCGTACAGCGAGGCGTCGGCGCCGTTGTAGTCTTCACTGGCCTCCACCTCGACGATTCCCGATCCGGCCGCGCTGACCGTCACCGTCGCCGCCAGGCTGATCGAATCGCCCGCGTACAGCATGATGTACCCGTCGCCGCCGGTGGCCGTGACGTTGGCATTGATCGTCAAATCGACCGTGTCCAGGTTGCCATCGGCGTCCAGCCTGATGTAACCGCCGCCGGAGTTGACCACCTCTTCATTCACGGTCTGCCAGCCGGCGGTCGTGACCCTGATGTTGCCGCCCGTGGCCGACACGCCCTCCAAGGCCGTGATCCCGCCGATGGTCAGGGCCGTCGTGTTGTCCACGTACACGCCGCCCATTCCGCCGGCGGCTTCCAAGTTGCTGACCGTCGTCTCCAGGTGATTCCCGGAGGTGCCGATGCCCGTGGCAGCGGTCATGACCAGATTCACGGCCGTGACGTTATTGGTCGTGTCGCCAAATCCGTCCGTGATCGCCCCGCCCGCCTGCAGGAAGACGGTCGTGGTGGCATCCACGTCGTACAGCACGATCCCTGCTGCATCCGAAACGATCTCGACGATCGCTCCGCCGCCGGTCGCGTCGATCCCGGCCACGGTGGCCGTGTCGGACGCCCGGATTTGGATCGCCGCCGCCGGATTGGCCGCGTTGTACGTCGTAATGATCGACGGTTGCAGCTGACTGCCGCCCGCCGAATTGACGTCCACGACCGACACGGTGCTGGCCGCCGAGCGGATGAAGACGCCGCCCGTGTTGGCGTTGATCGTGCCCGCCACCTGGCTGATCGCCCCGCTGGCTCGGATCGTCACATCCTCCGCCCCGCTGCTGTCGGCATCCGACGTGACCGTGCAGGCCACTGCCGAGCCGATCGTCACGGCGCCGCCCGTGTAGTCCGAGCGTCCGACGGTCACCGCGCCATTGGCCGTCACGTTGCCGTCAATCTGTACCGGCCCCGTCAGATTGGTATTGATCCGCACGTCGCCGCCGATGGGCGTGACGGCGCCGGTGGTCCCGTCCAAGTTGACGAGGGTCCCGGCGTCGAGTTCCACGAAGCCGCCGGCCAGGATATTGCCGCCCGTCTGGTGCAGCGTGCCGGCCGTGGCCTGGACGTCGACATTGCCCGTCGCCGGACCGGCCGACACGTTGTCGTTCAGCGTCACGTTGTTCGCGCCCGTGATCGTCACGTTCCCCGTCTTGCCCTGGACGACGTCGACGGTGACGTTGTACCCGCTCAGGCTGACCACGGCGCCGATCAATTGCGTGCCGTCGGTGGCCAGCAGATCTCCTCCGCCCACAGCGTCGTTGTCGGCGATCATTTGGAGCGTGCCGCCGCCGGAGTTGTCCGAATCGGCTTCCAGCTTGGCGTTCGTATCGACGGTGATGTCGTTGCTGGCCGAGTGGTAGATGTGGCCCGTCGCCGTTTCGTCCCCGTGGATGAACTCGTCCACCGGGTCGATGTCGATGTTCAAGTTCGGAGCGGAGGTCGCGGTCAGCACCCCGTTCTGCGTGAACGTCCCGGCCACATCCATCTTGATGGCTGCCGTGTTCGCCGTGGGCACGTGGTTCGGGAAGTTGTTGGCCCCAGCCGTCACGTTGAAGACGGTCACGTTGCCCGTATCCGTCCGCATGCGGACGCCGCCCGCCGTGGCCAGAACCGTCGTGCCGTTGGCCTGGCTGACACTCCCGCCCGTGGACCGCAGGTCGATATTGCCGGTGTTGCTGGTCAGGTCGGCGTTGATCGCCGTCAGCCCGGCGGAGGTCGTCGTGATGTTCCCGGCCACAATCGCCGCCGCGTCGAAGGTCGTCGTGTCCGCAGCCGAGACCGTCAACGAACTCGGCGGAGTGACGCTGCCGATCAACCCGTTGAAATCGACGTCGCCCGCGCCGTGCGTGGACATCGTGAGGTTCTGCGCCCCGTCGATCTTGGCGTTGAACGTCAGATTCCCGTTGTTGGCCGTGGTGTTGATCGCCACCGCCCCGCCGGACAGCGTCACCTGGTCATTAGCGGCATTGTCGCCGAACGTCACGCTGCGGCCGGCATTCATCGTCAGCCCGTCCAGCGTCACGCTGCCGTTGAACGTGCTGGCCGTGTTGCCCGCGCCGATGGTCACATTGCCGTCGAACTGCACGGTCGCCGTGGTGTCCGTGGCACTGATGCCGGAAGCGGTCTGGACGGTGCTGTAGAACCGGGTATTGCTCGTCGAGTTGATCGTGATGGCCGCACCGGTGCCGTCCCCCACGGGCGCCGAGTTGCCCACCGCGCCGTTGAAGGCCGTGCTGCCCGACGTGTTCAAGACCAAGTCGAAGCCACCGTTGACGGTGGAGGCGAAGTTGATGCCCGTCGAGCCGGCGGCGAGCGTGACGCCCGCCGTCAGCACCACCGGGTCTTGCAGGTCGATCTTGTCCGCCGCCGTAGACTTAGCCGTCAGGTTCGCCCCCAGTTGGATCGTATCCAGGGCATTGACGGTAATGTCGCCCAGCACCGTGGTCTCAACCAACCCGTTGATGAAGATGTCCGCGCCAGCCTGTGCGTTGGCGCCGCTCTGCAACAGCACCGCGCCCTCCGCCGTGATCTGCACCGCCGCGCCGCCATCGGCATCCACTCGGACGCTGTCGCTCGGCGTGCCGATCAAGCCGGTCGTGTCGTACAGGTCCGAACCGGTCAGAGTGACCGCGTCCTTGGAGACCAGCTGGCCAGCCGCCTCGATCCGCACGCCGCCGACGCTGTCGCCGTCCGAGTCAGCGGTCAAGACAATATCCGCCCCGCTGCCGGTCGTTTGCAGTGTCGCCCTCACGAGGATGTCGCGCGGCGCGGTCAAATTGATCGTCAGGTCGGAGGTGATCGATGCGTTGATATCCAAGTTGAACGCGCCGTTCGGATTGCCGTTGAGCGTGATGGTGCCCGCGCCCGCGGTCAGGGCCGCGTTGATGACCACCGACCCGGAGATCGACACGCCGCCGCCCGTTCCCGTCGAGGTGTTGATTGCCTGGTTGACCGTAATGGTTCCGCTGGTGGCGTTGATGGTCACCGCTGCGCCGTTGCCCGTGCTGCCTGTATCGATGCCCGAGGTGACCACGGTCCCGACGAGGATGGAGTTGGTATCCGTCAGACTCACGCTCCCGCCGTCCGTTTGCGCAGCGACTGTGCCGAAGTTGTTGCTGGGCTGGGTCAGCGTAAAGCTACCGCTGGTGCCGCTCAATTGCAGGTTGGCAGCAGTGACCGTCCCCGACGTCTGATTGACTCCGCCGCCGCTGCCGGACGCCGCGTTGGAGGTGAGCGTCAAACGGTCCACTGCCGTCACATTGCCACCGAGCGCAATGCCCCCGCTGCTGGCTCCGGCCGTGATATCGATATCACTATTCGGCGCCGCGCCGGTCGTTGTCAGGCTGCCGGTTTCCGGGGCCGTTCCGTCGACGGAGACACTGCCGCTCCCGTCTTGCCCCGCCTGAACCGTAATCAAGGTCGGGGCCGAAACCGGGGCATTGACCAGGACGTCGTCGCCGGAGGTCAGCGTCACGGTCGTGGGGTCGATCGCCGCATCGATAGTGATGTTGTCGCTGGCCGTCATGACGACCGTCGTGCCCGCGGTGATTTTGGCATTCACGTCGATTGCCCCCGCTTCGGTCACGCTGACGCTGGTGGCAACATCCGAGGTCCCCGGTCCGTTGAAGGTGATGTCGTTGTTCCCCGACGATCCGGTGATATTGAGCGAGCCAGCCGATAGGGCTCCGAAGGTCCCTGCCTCAGTGCCGCTGTTGTTGTTGTCCACGGCAATACTCATGGCGCCGGTGGCCCCGATGTTGGCCGACCCCATACTCACCGCCCCCTCCGAGTTGACCGTCAGGTTTGGGCTGGACGTGGCGGTGATATTGGCCAACGTCACCGACGCGTCCCCATTGCCGTCAATAATGTTGGTCGTGCCCGTGGCCCCGCTTAGATTGATCACCGTCACGTTGGTGGCGACCGACAACGCCCCGCCTGCAGCCAAGTCCACATTGGCGACGAGGTCCACGGTTGCGGCACTCTGAATCGTCAGTGTCGTGCCTGCCGTTAGGTCGCCGTTGACGTCTACGGTGATGGCGTTCTGGATCAGGATCGAACTCGCGGTTTGAGCCGATTGGTTCAGAATGACATTCCCGTCGGCGGCGCCGCCCGCGTCGATGCTCAGATCGTCGACGAAGGCGCCCGCCGTGTTGGTCAGCGTGCCCAGCGTGACGGTGCCGCCGCTGCCCCCGGCTCCGCCTCGCGCGTCGATGGTCAAATCGCGGTTGGCGGCATCAGGGCGGATGCTTGTGTTGCCAAGCGATACGTTGCCCGCGTTGCCCGCGTTGTTGGACTCCGTGTCGACCACCACGATGGCGGCATCGATAATCACCGTCCCGCCGGTGATGGAAACTGCGTTTCCATCCGTCTGCAGACTCGCCCCCAAGTACGTCGTCGTGGGACTGGTGAAGGTGATGCCGCCCAGGGCCGTCAGGTTCTGGTTCACATCGATGGTTTCGGTCGTGGCGACGCTCAAGGTGAGCCCCGCGCTGGCCGAGAGGCTGAGGGGATTGGTGGTGAAGCTCAGGGTGTCCGTCCCGGCGTTGCCGTTGATGGTCAGCGAGATGTTGTTGGCCGTGTTCTTGACCTCGATCGCGTCGTTGGCATCGTCCGCGTTGATGGACAAGGAGACCAGGCCGCTGGCGCTGTTGGTGAAGTCGACCGTGATGGTATCGATCCCGTCGCCGCCGGCCGTGCTGTCGCCCCCGTGGACGGTCACGTTCGTCTTGTTCGAGAAGTCCATCGCTTCGAACGCGTCGATGGTCACCTGGACGCGGCCGGCGGTGCCGTTGACGACCTGGATCGTATTCGCCGCGTCGGTGGCGTAGATATCCAGATTTGCCTGCACCGTATCGTTGATCGGCTCCAGCCCGGTGAAGTGAATCGTCTGCGTCACGCTGCCGTTGGTGGTGACGATCGTCCCTTCATCGGCGGCTGGCCCGACGGTGTACGTTTCCGTGAACCCCGCCCCGCCGCCGCCGGACAGGGTCAGCGTGTCGGCAACCGTCTCGGTCCCGCCGTTGAACGTGATCCCGCCCGTGGGCCCGAAGACGCTGCCGGACGGATTATTGATGATCAAGGTGTCGTTTCCCGCCAAGCCATCGAATTGGAACGCGGTCACGTTTGAGAAGTTGACCGTCGGCCCGCCGTCCAATTGGTAGTAACCGGAATTCGAGTTGCTGGCGGTGACGGTCAGCGTGTTGTTGTTGCCGTCGCCGGTAATGGTCAAGGCGGCCCCGGTGATGTTCACCGTCTGGAAATTGGTGTAGGTGATCGTCCCGTAGCCGCCGCCGAACGTGATCTGCAAACCGTTGTCGGTGGCCGTCTGGCCTTTGGCATCCACGTTCAGCACGTTGGGAGTTGCGCCGCTGTTGCCGTTCACCGTGCGGGCAACTCCGCCGGCCAACGCATCCACAGAAAGCGTGTCGGCGAGGGTGGTCCCGAGGAAATTCTGGATGCTCGCGATGGTGCCCGAGATCAACGGCGCACCGGGCGCCGTGGTCTTGTCCAAATCTACGGTCACGCCCGTTCCGTAGGACGAGTAGTCCAGAGTGTTGCTGCCCGCGCCGCCGTTCAGGTTTCCGCTCAAGGATCCGCTCGCACCAAAGGCAAAGGTGTCATTGGCGGTCCCGCCGGTGAGATTGCTGAAGTCGGTGAAACTCGTCGTCCCGCCGATGTTCCCGTCGTTCGCGCCGGTGATGTTCCAGGTCTGGACCGCGTTCGCACCGACCAGCGTGTCATTGCTCCCATCGCCCGTGAACGCCTCGATGTTCGCGAACCCGTTGGCCGCGCCACCGAACAGCCCCGTCACGCTGCTGTTGCTCAAGTTCACCAGCTGCGCCGCGGCGTGCCCCGACACGTCCAGCTTGTCCCCGTTCGTCTCGCCGCCGCTGCCGCCGTCGATCGTGCCCGATACGTTCACATTCGAATTGAACGTGTCGTCCCCCGCACCGCCGCTGGCGCTGCCCGTCAGGTTGGCGTTGAACGTGAACGTGTCGTTGCCGCCCACGCCCTCCAGCTTGCTGAAGTCCGTGAAGTCCGCCGCCACGCCGCCGCTCACCGTCCCGTCGTTCGGGCCGCTCACCGTGAACGTGTCCCCACTGCCCGTCCCCCGCAAGGTGTCGTTGCTGCCGTCACCGACGAAGTCTTCGATGTTCGCAAACCCGTTGGCCGCGCCGGCAAACAGCCCCGTCACGCTGCTGTTGCCCAAGTCCACCACCTGCGCCGTGCCGTGGCCCGACACGTTCAGCTTGTCCCCGTTCGTCTGGCCCGTTGCTCCGCCATCGATTGTCCCCACCACGTTCACACTCAGATTGAACGTGTCGTCGCCGTCGCCGCCGCTGGCGCTGCCCGTCAGGCTGGCGTTGAACGTGAATGTGTCGTTGCCGCCCACGCCCTCCAGCTTGCTGAAGTCCGTGAAGTCCGCCGTTACGCCGCCGCTCAAGGTCCCGTCGTTCTGTCCGCTTACCGTGAACGTGTCCGCACTGCCCGTCCCGCGCAAGGTGTCGTTGCTCCCGTCGCCGACGAAGTCTTCGATGTTCGCGAATCCGTTGGCCGCGCCAGCAAACAGCCCCGTCACGCTGCGGTTGCCCAAGTCCACCACCTGCGCCGTGCCGTGTCCCGACACGTCCAGCTTGTCCCCGTTCGTCTCACCACCGCTGCCGCCGTTGATCGTCCCTGAGACGTTGACCTTCATCTGGAACGTGTCGTCACCTGCGCCGCCGATCAGGTTGACGGTAACGCCTGCCGGACTTGCTTGGATGTCGAACGTGTCGTTCCCGGTGTCCGTGCCGGCGAAGTTGTCACCGGACAGGTTGATCGTGGTGACGGCGCCGGCCGAATCCAGAGCTTGCAGGGTAATGGTCTCCGCACCGTTGCCGCTGTAGACGTTCAGAGTGGTGTAGCCGCTGAATGTGACATCCTCGAACGTCGAGTTGCCGTCGACGATGTTCCAGCCGTCGCTGGACGTCCCGACGTCCTTGACGTCCACGGTCGTGGCGGCGTCGACGTTGACGATGACGTCCAGCGGTCCGGACCCGCTCACGGTGGACGGCGCCAGCCCGGTGAAGTAGATCTTCATTTCCTTGTCGCCGGCGCCGCCGCTGCCGCCGGGATTCACGACAATTCGTCCGCTGTTGGCCGCACCCGACGTGTCGGCGATATAGTCCGTGCCTCGGCCGCCAACGTCGGGCGCGTTCAGGACCTCGATGCTGTCTCCACTGGTCTGCCCACCGCCGCTGAAGGTGATGCTGTTGGCGGACAGGCGATTGGCGTCGTTCGCCAGGTCCACCGACAGTTTGTCGTCGCCGTCGCCGCCGTTGTAGATCAGTCCTCCAGCGGGGACTGCGTCGCCGCCCGAAAGATCGACCGTCAGCGTATCGTTGCCCGCCGCAGCGCCGCCGGTCTGCATCACGAACAGGCGGTTGGGGCCGCTGGCCGGATGACCGACGACGTAGAGTCGGTCGTCGCCGACGGCCATGTCGAGTAGATCAGGCGTATAGCCGACGGGAAGCGAGATCGTGCCCAGCGACGCCGTACCGGCGCCGTTGTAAACGCTGATCGCGCCGCCCTGAATGAAATAGATTCTGTCGAGGGCCGTGTCGACAGCTACGTCGCCAGCCGCGCCTGGAATGGTCGCGGTGACCGCGTGCGTTGTCCCATCCAGGACGTTGAGCGTCCATGTTGATGTGTTCAACGCGTACAGACGGTTCGTGACGGGGTTCGCCTCCGCCACGAAGTATCCCGAAATGCTGCCGACGTCCGCGGGAGGAGACTCACTGTAGACGTACGTCGTGCTGGGATCTGTCCGCCAGTAGTACCTGTCAGTTGCTCCGTTGTAGGTCACCCACGAGCCCGTTCCATGGTAGTAGTTGGCGGGAACCGTAATGCTCGCCGTCGACTCGTTGTAGATGTGGAAACGATCGGTGCATTGGGTGCTGATGCCGAACGTGCCGTTGCCCGCCGCCAAGTGGCCGCCGCAGCCGATAAGTCCCTCGCTGTCGTACAGCGTGTCATTCCCGTTATAGACGTACAGCCCGCCACCGTATCCGCTCGTGGTGGCGTACCGCCCCGTGACCGGATCGACCGCGACGCCGCCGCCGTAGGGAAGCGACGTCGACGACATCGATGCCGGGTTCGATGCGTTGACGCGAATCAGGCCGCTGCCGCCCATGCTGCTGGCGATGTAGACCAGATCGCCGTTGGGATCAACGTCCATCTCGTTTCTGGGGGACGAGAAATCGAACGTACCGAGCAGGGTCGGCAAGCCGGCGTTCCCGTCGCTGTTGATCGTGAGCGAACCGGACGGCGTGGCGAAATCGGTCTGTTCGAACGTCGGCACGCCCGCCGTGCTTTCCAGCCGCAGCATGCCGCCCCCCAGGTTCTTCAGCTGGGCCTGATCGCCGCCGCCCGGCAGATTGAACACCACGTCCGTCGCCGAGCCGGAATTCGTGATCGGCTCCAGCCCCGTGTAACTGATCGTTCCGTAGTTCTGCAGAACGATCGACCCGTCGTGGGCATTCGTGTAGTTGTAGACGACGTTGCCCTGCGTCCCGCCGACGATCTGCAGCACGTCGCCGGGCGTGCCAGTCTGACCTGCGCCATTGAACGTCAGTCCGCCGTTGGGAAGCGGATTGCCGGCGCCGAAATCGACGGTCGTCGTGTCGTTCCCGTCCAGGCCGTCGATGGTCAGGGTCGTCAAGCCAGACAGGGCGGCGCTGTAGACCATCGTCGTCGGATTCGGCGCCGTGCCTTGATAGACCTCGATGAAGGAGCCGTTCTTCTTGACCACAAAGTAATCGCCAACGGGGGTCCCGGTCAGCGTGGGGTTGGCCGCGTCCAGTGTGGTAAGCACCACGTCGTTGCCATCGCCGCCCTGGTAGGTGATCTGGAACGTGGCGCCACCCGCCGAAAACACCTTGCCTTCGGGCAGATTATTGAACGTGCCGGTGATGGCGCCGGCGCCCGCCTTGTTCAGGATCTTGAAGGCATTCCCCGCGGTGGGAGTGAAGCCGAGGTCAACGGCGAGCGTGGCACTGCCAAGCGCGACGCTGCCGCTGACGTTGAGAACATCATGCCCGCCCGTGATACCGGCGCCCGCCGTGCCGTCGATTTCGACGTCGAAGAACGTGCCGCTGGACCAGCTCACGGCGCCCACGCCGAGCGATTCGACGCTAGTGCCGGGCGCCAGGCGGGAGGTGTTGTTCAGTTGAACCGCGCCCGCAAGGGTCCCCGTGCCGCCGAGGGTGGCGTTGTTGTTGATGACGACCGTACCCGCGCCCGAGTTGGTCCCGTTGACGAGCAGAGTGCCCGCATCGACGGTGGTCGTGCCGGCGTACGAGTTCGCACCGCTGAGCGTCAGGACGCCGCCCGAGGTTTTGGTCAAGGCCAGCGTGCTAGCGCCGCTGTCGGTGATCATGCCCGCGAAATTGCCGCTGGCCACCGTCAGGGTGGCGGCACCGGCGGCGCTGTTGTCCACCGTGCCGCTGCCGGTCAAGGCGTCGATCGTATCGCTGTAGCCGTTCAAGTCGTAGGTGGCGGTGTTCACCGCCAAGTCCGTCCCGTCGGGGACCACGTTAGCAGCCGTCGTCCGGTACGTGTCGGTCGCTTGGCCGTTCAGGTTGAGATTGGTCGCGGCGAACCCGTTGTCGAGCGTCGACACGCGAACCAGCGTGTTCCCCTGGGCGTTGACCGTCAGCGATCCGGTGGGATTCGAAAAAGTCGTGGTCTCAAACGTGCCGTTGCCGCTGCGGAACTGGACCAGTCCGTCCGTCGCATTGCCGTTGTCTTCGAGGTAGACGTACTCCTTGTCTGTCCAGAAGCCGGAGGCGAAGCTGGTGACGGCACCGCCGTTGCCGGTGGAGTAGT
Source organism: uncultured Pirellulaceae bacterium (assembly GCA_964645045.1). GTDB lineage: Bacteria > Planctomycetota > Planctomycetia > Pirellulales > Pirellulaceae > Anammoximicrobium. The sequence continues at coordinate 13,205 of CAZXYZ010000046.1, read as the reverse complement.
AGAACGAGTCGTAGTAGGTCACCACGGGCGTGCCCATTCCGCCGTAGTTGCCGACTTCCATGCGGACGTTCGTACGAAACGCTCCGCCCGTGCCGTTAGCTGGATTGATCTGGTACACGACGCCGAGCGATCCACCAAGACCCCCGGGCGAGTACATCAACGGCACGGGGGTCCCCGCCGTGTTGGTGACTGTCAGCGTCATGTAGACGGGGACATAGCCGTTAGGAACATTGTTGCCATCGGTGTCCAACGCAACCGACGGGAGGTACCAGACCGCGACACCGCCGGCCAAGTTGGAGCCCGGCGCATAGAAAGTCCCGTTGAAATTGCTCATATAACTGGGACCACTGAGGCTGACGCCGGTATCGAATCCCCACGGGGCCCAAGTGGGAGGCTGCTGCGTCGTGGCGTAAAAGTTGTTGGTGAGGCCCCAGAAGCCCGTCGTGAATGCGGCGAGGTCAGCCGGCGTGTACCAACGGGTCACACCACCCGGCAACCCCGCGGCGGAGCCGGAAGCGCTATAGCCACAACCACCCGGGATCGTTGTCCCCGGACCGTACGGCGCGGCCCCGGCGGGCAAGGTGAAGCTGGCGTTGGCGAGGCTCCCGTCGCTGTCGATCAGGACCGGCTCCAAACCGGTATATTCAATCGTGCTGCCGTCGAATTCGATGGTCCCGGATTGCGGCCCCGTGAACGTGTTCACCAGCAACTCGATGTCTGCCCCGCGGATTTCGAGTGTATCGAAGTCTTCGAACCCTTGGCCGTTCAGCCGTAGCCCGTCGGCGGGAATGGGATTACCACGGGCAAAGTCCACGATCAACGTGTCGTTGCCGCGGTCGCCGGTGACGGTCAACGACGAGACGGCCGAAAACGGCGCTTGGAACGTGATCGTGTTCTGGTTGACGTCGCGCACCAGCAAGTTGGAACCGCTCCGCGACAACTCCTGCACGCTCCCGCTGGACGGCAACGGCACGACGACGTTAGGACCGATGAAGATCTCCAGATTCTGGGAAGTCACCGCCGTCAGGCCGTCGAAGTCCGTGACCCGTAACTGGATCGGGTTGACACCGATTTGAAGTCCCAGGTTCTTCAGCGTTTCCCACGGAACCAAATCCACGGTATTGTGGCTGACGAGATCATCAAACTGGCCGTCGTTGTCCAGGTCCCACTCGTAGACAGAAATGCCGGAAGCTTTCGGTGGCGGGTCGTACGAGCCGCTCGCGTCCAGCGTCAAATCCGATCCATACTCCAGGGGTGAGGGACTCATTTGAAACGCCGCCACAGGCCGCACCCCAAACTGAACGAAGTAGTCTTCGACTTCGCCGTCCTGGGCCGGTCCCGTCGGGGGCAGGCCTCCCGCGGAACTCAAGCGGAAACGCACCATCGACTGCCCCCACGGTCCCGGGTTGGTATCGGAAGGCACGAAGAACGTCAAGGTGTTCGGGCCGGCCGCCAGGGTGTCGGTGCTCAGGATCTGCTCCGCCGGGAGGTCGAACTGCTCGTTGGCGTTCAAATCCAGCCAGGCATCGATCCGGCCGGGCCGCGACAGCGTCACGTTGACGGTGGCCGCATCGCCGATCACCAACAGTGCGCCATCGAAGCTCGCGTTGCCGGGCAAGGTCACGCCGTCTTCATCGTCGATTCCGGTGAAATCGTCCCCGCTGGCGTCCCACGTTTCCGTCGCATCCATCTCCGCGTCGATGCTCGCGCCCAGGTACAAGGCCCCGACGACGTGGCGGGGACCATCGTCGTTGAGCCGTGTCCCGTATAAGGACTTGGCATCGCCGAAGTCCATTGGCTGCGGAGGCGTCGTGGGGCCGTAGATCGCGGCGGCGCCGGTGTCCACCGTGGTGCCGTTGTCCCGCAAGGGTGCTCCCACAACCAAGGTGTTGCCGAGCATGGCTAGCGCCGAGCCGAAACGATCGCCCGCCGCCGTGCCGGCGAAGAACTCGTCGGCCATCCCCGGACCGAAGACGTGGACTCCGCCTTGGTCCGCACCGCCTCCCGCATCGATCCCCGGCGCCCCCACCGCCGCGCGCGGCTGCGCGCCGCCCACCGCTGCGACTGCAGCGCCGTAGTTCGCGCCGGCGGGCAGATTCAGCCCCGACGGCCCCACGTCGGGCGAATAGACGTGGCCTAGTCCGCCGCCCATGTCCGCAAACACGTGCGCGCCGCCGACGCCCGCACCCGGCGCGCCGGGTGACCCGACGACAATGAACCCCTGATTCACGCCGACGGCGGCGCCATATCGGTCACCGGCGTTGAGCGTCACCGTTCCTCCGGGAAGCAGCGAGGTCCCGGCACTCCAATTGCTCGTGTCCGGGTCGTAGGTGAACAAGTACGCGGAGCCGCGATCCGCCCCGCCGGTGTCCTCCAGGGGCGCCCCCACCACGGCGCTGTTGGCGTCGAGGGCCACGGCAGCCCCGAACTGCGCACCGTCTTCGCTGACGGGCGCGGTCAGTGCGACGGGGGCCGACCAACCCGCTCCGGAGTTTTCGAACACGAACACGCCCCCGCGATCCGTGCCCGCGCCGTCGAACAGCGGCGCCCCGGCCACAATTCGCGTTCCCGAGTTCGTCGCGGCCACCGTGGCACCGAAACGGTCGCCGGTCTGCGGGCTTGAGAGGGTCAGCTTCGTCATCGCGAACCCGTTCTGCGTGTCAAACACGTAGACCGCGCCTTGATCCGTCACGGCGACATCCGCGCCCGGCGCTCCGATCACCAGCATCGCTTCCGAAATGGCAATCGACGCCCCAAAGTTGTCTCCGGCCGCCCCGTCCGGCGCACTGATCGACGCAAAAAAGCCCCAGCTGTCGTCTGTCTGGTCCGCTGGTGTCCCGTTGTTGTCGCGTTGATAAGCGTAGACCGCGCCCTTGCCGCCGTCCGCTTCCGGCGCGCCCACAATCGCGACCCCGCCGTCGTCGGACAAGGTGACGAAACTCCCCAAGCCGTCCCCCGTGGCCCCCGTCATCGGCCCGCCTAGCGCAGTCTGCGCGAAGACCTCCGACTGCAGGGCGTAGGTTGCCAGGAGTCGGCGGTCTTCAAGTCGTTCCAGCAGGAGTCGCCGGTTGCGTCCACGGCTCCGTGTTTTAATGGTTTGGTTCCGTCCCCGAAACGACTGGATGCTCTTTCGGCTTGTCATGGTAAACCCTCACCCTGGGAAAATGGTTGCATCGCGAAAGCTAAAAAGGGGAGAATATCGCTAAGTAGGGGTTTGCCCGCCCTCCTGTCACTTCTCCCATCCGCGCGACGTAGACAGGAAGAAATGCCAATCTTGTGAAATCAAAGCCGGTAAACGTGAGAAGCAACAAAGAGGTGACGCACACCAGAGCCGGGGTTCCGTCCCGGGCCGAGGAGGCATCACGGCTGACTCACAAGCCGCAGGGATGTCCGTCTCCAGCGGCGACACGCGCGCCGAACTCGACAACGCAAAGAACCGGTCTGCTGCCGATATCTGCCGGCGCGTGAACGTTTAGCAACGAAGCGCCTCTCTTTCTTAGCAGGCCAGCTTTTAGCTTAACATCTAAAGAAAAGGATGCAATGATCGTAGCGAAGAATCCGGTGGTATCGGGAATTCCAGCCCTGCAGGCAGGTTCGTGCCGGGACAGACCTACCCTACAAAAAAGCCCCCGGCGAATCGCCGGGGGCACTTGCTGACGGCTGTGGGCTATTCCACCGCTTCGTCCACCGCCAGTTCGGCGAACCAGTCGTCCAGCTCCCGCTCGAACCGCTCCATCCGGCTGCGGCGCGGAACGCGGGCTTGCACCACCTCGTCACCGGACTTGGCGATTTGTGCGGCCAGCAGAACGTCCTCGGCCGAGTCCAGCAGCCTCGAAACTGCGTCGTTGCTGCTGTCCGCTGCCGTCGGCTCCCGCTGCGCCAAGTCCGCGAACAGGTTGTCCGCACGAGACCAAGAATCAGATGGTACGGACCACCGACCACGGACCACGGACGAGTCGAGAGCCGAGAGCCGGGAAGAGTTGAGAGTCGAGAGATTAGAGTCGAGAGCCGAGAGCCCGGAAGAGTTGAGAGTCGAGAGACTAGAGTCGAGCGCCGAACGGCCAAGCGGGGACGCCGACAACACGGGCGCCATCAGGTCGTGCTCGTCGTCGCTGTGCTCGTACCCCAGCAGATGCCCCAGTTCGTGCATCACCACGTTCAACAGGCTAACGCCGTCACTGGTCATTGGTCCCTTGTCATTTGTCATTGGTGCGTCATCAAACGGCCGATGACCAGTGACCGGCGACCAAGGATCAGTGACAACCGACCAACCCAGTGCGGCCGCATCGCGGTCCAGCCAGATCGTGCTGGTCGCTTCGGAGGCCAAGCCCAATACCGTATCAGGCAGTTGCGAGATCACCACTTGCACGTCGCTCAGCCTGACAGCCGCGTTCGGATCCGAGGTCCCCCAACGGGCGACGGCCTGTTGCACCGCCGGTGCCAGCTGCGTCTCGGTCAACGCCGCCGCCCCCGTCCGCTCCCGCACGGAGTCTGCCGTTTCCGCGTGCAGGGGTTGCAAGTATTCCACCCGCACCGCATCCGCGGTGATCAGGCCGTTGATCCCGACGTCGGTCAATAGCACGGTCAGCTGGCTACCCGTGACCGCGTAGATGCCCCCATTGCCCAGGGACTCCAGATCCTGGAACCAGAAACCGCCGTCGTTTACGTCCTGCTCCGGCAAGCCTCGTTGATTGACCAGCACCGTCGCCAGGAGCATGCCCGTCGTCGACGTGCCGTTGTAGATACTGAAGGGCGCGTTCGTGGCCTCCCGGTACGGCCGATCCGGCCATGTCACCGAGACCCGATACGTGCCGGGCGTGACGTCGAACGTCCAGCGGGCGAACTCTGAGGCGTAACTGTTGCCGCCGTACGCATAATCTCCCAAGTAACCCGCCGACGTGTTCTTGATGAACCCTAACGTGTCCCAACCCGCATCGTGATTGTCGATGATCTTGGGTGCGATCGTCATCGCTTGGTAGCTCACCGTGTTGTCCTCACTCGTGCTCGCCTCACTCAGGTTTCCCGCCGCGTCCTGAGCGGCGCCGGCGAGGATGCTGACGGTCACGCTTCCGCTGACCGACATCCCGCTGACCGCCACGTTGTACGTCGTCCCGCCACCGGTCACGACCGCCGTCGTCGGGCACGCCGTCCCGCCCAGGACCACGTCGGCCCCGTCGAATCCCGTCACCGGCTCGCTGAATACAACCGTAAAGTTGATCGGCGAGCTATTGGCAGGGTCTGCCTGCCCCGCCGCCTGCTCGACCGTCACCATCGGCGCGATCTCATCGACATCCAGCACCCTGACCGTACACGCTTCCTCGTACCACAGCCCCCCGGCGTCCGTGGTCCGGACGCGGATCGAGTAGCTGTTCTTGGTCTCGAAGTCGAACTCCGCCGCCGTCTTCAACTGGTCGCCGTCGATGGTAAACGAAACGTTGTCGCCGTCGCCGGTGCCCGACACCAGCGTATAGGTGTGAGTATCGCTCGGCAGGTCGGGATCCATGGTGCTGAACGTGCCCACCACCGTCTCCACCGGCTGGTCTTCGTCCACGCTGGCCGGCGCCAGGTCGATGTCCGCGGGCGCTTGCACCTCGAAGGCCCCGATGTCGACATGCACGCCGGACGGGCGAACAAACCCCGCCCCACGCTGGTCCGTGGTCAGCGGGTTGCCCAGGGCGTCGACGGCCAAGGCGTTGTCGCCGGCGTTGAGGGCCGGACTGCCATCCAACAGGGCGTGGGTCTGCGTCGGCCCCCCGTTGTCCGCCAACGGCCCCAGTCGCGGGTCGCCGCTGATCGTGTCGGTCGGCCCTCCCCTGCCGCCTTGGATCAGGTTGTGACTGCCGGACCCGGCGGCCCCATACCAGTCTCCGCCCGTGCTCCCGGCGATGATCGTGTTGGTGATCGTCAACGTGCCCACGTTGAAAATGCCGCCGCCCCTGCCGAATTCGGCCGAGTTCCCCGAGAGGGTGCTGTTGGTGATCGTCACCGTGTCGCCCATGTTCAAAATGCCGCCGCCCCACCAACCCCGGTTCCCCGAGAGGGTGCAGTCGGTGACCGTCAGCGTACCGTTGTTGCTGATGCCGCTTTCCGATGCACCCGTGATGGTTACGTTGGCGAATTCCGCGTTGGCGCCGGATCGCACTGAAAAAGCGCCGTCGTGGTCCGGCCACACCAACGCTGAGGCATCGACGATCGTCGTGGCGGCGCCCGCGCCCAGGATGGTCGTCTTGCCGGCGATGTCGGTGATGTTCAAATCGCCCGTGGCGGCGGCGTCTTCGCCGGTCCCAAGAATCGTCAGGGCGTACGTCCCGGGTGCGGCGAAGGTGATCGTGTCGTCGCCGGCATTTGCGTTCGCCGCGATGACGGCTTCGCGGAGGGACGTGACGCCGTCGACGGGGTCGATCACGTCGGCGAAGGTGGTCACGTCAAAGACCGCCAACAGCCGCCGGTCTTCGAGGGATTCCAGCCGCAGCCGCCGCGGGCGGAGCCCTCCGGCAGGGCGGGCCTTGCGGCGGCGGTTCTTCCCCTCGCGCACCCAACGGTCGAATGTCTCCGGCGTTTTCATTGCAGTGTCCTACGAAAAAAGGAAAGATTGTCTCCGCCACACAAGAGCCCCGTACGTGCGGCTGAAAAGCCTGACGTACTCGCACACCAACTGGGACCGCGCCCCGCTGCGGCCGTTTGGCCCTCTAATAACAGCAATGCCCAAACGACCGAGGCGATGAAAAAGAAAACTGGAGAATCGGACAAAATTCCTAAAAATTTTTCGCCTCGGCGGGTTTGGAAACCCGTTTTATCAGCGTCCATGAGCGGTTCTGGCCGGATCCGTCTCGCGGCCGGGAAGAGGAAGCAGACCGCTGATCGACGCTCATGAACGCTGATCCGGGGCCGGGGCGGGATGACAAGAAGGCTGCTTGGGCCGAGGATTTGGCAGAAGAACGGGCAAATGACCGATTCTTTGCTCCGCAAAGAAGCAAGAGCACCGCGGATTGCACGGAGTTCACGGATCGGGATGGGACAGGCGACGGAGAAATATCAGCATCTCAGACATTTCGGCAACGCCAGCTCCGTCAGAACCTTGTTGCGATCTCGGGACCGTCAAGCGTAAGCCGGAGGTGCGCCAGCCAATCCATCCCCAACACTGCCAAGCTTACTCGTCTCTTTAATTTGGATTTGGGGTGAGCAAATCGGTGAATGAAGAGCACGTCGATCGGCTCGAAGGTGATTGTCTCGGAAGCCCTTTGATTCGTCGCAATTGACCATCCCACACGGTGCTGCCAAGCGTCAAAATCTACCCCAAACCACCGAACCTTTGTCAGCAAGCCAGATTCGATATCGTAGATGCCGGCGCACCGGGCGAAGTCATCGGTGAACGTGGTCCAGAGTGCCCCTGTGTCGACGGTGACATAGAAGAAAACCGAATGGAACGGTCCCTCCGGTGCTTGCAGCTTAACCATGAGCCGAACGCGCCAACTCGGTGACTTGATGCCGTCAGGGGACGGCTGCGGAGTCCACGGAACGATCATTTCCAATCCAACGGCTCATTCGGAAGTGGGACGTATTCAACCAGCAGTGTTTCCGCAGGGCACGTGGCCTTGATGCGTTCCTGCAAGTGTACCAGGTCATCGCTGAATAGGCGGACGGAGCGGCCGGCGCAGGCGACCCACTTTCCACCGTAATCATGCTGCAACCGGTCCCAGTTCTTCGCCAGGAAATCAGCGCTTTCCGTCAGACAGAAAGACCTGTTAGCCTGCTGATCGATACTCACGAGAGATGCTCCTGCTTCTTGCCCTGCCCCGAAACCGCCGTCTGCAAACTGACCGAGGTCCCAGCCTTGATTCTAGTCGTTCCGAAGAGGATTGACAATCATCTCATTCCGTTGCCCTCCATTCCTTTGCCCTCGTCGTCAAACTGCCGCGCGATGCGGAAGCCCCGGGAATCCGCGCGGCCCCCGGCCTCCTGCCAGCCGCAGCGGTACGCGGCCTGGCATGCGCCGGCGGCATTCGCCCAGCTTCCGCTTCGGGGAACGTGGTACGGGCCCGCAGCCGGACCCGCCGGATCGTGCCGCGGCGAGGTGGCGTAGTACGCGGGATCGTACCAGTCGGCGCACCATTCCCAGACGTTGCCGTGCATATCGTAAAGGCCCCACGCGTTCGGCGTCTTCTGACCCACCGGCTGCGACTTCCCTTCGGCGTGGGAAATGAACCAGCCGTACTCCTTCAACGCTTCCTCATTGTCAACCGAGTACCACGGCGTCGTGGTCCCCGCCAGGCACGCGTACTCCCACTGGGCCTCGCTTGGCAAGTGGGACTTTTCGCCTTCCTTCTCCGACAGCCACGCGCAGAACTCGGTGACGTCGTTCCACGTCACGTTTACCACCGGATAGTTGTCCGCTTGCTCGAATCCCAGATCACGGTTCCACACCAAACGCGGATCTCGCTTCAGTTGGCCGTCGATCAAGGCGCGGCCACCTTTGCCGTCCCGTTCGGCTTCGGTCCGGTAGCCGCTATCGTCCACAAATCGGCGAAACTGGCCTCGCGTCACCTCGTGACGGCCGAGCCAAAACGGCTTCGTGATCCGCACCCGGTGCTTCGGGGCCTCGGACGGCAGACGCTCGATGTAAAAGCCCCCGATGTTCTTGGATTTGGCTTTCTCCAAGAGGTTGGCGACCACCGCGTCGGTCGAACCCATGTCGGACTCGCCCGGCGGGATGAGCACGAACCGCATCCCGAGCGAGTTCGCCATTTCCACCGGTACACTCAGGTACTTGGCCCAGGCATCCTGGTGCGATTTGGCTTGGGCGCTGTCAAACGGGGCGATGGCGGGGGGCGGGGCGTTGGGCGGCAGGTTCCAGGCCCCCTCATCCCCGGCCCCTCTCCCCGGACTACCGGGGCGAGGGGAGCTTGTTTCCAACTCCTGTGTCACGCTGCCTCCGTTGGGCAAGCGAACGCGCCCGACTTCCTGGCCCCGCTCGTCGCGGATGACGACCCAGATGCCCAGCCAGATCAACAGCAATCCGCCGGCACCGGCCGCCGCCAGCTTGCGCCAGCCGCGCCACCACGGCGGTCGCCTGGCGGTGCCGGCTTCCGCCGGCCGAGACGGCGACATGGATTTCGTATCAACCTGCGGCGCCGCCAGGGTCTCGGCTACCGCGAATTCGGCGAGCGGTCCGGCTTGGGGCGTCGCCGTGGCTGCCGCCGGCAGATCCGCCACACTGCCGCGGAGCGATTCCAAATCGGCGATCACTTCGGCCATCGTCTGGTACCGTTCCTCCGGCCGCTTGGCGACCATGCGGCGGAAGATGGTCTTCACCGGCTCGGGCATTCCCGGGCAGACGTTGGCCAGGGAAGGGATCGATCCGCTCTGGTGGGCCAGGAGTTTCTCGGCGATCGTTCGCCCGGCGAGCATGCTCTCGCCGGCCAGCAGGTACCACAGCGTAGCGCCCAGGCTGTAGATATCGGCGCGGCCGTCGGCCGAATGGGCATCGATCGCTTGCTCGGGCGCCATGTAGTCCACGGTCCCCATGATCTGCCCGCCGCCGGTCAGTTCATCCCGCGAGGCGTCGCCCGAGTCGAGATGCGCCAAGCCCATGTCGAGGATCTTGAGGATCGTCAGTTGTCCGTGGTCCGTGGTCCGTTGTCAGTTGTCCGTGGTTTGCTGCCACTGACGACTGACGACTGACGACTGACCACTGACAACTGACAACTGACAAAATCAGATTCGCCGGTTTGATGTCGCGATGCACGACGCCGTGCTGGTGGGCGTACTGCAGGCCGCGGGCCGTTTGCAGGATGTAGTCCAGTGCTTGGGCGGCAGGCAGGGGCCCTTGTTCTCGAACCAGCGCCGCCAGGTCGAGGCCGTCCACGTACTCCATCACCAGGAAGGGCCTGCCGCCCGCTTCGTCGGCGTCGTGGGCGATCACGATATTCGGGTGCGAGAGCCGCGCCGCGGCCTTGACCTCCTGCTGGAAGCGGCGCAGCGATTCGGGCGTCCTCACGAGTTCGGGCGTCAGCATCTTCAGGGCCACGATCCGGTCCATGCGGCGATGGACGGCTTTGAATACCTGACCCATGCCGCCATGCCCCAGGCGGTCCAGGATCACATAGTTGCCCAAGACGAGCGGATCGTCCCGGCCTTGACACAACGTCTGGGCTTGATACGCGGTCAGTTTGCCCAGCTGCACCAAGTGCCGCGCCAGGTCCAGACCGCCAGCCGGCCGTTCCTCGTCGGGCAGTCCCGTCAGGCACTGCTCCACCGCCTCGGCCGTCATCAACCCAGCGGCGGTCAACCGCGCGAGGAATACATCACGGCTGACGGGCTCCGTGAGTCCGTCCGGCGTCTCGGACCATTCATCGCCGGTGCCGTCGGGATCCCGGCCGGTGGCAAGCGTCTCCCGGTGAGCCTGTTGTTCGATCTCGCCCAGGTCGATCCGCCTGGCGATTCCGGGAAACCGCTGCTCCAACTCCGGCCGCTGAACCGGCTGGTCAAAAGCCGCGCGGGTCAGACATTCGGCCGCGAGCAACTCGGCCACGGTCTGGTCGCTGCCGCTCAAGTCCGGCCACTGATCCAGGTAAGTTTCGAGCAGCGGCCGCTGACCGGCCCGCCAGCGGTGCTCCTGGTCGATCTTGATCAACGCCACCAGCACCCGCGGCCGGCTCGGATCCTCCGCGGCGGGCAGGAAGTCCACAATGCCGGCGTCCCCCTGCGCGTGCCAGGCGGTTTCAAAACGTTCCACGACCGCACTGTACGCCGACCAAGCGGCATCGTCCAGTTCGGCCACACAATCTCGCACCGGATCCACCATCGGCGACTCCTCCGCGCAAGCTCACGCCCTCAATCGAAACTAGCACGGATGGCAAAGCCGGGGCACGGATGAAAGGCCCAGAATCTTCGCGAAGTGTCCGGCATGTCTTTGCTCATCCGTGCCCCGGCTTTGCCATCCGTGCTAGCCCATCCGTGCCCGATGCGACCATTCGCCGTCGACGTTAACGACCGGTCGGGCTCACCTGCAACACGATCCCTATATTCCCAATGCCCAAACGCTTTCGATCTTGTGCCAAAAAACGCCCGGATTTTGACTCTTACTGATACTTTTCCATCCTGACGTGCAAGCGGTGCATCGTCCGATTCAGGACCTCTCGAACCGTGAATCGCGAGCGGCGGACCTGCTGGCTGATGTCGGCGACGCTCCGGCCCTGCAGAAATGCATGCACGATTTCGGCCTGCCAGGGAGCGAATCCCACGACCAGATGTTCGAGTTCGTCCAGCAGCTCGGCCAATTCTCCCTGAGATGGGACATTCGCCGCCAAATCGGCATCGGCGCCGTCCAGATCGACCTCCCGATCCAGGTTCCGCTTGGCCGCGTGATGCCGACGGCGCACACGGCGAATCTTGCGCTCGGTGATGTGCGTCAGCAGATGCCACAGCGCGCCGGAATGCTGCACGGAGTACTCGCCGTTGGCCGCCCGCTGGAAAAGCGTGCGAAAAACCGATTGGACCACATCCTCGGCATCCTCGCGGCGGCGCAGGCGGCCACCCAATCGTTCTTCGGCCAGCTTGAGAAGTGGTCCCGCGTAACGCCGGTGCAATTCCGTGGCGGCTCCGGGTTCTCCGGCGCTGCAGCGTTGCAGCAACTCGCGAGCGGCAAGGCGATCTGCCATCAAACGCGTTCCTCAGCCAAGGATGCAGATTGCGATTCTCCCGTTCGTCCAAGTCCAACCGGGACTCCGCCGACAGCCACGCACGTCCGGAATCGAACGCTCGCGGTGACAGATCCTTAAGTGAGCCGCTAAGCCGATCTTAATGTCATGATTCTCGGCGCTCCCTCAGTCCTGTCAATAGCCGAGTCAACTATTGACCCGGCGGACGAGGCTTGGCCCTTCGTCATTCGGATCAGGATTGAGCCACGGCTCCCCCCTCGGTTGCCAACTCGGCGAACCAAGCGTCCAGTTCGCTCTGAAACTGCAGCAGCCGGCTCCGCCGCGGGACCTTGGCTTGCGCCGCCTCGTCGCTGGGCCGGACCGCTGCGGCAAGCAACAGGTCCCCGTTCTTGGATGCTATCAGTGGCGTCGTGTCGTCGTCGCCCAACTCCGCGAATACGGCATCGAGACGGGATGAGCGATGAGCGAGGAACGGTGAAGGATAAGAGATGAGGGATGAGGGATGAGGGATGAGGGATGGGGGATGAAGGGTGAGGGATGAAGGGTGAGGGATGAAGGGTGAAGGATGAAGGGTGAAGGATGAAGGGTGAGGGATGAAGCATGGGGACGACGTCCATTGCGGGCACGCCGACAGCACGGGGGCCATCAGGCCGTCCTCGCTGTGCCCGTAGCCCAGCAGATGCCCCATCTCGTGCATCACGACGGTCAGCAGATCGACTCCGAAGTTTGAAGGGAGAAGGGAGAAGGGTGAACCGGCAATTCCTTCGAACTTCACACTTCCTACTTTGTACTTCCCTAATGACCACCCGATCATCGCCGCGTCGTCGTCGATGCGGATCGCGTTCGTGGCCGGGTTGGCCAGGCCCAGGACCGCGCCGCCCAGATCGGCCACCGCGAATTGGACGCTGCCCAGTGTTGCCGCTTGGGCCGGCGTCAAGCCCGCCGCCGACCACCGGGCTGCGGCTTCCGCTACCACCGGCTGCAGCATGTCCACGCTGATCGCCGGTGCGCCGCCGTCCAACGGATCGCCGGACGCCAACAAGGCTTGCTCGGCCGGCAACTGGCCGACCGCCGAAATGTCGATCCCCGACACCACGAAGTTCCCATCCCGGCCGCCCATGTCCGTGAATTGGAGTTCCAGCGCGCCGCCGACGACGGTCACGCTGAACGTCCGGATGTCCGAAGTCCCGGCGGGGATGTCGGCCACGTTGTATTGCAGCGCGCCTTCCGCGTACACGTTGAAGTTGTCCGCAATGTACGGCACCGTCCCGTAGTACATCGGGTTCGAGTGGTAGATCCGCACGCTGTAGTTGCCGTTGGGCAAATCCACTTTGAACGTGGCATTCTTGGCGTAATTCAAGTCCGTCCGCAGGTCGCTCATGCCGGAACTCTTCCGCCAGGCCCCCGCCACGCGCGACGTCCAGCCGTAACCCCGCGTGGCGTTGTACGTCGTTTGCGGAATTACCTCGAGGAACTTCTTGGTGGGAGTGCCGTAAGTTTGCACCGGGCTGCCGTAGACCCCAAAGTCGAACCGCAACGCCTCGG
>CAZXYZ010000045.1:36626-78977 GCA_964645045.1 uncultured Pirellulaceae bacterium | reverse complement strand
GACTGATGGCGTGCCCCCTACCGAAACCGCGGGCGATTCCCGTGCCGGCCCCAGGCGTCTCCAGGCGGTGCGTTGCGCGTTGGGCATCGAGCGAATCTTAAATACCAATCGGAGCACGATTTACGCATTTCAGTCGCAACGGATTCTGTTCGAGCCATACCAGTACAAACCGCTGCTGAAGGTGCTCGATTCGCCAGATCGTCGCGTTTTGATCGCCGATGAAGTGGGTTTGGGTAAGACGATCGAAGCCGGCTTGGTGCTGACGGAACTTGATGCCCGTCGCCCCCTGGAACGCGTGCTAGTTGTTTGCCCCTCGCGATTGCGCGAAAAATGGCGAAACGAGTTGAACGGAAAATTCGATCAGGACTTCGACATCTTGGACAAGCGGTCCTTCCTCCAGGCCGCATCGCGCGCTCAAGAAAACCCAGGACGGTTTCGCCTGCACGGAATCATGTCGATGCAGTCGATGCGAGGCGAAGAAATACGCGAGTCCCTAACTTCAGCGTTGGGACAAGTCGATCTGGTGATCGTAGACGAAGCTCATCACGCCCGAAACCGAGAAACGGCCACATCGGAGTTGCTGCGCGAGTTGTGCGAGGTGGGTGACTGCGTTCTCCTACTCACAGCGACGCCGTTGCACCTGAAGAACGATGACCTGTTCACTCTGGTCAACGCCCTGCGACCGGCTGAATTCCGAGACGCGTATGTTTTCGACGACCAACTGCGCCGTCATTCGCCCATTCATCTTGCCAGCGCCATCGCTCGGACCCAGCAGTCCGAGAGACTCGGCGAAGTCGCCGACTTGCTGAGAGACGTATTCTGTTCAACTGGCCCTGCTGAACAACACGACCCTAAAGCCTTGCAGGTTATCCAGGATATACAAGACTCCCCTCCCACGAGTCGTCGTGAATGGATCGAACTGGAACGTCAGATTCAAGAACTGCATCCACTTGGCTCTGTGGTTACTCGGACGCGGAAACGCGATGTCGTCGAGAACGCACCCGTGCGTCGAGCTAGGACGTGCTATTGTGATTGGACGCCGGAGGAGGATGCAGCCTATCAGCGGTTGGTGGAAGGCAATGGGTCACTAGGTTGGTTTAGCAGCGGGATGTCTTTCGGCCAAATCACACGTGCCCGGCAAGCCGCGAGTTGCCTTCCCGCTGCATACGAATCAAAGGCCACTGCCACAGCCGACGATGAAGCCATCGAATTGAGCGACATCTTGCCTAGCGAGATTGGAAGCACGCCGCGCCAAGCCTCACTGGAGAACCCAAGGGGAGCTTGGTACGGTAGCGACTCCAAACTCAAACAGCTCAAGCAGATCCTGGTTGACATCTTTCAGGAAGAGCCGTCTGCAAAGGTTCTGATCTTCACCTTTTTCCGTGGCACGGCGCGATATCTCGAAGAGCGGCTGAAAGGACAGGATTGGAGTACCTTGCGGATTGACGGCGATGTCGTCTCTGATCCTCGCCGCCCCGAAGCCGACGAGCGTGGCAAACGAATACGACAGTTTGAGGATGATCCGTCAATCCGGGTGTTGGTTTCGACCGAGGTCGGTAGCGAGGGATTGGACTTTCAGTTCTGTCATCATCTGGTCAATTACGATCTGCCCTGGAACCCGATGGTTGTTGAACAACGAATTGGTCGTATTGACCGGTTTGGACAGGAAGCGAATGTCGTACATATCCACAACCTTGTCGTTCGGGGAACGGTGGAAGACCGGATTCTCTCGCGTCTCTACACCCGCATCGGGATTTTCGAGGAGAGCATCGGCAATCTCGAAGCCATCCTTGGTGAAACGATTAGCGAACTTCTGCGCGCCTTCGTCAGTGGCCAATTGACGCCGGAGGAGGCGGACCGCCGCGTCGAGCAGGCCGCCAATGCCATCAAACGCAAGCGTTCCGATCTAGATGTCTTGGAGAAGCAGGCTTCCGAACTTTTTGGACACGAGGAGTTCATCCGTGATGAAATGAATCGCGTTCGAAATCTAGGCCGTTACATCAGTGAGGAGTCCATCCTGGCGTTGTTGCGCACATACTTTGAATCGCACCATCCGGGGGTGAAGTTGAAGAAAGATGCCGACCGTGTCTACGGACTTCGAATGACGGAGGAGTTGCGGCAAGAAATCCAGGATGCTTCCCGAGGCGGTCCCATCTGGCTTGACCGAAGCAAGGACGGAATTCTCTTTATCACTACCTGCGGTGAGACAGCATTCAGACGTAAGGACCTCGACTTGGTGAATGCATCGCACCCACTTGTGCGTGCGGCTGTCAAGATAATTCAGACACAACTGGACTCGCCTTCCGCGAGGCTCGGACAAGCGATGCTTAGCCTGGCTGACATCGAAGAAGACACGATTCAGGATGGATTCTACTTTTTATTGCTGTTCGCCCACACGATTGACAGTATCCGCAGTCGGCGAATCATCGAGACAATCGCATGGAACGAGGGGACGGGCGAGATACTCGATGCCGAGTTGGGCGAGCGTTTGCTGTATCTGACGATCGAACACGGCGAAGATTGGCACGATGACCAGCCAGCCCAGGCAATGCCTGGCAAGGTATGGAACGAATTGACGCAAGAAGCCAGGAGGCGGAATCGGGCGATTTTTGCTGCTGAGGACCGTGAGAATCGGGCGCTCTACGTGAGAAGACGTAACGCGTTGCAGGCGGAGCACGAGCATGATTTGAAAGCCAAAGAACAACGTCTTCGAACGGCTCAACGCCGCGGAAGCACAAGGATTGTTCCGGCGATGCAGGGACAGATCGATAAGGCTAAGAGCGATCATCGCGTTAAGCTTGATGAGCTCGACCAGAGACAGGATGTCCGGGCGTATCTTTCGGAGCCAATAGCTGCCTGTGTAGTTCGCGTAATTGCGTAAGAAAGGGATGTCGTCATGTCGTCGAATTCGATGAGACGTCGTCAGGTTGGCCGCAAAACGGTAGTCATTGGATTTGACTTCGGTACACACTCCACGAAGGTAGTTTTTCGAGAACGAGGAAAACGGGACGGCTTCATCGCACTGTTTGATGAAGAAGCAGAGGGTTACCCGTTCTTGAGTTCACCATCACTCGTGCGATGCTCTGGCGACTGTCTCTTTTTTGGGACCGAAGCGTTACTCACGAGCGGGGGGCAACTTTTCCGATCGCTGAAGGTGAACCTGCTTCCGGGACAACAGCGAGCCTCATTTCGATTTCCGGACGGATTCGATAGTCGCTGCCTGGTGGCAGCGTATTTTACCTGGGCGTTTCAGCAACTGCGGCAAAGTCTGTCGGAGTACTCGGAGGCCAATGTATTCATTAACCTCGCCGCACCGATGAGTCACTTCGAAATCCGTAAACTGAAGGTCAAGTACCTTCAAATCGTCCAGGCTGCGTGGAAGCTGTCATTTTCCGACAATGCCACGCCCATCCACCAAGGAATTTCCGTTTCCAAGGCGAAGGGAATTCTTGTACCGCTGATTAGGCAGCCCGTTGTGGGACCCGAACAGCGACGATTTGAAGTACTTCCCGAAACCATCGCGCCCGTCGTCTCTCTGTCACTTGATCCCTTGATGCGACCAGGAATGTACATGATCGTTGACACGGGTGCAGCAACGACTGAGATCTCGGTATTCCACGCTGGCGACGCCGACGCCGACCAGAAAGTCCTGTGCTACCAGGACGAGACGATGCTTGTAGGAGGAAACGATCTCCTTTTGGCGGAGCACCATGGCGGAGCGAAAGGCCTGGATGAAATCAGGAGAATTACTGAATTCCTTGAAAAGCGGTATCGCCGTGTTTGGCAGCTGGGCTACCAGTTTGATGCGCCTAATCGTTGGGCACGAAAACGATGGAAGGAGCTTACGCTCGTTCTGTCTGGTGGCGGGACAAGACACCAGGCGGTGGCAGAGCGTTTGGGGGCGGCCAACCCGATGTGCGCGTGGCCGGAAACGGATACACATTTTGATGTCGGTCGACACTTGCCAGGGACGCTTGAGCGGCAATGCGAGATGGATGACGATGATCTCTCAATGTTCGCAGTCGCCAACGGATTGGCAATCGAGCGGATGAACTGGCCGGTCGTTTTTCAGCCAGACGAAATCGAAAGGATGCCCCCAACCGAGGACCTGGATGACAAGCCGCAGGGGTACTGGTATCTTGGAGATTAGGTACGCCGACCGCACGGCCAGTCACCGCGGACACTTGGCAAGGGCAGCCGGTAGCGGCCGTGGCACGGCGCAAACCCCATAGTACGGCAATGTCAATGAACGGCGCACTCAACCTCACGGAAAGAGACCGCCTCACCGTCTCCCCCAAGTCGCCAGCGGTGGCGGATGCTCTCCGATTTCGCGCAGCAGTCGGCGGAGGTTGACCACGGTCTCGCGATTGAGCTTGAGTTTCTCCACGGTCGCTCGACCGGTCGGCGTGAGGCCCCAGATCGCCAGGAAGTCCGCCGACCAGACAAAATGGTCTTCCCAGCGGTCCTGTCGGGGATGATACAAAGGGACAGTCGTTCCGGTCAGGGGGTCCGCGGCCGATACGCTCACGAATTATCGATTATTGCATCCCTGACACGCCAGGGCCAAGTTCAACGCGGCATCCGTGCCGCCGCGGGACCGAGGAATGATGTGCTCCACCGAGAACGAATCGGAGGCATACCTCAATTGGCTCAGGCAGTATTCGCAACAGCCGCCGGCCCGCGTCAAAACCAGGCGTCGTTGTTCGAGCGGGATGGCCATGTCACGCGACGGGAATTGGCTGAAGGCCGAGCTGATCCATCAGTATCGGCAACGTCGTATTCCGCAACCTCGCCAATTCACGGATCAATTCCAAACGCCGGACGTTTAGCCGTTCCAGACGATCCGAAAGGGCGATCAGTTCAACGTGTTCCTCCGCCGTCAGCTGTTCCGTCCGGCGTTTCTCGATCAGCTGGCGATAGCGGCCCCAGTCCCATTCCGAGAATCCCCGGTTGATCTCGTCGAACAATCGGGATTCTGCAGCGTTCAGGCAAGGGGGGGGCGTCGACGCAGCACGCAGATGTTGACGCAATGTCTCCACCACGTACTCGCGCGGCTCGATGCCCTGGTCGGCCGCTGCCTCGCGCAACTTGGATTCAATTTCGGGAGTTAGATCAATCGTTAAGACCATGAGCTAAGTTTACCACGGGCAAGGCGATTGAGGCAACGGGCCAGGCAACTGGGCAGCTCGCAGTTCGCAGTTCGTGTGGTCCCCGTTTTCCATCATTCCGTTCCTCGACCCTTGCTTGCCTCGCCCTCATGGGGGACCATGGGCAATGCCTTGGCAACGTTCTTTGCGGTCTGGGCGAACTCGCCGCTTGGCGAGTATAATGGGAGGGGCAGCCGGTAGCGGGTCGGCTGTGGCACGGCGCAAACCCTATGGTACGGCAATGTCAATGAACGTCGCACTCGACCTCACGGAAAGAGAACTCACGGAATTGCGGCAGCGGACGAACGCGATCGATGCCGCGGCTGCGGTTTCCCGCGCAGCGAGGGAATTTCTGCGCACTTGCCGGCTGCGGGAACTGACGTCGATGTCGGGAAAGCTCGACTTCGACGAGCAGGCTTGGCGAAAACTGGACGCCGCGGAACTGAGTCAGCCCGCATTGAGCATCGACCTGGGAGAGCGTCAAGATGGCTGAACCGGTGCTCGTTGATACGTGCATCTGGGCTCGCGTGTTTGCCAAGCCCGGCTCCAACGAGCACCGGATCGTCGAGCAACTGATCGAACAAGAACGGGTTGTTATGATCGGGCCCGTGCTCACCGAGGTGCTTTACGGCTTCCGCCGACAGGAGCAGGCCGACTGGGTTGCGTCCCGCCTGAAGAACCTAGCCTGGATCGAGGTCGAGTGGGAGGACTGGCGGGAAGCGGCGTCTCTTGGTCGGCGATTGGCCGCAGCCGGTCATCGACTTCCACAGACGGACCTAGTGATCGCCGCTGTCGCCGAGAGGCATGGCCTGTTGGTCTATACCGTCGATCCCGACTTCGATCACTTTGAAGGTTTGAGACGGTTTTCCCGGTCACCTTCCTAGGCCGCCTAAGGTGACGATTCCTGGCTGGCGGCGCGGGGCCTGGCCGTTCGCGACACGATCCACCGCACCCCGACCGTTGCCGCCAGGCAGATGATGGGCATCAGCGGCGCTCGCATCCGTAAATTGCTCCAGTAAACGGCATGCATCGCGGTGAAAGACAGGCATAGCAACAGGCCCCACAGCCACGGGGGACGGTACAGCTGTCGCCGTAGCGTGCAGACGCCGACAAGGGCGAGCGTGAGGACCAAGGCGTACCAAACACCGACTGCGTACCGCGTTAGCCGCCTGGCAACCGACTCCGATGAATCAACTCGGTGCGGTACGACGCCCCACAGGCTGCCGACGCGAAAGACACAGGCCCGCAGAAAACTTGCCGGCTCGTGCGAGATGGTCGCCACGGCCTGATCGTAGGCCCAGCGATCGGTCTGCAATTCGTCATTATTGTGCTGTTGACGGACCCGTAGGTACTGCTCGTCCAAGTGCTGCGAATCCCACACGTCACCCCAACGGGATTGTTCCAGGAAGCGATAGAATTCGGGATTATTGCCCAACCACAGCGTGTAGCCGCCGTGAGTCGTGGTCACGATGAACCGCTCGAACGTACAGGCGTTGCGGATTGCCCAGGGTGCAAGAACGCCCCCGGCTGACAACGCGAATACGACGGCCAGCCAGAACTTGCGGCGATATGGTGTCCGAGACGGCAGCAGCAGCGCGAGTCCGACGGCGGCTCCCCAGACCAGAAACGTGGGGCGGCACAGAGCGGCCAGCGCAACCGAGGCCCCGGCGAGAAGGAGTTGAAGTTCCGGAGACCGGCCTTTCGGCTCGACGGTAGGACGGATTGCCAATCCGTCCGCGTTCTGCGGGACGGATTGGCAATCCGTCCTACGGGTATTTGGCAACGCCATTCCGGACGACATTCCCGATGGTTCGGACAGGCTGAAGCCTGGACTCCAACCTTGGGACGCGGCCGCAAACCGCGTCAGGCACAGCAAGGCCAGCACGGCCAGTAGCGTGGCCAAGGTTTCCGTCATTACCAGCGACGACTGATTCAAGAGAATCGGGTCGCATGCGACCAGGATCGCGGCCAGCAGGCCCCAACGGTCAAGGCCCCAGTCTTGCGACAGGCGGTAAACTAACAGGACCGTCGCGGCGCCGATGAGCCAGTGCAGGATCGCGACGCTGGTCGGGCCCACATCGTCAGCCCAGCCGACGGCCGCCAGCGTCAGCGGGTACAACGGCGGACGATACGCCGTCGGCTGGACTCGCGGTCGTCCCGCCGCGGTATCACTCGCGCGATAACCGAACGTTCCGTGCGATAGCAGATTCCGGGCCAGCTGGCGGTAAGTGTCCGGATCGCTCCGCAGCGAGGCTGCGCTGGCCGCCAGCCATCCGCCGCGGATGATGCCTGCCAGGACGAACAGGCGGCACCAGAACCAGAATCTGCTGCGTGCTTGACCGCTCACTGGATCCAGCCCAAGAAACTCCAGTATTCGTACAGCCAGGGATGTGACCAGGGATTCAGCGAAGCGTAGGCGGCGGAAACGGCGCTGATCAACAGCAAGCCCAGGGCAACGAACCGCCAAGCTCGCCGCGGGGCCATCGCGTCGGCCGCCGGGATCATCACCAGCAGCCACATCGGCGTGAACCAGAACATCCAGCGGAAACCGCAGCAGACGCCGCCGTAATTGCGGTCGAGCAACGGCCGGGCGAGATAAAAGGCCAAGCAGACCGCCGTCACCAATGCGATGCCGGCGGTGATGCCGCGCAGGCACCGGGGCGCTGACGCGGCCCCGTTCGCCAAGGAGGCGGTGATCCCGCGCAGGTTGCTTTGCCCGCGCAGGCACCGGGGCGCTGACGCGGCCCCGTTCGCCAGGGAGGAGGTGATCCCGTGCAGGCTGCTTTGTCCGCGTTGGAGCCAAAGTCCGGCCCCCACCAGGCTGAGCAGCCAGATCGGCGTCAGGGAAAAGACGCCGTGGTGTCCCAGCAACACATGGAACGCGTAAGCCGCACGCGACGGCTCGCCGCGGTCCACACCCGTCTTCCGCTCGTCCAGCCAATAGCTGCCTTCGTACTCGTACCACTGGTTCCAGACGAACGCTTGCACCGAGCGCTGATCCGCCGATACGGCCAATCGATCCTGCCCGTCCGGGTCCCAAATCATCCAGCCTTGTCCCGACCAGCGCGGCTGCACGACGGCTTGTGCCGAGAGCTGAATTCCGGCTTGCGTTAGTTGGTCGCGCAAAACCGGCGGGATCTCACCCGATTGAATCTGGGGCAGATAGTCGCCCTCGACGGCGGCCACGCGAGGCCCGTCGCTGCGATGCGCGTAGGGCGGAATCCAGTGGCCGTGCGCCCGGAAATTCGTGCCGAAAAAAGCAACGGCCACGATTGCGGCGGCGGGCGCGAACCCGGCCAGGCAGCGGCCTGGAGACCGATAGGCCAAGGCGACGCCTAATAACGCACAAAAGGACAGCGCCGGCAACTCGTTCACCGCCGCAAAGGCGGAAAACATGCCCGCCAAGACAAAATACCGCAGTTCCCGCCGGCCTTCGCACCAAACGGCCATTGCCGCGTACAACGCGATCGCCGCACTGACCGCGGCCCAAACATGGTTGTTCAACGTCACGGCGAAGGTCGTCAGAAACGTGCCGTACGCCGCGCTGGCAGCGACGAACAGCCGGCCCCAATCCGATCGGCCGTACCGTTCGGCTAAACGGAAAATCAGCCACAGGAAAACCGCCAAGGGCAGCACGTTGGCCAACAGCAACAAGCAACGGACCACATAGAATGGCCGATCGGCCAACGTCGCGCCCGTCACTTTTTGCAGGCACCAATACGCGGACGCCATCATCACGGTCGGCAGCGGCGGTTTGCTCGAGTAAAAATGCTCCGCGCCGTCGGGGCCCTTGTGGCGGACCATGTCGATCGAATACCACTCGCGGTCCCGCTTGGTCTGCTTGCGGTCCAGGAAGATGACCTCGTCCAGTGCGAACGTGCCGTGATCGACCAGCGCGCGGACGGTCGACCAGCGGCTGCGGTCGTTCGCACTCAGCAGGGGCGTCTTGCCCAACGAGGATTTGACGGTCCAGGTCCGGCCGATCATGGCCCCGACGCTCGTCACGAGCAACAGCCCATAGACCATCCAGCGGAGTTGGTGCGCCGCCTCCGTCCGCAACTCGTTCATCGTGGTCCAATCCGCTGTTTGATCGAATACGAAGCCGTCTTGTCCGTGTGATAAGCCGTCAGCATTTCCGCCAGAAATCCAACGGTGACGAACTGAGCCCCCAGCAACAAGGCACCCATCGAGTAGTAGAAAACCGCCCGTTCGTGCAAGTGCATGGGAGTCAGTTCCGGCACCAATCGCGAGACGAACCACCAAACGGTCAGCAGCAACACGCCAAATCCACCTGCCAGGAAGCTGATCAGGCCCAGGGTGCCGAGCAGGTGCTGGGGCCGCTGGCTGTAGCCGGTCAAGAAGTACACGGTCAGCAGATCCAGGAATCCCTTGACGAAGCGGCGCACGCCGTACTTCGACTGGCCGAATTTCCGCGGCCGATGGTTGACGGCGATTTCGCCAACCCGCCAGCCGCGGGCCGCAGCCAGCACGGGCACAAAGCGGTGCAGTTCGCCGTACAGGCGGATCTCGTCAAAGATCTCCCGCCGGTAGCACTTGAACCCGCAGTTGTGGTCGTGCAAGCGAACGCCGGTCAGCCAACCGACCAGCCAGTTGAAGACGCGCGACGGGCCCGTTTTGTGCCACGGATCGTGGCGGACCTGCTTCCAGCCGCTGACGACATCCAGTCCGGTGTCCATCTGCTCCAAAAAGCGAGGCAGTTCGCGGGGATCGTCCTGCAGGTCGGCATCGATCGTAAAGACAATTTCGCCGCGAGCTGCTTGGAAACCGGCGCGGAGCGCCGCGGCTTTGCCGAAATTGCGGCGAAAACGGACGCCTTGCACACGCGGGTCCTGGCTCGCCAAACGTTCGATCTCGGCCCACGATCCGTCCGTCGAGCCGTCGTCGACGAACACCAATTCCAAGTCATACTGTTGCTGGCGCGCAACCTCGTCCAACTCGCCGTGCAACTCGCCGAGGCTTTCCGCTTCGTTGTACACTGGGATAACGACGCTAAGCATGGCTAGACGCTCCTGGCCAACCAGATCGACAACTCAAAATCCCGTTGCGAAAACACGCTCGATTGTTGAGGCGTGGTCAAAATAAGGGACCGACCAAATTTTTGACGTATCATGCCGTCAATGAGGCTTGTACCCCGAACCACCAAGTTCGGATGCGGCCTTAGGCCGCATTGCCCCGCCCGCCCATCTCTTACCATACCCGCCCCAGGCGACGGAAGAAACCCGGTTTCCTCAAAATCCTGCGGCGTACTTGCCGCGGTCGTTCGCACGTAAGAGCTGCCAATTGTCGCCATTCTTGGCTCTTCCGAGGCCAAGTGGTATACTACAGCCGTCGAACACTTTCCGTCACCACGGCGTTATGGCGAGTCGTCATTGGAGACTGTTCCATGAGTTCACAGATGTTGACCTTGAACGTACCGTCCCCGTTGTACGGCCAGCTGAAACAGTGCGCAGATGCCTCGGCGAGAAGCATCGAAGAGGAGTTGCTCGACCTGCTGACGTCCGCCTTGGCCGATCACACGCTCCCTCGTGATGTGGCCGAAACGGTGGCCTCGCTTTCCTCGTTGGACGACTCGCAGTTGTGGCAGGCAGCTCGCAGCCGGCTTACCGAAGAAGCCTTGCACGAGTTGGAAGCGTTGCACTTGAAGCGGCAGCGCGAAGGACTGTTATCTCACGAGCGGCAGCGCGCGGAGGAGTTGGAACGTCTCTTCGAGCGCGTCGTGTTGCTGCGGTCCCAGGCAGCCGTGGTGTTGCGACAACGCGGGCACGATGTCACGTCGTTGGTGGCTTCATGAGTCGCACCCGCATCCCCAACTGGCTCCGCGAGCGAGTGGCCGACCAAGCCCGGCACCGCTGTGGCTACTGCCTGATGTCTGAAGCGGTCGTCGGCATGTGCCTGGAACTCGATCACTTGATTCCCGAAGCACTGGGTGGTGTTACGGAAGAAGAGAACCTATGGCTGGCTTGTCCCAGCTGCAACGCCCGAAAAGCAGATCGAGTCTTGGGGATCGAGCCCGCAACAGGTGAATCGGTGCGGTTGTTCGATCCGCGTCGCCAATCGTGGTCGGAGCATTTCTGTTGGATCGAGTCTGGCGCGCTCATCCAGGGCTTGACGCCCGTGGGGCGAGCCACGGTTGTCACGCTGCAACTGAATCGTCCGATCCTTGTGTCGGCCCGCCGTGGCTGGGTTGCGGTTGGATGGCATCCGCCGCAAAGCTGAAGCCGGTTGCGGTTCCTGGAAGAAAGGGTTGGGATTCGGCGTTGTGGCGAAACTGCGGGATTTGGTATAAGCACGCCACGAATTTTTTCCTCGGCGTGGAGGTTGTCCGTGAGCGGTGCATCTAAGGGATTCCTGAGCTTGGTGGTGTTTCTGATCGGTTCCGTTGGGCTGGCAGTCCCGGCACAAGCCGAAAACGCGGACGACAATACCTCCAGACTCGACCACCTGCTCCAAGCTGCCACGCACCTGGAACAGGCCGGACGAAAAGATCTGGCCGCCGACATCTACGCTCTAGTGGCGGCGGAGACTGAAACAGACCGTCAATGTTTGATCGATGCACGGCGGGAGCGGATCCGACAGTTCGAGTTGGAAATTGCTCGACTGCAGGGCTCTCCGATCGCCGCGGATCAGCCGATCGCCGCAGGTCAGATTGTCGTCCAAGTGAAGCTGATCGAGATCTCCTGGGCCAAGCTTCGCCAATCGGGCCTGGGTCTGGTTAGTTTGCGGAATTTGTTTGAATCGAACGAGGCTCCTGCCATCGTGGACGAGGACGGGCAGATTTCGGAGTTTATCGAACTGCTGTGCAAGGAGGGATTGGCTCAGGTGCTGTCGCGTCCCAAGGTGATGACGATCGACGGGCAGTCCGCGACGTTCGAAATCGGCCAAGATCCCGCAACGGATCCGGCAGGCTCGCGTTCTGGGATGCGATTCGAGTGTACCCCGCGGGTGATCGACGGAGGCCGATTGCATTTGGACATCGAGTTGCGCATTCAAATCGCAAAGGACGAAAAATCCCGCGAGAATAATGACGACGCAGTCGCTGCCGGTCGTTCGCTGCAAGTCAAGACTCAGATTGAAATGCGATCCGGGGATACCATGATTCTGGCCGGACAACGGCAGGCGGCGGGGTCCGATACCAAGTCGGTGCTAATTCTGCTGAACGCCCATTCCCCGGGAATTTCTGCCCAGGAGCCTTCTCCGTAAACAACCGCACTTCCCAAAGTTCGCCCGCTTGCGGTATATTCACGGTCCCACAATCGCGGTTCGCCTTGAGGTCGGTCCCGATCCATGGCCCGGCGGACGGCGGTTTTTGGCATTCCTCTGCTAGCAATCCGCGCTTCGCGGCGATTATATTTATTCCGGCAGTGCCAGCGCTCCAACGACGACGGTGGAGACGTGAGTGACTGTCCCATCGGTCAGGAGCTTTGTATGGCGAAGAAAGAAGAAGCCTTTGAGGTCGAGGGCACGGTGACGCAAGCCCTTGCCAACACTCGATTTCGCGTCCAGTTGGATACGGGTAACGAGGTGCTGGCTCACGTGGCCGGCAAAATTCGCAAGAATTTTATCCGCATCGTCCCGGGCGACCGCGTGCGCGTCGAATTGTCGCCTTACGACCTCACCAAAGGCCGCATCATCTACCGCGACCGTTAGGGCGGTTCGCCCGCAAATCGTTGTGGCGCAGGCGTTCTGCCTGTGAATGTTGGATATGGGCACGAGGCCCCATCCACGTTTCCGTGCCACCATCATGGGGCTCGATCGCAGGCTTGGCCGCCCCGACGCGAATCCAATTGGCAGCCGTTTTTGTCGCCATCCAGCCTTTCTATTGGTTTTTCCGAAACTTTGCCCCGTCCCGTCGGGTAACCGTACACAAGTGGCACTCTTCGTTAACCCAAGGAGAACGCGATCGTGAAAAGAATTTGGAAGCGTAGTTACTCTGTGCTCGGATCAGTCGCCCTGGCCTTGCTGGCCCTCGCGGCGGACGTGGCGCCGCCTGCGTACGGCCAGTCGGCCAAACCTGTCGTCGTGGCCTCGCTGGCTGGTTCCGACGAGGTACTGTCGGACATTCTGTACTTGACCGAATCCGCCGGAGTCGGGGACTTCGGGCGTTTTGCCGCATTGATGGCCAGCCCGTACACGGCGCCGATGGACAAGTCGCGGCCGACGGGCGTATGCATGACGATGGCGGGCGAGGACGACGTGCGGGTTCTGAGCTTTCTGCCCGTCAAGGACTTGAAAATGCTCCTGATGACGCTGGAGGAGCAAATCGGCAAGCCCGAGGAACTGGGAGGCGGCGTATTGAAAGTCGCTGGCAACCGCCCCGCCCCGATGTTTATCAAGGAAGCGGATGGCTGGGCCTTTGTCGCGAACCGCAAAGATCATTTGGACGATCTGCCGAAAGATCCGGTTGCCCTCCTGGACGGCTTGGACAAGAAATACACGCTGGCTCTGCGGGTCAACATCGGCAATATCCCGGCCGGCTTCCGCGAGATGGCGGTCAGCCAACTGCAGCAGGGTCTTCAAGATCGGGTGGCTCAGGAGCTGAACTCCGAGCAGGCCGAGGCGATGCACAAGCTGGGCGGACTGGCCGTCGAGTCGATTTCTCAAGTGATCCAGGAAAGCGATCACCTGACGTTGGGCTGGGAAGTCGACAAGGCAAGTAAGAAGACTTACCTGGACGTGAATTTCACCGCCCGGGAAGGCACGGATCTTGCCAAAGAGATGGACCTAATCAAAGAGGGCAAGTCCTCCTTTGCGGGGTTCCTGCTGCGCGACGCGGCCATGACATTTCACGGTCATGGCACCAGCAGCAAAGCCGAAGTGGAACAGGTTACGGCGATGCTCGACCAGCTGCGCGGGCAAGCCATGAAGGGCATCGATCAGGATGGCAACTTGGCAAATGACGAAGAGCGTGAAACGGCCAAGGCGGTTGTCGGTCAACTGCTGGACGTGGCCGACGCTACGGTCAAGGCGGCCCGCGCGGACTGCGGTGCAGCGCTGGTACTCAAACCCGGTTCGCTGGGGTTTGTCGCGGGCGGCTTCGTCGCCGACGGTGAAAAACTCGCCGATGCGGTCAAGAAGTTGGCCGGATTGGCCGCCAAGAAAGATCCGAATTTCCCGGGGATCAATTTTGATGCCGAGACTTATGAAGGCGTGACCTTCCATACGGCCAAGATTCCCCTGCAAAAAACCAACGAGCAGGTCCGCACGATTCTGGGCGATCCGATGGAAGTGGTCATTGGCACCGGCAAGACGTGCGCCTACATCGCGTTCGGCAAGGATCCGATCCGCCTGCTGAAGAACATCCTGGACGGTTCGTCGTCGGACAGCGGCAAGCAGTTGCCGCCGTCGCAGCTGCGCCTGTCCCTATCGCCCATCCTGGCCTTCGTCGCCGCGGCGGATCCGAACCCGCAAGTCAAAGCGGCGCTGGAAGCCGCCAAGGCGTATGCAGACAACGACGCCATCTCGTTGACGGCGATCCCCATCAAGAACGGCTGCGCCATGCGGTTGGAGCTCGAGGAGGGCGTCTTGAAAGCGGTTGGCGGTGCTGTCAAGGGTGCTCAGCAGCAGTAAGCGGCAACGCAAACAGAACTTTTCGCAGGACGGGTACTACTGCCCGTCCTGCGGAATTTTTCGCAAGGCACGTACAACAGATCACCGTAACCGGAAGCGACAGCGAGGCGGAAACACGGTTCTTCGCTGACGCTTCGGGTTACAAGACGACGAAGAACGGTCCGGAAGGAACGCCCGTGAAAATTCGCCTTGTCGTGACTGGACGCGGATATCATGCGGTTGACAGCTTGCCAGATGCGTGGGAAGTGCCGGACCACGCCAGCGTGGACGACGTAATTCGCCTGTTGATCGAACGTTACGGCGATGGTCCTGGTTGGTCGGCAACGTGCCTCGTCGCGGTAGGCGGACGCCACCTGGGGACGGTCGCCAGCCACGAGTTGGCCGTTTTGCGTGACGGCGACGAAATCACGCTGATCGCCCCGGTTGCCGGCGGATAGTTGCCTTTGTCATGCTGACGGTACCGGCGGGCTTACGCCCAATGCCACTTACTTTGGGACCGCTGGTGGCATTTTTGTTAGCGGAGCGGCGCAAGCCGCCCGGTTCTCCGACCGTAATACCGGACGGCTCGCGCCGTGCCGCTACAAAGTAAGCGGCATTGGGCTTACGCCGGCCGTTCGCCTGGATGCCGGTTGCGGGCGGATAGTTGCCCTTGTCACGCAAACCCCCAACCGGGTAAGATTGCGTCTGCAGGGAGGCGGTCTGACTTTCTTTTCTCTATGGGCGAGTACAAGGATGTACGCTAGCACCTTTTTCCGTGGGCTCACGGTCTTGCTGTGCCTGTCGTTACAGGCTGATGTGTTGGGCGCGGCAGAGACAACGCCGGCAACCACCGTCGAATCGGCCGAAGATGTCTACGCGGTGGCGGTAAGCCATTACTCGGGCGGTCGCTGGCAGTTGGCTGCCGACGAGTTTACGCGTTTTCTTCAACAGCACCCCGATCATTCGCAAGCCGGCTCGGCGTTGTTTTTCCGGGCCGAGGCCCTGGTGCAACAGGGCAAGCACGTGGAGGCACGGAAGGGGTACTTGGATTTCGCCGAGCGCGAGCCGGACCATCGGTTCGCTCCTCAGGCCCGATTCCGAGCTGCGGAGGCGGTTTACTTGGCGGGGGACGCGAACGCCGCCCGCACCGAACTCGAAAAGTTCGTGGCGGACTACCCCGGCAGCGAATTGAACGTCTACGCACAGAAATACCTCGCCGAACTCGCCTTGGCGGACCGCGATGGCCCGCGGGCGGCAAGTTTATTCAAAGAAGTCTTGGAACGTAATCCCGACGGCCCGCAGCTGGATGAATGCCGCTTCGGTCTGGGGCGGGCCTTGGAACTGCAAGGCGACATCGAGTCGGCACGGATCGCGTATCAAACCATCGCCGCCGCCAACGGTCCCTTGGCCGACGATGCGCAGGTCCAGTCGGGCATCTGCCTGTATAACCACGGAGATTATGAAGCGGCGGCGAAGGCTTTTCAGTCGGCGTTGGAACGTTTTCCGGACAGCGACCTGACGGGCCAAGCCCGCTACTGGTTGGGAATGTGCCAGGTAGCGCAACGCGACTGGGACACGGCGGCCAAGACGCTGCAGTCGGCGCTCGACAGCCTCCCGCAGCATGAACTCGCTCCGTCGATGACATTCTGGCTGGCGGACACGTTCCGGCAGCGTGGCGACTTGAAGGCTGCGCAAGAGGGCTATGCCAAAGTCGTGCAGACCTGGCCCAAGTGCGAGTGGGCGGACGATAGCCTGCAAATGGAAATTCAATTCGCCTTGGCCGAATCTCAGTTCGCTCGCGTCGTTTCGCTCGGCGAGCAATTCCGGACCCAGTATCCCGCCAGCCCGCTGCAAGATCGGGTCGCACAGCACCTGGGGCGGGGCTACTTGAAGCAGAAAGAATATGCAAAAGCGATCGAAATCCTGAAACCACTGACCCAGACGGCCTCTGTGGAGGATTTGCCTGACGAGACAGATAACGCCCCCGAGAATCCGGCGTCGGAAACTGCGCTGGAACCGGAAACCGTACTGCAGACGACTCAGTACTACCTGGGGCTCGCCTACCTGGGCGATCAGCAATATGAAGCGGCCTTGGAGACGTTGGCCAAGGTTCAAGCCGCGCCGGACAACCAGGAATTGACCGGCGGTGTCCGTCTGGCACAAGCGATGGCTTACGCGGGACTGGACCGGCACACCGACGCGATCGAATCGCTGCAGCAGTATCTGACGGCCCAGCCCGCGGGGCCCGATGCCGCCGCGTGCCGCGTGCAGTTGATCAATTCCCTCGTGCAGAGCAACCGCTTGGATGAAGCGTTCAAGTTTCACGCACAAGTCGCCGATCAGAAGACGCCACCACCCGGCTTCGCGGCAGCCACCCTGCGGCTGGCGGAAGCAACGCTGGAGGCCGGCAGGCACGACGACGCGATCGAGTTGTTCGGGATCCTGATCGAGGACGGGCAGCCACCGGAATGGGCGTCCAAGGGGTGGTCGGGACTTGGTTGGGCGCAGTTCCGCGCCGGCAAAGCGGAGGCGGCGGCGGTCGCCTTTCAGCGTTTGCTCGACCGGTATCCGGAAAGTTCCCTGGCAGCCGAGGGAGCCATGATGAAGGGCAAGTCGCTGGAGCAATTGGACCGCAGTGCCGACGCATTGGAAGCCTATCTGTTGGTCGCAACCACCTATGGCGACAGCGAACATGCGGCAGCCGCGATGATCGAGGCAGCCAGACTGCAAGAGAAACTGGGACGCAAAGCCGAGGCGATCCCGCTGCTGCGCCGCTTGATCCAGGAGCATGCCGAATTCCAGCCGCTGGACGCCGCACTGTACCAATTGGCCTGGCTGTTGGACGAGCAAGGGCAGGGTGGCGAAGCCGATCGCCTGTTCGAACGCATCTCCGAACAGTACCGGGACGGCACCTACTGGGCGGACGCCACGTACCGGCTGGCCGAACGCGCGTCGCGGGCCGGCCAATACGACCGTGCCCAGCAGTTCGCCGAACGGTTGATCGAAGCCAAGTGCGACCCGGACATCCTCATGCATGCGATGTATCTGCGCGGCCAGGTGGCCGCCTTTGCCCAGCGTTGGCGGGACGTCTCCGACTCCCTGACGGCGCTGCTGGAACAGTTCCCCGAGTCCCCCCTGCGGGCCATCGCGGAATGCTGGATTGCCGAATCGCTGTACCAGCAGCAAGACTACGCGGAGGCCGCGAAGTGGTTTGCCAAGCTGGAGCAGGCACAGCTGGCCGCGGACGACACCTGGTCCGCCATGATTCCCTTGCGGCGGGCTCAAATTCTGGCGGAGCAACAGAAGTGGGAGGAAGCCTACGCATTGGCCAGCGACATCGAAGAACGATTTGCCGATTTTGGGAAGAAGTACGAGGCGGACTATGTCCTGGGCCTCTGTTTGTCCAAACAAGGCAAGCCGGCCGAGGCGCTGCCACGCTTCGAACGTGTCATCCGTTCGCCCGAAGGCGGCCGGACGGAGACGGCGGCCAAGGCCCAGTGGATGATCGGCGAAACGTACGCGGCCCAGTGCGATTTGGACCAAGCCTTGAAAGCCTACTACCGCGTCGAAAGCCTGTACAGCTATCCGCAGTGGAAGGCGGCCGCGTTGGTCCAGGCCGGCAAATGCCATGAACTTCAAGGCGAATACACCAACGCGGCCCTGGTCTGGCAACAGGTCGTCGGCCGGTACGCCAAAACGCCGTACGCGGCGGAAGCGGCGCAGAGACTGGAACGGCTGAGCGGCAAACTGGCCGCACCGGCAGCCAATGTCGCGGCGCCGGCGCCCAAGGTCACGGCACCGGCACCCAAGGTTTCTGCGTCGGTGAGGAAGACTGCCAAGCCAAACTTCAAGACGGCCGCGCGGGCGTCAGGATCTGCCGCACCCAATACAAACAACGTCCCCGTGGTACACCTTCGGGACGTTTCGCCGCCGCGTCAGGCCGCCGTGCCGGTTCCGAATGCCTTGACGCCGCGTACCGGGAATGCGCCGCCCAACGCGCCGCTGGCTGTGCCGCCCCGGCTGCCGACCAGTCCCAGCAGTCCACGGCGGCGCACCATTTCCGAACCGTAACCGAGACAGAACCGCTGAGGTGACTCGCGATGACCCCCAATTCCTTGCTTCTCCGGACCACGCTTTGGCTGGCTGCCGCGTGTCTCCTTGCGATCGCGCCCGCCGCTCCCGGTCTCTACGGGCAGACTTCGGCGGCCGTCCCGCCGGAGAACGCCGCTGCGCCGGCCGCGTTGGCTGAACCGGTCGTCGACGAAGGACGGATTCCCATGAAAAACTTGTTGCAGGTCCTTCGCGACGGCGGGCCGTTGATGATCCCGATCGGCATCTGTTCGGTGATCTTGCTGGTCTTTGTATTCGAACGCGCGATCAGCTTGCGGCGCGGACGCGTCGTTCCCCGCCCGTTTGTCAAACGGTTCTTGCAGCAGCTGCGGGACGGCCAACTGGGTCCCGAGTCGGCCCTGGAACTGTGCGACCAGAACCGCAGTCCGGTGGCCGATGTATTTGCGGCGGCCATCCGCAAATGGGGCCGGCCTGCGGTCGAGGTCGAGCAGGCCATCATCGACGCGGGCGAACGCGTCACCAATGAACTCCGCAAGTACCTCCGGGTGATCAACGGCGTCTCCACCATCTCACCCCTGCTGGGATTGCTCGGCACCGTGTTGGGCATGATCCAGACGTTCAATACAATTGCCGTCGGCGATGCGATGGGGCGCCCCGAGATGCTCGCCGGCGGGATTGGCCAAGCCTTGCTGACCACCGCCGGAGGGCTCTGTGTCGCCATTCCCGCGCTGATCGCTTATCTGTACTTCGTGGGGCGTGTCGACCGGCTGATTACGGACATCGACGGCTTGGGCCAACGGATCGTCGACGTCATCGCCGCCGACGGACAACTGCTCCGAGGTCATGAAACCGAGCGGACGGCGGGCGAGAAGAAAAGCCGGCGGGTGGCGTAAGCACTCCGTTTGGCAACCTGTCCTAGTGCCGATCGCCAGACTGAAGAAACCGCTCACTCGGGGCCGAAACAACTCGTAGACCAAGAAAGGCGGCGCCGGCGTGCGCTGCAACCTGCGATGCCTCTGAAGACCTACCAGGACGAGCTGCCGTCGATCAACCTGACGCCGATGATCGACATCGTTTTCAATTTGATCATCTTCTTCGTGGTCGGCACGAGGTTCGTGGGCGCCGAGAGCAAGTTGCCGGTCCAGGTTCCGGAGGTTTCCGAGGCCGGGAAGCTGGCGCCGGCGTTGGAGAAACACGTCGTCAATGTCTACCGCGACGGACAAATCTCGCTGAACGACAAATTCCTTACCACCGTCCAACTCCGGCAGGAATTGGAGGCGGCACGAGCCCGTTCCGCCGGGATGAGCGTGATCGTGCGTGGGGACGGCGAGGGAAATTTCCAGAATGTCGCGGCCGTCTTGAACGCTTGCCGTCAAGCGGGCATCGCGGACATGGGAATCTCGGTTCGCTTGCCGGCGAAAGGCGGCTAAACGATGAGCACCGCAGCCCCGGTCTTCGCTTACTTCCCCGGCTGGGGCTTCGCCGGGCTCGCGATACAGCTGAGCACCGTGCTGCTCGTGGCGGGCCTGATCGCGTTGAGCGGCGGCCTGTTGGTGCTGCTGTTCACGCGTTGGGGACAAGCCAGACCGCTGGCCAAGTGCGCCGCCCTGTCCGTTTTTGCCCACCTCTTGCTGCTGACTTCGGCGTGCGGAATCCGGCTGTTCAACGAACCGCCCGGGCCGTATCGCGAGGAGGTGATCCGGCTGTCGATGCTCGATGCCGGCGAGTCCTTGCCGCAAGCGGAACCCCGGGAGCCTGCTGCGGTGCCCGAGGAACTGTCGGCGGATGCCGCCGCGGTTCCCGCGCCGCCGGAACTGGCCGCCGACCAGGTTCCGCAACCTCCGCGCGTGCCGGATGCCGCGGAATCAGATGCCTCGCCGCCGGAGTTGACCGAAGCCGCGGCCGAAGCCGCCCTACCAGCCGCTCCTCCGGAATTGCTGCCCGGCCCTCCGCCCGCCGTACCCTCGGCGGCCGAACTCGCCCTGGCGCAGCCGCCGGCCTCCCAGCCGCTGCCACCGCCATCGGTCGCCGAGCCGCAACGGTTGCCGCTCGCCGAATCGCCGCCCACGCCGACGTTCCGCATTTCGGATCAGGCGGCCAAGCGGCTGGCGGCGGAAAACGACGATCTGCAGCGGCTGATCGACTTGGCCGTGCCGCTGCCGTCGGCTGCCGCCCTGGCCGATACCCGGGACCGGACCGACGCCGCCGAGAACACGCCCGGCGAGGCGGCCCAAACGGCTCCCGCCAAGCCGTTGGCCGATGCGTCGCCGGCCGCCAGCGACGGTTGGCCGCCGGTGCCCCCCGCAGGCGCCGCCGCTTGGCAGCTCGCATCTTCGGCAGCCGCTGCCACGCATCGCGAATTGCCGGACAACTACCGCAGCCGCAGCGTTCCGCAGCGTCAAGCGGTGCTGGCCGCGGGCGGCGGCAATCCATTCACGGAGGCGGCCGTGCAGGCGGCCTTGGAGTGGTTGGCCGCCAACCAAAACGAGGACGGGCGGTGGGACTGCAGTTTGCACGGCGGCGGTCGCGAGATGAATACGCTCGGGCACGACCGCGGCGGGGCCGGGGCGGAAGCCGATACGGCCATCACCGGTCTGGCCCTCTTGGCCTTTCTGGGCGCCGGCCAGACGCATTTGGACGGCCCCAGGGCAGCGAGCGTCCGGCGCGGCTTGGAATTCCTGGCCCGCAGTCAAGCCGCCGACGGCAACCTGGCCGGCAACGCCGAACTGTTCGCCCGCATGTACTGCCACGGTATGGCCACACTGGCGCTGGGCGAAGCCTACGGGATGACCGGCGATTCCGGCCTGCGGCCTTACCTGGAACGGGCCCTGGGCTACACCGTCCGCGCTCAACATCCGGCGACGGGCGGCTGGCGATACCAACCCGGCGACGACGGTGATACCAGCCAACTGGGCTGGCAGCTGATGTCGCTGCACAGCGCCCAATTGGCCGGCTTGCCGATCCCCACGGCGACCCGCGCCGGGATGATCCGCTTTCTGAACAGCGTCACCACGGGACCGCAGCGGGGCTTGGCCAGCTACCGCCCGCGCACGTCCCCGTCGCGGACGATGACCGCCGAAGCGCTGGTTTGCCGGATGTTCTTGGGCCTAAAACAGGACGAGGCGGCGATTCGTGAAGCGGTCGCGTATCTGCTGCAAGAAACGCCGCAGGGCGGTCCGTTCAACGAGTACTACTGGTACTACGCCACGCTGGCTCTGTTTCAACTGCAAGGCGATGCCTGGGAAGCCTGGAACGGAGCCCTGCAGGAACGGCTGTTGGCGTCCCAGGAAACGAGCGGCACGCTGGCCGGCAGCTGGCCCACCAACACCGTTTGGGGCGGCTACGGCGGCCGCGTCTACACCACCGCCATGAACGCCCTGTGCCTGGAAGTCTACTACCGCCATCTGCCGCTGTACGCATCGGCAGACGCAGGCAAATGAGCCGACGTGCCCAGGCGGGGCAGGGACACCGAGAAAGCCGTTGCCCTCCCAGCATTTGCCTTCCGTCACGACGCCCCCCAGTTGTTGCCCAGCAGCACAGTGGCGCGGGCGGTTTTGCAGTTGTCGATTGACTGCACCTGTTCGTTTACGAGTTAACGATAACTGATAACGAACGGAAACAACCGAGCCGCTATCTTTTGGATCGCCGGGGAGCACCTGTAAACGCGCGGAAACGCCGTATCGATGGGCTGATCGTTAACCATCGGAGTATTTGCGCTAACTGGCATGTTTCCTGCAGTTAACACAACCTGTGTTACCGGCACAGCCGGGAGAAACAGACAAGGGATGAAACGGTTGTAAGGGCCAAGTGTTAACTTTTTTGAGGGGGCATCCTGCGATGATTCGACTCTGGAAAGACGATCGGGCATTTGTCGTAACGGCTGAACTAACGCTGATTGCCACAGTGTTGGTAATTGGCGTGCTGGTGGGATTGGTCTCGCTACGAGACAGTGTTCTTCAGGAACTGGGCGATGTCGCCTCGGCTGTCGGTATCCTGAATCAGAGCTACAGTTACTCGGGGGTGTTGGCCTGCAGCAAATGGACTGCGGGCACTTGTTTTTGGGATCGACGCGACTACTGCGACTATCCCTCCGCAGGCCCCGGGGTACCGCCAATCGATGCGTGCGTGAACATCCATTTCTCGCCTGCGGTTCCTGAGGCCGGGAGGGGCCCTGGGGGCGTCCTGGACTCTGAGGCCATCGTGAACCCCGTGTTTCCGGCGGGCTAGGACCATTGTCAGCACCGCTGCCGTGTCGCGCAGAAAGGAATAGCTGGCCCAGATCAGCGGTGCCGGTACGCCAGCCAGCCGGGATTTCGCAGAACCTGCCCACGCCCGGCATGGTCACGCATTCGGTGGCCACCGATCGAACAGTCTCCCATGTAAAAGGCTTCGAAACCACGCCCGGTGTGGTTACGCGATCGGTGGCCACCGGAATTTCGCATCGCAACCAGCCTCTGCTGGACTACCTCACGCGCCGATAATGGAGCAGGACGGCGTCTGGCTGATCGGGGATGGTCGCGCCCAGCATCCAGTTACGGGCGGCTGGCGATACCAACCCGGCGACGACGGTGATACCAGCCAACTGGGCTGGCAGCTGATGTCGCTGCACAGCGCCCAATTGGCCGGCTTGCCGATCCCCACGGCGACCCGCGCCGGGATGATCCGCTTTCTGAACAGCGTCACCACGGGACCGCAGCGGGGCTTGGCCAGCTACCGCCCGCGCACGTCCCCGTCGCGGACGATGACCGCCGAAGCGCTGGTTTGCCGGATGTTCCTGGGCCTGAAACAGGACGAGGCGGCGATTCGTGAAGCGATCGCGTATCTGCTGCAAGAGACGCCGCAGGGCGGTCCGTTCAACGAGTATGACGCCATCCGGCGTAGCACCGTTCGAGAAATAAGTGGCGTAAGCTTCCAGCTTGCGAGGCGATGATCCACCGCAAGCTGGAAGCTTACGCCACGAGAAATCCGGACCGTTATTTCTCGAACGGTGCGTCGCATCGTTCGAGAGATAAATGTCATCCCCCAAGTCTGCCGCAAGGGATTAGACTCGGGTATTGTCGCCAATCAAACCGCTACACCGTGAACGGTTTCTGACCCTCGAAGGCCGGATTGGCCGCCCCAATGACGTAATAATTGGGAGTCTGCGTCGGCGGCATCCGGGTGACAATCGTGTCGCGGAAACGCCGGTAGCCGAAGGCGAATTTGCCGTTGTTCCAGACTTTCTTCATCGTGCCGGTGAACAGCCCGTTGCGGCTGCCGTCCAGGGAAACTTGATTGTCCTGACAGCCGGAGATCAGCAACACGGTGGCCTTGACGGCAATCGACTCTGCGCCCGCATTCGCTTTTTGAATGCCGTCGTACGTCGCCCTATTCTTACGGTACGTAGCCTTCCCGACCGTGGCCGGCATGAACCGGGCCTTGGGTTGACTGGCTTCCCAGGGTGGAACCGCCCGGGTTACCGTTCCGCTGTGGCAGCTGTCGGACAGGACCAGGATGCGGACGCCGCTCTTGAAGGCCGAGTAGAGTTTGAACAGTTCGTCGTCCACGAGTTGCCGGTCGAACAACACCCAGGTTTCGTCCATGCGATCGGCTTCGTCCCCGTTGGTATCGGGAACCTGGCCGCCGTGGCCGGAATAGCTCAGGAAAAAGATATCGCCTTTGGAGAGCTGCTTGGCGGCATTTTGGATAGCCTGGGTGACGGCCGCCGCGGTCGCCTGCTTGGTCAGCAGCATGGTGCTGGCGGCGAATCCCTTCTTGCTGGCCAGTGCCGCCATGTCTTTGGCGTCAAACTCGCACGCGCCCAGCGCCCCATCCCAGCCGTCATAGTGCGCCGGATCCACCGCATTCAATCCGATGTGCAGAGAAATACCTTTCGCCATTTGCAAGCTCCTTGTCAGAAAAGTTGTCCCGCCGTGTCCGCCATTTCCCGGTGACATGGCTCACGAGAAATCAGAAAAAGAAGTCAGCGCTGATCCGTGCCCGCCAGACAAGATTCCCCGAGGATCCAATTCGTCGCGTGGCCAAAGTCACGATGCGCGAACCGACTCCGGTTATTAGCATGACGGCCTGACCGGCGTCCGTCAAGCAGGCGATCCTGTTCCTGGTGGATCCCGTCCCTAGGCTGGCACGCGATCCGTCAGTGCCTTACACTTTGGGTCCACGCGGAACAAGTCACTCAACCTCAGGAGACGAGACATGTCGAAACGAATCAAACCGCTTCCCCGGCGGCAGTTTCTCAAGACGGCGATTCAGGCCAGCACGATGTTCATGCTGCCGCAACTAATTCCGGGCTCCGTCTTGGGCAAGGACGGCGCTGTGGCCCCCAGCAACCGGATCGTGCTGGGCGGGATCGGCATCGGCAACCGCGGCACGTACGACCTGGGCTGCTTTCTACCGGAGCCGGACGTGCAATTCGTGGCGGTGTGCGATGTCAAAGCGGCGCGCCGTGAAGCCGTCAAGCGGATGGCTGACGCGAAGTATGGCAACCAGGACTGCGCGACCTACCGGGACATGCGCGAATTGCTGGATCGGACCGATATCGACGCGGTGCTGATCGCCACCGGGCCAAACTGGCACGCGACG
Source organism: uncultured Pirellulaceae bacterium (assembly GCA_964645045.1). Taxonomy (GTDB): domain Bacteria; phylum Planctomycetota; class Planctomycetia; order Pirellulales; family Pirellulaceae; genus Anammoximicrobium. Next base: position 53,610 of record CAZXYZ010000045.1, on the reverse strand, counting down.
GCTGCGATTCAAGCCGCCAAGGCCGGCAAGGACATGTATTGCGAAAAGCCCTGCACGAAGAATATCGCGCAAAGTTTGGCGTTGGCCGAGACCATGCGGCGGACGGGACGCGTGTTCCAGGCAGGCACGCAACGGCGGAACTTGCCCCACTTTGCCTTCGCCTGCGAGTTGGCGCGGACGGGCCGGCTCGGCAAGCTCCACACGATCTACGCCCATCCGGCGGGGATGAGCACGATCAGCAGCGGCTGGGCGGCGGCGCAGCCTGAGCCGCCCAAAGAGGAAGTGGATTGGGACCTGTACCTCGGCCCCGCCGCCTGGCGGCCGTTCAATCGGGGCCTGCTCGACGGCTTCAATTTCGAGAAAGGCGGAGGCATGGTCGGCGGTGGAGTCCTGGAATGGGGTTCCCACTGCGTGGACCTGTGCCAATGGGCTAACAACGCCGATGGCACGGCCCCCGTGGAATACAACCCGCCGGAAAACGGCCAATTGGCCGCCCGGTATGCCAATGGCGTCAAGCTGGTTCTCCGCAACGACGGCTGGCTGCCTCTGGGCTCGTGCCCCGTGCGGTTCGAAGGCGATGCGGGCTGGGTCGAGGCGGGCGACAGCGGCAAGCTCGTGCTGAGTTCCCCCTCGCTGTTGGCCGGCAGAAAGGTCGCCGAAATCGGCGGTTACCCGGCCACCTACCACGTGCGCGATTTCCTCAATTGCGTCAAGTCGCGCGGGAAACCGCTCTGCAACGCCGACGTCGCCTGTTGGTCGCACATCACCTGCCACGCCGCCAACATCGCGCTCTTCTTGGGCCGTAAGATCGAGTACGACGTCGCGAAACACGAGTTTGTCGGCGATGAACAAGCCAACCGTTTGCGGTCGGAAGCCCTGCGCGAACCGTGGCGGCTGTAGGCCCTGGCTCGATTTGGAACTCGGACGATCTAACTGAAGACAAGGACAACAAAGATGCTCACGACTCGATATATGACGATCTATTTCACGCTGGTCGTTGCGGCCGGCGTCATGCTCGCACAACCGGCCCGCGCTGCCGACGACAAGACCGCGGCCGAGGACCCGCAACGCCAGCTGATCAGCGTGCTCCAGTCGGACGCGCCGGCGGCGGACAAGGCGATCACCTGCAAGCGGTTGGCCGTCCACGGTACCGCGGACGCCGTCCCGGCGCTAGCGCCCCTGTTGGCGGATGAACAGCTGGCGTCCTGGGCTCGAATCGCGTTGGAAGTGATTCCCGGTCCGGCCGCCGACGAAGCGTTGCGTCAGGCGATGGGTAAGCTGAAGGGCCGTTTGCTGGTCGGGGTGATCAACTCGATCGGCGTCCGCCGCGACGCCAAAGCGGTCGACGGATTGAAGCAACAGCTGCAGGACGCCGACGCGGATGTAGCGTCGGCCGCGGCCGTTGCCCTGGGGCGGATTGGAGACGCGGCGGCGACGCAAACGTTGGAACAATCGCTGGCGTCGGCTCCCGCAGCGGTCCGTTCGGCGGTTGCGGAGGGCTGTATTCTGTGCGCGGAACAGCTGTTGGCCGCAGGCCAGCCGGCCGAAGCCGCGAAGCTGTATGACCTGGTCCGCCAAACCGACGTACCCAAGCCGCGCGTCATCGAAGCGACCCGCGGAGCGATTCTCGCTCGACAGTCTGCCGGAGTTCCGCTGTTGGTCGAGCAATTGCAGTCGGCCGATCCGGCCATGCTGGCCATCGGTTTGACGACGGCCCGCGAGTTACCCGGCCGGGATGTGACTCAAGCGTTGGTGGACGAGTTGGGCAAACTGCCGCCGGACCGACAGGCCCTATTGACCCTCGCCTTGGCCGATCGCGGCGACGCCGCAGCGTTGCCCGTCGTCCTGCAGGCAGCCAAAAGCGGCCCGAAAGCCGTGCGGATCGCGGCCGTCGACGTCCTGAAACGTTTGGGCGATGCTTCCTGCTTGCCGACGCTGCTGGAGATCGCGGTAGACGCCGATGAAGACATAGCGCAAGCGGCCAAGGTGACGTTGGAGGAACTGCCCGGCGAAGGAGTCAACGCAGACTTGGCCGCCCGCCTGCCGCAGGCCGAGGGGAAGATGCGTCTGCTATTGATCCAAGTCGTCGGACTGCGACGGATCGAGGCCGCTGCGGCTCTGCTCAAGGCTGCCGACGATGCCGACGCGCAGGTCCGCTCTGCCGCCTTGACCGCGTTGGGCGAGACCGTCGGCGTGAGCGACCTGCCGGTCTTGATTACGCGCGTCGTGGCTCCCCAGAACGCAGCGGACACACCGGCAGCTCAACAGGCGCTCCGCGCCGCGTGCGTCCGCATGCCGGACCGTGAAGCGTGCGCGGCGAAACTTGCTGCAACCCTGCCGCAGGCATCCCCGGCGGCCAAGGGCACCCTGCTGGAAATCCTCAGCGCCATGGGCGGCGAAACAGCCCTACAGACGATCGGGGCGGCGGCGAAAGACGCCAATCCGGAACTGCAGGACGCGGCTAGCCGGCTGCTGGGCGAATGGATGACGGTGGATGCGGCACCGGTCCTGCTGGACCTGGCGAAGACCGCGACCGACGCCAAGTACGAAACGCGAGCCCTGCGAGGATACATCCGCCTGGCACGCCAGTTTACGATGCCTGAACCGCAGCGCGCCGAGATGTGCCGTACGGCGCTGCAGACCGCCAAACGGGATGCGGAAAAGAAGCTGATCTTGGAAGTGCTGGAACGTTATCCGAGCATCGACGCGCTGCAGTTGGCGGTCGAAACGGCTAAGGTTCCGACGCTGAAGAACGAAGCTGCCGCGACCGCTTTGGCGATCGCCCAGAAGATCGGCGGCTCCGCCGACGTGCAGAAACTGCTGGCCCAGGTGGGGCAGGATCCGGTCAAGGTCGAGATCATCAAAGCCGAATACGGCGCGGGCGACAAACGCGTCGACGTGACCGCAATTCTCCGCAAGCACGTCCGCGGCTTTCCCTTGATTGTCTTGCCGTCGTCCAGCTACAATTCCGCCTTTGGCGGCGACCCGGCCTCCGGCGTCGTCAAACAACTGAAGGTCCAGTACCAGCTGAACGGCAAGCCGGGCGAAGCCTCGTTCGCGGAGGACGCCGCGATCATGCTGCCCATGCCAAAATGAGCCCGCGGCTCCCGCTCGGGCAATTCTCCGCCGCAACGGTGTCTCCCAGTCCGTTGCGGCGTTCTTCTTCCGGGCCGCCAGGCAAGGGTCAAGGGGGCGAACCCCCCAACGCATTAATACCAGCTGCGTCTCTGTTTCGACTCCGCGCGATCGCGTAGACTATCGTCTCTTGGATGGCCGAGGGCATTCAGGCGGGGTGTAGCGGCACATTGGCAACCACTGGTTCAGCATCCGTGAGCTTCTATCCGCGGGCGAAAGCAAGTCATGGATCATGGATGGGCGGCGGATGGCGGGACGCACACGGATGGAAACACACGGATCTTGGGAGGAAAAGTAGCATGAAATGCGATGTGGCATTAACCCTGGTGTTCGCCGCTCTCTTGGCTCTGCTCCAGAACCGCAGCCCGGCCGAGGATTGGGTTACCAACTCGTTAGGCATGACGCTGGTCCGCATCCAACCGGGGGCGTTCCTGATGGGCTCGGCGGACGGTGACTGGGACGAACGGCCGACGCGCGAGGTGACGATCCGCCGGCCGTTCTGGATGGGCGCGACCGAGGTGACTAACGTCCAGTACGAGCGGTTCGATCCGAAGCACAAGCCGTTGCGCGGCAAGCTGGGGTTCTCGAAGGAAGACGACGAGGCCGTCGTGTTCGTGTCCTGGGAGCAAGCCGTGGCCTTCTGCAAGTGGCTCAGCGAGAAAGAGAAGAAGCCGTACCGTCTGCCCACCGAGGCGGAATGGGAGTACGCTTGCCGAGCCGGCACAACGACTCGCTATCACACGGGCGACACGCTGCCGGAACCGTTTCAGAAAAACGTGGGGATCAGCTGGTTTCCTGGGAAGAAATCTGACAAAGACATCGTTCCTTTGCACGTCGCCAAAACGCCGGCCAATCCTTGGGGCCTGTATGACACGCACGGCAACGTCGAAGAATGGTGTCTGGATTGGTATGGGCCGTATGCCGCCGATGCTCAGACGGATCCCGTCGGCCGCGCCGACGGAGACTTCCGCGTCACGCGGGGCGGCAGCCATTCAACGACGCTCGAATTCCTGCGCTGTGCGAACCGGAGCGGCACGCTGCCCGAAGACTCAAGCTGGCTGATCGGCTTCCGTGTCGTACAAGCCGAAACACCGTCGACAAGTCCATTGCCGGCGCTGCAAGCGCCGGCTCATGCCCGTAACGTGTCGCAGGAGATTCCAACCGATCTGGCCGAAGGTCCCGATCCATCCAGGCCGTATTTCTACGGTCCGCGCCAGTACGTCAAGCAACCGCCGGCCGAGGACTGCCCCGTCTACCAACGCCATAACCATTGTCCGGCTATCGTCAACTGCCTCAACGGCGACCTGCTGGCGATCTGGTACACATGCAAGACCGAACCCGGCCGGGAGTTGGGGATTGTGGCCAGCCGCCTGCGTTATGGCGAGGACCAGTGGCAAGAGGCGTCGGACTTTTGGGACGCCCCCGACCGGAACGACCACGCCTCGGCACTGTGGGTGGACGAAAAAGGCACGATTTACCACTTCAACGGGTTGTCGGCCGCGGCGACCTGGGGCAGCCTGGCAACCGTCATGCGCACATCGGCGGACAACGGGGCCACGTGGTCACGGGCCCGGCTGATCATGCCCGACCACGGACTGCACCACATGCCGATCGAGTCGGTTATACGAACGCGTGAAGGGGCCATCCTGGTTCCCTGTGATGCCGTGCCCGGCGGCACCGGCGGTTCGGCCGTGTTGGTCAGCCGCGACGACGGCCGGACGTGGATTGACCCGGGCGAAGGGCGTCCCGAGCCGGATTTCTCCGCAGGTGCCACGGGGGCTTGGATTGCCGGGATCCATGCGGGATTCGTGCAGTTGGCCGATGGGAAGCTGATGGCATTCGGCCGCGGCAACACCATCGACAATCGGATGCCGGTGAGCGTTTCCAGCGACCTGGGCGAGAACTGGACCTACGGTGCCAGCCCCTTTCCGCCGATCGGCGGCGGTCAGCGGCTGGTGATTCTGCGCCTTCGGGAAGGTCCGATTCTGTTCTGCTCCTTCGGCCGCGAGGTGCGGTTCAAGGATACCGCGGGCAACGAGCAAACCGGTTCCGGCCTGTTCGCCGCCCTGTCAAACGACGAAGGCCAGTCGTGGGAGATCAAGCGGCTGGTCAGCGACGACGGACCACCACGCACCGTCGACGGCGGTGGCAACACCGGTCCGTTCACGATGAGCGCCACCTCGGCCGAGTTGCGCGGCTACCTTTCGATCTCCCAGGCGGCCAACGGCGTGATTCACTTGATCTCGTCCAAGCAGCATTACGCCTTCAACCTCTGCTGGCTGAACACACCGCCCCCCGCCCCGCCGGAGCCAGCGGCATCGAAGGCGAAGGAATGAAGGCTTCACCCCAGCCGGCACTTTCCACCCTGTAGAAGCCGTATCCCAGCCCTGTAAAGGTGCGATTTCCAGGGAAATCCGTACTGTCGGGCCTTGTTGGAGTCCACGCTTTAGCGTGCCAAGCGGGCCATGCCCGCCGAAAAAGATACGCTGAAGCGTGAACTCCAGCGAGGTTACCACCTTTACAGCGGTGGATGCCCTACCTCGGCCCTTTGTCCAATCGCCTGACCTCCGCCACCGCACGCAGATGTGGTAGAACGCGTCACAAAGCGGCGACAAGTCGCCGCGCTCCAAGATTACCCGCTAGTTCGTTTTCACGCGTTTGAACGTTAGGCCAGTGTCGCCCGGCGGGCCGCCGGCGATGACGAACTGGAATTGGTCGGGGCCGCCGGATGTGACGCGCCCGGCCATCGTGCCTTGATCGCCGCTCTCCATGACCAGCGCATTGCCTGTCACCGCATATTGGCCGGAGATCGTCGTCGGGTCTTTGCCTTTGGGCATGGCCTTCCAGGTGAATTGTTCCTGGTCATCGATCGTCAGATCGAAGGCGTTGCCATCGCGTTCCGCGCGCCACTGGCCGACCAGATCCGTGCTGGGTGCCGTTTCGTCCGCCTGGGCCGATTCCGGCTTCGGCTCGACAGCCGGCTTGGCGGCCGGCGGCTGTGACTCAGCAGCGGCCGGGGCCTGATCCGGTCCCTTCAGCGCGTCGTACATCCGCTTGGCTACTTGATCGTTCGGCTGCGCTTCCACCACCCGCTGCAAGGCGTTCAAGGCCGAATCGGCGTGGCCGCAAACCAGGTAGTGGTAAGCCAACACGAAGATGGCCGCCGTGTCGGTTGAGTTCTTTTTGACATAGGCTTCCAATTCCCGCAACTGCGCGGTGTACTCGTCTGCACTGCTGTACAAGCTGACCAGCGTCGTCCAGTCCATGCCCGGTGCAACGGCCAGCAAAGCGTTCAGCACGACGGCGGACTGCTGGTACTGGCCCAGCGCGAACAGGCACAGCGCGCCAAATTCGTGAATCACCGGATCGTTCGGCACCTTCTGCACCGCTTGCTCCGTCAGCGTCAGCGCGTTCTTGTAGTCTCCCCTCTTGAAGGCATCGCGGCCTTGATCCAACAAGTTGTACCCCGCTTGTTCGCCGGACGATTCCGCCGGGGCGGGCGCCGGGGCATCCGGCGCTACGTCTTGGTCGCCCGAGTCGATGTAGTTGTTGATGACGATCGGCTGCGAGTAATCGTAGGCTGGAGCCGTCGCCACGACCGTGGTGGTGTAGTACGGATTCACGTAGCCATAGTTGTAGCCGTAGCCCCATGTGCCGGTCAGCGCCGACAAGCCCCAGTAGCTTACACCGACAGCCACCGGCACGTACCAGTTGTTGCCCCAATGGCCGCTCCAGCAGCCGTGATACCAGCCGTGATGATGACCGTGGATGTGGTGGTTGAACCAGTGATTGTTCCAGCCACCGCCGCCGATGCCCCAGCCCGGCCGGTTGTTGATGTTATTGAAGTTGAAATTGAAGTCGTTGCCGACCCAATTCCCGATGTTGCCGCTGCCGATGTTGTTTCCGATGTTATTGCCGCCGCCGATGATCGGGCGATCGCCGATCCCCGGCCGGCCGCCAATTCCCGGCCGGCCCCCAATAATCGGCCGATCGCCGATCCCGGGCCGGTCGCCGATGATCGGCCGGTCGCCAGGCAGTTGCTTGGGCGTTGGCCGACCGACTCCGGGCCGGTCGACGATCCCCGGAATGTCTTTGCCGATCCCCGGCCTGTCCCCAATCCCCGGCTTTCCGAACGACGGCCGGTCGGCGGGCAGCGTGCTGGGACGGTCGATCTTCCCAAGGCCGGGACGGTCTCCAACTCCCACACCCGGCTTTCCGAACGACGGCCGGTCGGCGGGCAGCGTGCTGGGACGGTCGATCTTCCCAAGGCCGGGACGGTCTCCAACTCCCCCACCCGGCTTTCCGAACGACGGCCGGTCGGCGGGCAGCGTGCTGGGACGGTCGAGCGTGCCCAGTCCCGGCGTCCCCATGCCAGGCCGTCCACCGCCTGGGCTCGGACGCCCCAAACCGCTCGAGATGTCTCCCAAGCCGGGACGGCCAAAGCCGGAATCGATGTTGCCCAAGCTGGGGCGGTTGCTGTTCCCTGGCGAGACGTTTGGCCGAGAGCCGAACGAAGGCGAACTAACGCTTGGCCGGGAAACCGAAGGACGGCTGATCTCGGGCCTGGAACCGGCGCTGAAATCGGGTCGGCTACCAATTCCCATCGAGGGCCGCGAAATCGACGGGCTCGACCCCGGAAGCGTTGTCGGCCGGTTGCTGACGCTGGGCAGCGAGGGCCGACTGGACGGCATCGAAATGTTGGGCCGCGAGGCGCCGCCCCCACTGGGACGTGAAATACTAGGACTTGGCCGCGACATCCCGCCGCCGCTGGGGCGTGACACGCTGGGAGATGGACGCGACATACCGCCGCTGGGCCGCCCGCCTCCGCCCATGCCCATCGACGGCCTGGCGCCGCCACCTCCGCCAGCGCCTCGGCCGCCTCCTCCACCACCGCCTCGGCCTCCTCCTCCCCGGCCTTGCCCCCAGGCGTCAGGGACCAGCACCAAACCGGACACAGCGATCAGTAGGATGCCGAAGGCAATTGAATTCACTCGTCGATTCATGATTCTCACCGGTTTGTCCTTGGAGTGCGGCGACTTGTCGCCGCTTTGGTTTTTTTATTTTCGTCAAACGTTCAGAACGCTGGGAACGAAGGAAAAGCGGCGACAAGTCGCCGCACTCCAAAGTTGCGCGACGATCCACCGGTCACTTGCTGGCCGCCGGTGGTCGGCGGACAATCGTTACCTCGTAATCGTCATTGGTTTCGTCGCCGAGGATCCGGTCGAAGCCGCGCATCACGAACTTGTCTTGATCCACCGGTTCGATGAACAGGGTTGCGGATCCGGTCCGGCCATCCGGTAGCACCGCCGACGACTTGAGGACCCAGCCAGCGTCAATCGCCGTCCAGTGGGCATCGCCATAACCGCCGTCGGAATCAAAGGCCCACGAACGGACGCGTTGGTGCAGGGGATCCCAGCCGAGCCGCTGGCTGGTCTTCATCGCCGACCGCCCCTGGATCTTGGCGGTGTACTCCAGCAGCAGGAAGTTCTCATCCTCCGACCACCGGCAGGACATCAGCACGACCGATTCGGCGTCTTCGTCTACCCAGTCGCCAACCAGCCAAGCCAGCGGCATCAGCCGCTCGTGCGGCGTCAGTTCCGCGTCCGCCATCGACTCGTGGGCCGACGCGATCAGCCACTGGCCGTCGCGTTTCGCGTACGTCAGCGTGTATTTCGTGGCCGCCTTGCCTGTGCCGTCCTTGGTGACCACCCGCCGCATTCCATCCTCGACGGCCAGACCGGACCCCAACAGGCGGAACGAGGCGACATCCAGCGTCATCTTGGCACCGGGGAACGTTTCGAAGAACTTTCCAAAGACCTCTTCGATCCGTTCGCGGCCCTGGTACACGTTTCCTTCTTCATCAACCGCTTCGCCTTCCGGCAGAAAGGCCGCCGCGACCGCCTTGGCTTGACCGCTGTTGAAAGCGTCCACCATTCGCAACGATTGCTGACGAATTTCCTGCTCATCGGCGTTTGTGTCAGCAGGCTTTGGCTCCGAGGCCGAGATGGTGGTGGCAGCTACCCAGCCGCAAAGGAACGTACAAACGAGTATTCGACGTGCATATCGCAAGGTGCCGACCTCCTGGAAAATGAAAAGATGTGAACGACTAGACACGCCGTTATTCTAGCGGATTCACCCGCCGTGGAAAGGACCTGACGGCTTCTGGCACGTCGGCTTAACGTTGCTACAATCGGTGCTTGGCCAACCTCGGCCATGCCAAGACCGTGGTAATCCCCGGTCCGAACCAAGTACAGCCAAAACGAACCAGCGATGACCGACAAAAACATATTCGAAAGCAGTGACAGTGTGCGGCACGCCAAGCCGCTGAAATACGCCCAGCACGCCTCCTTCGATGGCCCCTTTCCGTTGGAGCGGGGCCGTTTTTTACCTGCGGTGACGGTGGCCTACGAGACCTACGGCACGCTCAACCCGGCGCGGGACAACGCCGTCCTGATTTGCCACGCGATCTCTGGTGATTCGCACGTCGCGGGACACGACGCGCAGGACGATCCCGGTTGGTGGGACATCGCCATCGGTCCGGGCAAAGCGATCGATACCAACCGCTATTTTGTCATCTGCCCCAACGTTTTGGGCGGATGCCGCGGCACGACGGGGCCGAACAGTTTGAATCCGGCCACCGGCCACGCCTATGGGCCGGATTTCCCATTGATCACCATTGGGGACATTGTCAAACTGCAGAAGCGGTTGGTAAACCACTTGGGCATCGACCGGCTGCTGGCCGTGGTCGGCGGGTCGCTGGGCGGCCACATGGCTTTGACCTGGGCCACGCGATATCCAAACGAACTGGCCGGTTGTGCGGCGATCGCCACGAGCCCCCGTCTGACCAGCCAAGCCCTGGCATTTGACGTCGTCAGCCGGAATGCCATTCTGCACGATCCGGGATACCACGCGGGGCGCTACTACGATCAGGGAGCAGGTCCGAAAGTCGGCCTGGCCATTGCCCGGATGTTGGGGCATATCACGTACCTGTCCCGCGAATCGATGATGCAGAAGTTCGACGCCAATCGCCTGTCGCCGCGCGACGTCGCCACGCAGTTCGAGACCAAGTTTTCCGTCGGCTCGTACCTGGCGTACCAAGGCGACCGCTTCGGCGAGCGGTTTGACGCGAACAGCTACGTCACGCTGTCGATGGCCATGGACCTGTTCGACCTGGGGGCCACGCCGGAAGAGTTGGCAAAGGCATTGCGTCCGTCCACCTGCCGCTGGCTGGTGATCAGCTACACCTCGGACTGGCTGTTTCCGCCGTTCCAATCCCAGCAAATCGTCGAGGCCCTGGTGGCGAACGAAAAGCCGGTCAGTTATTGCAACGTGGAGAGTTCATGCGGCCACGACGCGTTCCTGCTGCCCAACGAACTGGCGAGCTACGGAACGATGATCGCGGGCTTTCTGGAAAACTTGAACGGGGGCGAGTTCGGGGATTCCGCGAAGCTTTCGCCGGAGCAACTCGGCGGCGAATCGTCCGGAGCCGAGCACTCGGAGACGGCCCATTGGCCCCAACGGCTCGGCACCGTTCACAAGCCGACCAGCATCTTCCACGATCCGCAGCGGTTGGACTACGAATCGATCCTGGAACTGATTCCACACGACGCCAGCGTGCTGGACTTGGGCTGCGGCACGGGCGGCCTGATGTTGCAGTTGCGGCAACGCGGGCACCGGCACTTGACGGGGATCGAGTTGGACGAGTTGGCCGTCGTGGAGTGCGTGCGGTGGGGGCTGGACGTCCTGCAGGCCGACTTGAATGACGGCTTGTCCGTCTTCGCGGATGGCCAATTCGACGTCGTGGCGCTGTCACAAACGCTGCAAACCATCATCGATGTGCGGCGGGTGATCAAGGAAATGCTCCGCGTCGGGCGGCGGGCGATCGTCAGCTTTCCGAACCTGGGCTATCACCAGCTCCGGAGGCAATTGGCTGACGAGGGCCGGGCCCCGCTGGTCTCGCTGGGCGGCGGCAGCCGTTGGTACGACACGATGAACGTCCGCTTCCTGACGATCGCGGATTTCGACGAATTCTGCCGCGACGAGGGCATTCACATTCACGACCGCGTGTTCCTGGACACCCAGGCCCGTCACCGCGTGACCGACGACCCCAATCTGAACGCGGATCTGGCAATCGTCGTGCTGAGCCGCTGACAGGAAATGCCCGGAAGGTCAGCCGCCTGTCTCGGGAACGCCTCGTTGGAGTCCAGGCTTTAGCCTGGTTTTCTGCGGGATCGCCGCGTTGGAGTCCAGGCTTTAGCCTGTCTTTTGCGGGATCTCGACCCGCGTTGCAGCCTAAAGGCTGTACTCCAACCATGCATCTCCGCCTCCGTGGCGGAGCGATTGCACCGCTACGGCCCGGTCTGCGTCCAATCGCGGCGCTGCCGCGAACTGGGGATGTCCATCTTCTGGCGGTACTTGGTGATGGTGCGGCGGGCGACGACCAAGCCCCGTTTTCGCAGTTCCTGGACCAATTCGTCGTCGCTGAAGGGGTTCGACTTGTCTTCCGCGTCGATCACCTCCTGCAGCTTCAGGCGAACCGTATCCCACGCGATGTCGTCCCCATCCTCGCTCTGTGTGCCGCCGACGAAAAACCGCCGCAAGGGCAGGATCCCGCGCGGGGTCTGAATCCATTTATCGTCGACGGCGCGGCTGACGGTCGTGACGTGGACGCCCACCTGGTCGGCGATCTGCTGCATCTTCAGCGGTTCGATGAACTCCGGGCCTTCGTCCAGGAATCGCCGCTGGTAGTCGACCACCGCCTGGGCCACGCGAGTCAGCGTATTGCGGCGTTGTTCGATCGACTCGATTAGCCACTGCGCGGCGTTGATCTTCCGCTTGATAAACTCTTTTTCGTCGTTCGTCGCCGTGCCGTTGGCCAAGCGGCGGCGATAGTACTCGCTGATCCGCAACGACGGGGTGCGGCTGTCATCCACCACCACCTGATAATGTCCGTCTTCGTCCTTTTCGATAATCACGTCCGGCGTGACCGAAGGGACGGCGGAATCGGCGAACGACGCGGCAGGCTTGGGATTGAGCTTGCGCAGTTCACTCCAGCCGGCCTGGATGGTCTCGATGCTGTACCCAGTCTTGCGTTTGATGGCCGGCAAGCGATTGTCGCGCAGGTCTTCAAGGTGGTCCTGGATCAGCGTCTTCTGAACTTCGTAATAGGGCATCTCCGGCCGCAGTTGCACCAGCAGGCACTCGCGCAGGTCGCGGGCGGCCACGCCGAGCGGCTCCAGGGTTTGGATGATCTGCAGAGCCCGCCGGGCCGTCTGCAACTGTTCCTGCGTTGCATCCGCCGACAGCAGATCTTCCAGGCTGGTGCGGAAATACCCGCCATCGCTGGGGTCCAGGCAGGAAACAATCCGTTCCGCGATCTCGAAAATCCCCGGATCCAGTTCCATTTCGCCCAGCTGCAACAGCAGGAAATCCTGCAGCGACTGGGGACGCGATTCGATATTGGCCATCGCGTCGTGTTTGCGGTCGGACTCGTCCTCCATCCGATTGACGGACCGCTGCGGGAACTCGTCAAAATAGTCCGGCACATCGCGGTCCAGTTCCACCAACCGCTCGAAATCGTCGGCGTTGTCCTGACGCTCGTCGACGACCAGTTCCTTTTCTTCCACCGTCGGCGAATCCGGACCCTCCTCCGGGGCAGGCCCGTCCACCGGCGGCCCGTCCTCCACCTGATCCGGCTCGAAATCCTGCAGTTCGAGCACCGGATTCTCGTTCAGCGCCTGGTCGATTTTCTCCAGCAGCGCCAGCGTCGGCAGCTGCAAAATTTCCATCGACTGGATCATCCGCGGAGCCAGTTTCTGGACCTGCTGCAGAGATTGCCGTGTTTCGAGACCGAGTGATAGCCGCATGATTCCGTCTACAGGTAAGGCCGGCGATTTTCAGGCACGTCGCCGCTAACGTACTAGTGTACCTCTTTTTTGCCGCCATTTGACCACGGGATCCCCAACATCCGCATTACCATTTCTGCCGGCCGGTCAGGGCGTCCGCCAAGACATCCTTGCTAGTGTACTCCAGAATGCTACCCGACGTCACGCCACGCGCCAGACGCGTTACTTCGACGGGGAACTCGGCCAGCAGGTTCGACAGGTGCAGGGCGGTCCCATCGCCTTCGACCGTCGGGTTGGTGGCCATGATGACTTCCTGAAACTGCCCGTTCCTGACCCGCTCGACCAACGGTTCGATCGTCAGCTGGTCCGGACCCACTCCGTCCAACGGGGCAATCCGCCCCAGCAGCACGTGATACCGGCCGCGGAACACGCCGGTCTGTTCCAGGGCCATCAAGTCGCGCGGTTGCTCGACCACGCACAACCGCGTGGGGTCGCGTTGCGGGTCTTGGCAAATGGAACAAATCTCCCCTTCGGACAGGTTGTAGCAGGTTTTGCAGTAATGCACGTTCTCGCGGACGTTGCGGATCGCGTCGGCCAAAGCCAACGCTTCGCTCTTGTGGACCCGCAGAATGTGATAAGCCAATCGTTCCGCCGACTTTTTGCCGATCCCCGGCAGTTTGGCAAACTCCTCGATCACGCGGGTCACGGACTCCGCCAGTTGCGCCATATCAAGACTCCGCGTCCGGGCCTTCGCCGCCAATCTGGCCTAACGCCTCGTCCAGCCCGGGCACGTCCAGGTCGGCCGCCGCCGCTTTGAAAGCGTCCAGGTGCAACTGCTTCGCCTTGGCGACCGCCTGGTTGACGGCCGCGGGAATCAAGTCTTCGATCATCTCGCGCTCGCCGCGCGCCACCAGGGCGGGGTCGATCTTCACCCGCAGGACTTCGCCCAAGCCGTTGACCTCGACTTCGACCATGCCGGCCCCGGTGCTGGCGGTCGCCCGCTGGCTCTTGAGCTTGTCCGTCACCGCCTGCATCTGCGCGCCCAACTGCCGGGCCTGCCGCATGACGGACACCATGTTTCCCAGACCTTTGAACATCGGACTCCCTCGTCGCTCGGTCTCAGTTGCCGCGCCGCTCTTCGACCCGGATGACCTCGGCGTCAAACAGCCGCACCGCTTCCTGGACCAGCGGATGCTGCTCCAATTCCCGCATCCGCTGCTGACGCGACACGGCAGGCGCCCGCCTTTCTCCCGGCGGCACGTCGGGCTGGGCGGCCACGGCAAACTCGATACGCATCGCGCGGCCAAGCCGCCGGGCGAACCCCTGCTCCAATTCCCGTTTCACGTCCGGACGGTCACAGTGGTCTTTGTTATACACCGTTTTCAGTGTCACCACCAACTGATTCGGCGACACGGCCAGGGCCACATAGTCTCCCGCCAGATCGGCTTTCAGCCCGGAGATCTCCGCCAGAGTCTCGCGCCAAGCTTGCTCCGCCGCTTGTAGCGTCAGTTCGCCAGCCGGATCCGGGCGGACCGCGTAGGGTGCCGCGTGGTCCTGGAGCGTGGGCGCCGGAGCAGCAGGTGGTGCGACGATTTCCTGCCGGACCTCGGCTTTCGGCTCGGGCGCCGGCGCCGCGGCAACGGGCACCGCCGGTGGTACGCGCGATGGCGCGACGGGCGGCGACTCGCGGCGGGTCCTGGGCATCGGGGGGCCGGCGGCCGGCGAGGTGCCGTCGCGGAGTTGAGCGATCAAGCCGGGCAGGGCGTCCAAGTCCTCCAACTTGCAGATCCGCACCAGAGCGACTTCCACCAAGGTCCGGACCTGCGTGCTCTGCCGCATCCGGATCAAGGCCTGGTCCAGAATCTGCAGGGCCGCCAACGCTGTTTCCAGGCCCCACTGCTGTCCGGCTTGCTGTACGGCCGGGAAGTCGGCCGCAGCCACGTGTAGCATCAGTTCGGGCTGGCATCCGACCAGGGCTACCGTCATGTCCCGCAGGTAACCCAACAGCTGTTCGGCCAACTGCCCCACATCCACGCCTTCGCGAATGGCGGCGTCCAGCTGTTCGAGGGCCTGCGCCGCATCGCGGGCGATCAAATGACCAAGCAGCGTCTGCAGCCGCCCGCCTTGAGCAGTTCCCAGCATCGCGTGGACGTCGTTTTCCGTGATCCGGGCTCCGGAAAATGACAGCAATTGCTCCAGCAGCGACTGGCTGTCCCGCATCGAACCGCCGGCCCGGCGGGCCAGCAGCCGCAAGGCCTCGTCATCCGCCTGGACGCCCTCCTCCTGGACGATGAACCGCAGCCGCTCGATGATCGAATCCGTCGGCACCGGAGCAAAATCGAACCGCTGGCACCGCGACAAGACCGTGATCGGAATTTTGTCCGCGTCCGTCGTACAGAAGATAAACTTGACGTGCTCCGGGGGTTCCTCCAACGTCTTGAGCAGCGCGTTAAAAGCCGCCACCGTCAACATGTGTACTTCGTCGATGATGTACACTTTAAACCGCGAGCGGCTGGGGCGGACGTTCACGTTGGATCGTAATTGCCGGATCTCGTCGATGCCACGGTTGCTGGCCCCGTCGATTTCCAGCACGTCCACGTCGTCGCCGGTGCCGATGCTGACGCACGCGTCGCAGTGACCGCAAGGGGTCGGCGTCGGGCCGCTCTGGCAATTCAAGCACTTGGCAAAAATTCGGGCCGTCGACGTCTTGCCGACTCCCCGCGCGCCGGTAAACAGGTACGCGTGCCCCACGCGATTGGTCGTAATCGCGTTGCCCAGCGCCTGGGCGACTTGGTTCTGCCCCACCAATTCGCCGAACGTTTTCGGCCGGTAACGCCGCGCGACGACGACGTACTCGTGCGCCGCAGGCACGGACTGGTCTACTGCACGGTTGCCTGCAGCGGCCGCGTCGGGGGATCGATGGCCGTCGTCGGGTTGGCTGGGCATGGGACTTGGCATTACGGGCCGCACAAGACAAAAACGCGTCCGCCGAAGAGCGCCCCCCGCACAAGAGTACACCGCTTATGGCTGCTCCTGTTACGGCCTGACCAGGTTCACGGTTCCCCCTTGCGAGGGACGCACTTCGACGGACGCCGTTATTCACAAAACCGCACGACACCTTTGTACGCCGAAACCTCGGCGGCGTCAAAGGGGAGGTGGCGGAAGGCGGTCCGATATCAAGACGGCGATCACTTGGGAGCGATCGTGCAAATAATCCGCCGGGAATGCTGAGCCGGGGCCGACTCGACCTTGCCGTACTCGGCCAATTCCTGGAGGACCTCGGTCATCACCTTGCGTCCTTCTTCGATGTGCGCCATCTCCCGGCCGCGAAATACGACCGTCACCTGCACTTTATCTTTGCCTTGCAGGAACCTTATGGCGCTTTTGATCTTAAAGTCGATATCATGTTCGCCCGTCTTGGGTCGCAGCCGGATCTCTTTGGTCTTGATCTGGTGCGCGTTGTGCCCGGCCCGCTTCTTTTTTTCGTACTTGTACTTGCCAAAGTCCATGATGCGGCAGACGGGAGGCTTCTCGTTGGGGGCGACCTCGACCAAATCGAGACCAACATTGCGCGCTCGCTCGATGGCATCCGAGGTAATCAGAATCCCCAACTGCTCGCCGTTTTCCGAGATGACCCGCACAGGTGATACGCGGATCTGCTCATTGACCCGATTCTTAATGGGATCTATTGCTATTGCCCTTTCATGCTAGAAACCGCGCGTCTGGCCTCAAATCGGCACCGTGCCGACCGCGTTCCGACCGCGCCGAGTCCGAAAGATAAAACGGCTTTAACTTAAGAGTATCGACCAGCCGACCGCTGGCCGTCAACTACTCTTCGGCAGATTTTAACGCCTCCCGCCGTTCTTTACTAGCTTGCCGCAGCACGCTACGTTATACCTCCAGTACACGCGGGCTGTTGATTTACGGGAGCAAACATGCGTGGGATAGGCTTCCAGCCTGTCAGAATTACCCAGTTACAAGTGACTATCCTGCGCCGTTTTGCC